>JAZUPE010000001.1:0-30869 GCA_045605025.1 Acutalibacteraceae bacterium
TGACGGACCATAATTGGTCCGGCGGCTACGCTGATTATGATTTAAGAAAGCTACTTTTTCTTTGTGGCCTTATACTGTTTGACCGCATCGCGATAGGCTTTTGCGTTTTCAGTACTGAAGCCTTCCATTGCGTTGGGACAATGCTCGGATATGTATGAATAGGCACGATGGATTTCATCGTAATTAGAGTTTTTATTTGTCAGAGAAACCGGCTGGAAAGAACGACCGGTTTTTATGTTAGCAGTGATTTCGATATCCTGACTGCGACCGGGATAGATCATGAACCACACGATATCTTCGTAGGTTACTACCACTCCTCCGTGATGACGGAACGCAAAGTTTGGAGTAAGACGGCTGCGGTCATCACAGACTACAAACTTCTCTTCGCCGGTCAGCTCGGCAGCGGCGCTTTCAACCAGCCCCAACTCCTCAATACGACTGAGGGTATATTTCATATTCTTCATGGCAGCAGAATAGGCGGGGAATAGGCAAGCCCACACAGCGGCAACAAATACGCCGATCAGCAGGACGATTCCACCGATGGTGCTGAGGGATGAGAGAAAACAAAGGCAGGCACCGGCAGCTATGAGTACCGAGGCAAGGATGCCCAGCGCCAGCAGGGTGGTTTTGCGTTTCTGAGATGGTCTGATATATTCCGTTATAGTCTGTCTGGGATCCATATTCGTCAGCTCCTCTATGCGCACAGATTTTGGCAGTGCAATGCTTGTATCTTTATTATAGAAAATTCAAAGTGAAATTTCAATACGAAAGCTGATAATCGTGAAAAAAGAGGAGAAATATACGGTGGGTATTACTGAGAAATTAAAGAAGGCTGTTGCAAAAGATTCTTGCTTTTGCAACAGCCACATAGCGGGCTACATCCTGTCTTTTGGCTTGGACAGCACCGCGCAGATATACCCGAACACCACTGCGGCGGTGATGCCTGCGGCGGCGGCAGTTACCCCTCCGGTGAAAATTCCAAGAAATCCGTCTTCGTTTACACCCTTTTTCACTCCCTCGGCAAGAACGTGACCGAAGCCGGTGAGCGGTACGGAAGCCCCTGCGCCTGCCCAGTCCACCAGCGGTTTGTAGATACCGATGGCGGACAGCGCCACGCCGGTGGTGACATATCCCACAAGAATCCTGCCCGGAGTAACCTTTGTGCGGTCGATGAGTATCTGTGCAATCAGACACAGCATGCCTCCCACGAAAAACGCTTTGAGATATTCAAGGAAAGTCTCCATACATAACCTCCGGGTGTCAGAGCGTTCCGGCAGGCGATTTGTCAGGCATAAGCTGCGCCTCGATTCGCAGAAGACGGTTGTACTTGGCTACGCGGTCACTGCGGGCGGGCGCGCCGGACTTGATCTGTCCGGCGTTGGTGGCCACCGCGATGTCCGCGATGGTGGAATCCTCCGTCTCGCCGCTGCGATGGGAAATTACCGCCGACATTCCGTTCGCCTGTGCCATTCGTATTGCGTCGAGAGTTTCGGTCAGCGTACCAATCTGATTGGGCTTTATAAGAATAGCGGTGGCGCTACTGTGCTCGATACCTTTGCGCAGTCGGGCGGTGTTGGTCACAAACAGATCGTCACCCACGGTCTGCACGCCATTCAGTCGGGAGGTCAGACGGGCAAAACCTTCAAAATCGTTCTGACCAAGCGGATCCTCAAGTGAGATAATGGGATATTTTGCGCACAGTGAAGCAAAGTAATCGCACAACTGGCCGGAGCTCATGTCAACGCCGCGCTTCGGCAGGCGATAGCCGCTGCCATTCTCCCATTCACCCGCTGCAGCATCCAACGCGATGGATATATCATCACCGGGGCGATACCCTGCCGCTTCAATGGCGTCACAGATGAGCCGAAGAGCTTCTTCGTCCTCTGCAAGGTCAGGAGCAAAACCTCCCTCGTCACCTACAGCAGTGGAGTAATTCTTTGATTTCAGCTGTTTTTTCAGAGCCGCGTAAACCTCTGTGCCCATCCTCATCGCTTCGGCAAAGCTGCCCGCACCCTTGGGTACAATCATGAATTCCTGGATATCCACGCTGTTGTCGGCATGCGCGCCGCCGTTGAGGATATTCATCATTGGGGTGGGCATCGTAACTGCGTTCACACCGCCCAGCCAACGGTAAAAGGGCAGGTCGCAGGCGGCTGCTGCTGCCTTTGCCGAGGCAAGTGACACGGCAAGAATCGCGTTGGCGCCCAGCCGCGAGCGGTCAGGCGTGCCGTCCAGTTCAAGCATGGTGCGGTCAATGAGCCGCGGGTGCTGTGCGTCCAGTCCGCACAGGGCGGGGAAGATCTCGCTCTTTACGTTCTCCACCGCGCGGGTGACGCCCTTTCCGCCGAATGGAGTTCCGCCGTCACGCAGCTCGTGGGCTTCGTACTGTCCTGTAGAGGCACCGCTGGGGACAATTGCACGTCCCCGCGCGCCGCAGGCAAGGAGCACTTGTGCCTCAACCGTAGGATTACCGCGGGAGTCAAAGACCTGTCGGGCTGTTACAACGCTGATGTTGGTGTCGGGCAAAGATGTAAACATATTCATTACCACCGTTTCTTGTTATGATGTGCCGTAGTATCCGACAGCAATAGCATTGCCCAGGGGACGAAAAAAATACGCAGTTCGCAGATGGCGTGCCTTGAGCGCAAAAAAAGGCATCCCGAAAGAAATGATTCGGAATGCCGGCATAAGCAAATCCAGCCGGATGCTGCGAGGCATCCGGCTGGTCTGCGAAAAAACGTGATATAAAGAGGAATTAATATTCCGTGTGATTAATGGGGATCAATCAGATAACGCGAACGCGGATGACGCCTTCGACGTTCTTCATGGCCTCAATACCTGCATCAGAGAGGTTGCCGGCGAAATCCAGAACGGTGTATGCGTACTCGCCTCTGGACTTGGAGAGCATATTCTCAATGTTGATGCCTTCGCCGGAGAGCACGCCGGACAGAGTGGCGATCAGGTTGGGGATGTTGCGATGGATAACGCAGATACGGCGATCCTCAACGCGGCCGCAATCCAGTTCGGGCAGGTTGACGGAGTTCTTGATGATACCGTACTTGAGGTAGCGGCTCAGCTGATCGGCAGCCATGACAGCGCAGTTGTCCTCAGATTCGGGAGTGGAAGCGCCCAGATGGGGGATAGCGATGATGCCGTCAACGCCCAGCAGATCGTCGCTGGGGAAGTCAACAACGTAGCAGCCGACCTTGCCGGTGTTCACAGCGCTGATAATAGCCTGAGTGTCAGCCAGTTCGCCGCGGGAGAAGTTGATCAGACGGACACCGTCCTTCATCTTGGCGATGGAATCAGCATTGAAGGTGTGGCGGGTTTCGTTGTTCAGAGGAACATGGACAGTGATGTAATCGCACTCGGCGTAGATCTCGTCCAGAGAAGCAGCATGATGGGTGTGTCTGGAGAGGCTCCATGCAGCATCAATGCTCAGGTAGGGATCGTAGCCCAGAACTTCCATGCCCAGAGAGTAGGCGGTGTTGGCGACCAGAACGCCGATGGCGCCCAGACCGATAACGCCCAGCTTCTTACCCTTGATTTCGGGGCCTACAAACTGGCTCTTGCCCTTCTCGACCATCTTGCCGACCTCGGCACCGTTGCCCTTGAGGGTCTTTGCCCACTCAACGCCGGGAATAACGCGGCGGGAGGACAGGAACAGAGCGGCGATGACCAGCTCCTTAACGGCGTTGGCGTTGGCACCGGGAGTATTGAAAACGCAGATACCCTGCTCGGTGCATCTGTCGATGGGAATATTATTGACACCGGCACCTGCGCGGGCGATAGCCAGCAGGCTCTCGGGAAGCTCCATGTCGTGCATGGCAGCGGAACGAACCATAATTCCATCGGGATTCTCTACGAAATCACCGATAGTGTAGTTGTCGCCGAAACGATCAAGACCGACCTTGGCGATCTTATTGAGAGTAAGGATCTTTTTCTTATCCATGATTATACTCGCTTTCTAAAATATATTGATATATATTCCGCGGGATGCGGTGCGTAATCGATAGGTTAATTACTTATTCTCAGCCTCGAACTTCTTCATGAACTCAACCAGAGCCTCAACGCCTTCAACAGGCATAGCGTTGTAGATGGAAGCTCTCATGCCGCCGACAGAGCGGTGACCCTTCAGGTTAACAAAGCCTGCAGCCTTGGCTTCGGCGACGAACTTGGCATCAAGCTCCTCGTTGCCGGTGACGAAGGTGACGTTCATCAGGGAGCGGTCTTCCTTGTTGACGGGGTTGCTGAACATCTCGGAATTGTCGAGGAAATCGTACAGCATGGCAGCCTTCTTCTCGTTGATGGCCTTCATAGCCTCCAGACCGCCCTGAGCCTTGACCCACTCCAGAACCAGACCTGCGATGTAGATGGTGTAGCAGGGAGGGGTGTTGTACATAGAACCGGCATCAGCGTGGATCTTGTAGTCCAGCATGGTAGGAGTGCCTTCACGGGCGTTGCCGATCAGATCCTCGCGGATGATGACGATGGTAACACCGGCACCTGCAAGGTTCTTCTGAGCGCCGGCATACAGAACGCCGAACTTGGAAACGTCGATGGGCTCGGAGAGGATGCAGCTGGAGATGTCGCCGACCAGAGGAACATTACCGGTATCGGGGAACTCAGTGAAACGGGTACCGTAGATGGTGTTGTTGACGCAGATGTGGAAGAAGTCAGCGTCGGGGGTGAAGGTAGCCTTATCCAGCTTGGGAATGTAGGAGAAGGTGGCATCCTTGCTGGAAGCAACGATATTGGCCTCGCCGTAACGGGCAGCTTCCTTCTGAGCCTTGGTTGCCCACTGACCGGTGAGGACGAAGTCGGCCTTGCCGGACTTATTCATCAGGTTGAGGGGCAGCATGGAGAACTGCAGATGAGCGCCGCCCTGCAGGAACAGAACCTTGTAGTTATCGGGAATATTCATCAGTTCGCGAAGCAGAGCCTCAGCGTTGTCGATGATTGCCTGATACTCCTTGGAACGGTGGCTCATCTCCATAGCGGACTGACCGGAACCGTTGCAGTCGAGCATTTCAGCGGCTGCGCGCTTGAGAACGTCCTCGGGCAGGATGGAAGGACCTGCAGAAAAATTGTAAACTCTTGCCATGGTGATAATACCTCCGAAAATTATAGTTAACGAGCGTCGGAGCAGCTGTGCAGTCCGGCTCGAATTGCGATTGCATTCATTATATGTGAAACAGCGCGGATTGTCAACATCAAATTTCGAGATTGTTAATTCATTAACAACACAAATCGGTGAAAATCCCATGTTTTTGCGGTTTTCGTCTATGCTGTCACGTGACATTGTTAATTAATTAACGATGACGGGCGTTTTTTGCAGATTACTACCTAAAACAGTCCTGTTGCAGCTTCGACAGAGTGTGAGAAAAAAAAACGGAAGCCGTTGTGCACTGCATTTTTTAACCGGGTTTCTGTATCTGCAGAAAATAATATTTGACAAACGCTGATGAAATACATATTATTAGTATGTATGCATATTAGGGAGCGCAGCGCTACAGGCTGCGGAAATGAAGAGGAATTTCGGAGGGTTAATAATGCTTGGTTGTTACGACTACACGGTAATTGCCACGTACATATCGGTTCTGTCTGCGTTGTGCGGAATGTTTATGTGCGCTGCGGGAAGACCCGACACCGCGGTGTACTGTCTGCTGATTTCCGGTTTTCTGGATATGCTGGACGGTCCTATCGCGCGCACCAAGAAAAACCGCACCAGTGAAGAAAAATGCTTCGGCATACAGATCGACTCGCTTTCCGATTTTATGGCGTTCGGCGTTCTGCCAGGGGCAATCCTTTTTGCCACATGGGTGCGTGACTGCGGCATAGAAGGCTGGAGACTTCCGGTGGCAGCCGGAGCGTCTGCGTTTATCGCCCTGACCGCCCTTATCCGCCTTGCTTATTTCAACGTGGTAGAGGAGATCCGTCAGAAGGAAAACGAGGGCAAGCGCCGCACTGAGTTTGAAGGCATGCCGGTTACCACCATCGCCCTTATTCTGCCGGCTGTATATATGTTCCGTTTTCTGCTGGGCAGCGTAATGACCTACGTCCTGTCTGCTGTGCTGGTAATCAGTGGTATTCTGTTCATCAGCCGGATCCGCTTCGGCAAGCCCAGCGGCAGGGGAATGATCGTAATGGGAGTGCTTGGCGCTATTGAGCTGGCGTTCATCATTTTCGGTGAAAGCCTCATTTCCGGTATCGCTTCCCGATGAGCAGCCGGATCACAAGTCATCCCGGCAGCGAGCTGTCAGGAATGCAGAAATTCCTCTATAACACCGGCTTCGGCAGGGTAATACTCAAAGGACTGCTGGTGCGTCCGTGGGTGTCAAAGCTTGCCGGATGGTATATGGACGGTCGCCTGTCAGCAATGCATGTCAGCGGTTTTATCAGGAGCAACAATATCGACATGAGCGACTATCCGGAGCGCAAATACCGCAGCTTCAACGATTTTTTTACCCGCACCGTAAAAGACGGTGCCCGTCCGGTGGACAACTCCCCGCAGGCGCTTATTGCCCCATGTGATGCCCGTCTGTCGGCTTATGAAATTCAGCCCGACAGCAGCTTTTCCATCAAGGGCGGACGTTACACCGTTGCCGGACTGCTGCGTTCGGAAGAACTTGCGGAACAGTATGAAGGCGGTCTGTGCCTGATCTTCCGTCTGGCGGTGGATAACTACCACAGATATTGCTATATTGACAGCGGAAGCAAAGAGGATAATATATTCCTTAGGGGGTGTCTGCATACAGTGCATCCTATCGCCCTGCAGGTCAGCGATATATATAAGGAAAACTCACGAGAATACACCGTGCTGCACACCGACAATTTTGACGATGTGGTGCAGGTGGAAGTGGGGGCCATGATGGTTGGTCGCATCTGCAACAACCACCGGCACGCGTCTTTTGTCCGCGGAGAGGAAAAAGGCAGATTTGAGTTCGGAGGCTCCACCATTGTGCTGCTGCTGAAAAAAGGCAGGGTGCAGCTGGATCCGGAATTCCTGTCAAACACCGCCAGAGGACTTGAGACCGCGGTAAAAATGGGCGAAGCCATCGGCAGCGCCGCACAATGATTATTTTGTAAAATACTGTGGATGATGTAACCGTCTGAGGAATGACATCGGATGCAGAAAATAAAGGACGTGCCGCATTGTGGTCCGCAAAGGAGAATGTGCGGCGCGGCCGGAAAGAATCGCGGCATCGATCTGCCGCGCACGGAGGAAAGACTAATGAAAAACGCACTTACCCGCAAGCTGCTGGCAGCTGCCGCCGCTATCGTCATCGTGGCATCCATGACCGGCTGCTTTGCCGCTCCCGCGGCTCCCCAGAATAACGAAACCACTCCCGCTGTAACCACCAGCGCATCCGACACCGTGTCCGGTGCCGACGTTGCTTCCGGCGCTGATGTCGTGGTGATTGACGATGCCACTGCCGCCAACAATGCTATCGAAGCCTATCTGAACGGATTCAACACCGGTGATGCCGCGAAGCTGGCTGATGTCACCTACTCTCCCGCTGTTGCCGCTTTCCTTGAGAGCAACGGCAAGGACAAGAGCTTCCTTGCCGGCAGTTTCCAGACTGCCATTGATGAAATGAAGCAGTCCGCCGGCGGAGTTTTCTACCTCGATTACGAATACACTGTATCCGAGGCAAGCGAGGAGCAGTTCAATCAGCTTAAGGCTGAGATTGAGGCTCTGGCTGTCGGCAGCGGCGAAAAGGTACAGGCTGCCCGTATCGGTCAGGTCAGCATGAAGGCAAACGCTGTCGCCAGTGCCAGCGATGTGACAAGCAGCGGCGATCTGGTCAGCGGTGCCGATGTGTCCGAGCTGGAGAGCACAAAGATGGAGCTGCGCCTCTACAAGTACGACGGCAAGTGGTACGTTTTCGCTGTCTGATCCCTTTGACATTAATCAGGTGAGGGTAATATTATAATGAAAAAGCGTATGAATAACAGTCTGCGTGTCATGCTGGCTCTGGCTATGGTTATCGTGACGGTGTGCAGCCTCTCCGGCTGCCTGTTCAACGGTCTGCCCGAGCATCTTGACAAGACTCCTCAGGCCATTCCCGCCGATCAGCTCACAGAGGATGATCACGCCGCAATCAAGGCTTTGACTACCTACTTCGATGCCTACTCGGCAAGAGATTACGAAACCATGGCTGATGCTATGTGCAGCGATTGCCGTCTGCGTCAGCTCAATCAGGCCAACGGTGCCACAAGAGACGATTTTGTGGAACTGATGAAGAGCAATGTGGCCGCTACCGACAAGGAGTTCGGCAGCCATGCGAAGATGATGTACGACAGCGAGAACATCGCCGTCATCAACGCCGATGAATATCTGGAGACCCTTAACGAGGAGTTCCGCATCGACACGGAAAATGAGCCGGTGGTTGACATGGCCCGTATCGTTGAAGCCACCGTATGGTTTGATGTCGGATTCGATAACGAGGAAGGCCGCGAGACCGGTTCCATGCTGGTCTACCGCTACAATAATGAATGGTTCATCTACGGCTACGCCGGATAAGTCACAGAATATACGGAGCTGCCGAATAACGACAGCTCCGTTTTCCGTTTCTTTTGCAGATATGGTTGATGTTGAAAAAAGCGCACAACCAAGCCAATGCAACCTACAGCTTACATATTGATACCGCAGGTTGGTGGTCGGATAAACAGCAATCTGATATGATTTCCGTGACATGAAAAGTCAAACAGAAAATAAATAAGGGAGATCGAAGAAATGACAACAGGAGATAAGCTTGCGAGACTTAGAAAAGAAAACAACTACACTCAGGAGCAGCTGGCAGAACTGCTTGGCGTATCCAGACAGGCGGTCAGCAAATGGGAGTCGGATCTTGCCTTTCCTGAGACGGAAAAGCTCATACGAATAAGCGAACTGTATGGCTGTTCGGTGGATTATCTGCTGAAAGAAGATGTGGTTGACGCCTCCGGCACAGGGGTTCGGTGTGATGAAGCTGAACCGGAGGAGGAAAAGGAGTCTCTGTTTACCGTGCGGGTCCGTTTCCCGAAAGAAAGAATCAGCAAGATATCCATCCTCGGCCTGCCGCTCTACCACATCGGAAGGAACGCAAAGGGTATTTTTGCCTTTGGTCTGAGAGCAAGGGGGATTTTCTCCTTTGGCCTTTTCTCTATGGGCGTTGTGTCCTTTGGTGTGTTTTCGCTGGGTTTGCTGGCTATGGGCGTGCTGACTGCAGGACTGCTCGCTTTCGGTTCTTTCGCCGTGGGAATAGTCAGCGTGGGCGCGTTCAGCCTTGGCATATTCTCTCTGGGAGGCGTTGCTGTTGGTGAACTGGCGGTCGGCGCGCTGGCCATAGGCAAATACGCCGCCATCGGTGACGAAGCCCGGGCGATGATAGCGATCGGAATCAGCCGAGCGCATGGTTCGCTCTTCAGCAAGACAGGCAATCTGAACGGTGCGGAAATTGAGCAGGTCAGGGAACTGCTTCGCTACTGTGTGCCCGAATGGCTGGGCTGGGCAAAGAGTATCTTCGCAGTATTCCTCGGATAATAGAATAATTTTGAAAGAAAAAGTGCTGCCGCACAATCATGCGGCAGCACTTTTTAATATACACGATTAATACTTGGTGGGGTTTGCGGTGAGGTACTTCTTGACCATCAGAGCTACCTTGAATACGATAGCGTGGTCAAACTCACGCAGATCCAGACCTGTCAGCTTCTTGATCTTCTCAAGACGATAGACCAGAGTGTTGCGGTGGACAAACAGCTTACGGCTGGTCTCGGAAACGTTCAGGTTGTTCTCAAAGAACTTCTGAATGGTAAACAGGGTTTCCTGATCCAGATTCTCAATGGATCCTTTCTTGAATACCTCGCGCAGGAACATCTCGCAGAGTGTGGTGGGCAGCTGATAAATCAGACGGGCAATACCCAGATTCTCGTAGCTGATGATGGGCTTTTCGGTGTCGAATACTTTGCCTACCTCCAGAGCTACCTGAGCATCCTTAAAGGAACGGGCGAGATCCTTGATTCCGGTAACGGTACTACCGATACCGACGACGCAATGGGTGTAGAACTCGCTGGAAAGGGTGTCAACGATAGAACGGGCCAGCTTTTCAAGATCTCTGACATCGATACCGGGACGGATTTCCTTGACCAGAGCGATGTCGGTCTCGTTGATGTTGATGACGAAATCCTTGGACTTGTCCGGGAACAGGTTCTGGACAATGTCAAAGGTGGTCATGTCGGTTCTGGTGGTGATCCGGATAAGCAGGACAGCGCGGCTTACGTCAGCGTTGAAGCGAAGTTCACGGGCCTTGAGATAGATATCGCCGGGCAGGATGTTATCGAGAATGACGTTCTTGATGAAATTGCCGCGGTCATATTTTTCGTCATAATACTGCTTGATGGAGTTGAGGGAGACAGCGAGGATTGCAGCATAGCTGGCTGCCTGCTCGTCTGTACCTTCGACAAAAACGGCGTACTCTGCGTGGGGGTGACCGCCAAAAGGCTTATAGCTGTATCCGGCAGCAACAAAAGGTTCCGAACCGCAAATCTGCTCGGCGGTAACGTTTTCGCACACCTCGCCGCAAAGGGTGAGATCGCTGCAGGCGATGGCAACGCCGGAATCATCAACGACACCGATGGTGCGGTCGATGGTATCGCGCATCTGATGAACTACTCCCTGAAACAGTCTGTTGGCCATATACATATCTCCTTATCCGCCGGAAGTCCGGCAACAATTATCCTAAAGTATCCCGACGATAAAAAGCCCGCCGGATCCCTGTAATCCGCAGCCGGAAGTATATCGGCTACTCTAAACCTTTACTTATACATTCTATCTAAAATCACTTGGTTTTGCAAGCCTTTTTTTCGGGACAAACGAACTTTTTTCGTAGTTTTGTCCAAATGGGTGCAAGTTTCTTCTATGTAACGGTCAAAATTCTTTCGGGAGAGTGGGCGATATTGCTTATATATTTACGGTCGCTTGCAGTATGGGAAATGTATATTCCGGATTTCTTTTCGTATATGCTACCGGAGCAGATCAAGTTTCGCTTAGAAAGGGAGTATATGGTTCTTTTGCGGTATTGCTTGCATTTTTCTGTGTGTGTGCTATACTTAATATAATTAACGATACAGGGGGAACAAAAGATGGGGGCAAAAGTCAGACGCGCGGAAGCAGATGTGCATACCACGCGTGTCATCAAAGTCAACGCAAGAGTGAAACCCACAGTAAAGGTCAGAGCGCAGCAGGTCAAGCGTACCTTTTCGCGCTGCGACCTGCCCGAGGGTGATTTCCTCATGACCTATTATTACGTCGTGGACGCAAGCGGCAATTATGTGCCTGAGGATATTGAACGCGCCACCCACTATGAGCGTGTGATTTTTGATCGTGACGGCAACACAATCGGCAGCACCATGGGTCGCCTCAGTGAGGAGATTCGCTGGTAAAGCTGCGACATACAGCAAAATCAAACGGCCGCCGCAGATTCTGTTCTGCGGCAGCCGTTTTCTGTTACTGTTTCTTTGTGCGCCTTTCGGCTCTGCGCCGGTAACCGGCTATGACCGGCTTTTCCAACGCACGCTTGATTTTGAAGAAAGTCATGTGTTCCATCTGGTACGGCTCGGTGAGGATGGTGTATGCTCCCAGCAGGTTGCCGCCGAGAATATCGGTGAAAATCTGGTCACCAACCACGGCAGCGCTTCGCGGCTGCACATCCAGCTTTTCGCAGGCGCGGCGGAATCCGGAGGGGAGAGGCTTTTTACCCTTGCTGACAAAATCAAGGCCAATCAGCTCGGCGAAAGGGGAGACCCGCTCCTCCGAGTTGTTTGAAACCACCACCAGCTTAAAGCCCTCGGATTGCATACGGGCGATCCATTCGGTTACACCCGGCGCGGGTACAGGGTTGTCGTGGGTGGTCATGGTGTTGTCGATGTCCAGCAGCAGCGCACTGATATTCAGCGTGCGCAGCAGCTCAGGGGTAATGTCTATCATCTTGCCCAGCATGAGCCGTGGTGCAAATATTGGCATGATCTATCCTCCCGCCGGATCAGAATTCGTAATCAATGCTGGCGCGGGAAATACGCACCTTGCCCATGAATTTGCCGACTTCCTTATGGGCAGGGTGGACAACGTAGGCGTTCAGCCCTTCCATATCATCGTATTCAGCTGTCAAAATAAGGTCGTAATTGTCGGTGTTGGCAGCTTCGTCGTTGAGCTGTACGTCCATGGAGCGAAGGGTGGGCACAACGCCCATCAGCTTCTCCAGCATATCCTTGGCGATGGCGAGGTTTTCGGACTTGGTACGTCCGTCAGCTTCCTCGTGGAACTTGAACATAACGATATGTCTTATCATAATATATTACCGTCCTTTCAGACCTGAGTAAACTGGAAAATAAAAAGAGCGTGCCGGACAAACCAGACACGCTCGATTGATTGCCGTATTTATCCGGCGGGGTCGATCAGCACAAATAATTACTTATACTTGCGCTTACGAGCAGCCTCGGACTTCTTCTTGCGGCGGACAGAGGGCTTTTCATAGGCCTCTCTCTTGCGGACCTCCTGGATGACACCGGAGCGGGCGCAAGACTTCTTGAAACGTCTGAGTGCGCTCTCGAGAGATTCATTATCCTTGATTCTGATCTCTGAAGACATTAACTAATCCCTCCCTCCGCATTGTGCTTACGCTTGAGCGAACGAACCTTGCCGAACAACTCAATTGAAATGATTATAACCGCATTTTCTTGTTATGTCAAGACATTATTGCCGATTGGTTGTGTGTTTTTTTGACGATGGGCGGATATATGGGATTTTTTGAGAAAATAATGGCAGAATGAATACATCGCAAGGCTCCTCGGCTGATGTTATCCCGTCTTGACAAAAGGAACGCATCTCAGTATAATTGAAACAATGCGATCAGGCATAGTGCTGCCGACCGCGGTCATAGCTGAAAGGAGCGATATGATGCCCAACAGGATGATGACAGCTTCTGTCGAATACAACGAGAGCCGCATTGAAAACGGCGATGCAGCGGGAAAGAAGCTGCTTGACCGCCGCGTACTCTGCGCGGGAATTGTTCTTGGCATATTCGCTGCGATATTCCTTTTCGGCTGGATTATGAGCCTTGTCGGCTGAATCATATCAGGAGCTGAGGGCTGATGCTGGAGAAAATCCGGGCCTTTTTCAAAAAAGAAAAGTCTGACGGCAGAACCGCCGCCGCTCTTGGCGGTGCGTTGCTTCTGATTATCTGTGTGCTGATCGGCGTTGTTGCTTCCGTGACCACAGAATCCTGTTCCCGTTCGGGAATCACCGGCACGTGGGTGCTGCGGGAGGATTACTACAACGGCTTTGACTTCGACGATATGTACGTGGAGTTCAGGAATGACGGTTCCTTTTTCGTCAACGGCAGCCACAAGGGCTACCTCGTTATTGACGGCAAAAAACGCGGAATTTCCACCGTTCCGGACATGAACTACCTAAGCAAAGCCGCAGATAAAGTCAGAATGGAAAACAACCTGCTGATCATCGAAGGGCAGAGCAACCGGTTGTTTGATTTCTCATCGCCCGATGCGTGGCGGTTGCAGGTGTATATCCGGATTTCCGGAGACTGCGAACTGACGCAGGAACAGCGCGCCGTGCTTTATTGACAATTTGACAGTCCGTTGCTATGGTTCAATGGCAGAGCAGCTCACTCGTAATAAGCGGGTCATTGTTCATGCATAAGAATATGTTTAATTGCGAATTTTGTGGGGTGAAAAGGATGGGCAGGCACAATTCGCGACTGTTCGACAGCTTCAGCAACGGCTATTACAATGGCGATTATACCGAGGAAGAACAACGTGGAGTGGACAAATATCTCTGGCGCAGATTTGTCGGCGGAATGTCGGTTATGTGTGTTATGATTCTGCTGGTCCTGACGGGATATGTCTGCAGTTGCGTTTCGCATGCCTGCACTCGCGCAGAACTGGGTGGGACATGGATCCTTGCCGATGATTACAGCGACGGTTATGACGCTGACGACCGGGTTGTTGAGTTTCGCTATCAGGAAATCTTCAGGGAAGATAAAGAACTTGTTCTATATATGAACGGAAGCAAAAGAGGTCGTGTGATCCTCAGGGAAGGTCGCCATGCGGTAGAATTTGAGTACAGATACTTCCCTTTGTCTCCGAGTTGGAAAGTTACCATCTGGATCACGGAGGAAAACGGTCAGGTTACGCTTGATTACAAAGATCATGTGAAGTCCGAAGGAGAATGGGTGGAGAAGGATGTGACCGAAACCTACATCCGCGTCTCCGAAGAATGCAGTCTGACCGAAGATCGGCTGGCTGAACTCTACTGACAATATGACAGTCCGCTACTGTGGCTCAATGGCAGAGCAGCTCACTCGTAATGAGCAGGTCACGGGTTGTTCGTAAGGCAGACTATTTTTCAATAAAACAAAAAGGGGATCGGATAATCCAATCCCCGGTATATTTGCCGGTGTGGCGCAGTGGTAGCGCAACTGATTCGTAATCAGTAGGCCAGGGGTTCAAATCCCCTCACCGGCCCCATATTCCCGGACTAACCCATCATGATTAGTCCGGGAATATATTTTCTCCTACTAATTCGATGTTTTATCAAACGAGAACACTAATTCAAACAAGGGCAATCACAACGGGATTACGTTGCGACTGCCCTTTGTTCGTGCCGTTTTCAACAATGTTTGATTATAGAGTTAAAAGACATGCTCCCACAGAGGACATTATACCAACTTTGTTACTTAATTGCTAACACTTCAGCCTAAGTATGGAAACAGGAAAGGTTTTCTGATATGGTGTCCATTACCATGGAGGCGACGGATATGAACAGCACGATTGAAAACCTATATTACGGCAACATCAACCCAAGCGAACGCAGCGTGCGGCGTGGCAGCGAATATGACCGCTTGTTGGGGACTCTGACGCAGAGCGAGGATACACTGGCAGCGACGCTTACACCCGCCCAGAAAGCGATTTTTGACCGGTTTGTGGGCAGCTCAAGTGACCTGAACAGCGTGAACGAGGTTACTGCATTCACGCTGGGATTCCGGCTTGGGCTGCAGCTCACAGCCGAAGCCCTGCTCCCTATAAAATCCGACACAGAGCCGATAGAAGAATAAACGAGTTACCGGCATATTTTTCAAGAATATGCCGGTAAGCGTAACAAAATGACTCACCCCCTTCGCTCTAATACGAACGGAGGAAGATCGGCTACGGTTAAGTTAGTTAAATCCTCATCTGAAATATCGGCTTGCTCAGATAGACGATTGGCTTGATAAGAATACATGGTTTCAAACAGGTTGCGCATCTCTCGACCATTTGCAAAATTTTCTGGCTTATTAGCAATCAGCCACTCTAAATAACGGTCAATATGCTGTTCGGCTTCAGATGTGATTATCATGTCATTCTGTGAGCAGAACGAATGTAGAATCGAAATCAGTTCTTCCTTTGAGTAATCTGCAAACTGGATGTTTTTGTTGAATCGAGACTTCAGACCTGGGTTTGATTCTAAGAATCTCTCCATGGGCTCAGAGTACCCGGCGACGATCACAACGAATCGATCACGCATATCTTCCATGGCTTTAAGTATTGTGTCAATTGCTTCCTGTCCAAAATCAGATCCGCCTTTTGCCAAGGTATAAGCCTCATCAATAAATAAGACACCACCCATTGCTTCGTCGATCTTTTCTTGTGTTTTTAAGGCAGTTTGGCCAACATAACCCGCAACGAGGCCTCCGCGATCTACTTCAACCAGCTGCCCATTTTCTAAAACGCCCAGTTGTTTATATAGTTTGGCTATCAATCTGGCAACAGTTGTCTTGCCGGTGCCGGGATTTCCAAGAAATACTAAGTGTTTTGAAATATTGGCAGATCTGAGCCCTCTCGCATCGCGTAGCTTTTTCATTTTTATCATGCTGATGAGGGACTTCACTTCTTGCTTTACCTCTGAAAGTCCAATCAAGTTATTCAATTGATTTAGGAGTTCTTCAAGCGTTTCAAGCGGTTCTGTTGTCGATACATTCTCCGGGGCATCTGTCACATCAGAAATTTCTGATGTTTCCGTGGCAGAAGAATCAATATTATGAATGCGTTCTTTAACGTCATTTTGGCGTTCATTGGAAAGGCGTTCCTGTGCAGAGACATAATCATTTATTCTATGGATGTAATCTGTAAATGCTTTTGCGTCAATCTCTTTTTTATCATGCTTGCTGAATAAAAAATATTTACCTAATTCGGTCAGAAGAGCAATAAACAGATTAACGGTCTTTACACCATAGCCATTCATTACCCGGCAATCAACCTGATAAAACAGCGGTAGGGTTTTGGGAATACTTCTTTGAGCCGTTTCAAAACTATGGTCAAAATAGCTTCCCTTCAAATACACCTCATTAAAATACTGAAATCGTTCTTCTGCTCCGACTAAAGAAACGGCATTGATAAAGTCGAAAATATCTTCTACCACATATTCTGTTATCTGACAGTACTTTTCATCTTTAGCAAACAAAGATTTGATTCTGTTGCATGCATCAAACACTCTGTCTAAAGCGTTTTTCACATCAATATTCATGTAATTATTCTCCGGTGCTATGCTACTCCGGCCATGCGGAATGCCTCTGACAACAAATCCTGCGGTACGGTCAGTCCTTCCTCAGTATATGCTTCGATAAATGCTGTCTCGATGTCTTTTTCAATATTACCATTCACAGTATCATGCACACTGTGCAGAATCTCCACATCAGCAATAGAGATGATGAGCTTCTGATTATCCTCAATTCTTTGCCTTGAATCGTGGATTTGTTCAACAAGCGACAAATAATATGTATCGACACCCAAGGTGTTCAGGTTCGTCTCAAACATCGCATAATCCTGAAGCATCTTTACAAACCAATCAGATGAAAGGTTGTCAAACACGCTCATCCAGTTTTGATGAGAAGAATGCCACACATCTTTATCGCCCAGTACGCTGCGATTATTGAAATAATACTGTTCGTCAAAATAGCACAAGGAGACGGTGAACATCGACAACATGGAGAAGATTGACAAGATCATATTCTGGCGATCAGCAGCCAATCCTTTATCGGCAACACCGATCAATAGTCTGAGCACATTGAATTCGGCATCTACAAGCTCACGCATTTTTTCTTCTGAATAAGGCTTCTTAGTTCTTCTGCAGTCCATCATATTCATATGCTCCGACAGAACTTTGTCGAACTCATAACTAGTCTGAAGGTCATGTCCTTGTTTCATCATGTTTTGCAACTGAAGAAACTGCCGGTTTATTTCAGCGCTCATGCTGTCCAGTTTCGCATACATTACTGCGAATCCGGCACAGGTAGCACATAAGTTCAAACCGTTCAAGACTAGTCCTAACTGCTGCAGCTTAGCCACATTCTGTATCATCTGCAGGCTTTTTTGTGCCATACCCGTATTTGCATTCAGTACTTGAACAGCCTTACTCACCAGAGCTTGCTCTTCACCACGACCAAGACCATCAAGGGCAACTTTTTGAAACGCTTTAAATCTTTTTTTACTGTCGCGAACAGCAATCTCAAGCACGTTCTTTTCATTAAGAAAAGGAAACAACTGTTCCAAAGCGTTAACAAGAATCGCCTCACTCATCTCCGTTTCCTCCTTCTAAGCTATTGTCTACGATTTTGTATAACAATGTGATTGCAAGAACGAACGTGACAACATCGGCACTATACGGATCAGCGCTGTCAAATTTTTTTATGGCTGCTACATTAAACGGAAGAACATTTTGCTCCTTCTGCATGGAAGCAATAATGTCAGCTATCTTCAAGGAATCGACTGCATAGTCTAGGTCCCGAATCTCTTTTCCTCCATTTGCTATGATTTCAGCATACAGGCACATCATAATCCGTGTGTAATCAATCATTACGCTAGTCTTAAGGCTGCGTTTCCTAATCTCCTGTGCTTTGTCGTAATACTTTCTAGCACGGGGGACAGGTGGAGGAGTGCTGTCTTTTTTAGTTTGCTGCGGAGTCTTAGCTACTCTTCCCGATACGATAGAATCCAAGTTTGAGAAATACTTATCAACAAGCTTTTCAAAGGGTTTCCCGGTATTGAGCTCTGCTTTCTCAAAATAATCACACAATTTCTCGGCCATGACAGTCTGGCTGATCTCGTTTGTGGAGATAAAAGAAAACCAAATATAGTGGTCAACCAAGGTATCCCTCCACTGAGCGAAAGTTGCTTGACTCATTTTCAAAACCGTACCCTTGATAAAATCTTGGTAAAATTTTTTCTTATCTGATTTCATTTTTATCGATCTACCTTTCGATAATGTTCTTGCTAGCCACCACTCCCGATCTACAGGTGTGGTGGCTCTTATTGTATTCATGAAACGATGGGCAGCCAACCATGATTTTTCTCTTTCCGGCCCGGTCTTTCTTACAATAAGCTATTTCTAAGCTATTTTTGTCCTCCGGAGCGCAGAGCGGCTTTCAATTTTTCGATAGCCCTCTTGTATGCCTTCTCTGCACCGCTCGGACTGTTATAGTTGAGCTTGATGGCAAGTTCGCGAAAGGTCATTTTCTGTCCGTTCGGCTGGTTAAGTCCAAGATGATACCGCACCAGATTAAGCTCTCTCGGGTTGAGGATCGCCGCCATTTTACGGTACAGGGGCTCCAATCGTTCTGCGTGGTCAACAGGAGCATTTCTGCTGCTTACGGTCAAAGAGGAATTATCAAATGAATCGCTGTTCAGCTGCTGGGTATGAAACACGGTACGGTATTGTTTCAGCAGCGCTGCCGCCACCCTTTCGGATACCTTCAGCTTTTCACAGACAGTGCGGATAAGATGGTCTTCTGTTTTGCATTCAGACTCATCACATATGCGTGCGACCTTACGGAGCTGATTGTATCTGCCGGGAGGAATACTGAACGATGATTGCTGTGCGGAGCAGTTAAACATTGCAGCCTCGATTACAGGAGTTGCATAGGTGAGCAGTTTGGTTCCGTGGGATGGATCGAATCTGCGGGCTGCTTTCAGAAGCGCAAGCGCACCCTCCTGTATAAGATCATCTGCTTCGCCCGACGAAGATAATTTTCGGGCAAGCTGCCTGAGATAGCCTTCGTTATTGACTATCAGTGTTTCCTCTGCTTTCTTATCCCCGGATTGTATCCGCCGTGCAAGCTCCTCGTTGCTCGGGCGATCTCCGGGAACGGAATATGTATTTGCTGACATTAGGTGTTTTCCTTGTTACGGTAGTCTCTTTCTTGCTTCGGCGTAAATGTGTTCCTGCTCCATGTCCCGCTCGTAGCCGTCGGACGCGTATGCGTTATCCATCAACGCTTTGTCTCTATAGGTCTCGGCAATACAAATCGCTTCACGGCGCAGGCTGTCGGATATCTTTCCGCGCTCGTGATGTTTGCGTATGGTGTTGGTGCGTGTTGAGAAAAGACGGTATATGGGATGATGCTTGTTCTTTTCCTTCTGCTGCATCATTGCTCCGTATTGTCTGCAGGTGAGCTGCGGATTCTGAGGTGCTTGACCGTCACAGTATTTTGGCATATGTCTGTCGGTGGTCAAAAAGTACCGATTACATCCGACACACTGACTCGGTGCGTGTCCGTGCTGTAGACCGTTGAACAGATCGAAGGTGTAAAAGCTCATCGCACTGGCAAAGAAATAACGGTTGACGAATATCATTTCTTTTTCATGCCTTGGATGACGGGCGAATACATAAGAGGAACGCATCTCCGGTGAGACGGAGAACGGCTCTACATTGCTCATCGGAAGCCGATCCATTTCATGCCAGAATAAATCGCTGGTAAAACAATCATGTGCGGCGGTGACAAAGTGTGTCTCATCTCGTTTATTAAGCCGGCGAAGAAATCCTTTTTCGAAAAACATACCGGCAAAGTTAAAGTGCTGGAGTGCCACAGGAACAAGTATGGCGGACTGTATATAGTTGAGGAAAAATGCTTTGCCTGCGGAATTTGGTATATCGAGAGAATCCAGCGATTCCTCCTCCAGCATAACATCGATCAGCTTACGTTCCTCCTCGATATCGTTGAAGCAGAAAGGCGGCAGCGTCCAGATACGCTCGGTGACTGCAAGGATATGTTCCTTGAGAGAGGATGCAACAGGAAGAATTGTTGCTTTCTCTGCATTCGATATGGAAGAAGTCAGATTGAGCAGTTCCTTGCCTGCATACAGCATTTCACTCATGACATCATCGGGAGCATTGAGGATATCTGCAGCAAAGTATCCGGCAGGATATTCCTTTTCGTTATAGTACACCTTGTCTTGCAAGACATCCAGAGTAAAGTGTGAAAGGAAGTTGCTTTGGTTGATTCCAAGAGGCATTGTTTTCTCCTTGTCTTATATCTATTTTGACACTGTCTTGCGATAGTCTAATTATATCAAAACACATAGAATAATCAAGCGAAGGAGCGAGAACACGGCACGGAGACTACGCCCCTTACAAAATAAAGCTGGAGGTAGATATTATTCAGGAAAAACGATTCAAAACCATTGACGGAGAGAGTTTGATGAGCATGCCGCTTGAGCCGCTGAATTTTGTGGTTGATTCTCTCATCTCTCCCGGACTGCATATTCTTGCAGGCTCGCCCAAGGTTGGAAAGTCATGGTTGGCACTGTGGCTGTCAGTGATGGTAGCCAAAGGAGAACCAATCTGGGGAATGGAAACGAGGCAAGGCACAACGCTATATCTTTGCCTCGAGGATTCCACCAGACGTATTCAGAATCGCTTGTACGATATCGGTGACGATGCTTCCTCTGATGTTCACTTCTGCACCGAAAGCTATATTCTCGGCAGAGGTCTGGAGGAACAGATGGAGCGATTTATCACCGAGCATCGTGATACGGTTCTTATTATCATTGATACTCTGCAGATGATTCGTGGAACGAAAGGTGGTGATTACAGCTATGCAAGTGACTACAACGACCTGTCTGCGCTTAAGAAAATCGCGGACAGGCATAGTGTTGCGGTTCTGCTGATCCATCATCTGCGAAAGGAAAAAGCCGACGATGTGTTCAATCGCATATCGGGAACTACCGCTATCAGCGGTGCGGTAGATTCAAGCTTCACCCTTGTGGAAAAACAAAGAGGTAGTTCACACGCAGTTCTTCATTGTGTAGGCAGAGACATTGAGTACCGTGAAATTGAGCTTGAGAGAGGGGAAGATAATGTGTGGCAGATGGTGTCGGATACGAGAGATCAGCCGGAGATGCTTGGTGGGAGCATAGTGCGCCTTGTTGCAGAGTTTATGAACGAGCAGAGCGAGTATATCGGCACTCCAACCGAATTGTCCGAAAAGATCGACCCTGATGGCGTTGAGGGAATAACACCGAAAAAGATATCAGGTCAAATCCGGAAAAGCATTGATTGTCTAAGGAGAAGCGGTATCTCTGCGGTGATAAGAAGAAGCAACGGCAGGCGCATAATCGAGCTTCATCGTGCCGCAAGTGACGCACCCGAGGGGATCGACCCTACCGACCCTGTCGAGGCTTTTGAGGGCGATTTTGGAGCGATTATCGACGAGGTAGGGTAAACCCCGGTCTCGCGGCAAAAGCCCTGTACGCGCGATTTTGAGGGGGTGCTGCGGGTGTGATTATTCCGCGAAGAATACCTCTCTCCGGAGAGGTGCCAGCATCGCGTTTGTCTGTACTTTGACCGCAGCAGACCTCCGCTGTTTATTCTATCCGGGCGCAGCCCAGACCCACTAAACGAAAAGGAGATATTACAACGAAAGACAAAGTGTTAAGTATACGAATTTCGTCCGATGACCTTGCTGCTCTGAAAAGCAATGCAGATAAGGCAGGACTGTCCGACAGCGAATATGTTACCGCCTGCTGTCTGGGAAAGCAGATGATTGTTGTCGAAGATCTTAAAGAAATGATCAGACAGCTGAAAGCCATAGGGAACAATCTCAATCAGCTGACTACGCTGGCTCATATGGGCAGAATCCAAACGGTGTATCTGGATCGCTGCGCTGAAGAGCTGTGTCAAATCAGCAAAGGATTACAGGCTATTCAGGAAAGAAAAAGGTGGTAGACCATGGCTATTATTCACTTCACCAACTACAAACGCAGACAGAGTCGGGGAATGATGGGTTTGGTCATGCGCTACATCATGCAGGAAAAGAAAACGCTGCTGAACGGTCGTGCCCTGATCAGCGGAGTCAACTGCCGCCCTGAAAGTGTGTATCATGATTTTCTTAATACCAAGCTGCTCTATCACAAGACCGATGGTGTTCTGTTTTACCACATGGTTCAAAGCTTCCCGAAGGGCGCACAGGTCGATCCTGCTACAGCCCACGCTGCCGCTGTTAAGCTGGCAGAATACTTCGACGGACATGAGGTTCTGGTGTGCACACATATTGACCGTGACCATATACATTCTCATTTTCTTGTCAACTCAGTCAGCTTTGAGACGGGCAAGAAACTGCATTTGGCAAGGGAACAACTGGAGGAACTTCGGAAATGTAACGACCAGGTATGTGCATCTTTTTCTCTGCCTGTCTTCAATCCGGCAGCGAACGGCAAGGGGAAGAACATGTCTGCGGCAGAATATCGTGTGGCGGCCAGAGGAAAAAGCAATAAGCTTATGCTGATGAACATCATCAACGACTGCATGCGCTTTGCTTCCAACAGGGAAGAATTTATCTATCTGATTGAGAGCGAGGGTTGTCGGGTTCGTTGGGAAGAAACAAGGAAGAATCTAACATATACCATTCCGAGCGGCTGGCAGTGCCGCGACCGTTTGCTGTTCGGAGACAAATATCTTAAGGAGAATATGGAACATGAATTCAAAATCCGAACGGAACTTATCAATGGAAGAGCTTATGGAGCTGAACCGACCGAAACGAGTATTTCCGAGCGAACAACCGACAGAAATACACCCCACCGAGAAAGAGTGGCAGCAACTGATGGATCAACTGGATATGCTGAATGCAGCACTGACAAGGCAGACTTCTTTTCTGTCCGGAATATACGATCGACTGAAGATGATTCCAGTGCGGACGCAGCTGGATTCGATCAAGGAGGAAGTGTCTGCGCTGAATCGGACGGTACAACTGGCTGGGAAAGAGAAAGAGAGACATTTCTCGCTTTCAAAACTCATATCACTCCTCCCACATCCGTCTCCGGCATGGCTGATAATTCCGATATGTCTGTTGGTGTTGCTGGCGGTATTATACAGTTGCTTCAGGCAGTGGGGACTCTTGGATATGACACTCCGATAAGGGACAGTACAACCATGCGCAGTCCCCGGGACAGAAAACAGTCAGCGAAGGAACGGCAGAAGAAAATCGCCCTCGGACAGAAAGAGGACGACTATGAATCAGACACTTCATTTCAGCAGAATATGTGACACAAAATCATTGCCCGACAGCGTTCGGGAGAAAGGAACAGATGGAGAATTATTACGGCATTTACTGCAAAGCAAGCATGCCGGACGTGCATGTCAGCGAGATCCGGGGAGTGCAATACATCGTCTTTAGCTTCTTTGACAGCGATGAAGCTCTGAAGGATCGATTCGGATCAATGATTCAAAACGCCTTTGAAGCAACAAATGCACCCAATATTACGAAGGATTCTTTGGTGGATACTGATATAGCTATTCAGGACGAATAACAGTATTGTGTATTGCTGACAGGAGGCGAAACTAATGGAATACAAAGCTGCTATCTATTGCAGGCTGAGTCAGGATGACGGCAGCGTCGGAGAGTCCGGCAGCATCCAGACACAGAAAACGCTGCTCACACAATACTGCAAGGACAATCACATTAACGTTGTGGATTGCTACTGTGACGATGGATGGTCCGGAACGAATTTTGATCGGCCAGAATTTAAGAGAATGCTTGATGATATCGAGACAGGCAGAATCAACATGGTTATCGTTAAGGATCTGTCGCGCTTCGGCAGAGAGTACGCACAAATGGGTCTGTATATCGAGCATTATTTCGAGGAGAAAGAGGTTCGATTCATATCCGTTGCCGAGAACATTGACTCGCTCAACGGTATTGACAGCATTGCGCTTCCTATTACAAACGTAATGAATTCTTTCTATGCCCGGCAGTCCTCAGCCAAAACCAAGGCAGCTCATCGTGCCAGAGCCAAGAACGGTATGTTCCTTGGTTCGAGAGCACCGTACGGTTATCAAAAAGATCCAAACGACCGGCACCACCTGATTATCGATCCGGTGGCAGCAGATATCGTCCGCAGGATTTTTACCCTATTTGCTCAAGGAGTAGGATATGTTCGGATGACCAAAATACTGAGACAGGAGTCTGTTCCGAATCCACAGGCTTACTTTAATCAGAATAATCCCGACTATTACAAAAGCGATTACTGGCGCAAACCGTTTGACTGGCACGCAACATCCATACGGGCGATTCTGAACAATCCGGTATACCTTGGACAGACCACATTTGGAAGAACAAAAACCAAAGGCTTCTTTGACAAGACGAGAGTGGCGACACCCGAGGACGAATGGATCGTTGTTGAGGGAACACATGAGCCGATAATCACACAGGATCTGTGGGACAGTGCTCACAGACTTATGGAAAGCAGACGCAGAGAGTGCAGCAGCACAGAGGAGATTCAGATATTTGCAGGGCTGGTCAAATGCTCCGATTGCGGCTCTTCTCTGAATGTAAGCTACAGCAAACAAAAGGGGAAATATACCGGCTTTTCCTGCTGGGTATATAAAAACTACGGCAAGGAACGATGTACCTCCCACGCGATTGGCTGGCAGACGCTAAATCAACTGGTTCTGCAAGATATCCGTCGCCACGCATTTCTTGCCTCGGAGTATACAGAGGAATATCTTGAGGGGCTGCTGCGACAGGGAGAGGCTCAGCAGAAACATGAGCTAACAAAGTGCCGGAAGCAGGTTCGGTCAGCAGAAAAGCGTCTGGCAGAGCTCGACAGAATCATAGAGAGGTTATTCGAGGATCACGCCCTCGGCAGCTTATCGGATGAACGCTATCACAGCATGATGATGCGATATGAAGAGGAAAGCTGCCAGCAGAAAGAAAAGAAAAATGAAGCCGAGGCGATCCTTAATCAATCCGAGCTGGTACATAACAATGCCCGGAAGTATATCGATCTCATCAGAAAATATACCGAGGTACAGGAGCTGGATGCACACATTCTGAACGAGTTGATAGACCGGATTGTGGTACACGAAAAGGAACAGTGTGTTGACGGGCAGAAAATACAGAGAGTGGATATTCACTACCGGTTTGTTGGGATGATAAAGATAGCGTAGATGGTTTAGCAAAAGCACACTACAGTTAACGGCCGCCTCGGATTGGATAAATCCTCCGTTCAGAAGATTGTTGACCCCAAAATAGTCAAACATCCGTGGTTGCTTTATTATACTTTTTGATGTATAATATATATAAAAACTATTGCGAGGAGGAACGATAAATGGCAAAATTACAGCACAAAACCCGAGGCAATTCCAGTCCCGACCGCAAGCAGAAGGTGTATTTCTTCGCCCATCCGAAAGATTACGGCCTGTTTGAGAGCGTTGCCGACGAGATATTGAAATACCAGAACTGCGCGGTCTGGTACGATACAGAGCCGGAAGCAGCCTACGATGCCGAGGAGTTCGGCGCACAGCTTGCGGAAATGCAGCTATTTGTGATTCCCGTCACTACCCGTTTGCTCACCCAGTCCAGCCGTGCGCTGGAGTTTGAACTGGAACTTGCCCGCCGTGAGCACATCCCCGTGCTTCCGCTGATGCAGGAGAGTCAGCTTGACGAGCTGTTCAATAAGAAATTTGGCGACATTCAGTATCTGGATAAAAACAACACCGACCCCACCGCTATTCCCTATGAGGAGAAACTGGAAAAATTCCTCAATGCCGTGCTGGTGGGTGACGAGGAGGCCGACCGCATCCGCAAGGCCTTTGCCGCCCGTATATTCCTCAGCTATCGTAAGAAGGACCGCGCCCACGCCCAAAAGCTAATGCGCCTGATACACAAGGCGGATTTCTGCCGCGACGTAGCCATATGGTATGACGAGTTTCTCACCGTCGGCGAGGATTTTACTGAGAACATCACCAAGGCGCTGGATCAGTGCGACCTTTTCGCGCTGGCGGTGACCCCAAATTTGCTGGAAAAGAAAAACTACGTCATGGAAATCGAGTACCCCGAGGCGCGTAAGAGAAAGAAGCCTTGCCTGCCCGCCGAGATGGTTGATACAAAACTGCGCGAGTTGCGCAGGGAATACGAAGACATTCCAAAGTGCGTCAACGCCTACGATGAGCTTGCGCTGCGCCGCGCTCTGAAGAAACATTTTGCCGTCCTCGCCAAAACTCCTGACAATACCCCTGAACACCTTTACGACATCGGCCTTGCCTACCTGAACGGTGTGGACGTGGAGAGAGACAATGACCGCGCCCTTGCGCTGATAACCTGTGCTGCAGAGGGTAATCATATCGAAGCGCTTGATAAACTGGTGAAGATGTACCGCGAAGGACTGGGTGTTGAGCGTAATTACACCGCCGCCGTAGACTGGCAGAAAAAACTGGTGGGAAAGATGGAAAAACTGTACGAGCAGAGCGGAAGCGAGATTGATGCTATAAACTGTTTTTCTGTACTGTGGTATCTTGGTGATTTCATCAACGAGTTGGGAAAGCTTGTGGAAGCCCAGACGGTATACGAAAAAATGGAACAGATCAGCCGTGAGTTTGCGGGAAAATTTGACGACACATGGCCCCTCCGTGACCTTTCGCTAAGTTATGAAAAGCTTGGCAATATAAGCTTAAACAAGGGTGAGCCTGCCACCGCAAGGGAATATTATCAAAAAAGCCTTGAAATCCGTACAGCTATAGTTGAGGAGAGCAACACTCTTGAATCTCGCCATGACCTTGCTATAGCCTATAGCAATTGGGGAAAAATAAGCGTAGCCATGGGAGATCATGTCACCGCTAAGGAGTATTACATAAAATGCTCTGAAATGCTTGCCGCCATAGTGGAGGAGAGCGATACGATTGAAGCCCGCAGTCACCTTTCCATAAGCTATAACAATCTGGGCGATATAAGCTTGGACATGGACGATTCCACCGCCGCAAGGGAGTATTACCGGAAAGGTCTTGAAATCCGCGAAACCATCGCAGAGGAGAGCGATACCATTGAAGCTCGTCGTAGCCTTTCAATAAGCTATCAAAAGCTTGGCAATACAAGCGAGGGCATGGGTGACCTCGACACCGCTAAGAAGTATTATCTAAAATACTATGAAATGACTGCCACCATAGCAGAGGAGAGCGACACCATCCAAACCCGCCGTGACCTTTCCGTAAGCTATAGCAACCTGGGCGATATAAGCTTAGCTATGGGTGATTCTACAGCTGCAAGGGAGTATTATCAAAAAAGCAATGAACTCGCCGTGGCTCTCGCGGATGAAAATGACACCATCCAAGCCCGCTGGGATCTTTCCATAACCTATACTAAGTTGGGTGATATAAGCGAAGCTATTGGTGATCTCGCTGCCGCAAGGAAGTATTATAGGGAAAGTTTTGATGGTTTCGCTGCCATAGCGGAGAAAAGCAGCACCATCCAAGCCTGCCGTGACCTTGCTGTATGTTGTGGGAAGCTGGGCGATATAAGTGGGATCATGGGCGACCTTACCGCAGCAAAGGCGTATTACCAGAAGAGTATTGATGGATTAGCCGCAGTAGCGGAGAAAAGCGACACCCTCGAAGCTCGCCGTAGACTTTCCGTAAGCTATGGCGAGCTGGGAGACATATGCTTAGCCATGGATGACCCCGTCGCAAGAGAGTATTACCGGAAAGGCCTTGAAATCGATACCGCAATAGCAGAGGATAGTGGTACTCTCGAGACCCGTCGTAACCTTTCCATAAGCTATAACAATCTGGGCGATATAATCTTAGCTATGGGTGACCTTGACGTCGCAAGGGAGTATTACCGGAAAGGTCTTGAAATCGACGCCGCTATAGCTGAGGAGAGCAACACCCTCGAAGCCCGCCGTGACCTTTCCGTAAGCTATGATAAGTTGGGAGATATAAGCGAAACCATGGGTGACTTCGCCGCCGCGAAGGAGCATTATCTAAAATGCCTTGAACTCAGAGCCACCATCGCGGAGGAGAGCGACGCCATCGAATCCCGCCGAGACCTTGCCATAAGCTATGGCAAGCTGGGCGATATAAGTGCAGACGCGGGCGATCCCGCCGCAGCAAAGGAGTATTATTTAAAATGCTCTAAAACATTTAACGCCATCGCTGAGGAGAGCAACACTATCCAAGCTCGCCGAGACCTTTCCGTAAGCTTTGATAAGCTGGGCGATATAAGCTTAGCCATGGGCGACCCGTTCGTCGCAATGGTGTGTTATCGAAAGAGTCTCGAAATCCGTACCTCAATTTCGGAGGAGAGCGACACCCTCGAAGCCCGCGGTGACCTTTCCGTAAGCTATAACAATCTGGGCGATATAAGCGAAGCTCTGGGCGCCCTTGACGACGCAAGGGAGTATTATCGGAAAGGTCTTGAAATAGACGCCTCAATAGCAGAGGAGAGCGGCACACCAGAGGCGCAGAATGCCCTTGCGCTGGCCTATGTTAAGCTGGGGGCGCTTGACGAGTACAACCTCGACCGTTCCATTCTTAAAAAAGCCCTCGCTATTTGGAAGAAACTGAGCAAGGAATGTCCCGGCGTTTCCGAATACACTGAAAGCAAAGCTAACGTCAAACGCATGCTCAGATTAGGTGTGCTTATGAAAATATTAGGCGTTTTTATGAAAAAGTGAGTCATCGGATCTCCCCACTTCCAGAGGAAACCGCCATACCAATCGCACTTTTTATCTGCTACGGTGTCACATTAATCAGCTGAGATTTGCTTAATTTATTGCAAATACGAAAAAGAGCACGGAAAGATCGTTCTTGAGAAGAAAGATTAATCTTTTCTCAAAGTATTGCTGGACTTAATAGCGCCTTTGTGGTATATCTTTGTGCTGCAAGGAGGTGCTCTTAATGGCACAGATCACGATTGAAGAAATCTACCGCGGTGAGAAGTACGATGTAATGAGCGCGGTAATGGCCGACTATATGGCTCATGGCAAACCGAGCGGCTATGACGAGAAAACCTGGCTTGAGCTGCTGATCGTAAATCATTCAATCAAAGCGGCACACAAAATGATTTCGGAGGGCGACTCTGTATCGACGATGGTCGGAGCTGAGCCGTCCTCTTTCTATGAAAGCGGTGACATGCGTGACAACGATTGAAAACCTATACTACGGCAACATCAACCCAAGCGAACGCAGCGTGCGGAGTGGTAGCGAATATGGCCGCTTGTTGGGGGTTCTGACGCAGAGCGAGGATACACTGGCAGCGACGCTTACACCCGCCCAGAAAGCGATTTTTGACAAGTTTGTGGGCAGCTCAAGTGACCTGAACAGCATGAACGAGGTTACAGCCTTTACGCTGGGGTTCCGGCTTGGGCTGCAGCTAACAGCAGAGGCGTTGCTGCCCATCAAAACAGACACAGAACCAATAACAGAATAAGCAATAGCCACCACTCCTGTGTTATAGGCGTGGTGGCTATTATTGTATTCCTAAAGTGATGGGCAGCCAAACATGATTTTTTCTTTCCGGATTGGTTTTTCTTATAATATGCTACTTTTGTCCTCCGGAGCGCAGAGCGGCTTTCAATTTTTCGATAGCCCTTTTATATGCCTTTTCTGCACCGCTCGGACTGTTATAGTTGAACTTGATGGCAAGCTCGCGAAAGGTCATTTTCTGTCCGTTCGGCTGGTTAAGTCCGAGATGATACCGCACCAGATTAAGCTCTCTCGGGTTGAGGATCGCCGCCATTTTCCGGTACAGTGGCTCCAATCGTTCTGCAGGGTCAACAGGAGCATTTCTGCTGCTTACGGTCAGAGAGGAATCATCAAATGAATCACTGTCCAGCTGCTGGGTATGAAACACGGTACGGTATTGCTTCAGCAGCGCTGCCGCCACCCTTTCGGATACCTTCAGTTTTTCACAGACAGCGCGAATAAGAGAGCCTTCTGTTTTGTCTTCGGACTCGTCACAGATGCGTGCGACCTTACGGAGCTGATTGTATATGCCCGGAGGAATGCTGAATGATGATTGCTGTGCGGAGCAATCAAACATTGCAGCCTCGATCACAGGAGTTGCATAGGTGAGCAGTTTGGTTCCGTGGGATGGATCGAATCTGCGGGCTGCTTTCAGAAGCGCAAGCGCACCCTCCTGTATAAGATCGTCTGTGTCACCCGACGAAGATAATTTTCCGGAGAGCTGCCTGAGATAGCCTTCGTTATTGACTATCAGTGTTCCCTCTGCTTTCCTATCCCCGGACTGTATCCGTCGTGCAAGTTCTTCGTTGCTCGGGCAATCTCCGGGAACAGAATATGTATTTGCTGACATTAGGTGTTTTCCTTGTTACGGTAGTCTCTTTCTTGCTTCGGCGTAAATGTGTTCCTGCTCCATGTCCCGCTCGTAGCCGTCGGATGCGTATGCATTATCCATGCCGTGCTTTTCTTTGGCATCGGCAAACACTCGCTCAATTTTCTCTTTTCGCTGCTTGTATAGATCACGATACTTCGGTATGTACCGTGCGTCATCTGCCATGTCAACGTAACTCTGCCACACGTGGCGTGTTGCCGTTTTTTCGCATTTGGCATTTGAGGTGCAAAGCTCTCTGGTTTCGCAGCCGCTGCAAATGTAGCCTCTGCTTTTGTATTCACGGTAACCCTCTCTGTTAGTGGTGGAATAGTGTAAAACTTTGTATTCCGGACAGACAACGCAATCGTAATATTCATCGTACACATAATAATGCCATGGGTGAGTGCTCTTGGTCATCGGTCTCTTGTATGCTGTTGACAACACTCTGCCGCTTCC
>JAZUPE010000002.1:0-4225 GCA_045605025.1 Acutalibacteraceae bacterium
CAGGTGTCAAATTCACAGTAATACAGAATGTCCGTATCTGCGTCATACATTGCTATTGTCAGGTTGAACGACGGACGGGCAAGAACATTGGTATCATCGCGTGCATCGGTGCTGTTACTGTGCCGGTCAAGGAAGAAGTAATATCCGTTCTCGATGACTGGGAAGGCAGGCGTACCGACATCATCAAAAGTAATGTATGGACCAACGGCGGTCGTTTCGGAGCGAATACCGTAAACGAGTGCGGTCAGGTTTTCTGTGAGGGGAAGTAGCTTCCAAAGTGCATTATCTTTAATCTGTTCCTCGCAGCTATCGTTGCTGAATCCGAGCTGCACAAGCGAAGTTCCGTCACCGTGAAAGCCACCGTGGGTGTCAATAGTAGTCGCAAATGATGCTTCGGACAGATCCAGCGCAAGTACATCAGCTATCTTATCTTTGGTGTTTCCGGGCGAATCGGAAGAACAAGCCGAAATAGAAATAACACAAATAATCGATAATAATACAGCTATTGCTTTCTTCATAATACACCTCGCTAAATCACATCAATGGAAATATCCTCAACCAATTTCTCACGGAAGGTGATCTGCCACTCAACCTCATCCACAGGCTCAAAATGCAGCGACGAGCAGGCGGCGTGCATCTTTGGCTGGGGACGGTTGGCGACAATAATCGCCGTAGGCCCGTCAGCACCGCCGATTATTCCGATAGACGCTGCAGGTCCGAAGGGTGTATCCACGATCTTGCTGGACTTGGGCGTTTTAATGCGTGGGCTGTCACCCTCTGCAGTGTCACGGAGCATAAAAGAACGATTAGTCAGATCGGGCGACAGCGAGTAGGAGATGGCGTGGTGATGGGTGGGATATTCCATGCCGGTGTTGCTGAAATGCTGGGTATTCAGTTCGTTCTGCTCGTATTCGTGGACGGTAAGCGTGTGTTCGGTCCCGGTGACGGGATGGGTAAAGGATATACTCTCACCAACCGAGGGAGCGACAAATCTGATGCCGGGAATGTCGGTAAGCTTGCGCTCAAGGGTAAGTGAGAGAGATTTGATTGCCGGTTTCTTTGCCGTTGCCCACGCAAAGGAGCAGCGGCGTATCATCCAGCCTTTGGATGTATCAAGTCCGTAATGCTCAAGCACCCGAAGAGAATCACGCTCGCTCTGAACGCCCTCGGCAAGGCAGGATGCCGGAATCCACGATACACCACAGCCGTGCTCATTACGGAGCGGCTTGCCGTTGAGGATAACATGAGGGCGGAAGTCAATATTCAGCGGATGATCCTGCTCCATACGGCGCATTTCATCGTTAGAATAACGGTGTTCATCTTCGCGCAGAAGATCCCACTTTTCAATAAACGCCCGTATTCCGTTGGGTTCGGCTTCCATACAGATGTCCATTACAAGACCCTTGCCGCAGGAGTAGATTGCCGGGATAATCCATCTCTGACCGTCCCAATCAAACTCCTTGTTGACGGGTATTTCCTTGCCTGCGTGTCCCTGTGACCCCCACAGACCGCCGTCGTATGTAACCGTCCATTCAGCGGGCAAAAGAGGTGCCGCTGCGTTCATGTCGGGGTCGTAATATTCCTCAGTATAGGGAATCTTTGAGAGATCAAATTCGGCCTGCAACGCCTTTACATATGCGAAGGTGTCCTCCATCGGCTCAAGGCAAAGGCGGTCACGAATGGCATCCAGCACCGCCTGCTGTCTTTTTGTCGCAGGGCAGTCGATCAAAAAAGCCTTGAACTGCTCCTCGTCCCACGCATAGCATTGCTCAAGAACTGCCATGTCAGCGCAGAACAGTAGCATACGAAGCAGATCTTCGAGGTTGCGTGCAATGGGATGCACATAGTCACCGATGTTCATGGGACTGATGGCAAATATCATTTCGCCAAATTCGGGAATGGTGCAGTAGTGTATGCCGTCAATGCCCGCCCAGCCGATTATCTCAGCGTCTTTCGGTGTGCAGAAGTATGTAACATGGGTGTCGCTCTGTTCAAGACCGACAGCGCCAAGGTCAATGTCAAGTTTTCTGAGTTCTTCTATGGTAATCATTTTGTTCTCCGTTAGTCTTTGGTTATTACAAGCCGATACTGTACCGGCAGCCCGCACTGTTCTTCAAGTTCGCTGAACAGGGTAAGGTCGTCCATGCGCTGTATATCCTGCGGCGTGAATTGGCTGATGGGTATAGTTGTGGTGCGAATGAGCGGATGCTCGTGGGTGCCCATCCAGATGCGCCATATTTCAACCTCGTCGGTGTGGCGCAGATTTTCTTTTATGTACTCAATGATACGCTGCGCCCGTCCCTCGGTATAGTAAGCCCATTCGAGATATACGGCGTACTGTTTCTCGGTGTACATACTGTCGCACCCTTTGGCGGACAGCAGAGCGAAATCATCGTCCAGAGCGCCGTCGTCAATTTCTCCGGTGTCGATGTTGAACACAACCTCACGGTCGGACACAAGTATCACACCCGGCTTGTCGCGGTCAAAGTCCGGTGAAAGCAGGCAGTCGTGGATATTGGTTTTGCCGAGTGCGATGGCTTCGTTGTCCGATACCATGCGCTCGTGGGGATTCGGCACTATGGGCAGAGGGTGGTCGGATGCGATGTATGTAAGAAGACTCATGCTTTTATCTCCTGAGTTTTAGAAAATCCCCTTGTTGTACTTTATCATTGCCCGGAAGCTTATTGCAAGACCGACAATGATAACTGCAACCACGATTATAGAACCTATTATCATAAAAAGATGGTTCTGCGTTTTCTCTGCGACAAAAATCAGACAGCCGGAAACAGTGATTCCGGCTCCCATAATAACCGTGCCAAGGCCGACAGCCTTTCCAAAGGGAACACGATCTGCTTCCGTAACTCTTTTCCTGTGATACCAATGGATAGAGGAAATATTGCCTTTCATATTTGAGAAGCCAAGGCCGATGATGAGCAAACCTAGTAGCGGGATGAAAATCGAGTTCATTATAATACCTCCGTGCTTTCTGAAAGTGCTCCAATAGTTATGCCGATTCATCAAATCGATGCTTCCATTCAATGGGATGGCCGATATACCGTGTGGGTATCCAGATCAACAACATAATCGGCAGTGAGATCAGCGTGATTACTTGTTATCTTGTAGCCATATCTGGAACAGAAGACCGGTACAAAGTCCTTTTCACTAACCAAAGAGATAACATCTTTTACTTGTTTGTTGAGCTGAGATAAACAAACGAAAGTCCCGTAAAGCAGTACATCACCATACACAGATTCAATTTCAATTATCATACCAATCCCCTCCGATTAACAGCAATCGGCGACCCGGCGCAGCTGCCAGATCGCCGACATAGTGGCTTTTGTTTATCAATATTATATCATACACCAATGTTGTTATCAATGTCTGTGAAGTGCGTCTGTATATATAACCGTTCAGCACAGGAAAAGGTTGCCGGATTTACCCATTTTCTTTGATTTTCCTGACTTCCATCCAGTAATGCGGCTCATTCATATCCAGACTTACCTCGTTGATACCCGCCGAAAGGTCAAAGCCGAAGTTCTGACGGATTATTTCAATTTCGCTGTATTCGGAGATAGAGGCTGTCTGTTCGGTAAATATGATATTGGAGCCGAGCTGTGTTGCCATATCATAACCGTTGCGCTCGGTATCGTCTCCAACGAAATCAATGCTGGCTTCCTTTACTGTCACAGCATCGATTTTTACGCTTGAGCCTGCCGGAATGACAACATCAAATTCAAGGTAAATGACACGGGAGTGAGAGCTTGCCTCGGCGATCATTGTGTCAAGCATACCATCATCGTACCTCTGTACCAAATCTCCGAGAGGACCGCTGGTCACTATAAGTTCCGAAGTCAGCTCAAAGAGAGTCTGCGCATCGGCTTTGTCGTCGTAATCCCATTCCTCAAAGATGAGTTCACTAAGAATATCTCCGAGTGTGGTTTCGTAACGGGTAACGGTACAGCCGAGATCGTCCAGTTCATCGCCCTCGTTGCAGCCACCGTTTTTGTAGCCCTGAAGGATGTAGCTGTCTATATCATCGCCGACAAAAATCACATAGGCATTACCCGGTTCTCTGCGTTCGGGAGAGGCGTTGGGACGGTATTCGATAGCACCGTTGTGACGGGCGCAGTAGCCGTCCTCGGAATTATATGTGCCGCCGGTTATGCCGTAAGTCAGTACGGTCGTTTTATCGGGATCGATGTAGAATTCCATCTCTAGAGTAGGA
>JAZUPE010000003.1:0-35250 GCA_045605025.1 Acutalibacteraceae bacterium
GATTACGACGCTGTGCTGATCACCGGTCCGACATATGCCAATCATCTCTGCGGTCTGCCAACGATTACCGTCGCCGGGGGTACCCTTGACACAAACGGCGTAAGACAGGCAGTAATGCTGTATGGAACAGATGAGTTCAGATTTTACGCAGCAGCACTGGCTGTGGAGCAATTGCTGAACTCCTAATTAACGCAGAGACAAATTCCAATATGTTGAACAAACCAAAACAGATTTCCTCCCTCTTAGGAGGGCGCAATTATACGCACTGTGCCAGTGCATTGCGTTTGTGGGGCACATACGCAAATGAGCATCCGGGTTTTTCACCGGATGCTCATCTGTTTTTTCGCTGCTGGATAAATTGTTCCTTTAGAATCCTCCCGCCATTTTTCGCCACTTTCCTCCACAACGCTGCTGCGGCGGCGAAAAGTGTGGTTGGCTGGTTGTGCGAATCCACGAAATTTTGTGCGCTCAAAAGTGCAGGTTGCACAGAAACACGGAGGCTCGCTGTTACGATAATTACTACATCTTGTGCCAGGACGCGCTTGCGACACAAGATGCATCTGGAAGCGCGGAAAATGTCGGACGCTTGCAGAAAAGACGAGAGAAATCCGTGCCGTCGGGCGGTTTAGGGGGGTTGATTTTTCAGCGGAATACCAGTATAATGGTGACAAGTGGAGCGAAAAGGCGCGAAAATCCACTGTAATGTCACCAAAGTGGTGGACGAATGGTGTAAAATCGGCGACTGTCCGACAACAGTCGCTGAAATAACGCCCGATTAGAGGTGCGCAGGATGTTTGTCGGCAGCTTTACGCACAATATAGACGCCAAGGGACGCGTGTTTGTTCCCTCGAAGCTCAGACAGGAGCTGGGCCAGCGATTCTATATCTGCCGTGGTATGGACTGCCGCTGCATTCGCGCCTACAACGAAACCGAGTGGATCAGAATGCTCTCGAGACTTCGAGACAGCAATCTGGGAGACAACTCGGCGCGCCGCAGACTGACATATTCCGCTGTGGACGTTGAAATGGATTCTCAAGGTAGGATCATGCTGACCGAACAGCTTCGCAATTATGCCGGTCTCACCGAAAAGGTCTGCTTTGTCGGTATGCTCGACTGGGTCGAGCTGTGGGATCCGTCGAGCTTCGCCGAAATGATGGGCGATGACATGATGGATCCGGATAAGGACGAATATGATGCCCTGCGTGAAGTAGGAATCAACTGAATGTCGCCCTGAGACCTTTTCTTATTAACCTGACTATATGTCCCCCTTTTACTAAACCTTCTGCACAGGGGCGGCTTTGTTGAGAAGCCGCCCTTATGCAGCCTAAAGGGAGTAGACATAAGATATGATGATGGAATAATACGGTCAACATATTTATTTCAGAATAACACCATTTTTCGCCGTAGTCAACAGCAAAATCGCGTTTTTTGCGCATTTTCCGGCGAAAAGCGAAAAAATGATGTTCCGGGCGGGGAGGAGAAGCGAAATTGAGCCAGTATCATATACCTGTTTTGCTTCGTCAGACCATAGAACTGCTGAACATCAATCCCGACGGTGTCTATTTTGACGGTACCGCCGGCGGAGGCGGCCACAGTGCCGCTATCCTTGAGCGGATAGAAAACGGTCTGCTTATCAGCAACGACCGCGACCCGCAGGCTGTTGAGGAAGTCACCCGCAGACTGGGACAGGGCGAGCACAACGTGATAGTACATGACGAGTTCGGAAACATCGCCGGCACTCTTGATCGTCTTGGAATTGACGGCGTGGACGGCGTGCTGCTGGACATCGGTGTTTCTTCCCATCAGCTTGACTGCGCGGAGCGCGGCTTTTCTTATCATAACGATGCGCCGCTTGATATGCGCATGGCATCCGAAGGTCCCACCGCTGCCGATCTTGTGGCAACGCTTTCGTGGCAGGAGCTTGCCGCGATATTCTCCCGCTTCGGCGAAGAAAAGCATTCGGTGCGCATAGCTAAAGCCATATGCCGGGAACGTGAGATGGCTCCCATCGAGACCACCCTGCAGCTTGCGGATATAATCCGCGATGCGGTTCCGGCCGCGGCACGCAGGGACGGACACCCTGCGCGCAGAGTGTTTCAGGCTCTGAGAATCGCGGTGAATGACGAACTTGGACAGCTGGAACGCGGTCTTAATGCTGCTTTTGAACGGCTCAGATCCGGTGGACGGCTGGCGGTCATTACCTTTCATTCTCTTGAAGACCGCATGACAAAACAAGCGATGGCAGAATGGTGCAAGGGTTGTACCTGTCCGCCGGATTTTCCGGTGTGTGTCTGCGGCAAAAAGCCAAAGGCAAGGCTTATCACGCGCAAACCCGTTGAGGCGGATGCGGAAGAACTGGAACTCAATCCCCGTAGCCGCAGCGCTAAACTGAGGGTGTGTGAACGTCTGCCCGAATGATTTCAGAATACGACAAAGAACCACAGGGGTTCAATGATACGATATACCAAATAACAAATGAGGAAAACGGAGGGGAACAGAAATGGCATACGAATCTGGAAACAATGCCTATGATCTGACGCTTTTTGCGCCGAGAAAGAGTTACGTTCGCGCCACTCCCAAGGCGGAAGCCGGCGTGTCACGTACAGGAAGACTGAGTGGCGGACGCTCCGGTGCGAAGTCCAAAACCGTAACGCCCGAGCGCAAGGCAGAAAGCCGCAAGGAACGTGAGCGCCGCATCGGTCGTACCCGTCTTGCGCGTATTCTTGCTCTGGGCATTTTTATGGTGATCGTTTTCACCATGCTTATCGGCAGTCGTGTGGATTACCACGAGCTGACCATGGAGATTGAAGCTGCAAGCAAAGAGCTTACCGAACTCGAGCAGGACTATGAGGCTCTCCGCGTCAAGTTTGATACCAAGATGAGCGATGCTGCCGTAGAAGAATACGCTGTCAACGAACTGGGAATGCAGAAGCGTGAAAGCAGCCAGACCGAATATATAAGCCTGAACGTGAGCAATGTGTTTGAGTTTGCCGACCAGCAGTCGGACGACTGGTATCAGACTAATCTGGAAAAAATACTGTCATACGCCGACTGAGCTTCGTGTAACTATTCTATAGGCTCCGGAGGTGTATGGCCGGTTAAACTGCGCTCATACATAATCGAGAGTTAAGATAATTCATCTTGACTCTCTTTTGTTTCTTACGGAAAAAAGGGAACGGCTGTGCAGCGGCTGACGGATGGAACACTATTATCAAACCGGGAACGATATCTACAGACGGAAAGGAGAGTGCGCGGCAGGAAAAATACCGCGCGAACTGATATGGCAGAAAAGAGAGAAAATGCACCCAAAAGGAAAAGAACTCCCGCAGGAAAACACAACAAAGCAGGCTACCGCAGCGGACGCATAATCGGACGCATGCACTGGCTGCTTATCGGCATGGCGGCCGGCTATCTTGTGATAGTCGGAGCACTCGGATGGTATCAGCTTATCAACGCGGAAACATGGCAGCAGAGGGCGACCGAACAGCAGCTGTCCGACACTGAACAGCCCGCAGAGAGAGGAACCATCTACGACACCAACATGGAGACCATAGTGCAGAGCACTACCGCGTGGGTAATCAGTCTTCGCCCAGATGATATCAAGGAAGAACAGGAGGACGCTGTGGTTGCCCGTCTGGCAGAGGTCCTTAAACTGGACGAGGAATACATCCGCGGAAGAATGGCGCTCAACGCAACCAGTGTAAAACTCAAGACCAAGGCCGATAAAGATCAGAAGGATGCCATATACAACTTCTGCTTCAATGAAAAAGGCGAACAGATTATTCCCGGCGTGTCTATCACTGCCGATACCCGCCGCACCTATTCATATGGATCACTTGCTTCCACTGTGCTTGGCTTTACCGGTACGGATAACACCGGTCTTTCCGGCCTGGAAGCAAAATACGATGCCCAGCTCAGTGGCGTGCCCGGACGAGTGGTCACCATCAAGAATGCCCGTGCCGGCGAAATGCCATTTGAGTACAACACCCTTGTTGAGGCAAAGGAAGGCAACAGTCTTGTGCTGACCATCGATGCCAATATCCAACAGGTGGTGGAAGAAAAGCTCATGCGCGCGGTGGAAAAGAATCAGGTCAGAAACCGAGCCTGCGCTATTATGATGAATGTCAATACCGGTGCCGTCCTTGCGATGGCTACCGTTCCCGATTACAATCCTGCCGATTATACCGCCATTGCCGATCAGACGCTGGCGGCGGAGATCGAGCAGATCGAGGACAGCAAGGAGCGCAGCGAAGCGCTTACAAAGGCTCAGAATGCCCAGTGGCGCAACAAGGCTATCAGCGACACCTACGAGCCCGGTTCGGTATTCAAACCGGTCACCATGTCCGCCGCCCTTGAGGAAGGTGTGACCTATCTCAATGACGGTTTCTACTGCGGCGGCTCCATGACCGTAGGCGGCCTGCGTACCAGCTGTCACAAGAGTGCGGGACACGGCTCCGAGAGCCTGACTATGGGAATGGTCAACTCCTGTAACTGCGTGTTCATGACTCTGGGCGACCGTCTCGGCGGCAGCGGATTCTTCAAGTACTACAAAGCCTTTGGCTTTACCGAAAAAACCGGCATTGACCTGCCCGGTGAGGCTTCTCCTGTGGCAGGAGTTAACTACCACAAAGAAGAAAACCTCAACCGCTATGCTCATGACCTTGCCGTCGTTAGCTTTGGTCAGACAAATACCGTCACACCCATCCAGATGGTAACAGCCATCTCTGCCATCAGCAACGGCGGTTACCTGATGACCCCATATGTGGTTGCTCAGGTTCTGGACAGCGAGGGAAACATCATCGTAAACAACGAGGCCACTGTCAAGCGTCAGGTTATCTCCGCCAGCACTTCGGAAATGATCAACGGCATGCTGGAGGCTACCGTATCCAAGGGCACAGCCCGCAACTGCTACATCGCCGGCTACCGCATCGGAGGCAAGACCGGTACTTCCGAAAAGATTGCAGAGCAGGCTCAGACCGGACAGCGCACCTACGTTGCTTCCTTCTGCGCCGTTGCTCCCAGCGATGATCCCGAGATTGCGCTGCTGGTGCTGCTGGACGATCCCAGAGGAGCCAGCCACATGGGCGGCACCATCGCCGCTCCCGTTGCCCGTGAGATTCTCGAGGAAGTGCTTCCCTATCTCAACGTGGACACCATCTATTCCGCCGACGACGTCAAGAATCTTGATACCGTCGTGCCAAATGTCATGGGCAAGCCGGTGGACGAAGCCAAGACCGCCATCAAGGATAAGAGCCTTGATGTGCGGGTGATAGGTGACGGTGACGTGGTCACCGCCCAGACTCCCATGGCAGGACAGTCCATCCCCAGAGGAGGTACAGTGGTGCTCACCACACGTGAGGAAGGCGAGGTTCCGCTGACCACCGTCCCCGATGTCACCGGACTCAGCCCCAGAGAGGCAAACCGCGTGCTGACGGGTAAGCATCTCAACATCCGTTACGCAGGTTCGGGTTACAACACAGCCCAGGGCGTGTCCGTTTCCCAGACCATTCCGGAAGGCTCGAGCGTAGCCGAAGGAACCGTAGTCACAGTTGAATTCATAATGAGCGGCTCCACCGACTGATCAGGAGCCGCGTTACAGGAGGCAGGCTATGAAGCTGTCAGCAATAATGAACGGCGTGAGCTGTTTTACAACAGCAGATATGGACACGGATATTGTTACCATCACCGTGGATTCCCGTAAAGCGGCACCCGGAACGGTGTTCTGCTGCATAAAGGGACTGACCCGTGACGGTCATGAATTTGCGCCCGCAGCCGCAGAGGCCGGTGCGATCGTTGTCTGCGATCATGATCTGGGGCTCCACGAGCAGCAGATTATCGTGGAGAACACCCGTGAAGCGTTTGCTGCCATGTGCGAAAACTACTTCGGCAATCCTCTGCGCCGCCTGAAGCTGATCGGCATCACCGGTACCAACGGCAAAACCTCCACCACTTTCATTCTCAAGCACGTCCTCGAACAGTGCGGACACAAAACCGGACTGATCGGCACCGTGCAGAACATGATCGGCGACGAGATAATCGAAGCCCACTACACCACACCTGACACCTATGAGCTTCATGAGCTGTTCGGCAAAATGGCCGACGCAGGCTGCGAATACTGCGTCATGGAGGTTTCCTCTTTCGGCCTTGAGCAGGGCAGGGTGGCAGGACTGCATTTCGATACTGCCTGCTTTACCAACCTCACGCAGGATCACATTGATATCCATAACACCATGGAGGCGTACTTCGCCGCCAAGTGTATGCTCTTTGAACGCTGTTCCAAGGCGGTCATCAATGCCGATGATCCGTGGAGCGCACGCATTCCGCTCAGCGAGGGTATGGATATACTGAACTTCACCGCCACAGGCAGCGAGGGACTGACCGCCTCCGACATCGTATGCCGCGCCGATGGCGTCAGCTTTACCATGTCACTGGACGGCATAAGCGGACAGGTCAGTGCCTGTATTCCCGGAAGATTCACCGTTTACAATCTCCTTTCCGCCGCCGGATGCGCTCTGGCAGCAGGACTGGAACTCGGCGATATAGCAAAGGCTCTCAGCACTGCCCGCGGAGTAAAGGGCAGAGCGGAAGTCTATCCCAACGACAAGGACTTCACCATCATCATCGACTACGCCCACAGTCCGGACGGCGTGGAGAACATCCTCCGCTCCATGCGCGAAATTACGGACGGGCGCTTAGTGGTACTGCTTGGCTGCGGCGGAGATCGCGACGCAGCCAAGCGCCCGCTGATGGGTGAGGCCGCCGCGCGTCTGGCAGATTACGTCATCGTTACCTCCGATAACCCGAGGAGTGAGGATCCCGATGCCATCATCAGCCAGATTATTCCCGGAGTGAAAAAACACAACACCGAATACACTGTCATCACCAGCCGCCGCGACGCCATCGAATATGCCGTACGGAATGCCCGCAGGGATGACGTTATCGTGCTGGCAGGCAAGGGACACGAAACCTACCAGATACTCAGCACCGGCACTATTCACTTTGACGAGCGCGAGGTGCTGGACGAGATTTTTGCAAAGATACCCGCCGAGGAGGCAACCTTCAATGGATAAAATGACCCTTTCGGAAATAGCTGCCGCCGTGGGAGCCGCCGCTCCTGCCTGTGATGCCGAGATCACCGGCGTGAGCATCGACAGCCGAGCCATCGAGCCGGGCTGCCTGTTTGTCGCCATTATAGGTGAGAATTTTGACGGACACAACTTCGTGTGCGACGTCCTTGCAAAAGGCGCGGCAGCCGCGCTGTGCTCCCGTGATATTCCCGATGCTGCCGGTCCCGTGCTGGTGGTGGAGGATACCGTCCGCGCCATGGGCGCTCTTGCCGCATACAACCGCGCAAAGTATGATATCCCTCTGGTGGGACTGACCGGATCGGTGGGCAAGACCACCTCCAAGGATATGGTCGCTGCCGTGATGGGTCAGCACTATAAGACCCTTGCAACCGAGGGCAATCTGAACAATGAGATCGGTCTGCCCCGCATGTGCCTGCGTCTGGATTCATCCTATGAGGCCGCGGTAATCGAGATGGGCATGAACAACTTCGGCGAGATCAGCCGCCTGACTGCTATCTCGCGTCCAAATATCGGGCTGATCACCAATATCGGTGTCAGCCACATCGAGCGTCTGGGTTCCCGCAAGGGCATACTCAAGGCCAAGCTGGAAATACTTGAGGGTATGGATCCCGACGCGCCCATCGTGCTCAATGCTGACGACGATATGCTCATGTCCGCACTGGATATGCTTGACCGCCCGGTGGTTCTTTACGGAATATACAATCCTGATGCCCACTGCAAAGCTACGGACATTCAGCAGATGGAAAACGAACTGCGCTTTACACTTACATATAATAATGTAAAGCGTGACATCGTACTCAACACCGTGGGTATGCATAATGTCTATAATGCCTGCGCCGCGTTTGTCTGCGGTATGCTTGCCGGCGTTACTCCTGACGAAGCGGTTGCCGGTCTTGCAGGTTATGTGCCCGACGGCAGAAGGCAGAAGTTCACTCGCCGAAGCGGTATGGTGTTCATTGAGGACTGCTACAACGCCAGTCCCGACTCCATCCGTGCTTCTCTGGCAGTGCTTGCCGGCACAGAGTGCAAAGGCAGACGCATTGCCGTGCTTGGGGATATGCTGGAGCTGGGCGACTATGCTAAGACTGCGCACACCGACTGCGGGCGTATGGTTGCGGAAAACGGAATCGACTGCCTGTTTGCCTATGGCCCCAATGCAGTTTACTATGTTGAGGGTGCTGGAGAGAATGTTTCCGCCCGCCATTTTGATGATAAAACTCAGCTTGCGTCCGAACTTCACTCCATGCTTTCAGGGGGAGACGTAGTGCTCTTCAAGGCCAGCAGAGGCATGAAACTTGAGGATGTGTTCAACGAATTGTATTCTAAACTTGATAATTAACAGATCGTAATATATACGATGCGTTTTTTCGGGAGGTACGGGAACGCCGGGCAGCAGAAATGCTGCTCGGCGGTGACCTCTTCCGATCACAGGAGAGAGATTATGACCTACGCCATCGCGTGTCTGCTGACCGCGGTTCTTTCAGCCGGCGCAACATGGCTGCTGTGCAAAAAACTGTCGCCACGCCTCGGTATGCGTGAGTTGGGAATAAAGGAGATCCCTGTCGCGGTTCGCGATATACCGGGAAATGGCGAATATGCCCCTCGCTGCGGAGGGTTGCTGCCTTCGGCTGCGATATCCGGAACAACGCTGATTATGCTGCTGTTACACTCTCTTATGTGTGCCGCCGGCAATTCATCCGGTGTGCCGCGTCTGAGCGGTCTGCAGAATATGTACGTGTGGGGAAGCTTTATCCTTGCGCCGCTGTTCTGCGCGGCGGGCTTCATGCAAGATTACGCCGCGGTGTTCCGCCGTGTGCGCAGAGCCATATCCGGCTGGCAGTCAATGCTTATTCGTGCTGTCGTTGCCGCCGGATTTCTCGCTGCCGTCTGGCTTGCGGGCGACAGGGGAGCGGGAATGACCATCGTTCCTTTTGCGGGCGAAATACGCATGGGATTCTGGTATTATCCGCTGTCACTGCTGCTTATTGTGCTTGTTGTACACGGTGCCGAAATGGTTCAGGAGGCGGAAGGTGCCGCTCCGATGGTGGGCTTCTTCTCTTTTCTGCCTATGGTTCTGACTGCAGGAATTCTCTCCGCTTTCAGTGCGGGAATGGCAGACGCGGGAATAATTGCTACCGCCGGAGCTTGCGGATGTCTTGCTTTTCTGCCGTTCAACCAGATGCCGGCCAGGATGCATACCGGCAGAGCGGGCGGCGCGTTTACAGGCGGACTGCTCTGTGCCGTGTGCTTTGCTCAGCGAATGCCGCTGCTTCTGCTGCTGGCAGGAGCAGTATATATTGCCGAAGCTGTTACCGATTTGTTTGCCCGAGTGACCAGACTACTGATCGGAAAGGCTGCGGCAGCGCCGCTTCACCGGATGATCGGCAGAGGCGGAAAGAACGATATTCAGATAACACTCATTCTGGCGGCAGTGACCGCCGTGACAGGTGCGGCTGCTGCCGCGCTTGCGATATTTACAATCTGACGGATGGGAAAAAACAACTTTTCAGGAGGAACGAGATGACAAGAGAAACCGATATCAGAAGAAAAAAACGAATTGAAGAAGACGACAGAAAATGGTTCAGAGGAGTCGTGGACAGCGCGAGGAATACTCTGCATGACCGCAGCCAGAATGTGGACATGGTGCTGCTGTGGCTGATCATCGGACTGGTAGTGTGCGGCATCATAATGATGTACTCGGCTAGTTTCGCCTACGCCTATTACAACAGAGACGGCGATAGCAATTTCTTTTTCCGCAATCAGATGATTTTCGCGGTGATCGGTCTTGTGGGTATGTTTGCCGTATCCCTCTATCCAGCAGTTCGATTTAAGAATTTCAATCTGCTTGTACTGGCAATCTCCACTGCGCTTCTGATTGTGGTGCTTTTTCTGCCGAAGGTCAACGGAGTGCATCGCTGGATAAATCTCGGCATCACCACCTTCCAGCCTTCGGAAATAACGAAATTCGCCGTTATTCTTTTCGGAGCAACATGGGCGGATTCCCACGCTGACAAAATGCATACGTTCAAATGGGGCGTGCTGCCCTTTGCCGGCGTACTGCTGCTGTCCGGAGCCCTGCTGGTGCTGGAGCCTCATATTTCCTGTACCATCATCATTCTTCTGCTTGGAATGACCATGATGTGGGTTGGCGGCACGCGGCTTTTCTGGTTTGCCATACTCGCCGGCGTCGCAGTAACAGGCGTCGTCGCGGTTATTCTTTCCGGACAGATAGGCTACAGCTTCTCCCGTATCGAGGTGTGGCTGGATCCGTTTTCCGATCCCCGCGGTGACGGCTGGCAGAACATTCAGGCACTCTACGCCATCAGCTCCGGCGGTCTCTTTGGTTCCGGACTGGGCAATTCGCGCCAGAAATACCTGTACATTTCCGAACCCCAGAACGACTTTGTGTTTTCAGTCGTGTGCGAGGAACTTGGATTCATCGGCGCGGCACTGGTTATTGCACTGTTTGTTGTGTTTGTCTGGCGCGGATTCACCGTCAGCGTCAACAACCCCAACCGCTTCTGCAAGCTGCTGGGCATCGGCATCACCGCACAGGTTGGCTGGCAGGCGCTGCTCAACATGGCGGTTGTCACCAAGATGGTTCCAAATACCGGCATAAGCCTTCCTTTCTTCAGCTACGGCGGTACATCGCTGGTCATGCTGCTGCTGGAAATGGGCGTTCTGCTGGCGATTTCCCGAGGGTCTACAGCCAAGCGTATCTGACAGAACAAGGCACAAAATATCATAATACGGTAATTTGCGGCACGCATAATACAAATTGTATTCTATATATTCCCAAATACATCAAGGCGGTGGATGAATAATGAAAGTTCTTATTGCAGGCGGAGGCACCGCAGGTCACATCAATCCGGCTCTTGCTATTGCCGGTGAAATCAGAATGAGACAGCCCGATGCCGACATAACCTTTGTCGGCACACCGAACGGTATGGAATCCAGACTTGTACCGGCTGAGGGCTACAAGTTCGAAACCATGAACGTTGCGGGCTTCCAGCGCAAACTGAACCTGACCAATATCAAGCGCAACTTCCAGGCGGCGTGGTATCTTGCTACCTCCGGAAGCCGCGCAAGGCAGATTGTGGAAAAAGTCCAGCCGGATATCGCCATCGGCACCGGCGGATATGTCAGCGGACCAATTCTGCGTAAGGCTGCGCAGATGGGCGTGCCGATCATCATCCACGAGCAGAACGCCTATCCCGGTGTCACCACCAAGGCGCTGAGCAAAAAATCCCGCCGTGTAATGCTTGCGGTTGAGGATGCGCGCAGCCGCCTTGACGGCGATCTTCCTATCGCCATCACCGGCAATCCCATCCGTCACGATATCCTTACCTATGACAAGGGCAGGGCTCGCAAGGAACTCGGCGTGGATGACCGTCCGCTGATTCTTTCCTTCGGCGGATCCCTTGGTGCCCGCCGTATCAACGAAGGCATGCTTGATCTGCTGTGCCGCAGTGCTCAGGATGGACGCTATAACCATATCCACGGCTACGGTCAGTACGGTCACTTTGTCATGGATGAACTGGCGGCACGCGGGGTGGATCCCGATAAGTGCGATAATCTTGACGTGCGTGAGTACATCACCGATATGCCCCGCGTCATGGCTGCAGCCGATCTGGTGATCTGCCGTGCCGGAGCCATCACCCTTTCCGAGCTTCAGGCAATCGGCAAGCCTGCCATTCTGATTCCTTCACCCAACGTGGCGGAGAATCACCAGTACCACAATGCAATGGCTCTGGTTCGCCGCGGTGCTGCCGACATCATTGTGGAATCCGATCTTACCTGCGAGCTGCTCAACGAAAAGGCGGATGCCATTCTCTCTGATGGGGAGAAACTGCGTGCCATGTCCGAAAGCTCTCATAACATGGCGATTACCGATGCCTGCGCCCGGATTTATGACATTATCACCGAAGTGCTGGCTCAGGAAGAATAATCTCCTGACGCGCAGCTGATCAGCTTCTGCAGTGACCGTGCGCGCTCCTTTTGCATAATATGGCGTGAAAACGTCATTAACTTACGAAAGGATGCGCTTCATGGCAAAAATGCTTATTCACGGTCAGAACCGCCTTGCCGGAACAGTTTGCTGTCACGGTGCCAAGAACAGCGCGCTGCCGCTGCTGGCGGCGTGCCTTGCGGCGGGAAATTCCTGCAGACTGCACAATTGTCCCCGTCTGGCGGACGTAGAGTCATCACTGGACATACTTAAACATCTGGGCTGTCTTGCTGTTCTTGACGACGGGACAGCCTTTGTTGACCCGACAAACGCGGTATACAGAGAGATTCCTGATTCTCTCATGCGCCGCATGCGCTCGTCCATCACATTCCTGGGGGCGATGCTTGCCCGTTTCGGCCATGCCGAACTGTCACTTCCCGGCGGCTGCGAACTGGGAGCTCGTCCGGTTGATCTGCACCTGTCCGCGCTGCAGCGCATGGGAGCCGATGTGGAAGAACAGCACGGGCATATCCGCTGCCGGTGCAAGCGTCTGCGCGGAGCGTCCATACCACTTGGCTTTCCGAGCGTGGGAGCTACGGAGAATATCATGATCGCCGCGGCAACTGCCGAGGGCGAAACGGTTATCCGCAACGCCGCCCGTGAACCGGAGATCGTCGATCTGGGTGATTTTTTGAACGGTTGCGGAGCGGAAATCACCGGCTGCGGAGAATCGACCATCGTCATCCGGGGAGTTGAACAGCTGAGCGGCTGCAGCCATACGGTCATTCCCGACCGCATCGAGGCGGCTACATATCTTGCCGCTGCCGCTGTGACAGGGGGAGATGTCACCCTGATCCGCGTATGTCCGGAGCATCTGATTCCTGTGCTTTCCGCACTGGAGAAAGCAGGTTGCGTGATGGACTGCGGCAAAGAATGCATCCGAATTACCGCGCCTGAACGCCTCAGGGCAATGGGGTATATCCGCACCATGCCCTATCCCGGTTTTCCGACTGACGCTCAGGCGATAATCATGGCGGCTGCCTGCGCGGCGGAAGGAACGAGCGTTTTCGTGGAGAATATATTTGACGGCAGAATGAAACACGTCAGTGAGTTGTGCCGGCTTGGAGCCCGCATAACCACCGAGGGGCGCATGGCGGTGGTGGAGCAGAGTCCTGCCCTCACCGGTGCGCATGTAACTGCCGGCGATCTGCGCGGAGCAGCGGCATTGATTGTTGCGGGACTTGCTGCCCGTGGAGTGACCGGTGTCAGCGGGCTCACTCACCTCGATCGAGGGTATGAAGGATTTGAGCAGAATCTGCGCAGGCTCGGGGCTCAGATTTTCCGTGTGCCGGATGATGCGCCGGAAATAATATAGTGCCGTAACACCTTGTGGATGTTGCGCGATTGAGCAGCTGAGGATATAATCAATATATTGGATGAGGAAAGAAAGGATTTATTATGAGCGACAAGGAAAAGAAATCGACCGGAGGAACCTCCCGTTCCAACGGAGAAAATAAGAAAAAGACCGCCAGCGGAGCAGGTGGCAAAGGTAAAGCAGCCGGATCTGCTTCCGGAAACCGCGCCAGACCGGCAGGCTCCTCTGCCGGCAGTGCGTCCCGTGGCAAAACACAGCAAAGCGCTGCCGGAAAGAGCGGAGCCTCGGCAAAGAATGCCTCCGGCAGAAAGCCAGCCCAATCACGTGAGAGGAGCGCCGGTGCGGCTTTCCGCAATAACCAGAGAGAATCCCGGATAGACAGGGAACTGCGCAATTCGCCGGAAGCAAAAAGAATTGCAGACGAGCGTCGCCGCAGAAAATACAACAAGAACCGCCGGTTGTACAACGTCATGTTCTACGCCGCGATAGCAGTAGCAGTTATCAGCGTAGTGGTAATCCTTTCGGTTACGGTGCTGTTCAATATATCAGCTGTAACGGTGGAACGTGGAAAGAATGTACCCTACAGTGACGATGAAATACTCGCCGCCTGCGGCATTGAACCGGGAGACAATCTCTTTGCCATCGATACCGAGCAGGCCGCGCTCAGAGTCACTACCAACCTGCCGTATATTGAGGTCTGTAATATTACCCGCCGTCTGCCGTCAACACTTATGCTGGATGTCCATGCTGCGGTGGTGCTTGGCAGCGTCACCACCAACGATGGAGCGTATATCGTGCTCAGCGCCAACGGCAGAGCGCTTGAATACGCCGACTCCCACGACCCGACGCAGCCGCTCACAAGGCTCAACGGAATGGAAATGACCTTCGGCGGCATCGGCAGTCCTGTCGATATTGCCGATGAGGACGAACTCAGAGTGGCCGCAGAGCTGGTCGTAGGTTTCAGTCTTTACGACCTGCGTCTTGATGAGATCACCTTCGATAAAGCCGGTGCTGTCACCGCGGTTTATGACGGCAGGGTCAATATCCGCTTCGGAATGCCTACAGACCTTTCGCAGAAGGTGCAGATCGCGGCGAGCATGATTTCCGAAGGAAAAATAGCGAAAAACGAGGCTGGAATACTTGATCTTTCCATCAGCGAGCGTGTCATTTTTACGCCCGACTATATCGCAAACAACAACTGACAATGCGCCGGACTGAAAAACACCTGTCAAAGGCTGTCGGCATATACGTTATCTTGTGTTGATTTGTGACTCGAATTATGAATAATCACAAAATGTTGGAAATTTCAAAAAATAGTCATTGCAATTTGCAGGAAAAAGTGTTAAATTTAATAGCAAGGGTGTAGAGGTGTATCCATTTTGCTGTCTGCACCACAAAATATGTGGAATTTCACAACCTGGGAGGAGTCCAAAATGGCGTTTGCCTTTGATAACGAGTTTGAAAATGTCGTTCAGATAAAAGTTATAGGCGTAGGCGGAGGCGGCGGCAACGCAGTCAACCGCATGATCCAGATGGGCATCAGCACCGTCGAATTCATTTCGGTCAATACCGATATTCAGGCATTGAACCGTTCGCAGGCTACCCACAAGATCACCATCGGCGACAAGATCACCCGCGGCAAGGGCGCCGGCAGCGACCCCACCAGAGGTCAGCGTGCTGCTGAGGAAAGCCGTGAAGATATCGAGGCTGCACTGCGCGGCACCGATATGGTCTTCATCACCGCAGGTATGGGCGGCGGCACCGGTACCGGCGCAGCTCCCGTTATTGCTGAGATCGCCAAGGAACTTGGTATCCTCACTGTCGGTATCGTTACCAAGCCTTTTGCCTTTGAGGGTAAAAAGCGTATGGAGCAGGCCGAACAGGGCATTGCCGCTCTGCGTGAGCATGTTGACTCCCTCGTTGTCATCCCCAACGAGCGTCTGAAGCTGGTTTCCGACCAGAAGATCACCCTCATCAATGCGTTCTCCATCGCCGACGACGTTCTGCGTCAGGGCGTTCAGTCCATCTCCGACCTCATCAACAGCCCCGGTCTGGTCAACCTCGACTTTGCCGACGTTACCGCTGTTATGAAGGATGCCGGCTACGCTCACATGGGCGTTGGCTCCGCCACCGGTAAGGAGAAGGCTTCTCTGGCTGCTCACGCTGCTATTTCCAGTCCCCTGCTGGAAACCTCCATCAACGGAGCCCGCGGCGTTATCATTAACATCACCTCCTCCAACGATATCAATCTGGAGGAAGTCGATTTGGCTTCCAACATGATCACCAAGGCTGCCCATCCCGACGCAACCATCATCTGGGGTGCCGCCTTTGACGAGAACATGGACGACGAGATGCGCGTCACCGTTATTGCCACCGGCTTTGCCGTCGACAACCTTCCCGGCGTGACCGCTCCTGCCGAAAGTGCCGAGCAGACTTCTGCTCCCGCTTCCGAGACTAAGGCTACTCCTGAAATCGAAGTCAGCGATTCCGAGAAGGACTACTTCGATATCATGACCATATTTAATCGCAACAAGTAATCCGGAAAGTTTCAATCCCCTGCACGACGGATAATCGTGCAGGGGATTTTTGCGCTAAAAAGCCCGCCGTTCCGATTGTCGGGACGGCGGGCATAATTATTCGCGTCAGATTGTCTCAATCTTCAGCATGTTGGTGTTTCCGGTTACGCCGTTGGTGATGCCGCCGGTGATGATGATGGTGTCGCCGGTCTGCAGCCCAAAGGTGCGCATGGCGGTCTGCTTGGCGTTGTAGAACATGACGTCGGTGGAATCAAAGCGGTCACACATTACCGGAGTAACGCCCCAGGAAAGCGCCAGCTTGCGCCATGTTTTTTCGTTGGTGGTCACGCCCAGAATGTCCACAGGGGAACGGAAACGGGAAACCATTCGCGCGGTCATGCCGGAAAGAGTGCACACGGCAATGGCCTTTGCACCAACGTCAAGAGCCATGCCGCAGGTGGCGTGGGAGATGGCGTCGACGGTGTTCTTTATGATGAACTCGTTGTTGCGGAAGCGCTTGTTGTAGTGAATGTTGCGCTCGGTGTGCTCTGCAATGGCGGCCATGGTGGACAGCGCCAGCACGGGATACTTGCCTGCGGCGGTTTCTCCGGACAGCATGATTGCGCTGGTGCCGTCATACACCGCGTTGGCAACGTCGGAAGTTTCGGCGCGGGTGGGACGGGGATTGTGAATCATGGATTCCAGCATCTCGGTGGCGGTGATGACCCGCTTGCCCATCATGCGGCACTTGGTGATGAGGTATTTCTGGATAGCGGGCAGCTCTTCAAAGGGGATTTCCACGCCCATGTCGCCGCGTCCGATCATGATGCCGTCGCATTCCTGACAGATCTCCTCAATATTGTCGATGCCCGACTGGTTTTCGATCTTGGCGATAAGCTCGATTCCCTGCGCGCCGTTGGCGGCGAGAAATTCCTTGACGTCCAGCATATCCTGACGGCAGGAAACAAAGGAGCAGGCGATGAAATCTATGTCGTTTTCGATACCGAACAGGATATCGCTCTTGTCCTGCTCACTGAGATAAACCTGCTTGAGCACTTTGTTGGGGAAGCTCATGCTCTTGCGGTCGGAAAGCACGCCGCCAATGGTGGTGCGGCAGATAACATCTGCGCCCTTGATTTCCGTTACCTCAAAGGCGAGCAGTCCGTTGTTGAGCAGGATACGATCGCCTGCATCGAGATCGTCGGCAAGTCCCTTGTAGCTGACCGATACGCGATTCTGGTCGCCCACCACATCGTCGGTGGTAAAGGTGAATATGTCGCCATCGTTGAGGAAGATCTTGCCGTCGGGAAAGGTACGGATGGGATATTCGGGACCCTTGGTGTCCAGCATGATCGCAACGGGCATATTCATGCGGCTGCGTATGTTCTTGATAAGTTCGATGCGGGTTTTGTGCTCGTCGTGGCTTCCGTGGGAGAAGTTCAGACGGGCGACATTCATACCGCAGCGGAACATTTCGCTCAGTGTTTCCTCGTTGGAACAGGCAGGGCCGATGGTGCAGACAATCTTGGTTTTTCTCATTTTGGATCTCCTGAAAGTGATTATATATATAGTAAACAGCGCGGTTGATTATATACCATTTTGCCGCCCGTAATCAATAGCCGATTGACGGAGATTATTATGCGTGTTGCACAACCTGAGAGGTCAATATTCGGCGTTTTGCTCGAGCCACAGCGCGACAGCGTCCTCCTCGTTAGAGTCTATGATGCCAGATGCCAATGCCTTGAGTTCCTGCGCGGCATTGGAAACGGCATAACACTCGTCGGCTGCCTCAAACATCGGAATGTCGTTTGCGCCGTCACCGAAGCATACCAGCCGATCACATCCCAGCAGCTCCTTCAGCTTCAGAGAGGCGATCGCCTTGCTGGCGGAGACAGGCATAATCTCCAGCCAGAGATCGCGTGTGTAGGTTTCCGGATATAGCAGACAGTTCAGACGGTTGTCTGCGGAGAAAAGATCGCGCCCGTCAGTCAGCACCTGATCGTTTCCCATTGCGGTGATGTAAAATATATCTCCGTCACACAGTCCGGCGATATCAGCAGCACGCAGCCGCGGATCTCCTTCGCGGGTGGCGACAAAATCCAGAAGTGCTTTGCAGCTTCTGTCGGGAACGTAGGAAAAATGCTCCCGACCATCTATAAAGGAGTAAACGATAGGGAAGATGCCGTGACCAATGTACCAATCTATAATGCTTGCTGCCGTCTTATGATCAAGAAAATTCCCGTGGAGCACCTGACCGGAGACGCAATCCTGAATGAAGGTGCCGTTATATACGATCATAGGCTGGTGCAGCTTCAGTCCGTGAAGCGCTTTTGCTGAGCTGAAACGTGAGCGGGCGGTAGCGCAGGAGAATATCAGCCCGTTTGCGGTCAGTCGATTGATGATTTCGCAGGATCGTGCGGATATTTGCTGGCTGCTGTTGAGAAGTGTGCCGTCGAGGTCAGTGAGATACAATGTGCCGGGCATATAATCATCCTTTCTTAGAAAAATGTGCTTGCAGAATATAGTATACCATGCATCAATAAAGCACAGAAGCGTTATGACGGAGGTGGATAATTATTTATTTGTGCTAATTAACTATCAGAATTTGGCTTCTAATTTACAGTTTGTTTATTGACATTTCTTGTTTTTTGAGAGTAAACTAAAAAATGGTAGACTGTTTCTGCTTATCAGAACGATGCATGTATAGTTGTGTGGATAAAAAATGAATGGAGGTGCTACTCTGTGAGTAGCCGTGAAGAATTCGGAAAATACACAAAACGTAATAATATTAGAAGGCGTTCCATGGCAGCGCTGTGCCTGCTTCTGGTGGTACAGATCATAATCGCTGTGGCTGCACCTGCGTTTGCCGTCGTTACCGGTGATGTTGTGATCGGTCTGTTTGCCGCGTCAAATGTCCGGTCCGGCGCGGGAACGGGATACGGCTCCATCGGTTATTCTGTGGGCGGCAGAGAGTACCCGTTTCTTGCAGAAGCCGAAGGAACCGATGGCAAAATATGGTATAAGATTCAGTACACCGACTCCCAGACCGGCTGGATCAGCAGTACTGTCAGCGCAAAACTGACTGCCGAGCAGCGCAAAGATCCTCAGAACGCTGTCAGCGTGATTGCCAAAGCATTCGGCGCAGTTGGCGTTCAGGCTGCGACCATCGAGGACGGCGTTGTTACCGGATCCTATTATTCCGGATGGGCAGTCAAAGACTCCCGCGCCATGACTTCGGATACCAAGATTCGCGCTGCTTCGCTTTCCAAGGTGGTCATTGCCATGACTGCGATGAAGATGCGGGAAGAGGGAATTGTCGGTCTGGATACCCAGATCGGACAGTACTGGGGGACCCAGCTGTATAAGACCGTCACATTGCGCAACCTCCTTACTCATACCTCTACGCTGAAGGATCTTTCCGCCGCAAGCAATGCTGACAGCACCCGCACTCAGCTGAGAACAGCCTCCAGCTATAATTCCGGCACTCCTGGCGCTCCCGGCGTGTGGATATATAATAACTTCGGAGCTGCAATCGCGGGTTCCACCCTCGAGATGGCAGCGAACATGAACATTGACAACTACGCCGATAACAGGTTTTTCAACACTCTGGGCATTGATGCCGCGTGGATGTCAGGTCGTGTCGATACAACCAAGCTTGCCACGCTCTACCGTAATGACGGCAGTGTGGCACGTTCGGCAACAACTTCCGCGTCCCTCGTCGGCAGTGACACTCCAGGATGCAACACCGCCTACTACGCCGGTGGATTTACCACCAGCGCAGCAGAGTACGCAAAACTGATTGCCATTCTCGTCAACGATGGTACATATGCCGGCGTGCGCTATCTGTCGGCTGATTCCGTGGCACAGATGGAACAGACGCAGTTTACCCGCAATTCCGGCAGTGCTACCGGATTTGATCAGTGCATTGTGCTTCGTCACATGAAGGATCTGTACGGACAGAGCGATGTTTACTATCACACCGGCAACGCTTATGGCATGCTGTCTCTCGCTTCCTACAATCCTTCTGCAGGCAACGGTGTGGTGGTGTTTACCACCGGTTGCTCCCAGAGTACCGATTCCCGCGGAATATATTCCGTGTGCAGCAGCATAAGCCGCTATCTTTATGAGTACATGGATCGTCAGCCCCAAAAGCCTGCCACTGCGATAGATATCGAGCAGGCGGATATACAGCTGAGCAAGGGCGACAGAATGAGCATCGCTCCGGTTCTTACTCCTGCTGATTCGGACAGCGAGATCGAGTGGCAGAGCAGCTGCCCCGCCTGCGTTGAAGTGTCTGTCGACGGCACCATCACCGCAAAAGGGCACGGCACTGCGGTCATCACCGCAAAGGCGGGCGATGTTTCCGACAGCTGCACCGTAACCGTCGCGCCTCCGGATATATCCATGACTATGATGGGTGCCAGCGTACGCGTGAGCGATCCATATGGCCTGCGCTTCGGTGTCAAGCTGATGAAGGATTCAGAGTTTGCATCTGCCGACATCGTTGAGTACGGAACAATAATAGCCTTTGATGAGATTCTGGGTGACGGTGAGCTTACATTTGATACGCCAAAGGTAACCAGGATTCCCGCGAAGAACATCTTCCAGGAAACCGACAGCTATATCATCTATACCGGTGTCATTATCAATATTCCCAAAACCTTCTTTGAAACCGATCTTGTTGGTCGCGGATATCTTATTTACCGCGATGCTGACGGAACCGAGCATACCATCTTCAGCGAAACATCCACTCGGAACTTTGATTATGTTGCCGGTGCCGAATATGATAGTCTGAGTGCTCTTGACAATCTTTCGAGTGCTCAGCAGAGCATGCTTGATAAACTCAGTCAGCTGCTGGGTGTCGAGAAGGAAGATGTTGTTGTTACGCCCTCTGACGTGGCAGTAACTTCTGATGTGCCCGCTTCAGAAGGGGTTAGTGACTCGGATGCAGCTCAGCCCGAACAAATCAGCAGTCAGGAGGAATCTGTGCTGTGAATAAAAACAGAAGCTATAAGGGGGCTTTTGCTGTCTCCTTCATATTCAATATCATACTGCTGCTGATGCTCACGCTCATCGGAATCAATGACATAAATCGGGCAGAAACAGTGTCCGACGCTGATGTTGCCGAACTGCCCGTGACGCAGCAGATCAGTTTTACCGATACGGAGGTAACCGAGATAGATGTCCCGTCCGAGGAGGATCAGATGGGTGATGGTGAAGATCTCGTCGAAGTGACAACCACCACACCCGCACCAGTGGTTACCACCGCTGCAACAGCAGGCAGCACGACCACTACGGCAAAAAAGACTACCACAGCAAAAAAGACCACCGCAGGCACAGCGAAACCAACTACCGCAAAGCCTACCGCGGCACCGACCACCGCAGCGCCTACCACCACTGTTCCAACCACTACTACTCAGAAGCCCACTACTACCACCACAAAGGGTTCAGGTGATAACGACAGTGAAATGGACTGGTCGGGTTTCCATTGATATAATGATATAAGCAAAAATCAAACAACCGCAAACTCCGTTCATTTCCGGAGTCTGCGGTTGTTTTCGTGCTTTGGTTATCAGTTGTTTTTCTCCAGCTCCACTGCCGTGTTCAGTGCAATCTCCATCATCTGTGTGAAGGAGTTCTGACGGGCGTCGGAATCCAGCGCCTCGCCGGTGAGCACGTGGTCAGATACGGTACAGATGGCAAGAGCCTGCTTGCCAAGATATGCCGCATTCATGTAAAGACCCGCGGCTTCCATCTCAACACCCAGTACACCCATACGCTGCCACTTTTCTGTTGCGGCGGGATCAGCTCCGTAGAAGGTGTCCGAGGACAGCAGATTGCCTACGTGATACACCGCGCCCAGTTTTTCCGCCTGCTCTACGCAGGTGCGCAGCATGGTGTAGTCTGCGATGGGAGCAAAGGTTCCGGGCAGGCCGTATTGAGAAGCAAACGCGGAGTTGGTGCAGGCGCCCATGCCGATGATGATGTCACGCACGTTGACCTTCATGCTCATGGCTCCCACAGAGCCGATGCGCATGATGCGCTCCACACCGAATGCGTCAAACAGCTCATAGCTGTATATGCCGATGGAGGGTATGCCCATGCCGCTGGCCATTACCGAAACGGTGGTGCCTTTGTACTGTCCGGTGTAGCCGTGAATGCCGCGCACATTGTTGACCTGCCGTGCGTTCTCGAGATAATTTTCCGCAACAAATTTAGCCCGCAGCGGATCTCCTGGCATGAGTACAGTTCTGCCGAAATCTCCGGGGACGGCCTTGATGTGGGGGGTAGGACAGAGTATGGACATGGTATTCTCTCCTTTATCACAGGTATATTGAGTGTTGATCTTAACTCAATAATACATTCAATCCACAAAAAAATAAAGAGGCTTTTGAAAAAATAAACAGCGCATCGCCGGAAAGAGTCCGGTGATGCGCTGTCATCATGGTATTATCTGTTTCAGGATTTGGTATGCTGCTCGAGCACGCGTATATGCCGGTTTCTGCGGGCGGTCAGGCAGAAAGCCGCACCCAGCATTGCCAGCACAGCGAAAAACATTGCCGCGCCGGAGCCTTTGCCGCTGCCAAAACACCTGACCAGCAGGCTGCTCTGAGACTGCGCCGCCATCAGCGGCTCAAAAATGCTGTCCACCGCGAAGCCTCCAAGGAAGTAACCCAGCGGTATGGTGAAAAACTGGAATGTATTGCGGGCGGCGTACACCCGCCCCTGTATCTCCGCGGGTACGTTAAGCCTGAGGATTGCGTCCAGATTGGTGGACATCACCGGTACCACAATCCAGCCGAGGAAACCGCCAAGGCACCATACGGGCAGTGTGCGTCCGAAGGCCAGCAGCAGGTTTTCTGATGTAAGGGAAAACAGCATTGTGCCGCAAATCACCTTCACGCGGTTTTTAGGGGCCTTCAGCGAGGAAGCCAGCAGACTTCCCGCCAGCGTGCCGATGCCGATAACAGTGTTGACTGTGCCCATCGCAGTCTCTCCGGCACCCTCGCGGGAGAGCATCATAGCGGGGAACGCCGCGTTATAGAGTGATGCCACCAGATTGACCGACGCAAGGAAAAGGATCAGATGAAAGATTCCGCGGTTATCCCGCAGATAACGCAGTCCTTCTTTTGCGGAATGCAGCAGCGATTCCTTCTTTCCGCCGGAGTCTTCCTGCTGTGGAAGACGGATAAACAGCAGAAGGCAGACAAATGCTGTGACAAAGGTCAGCAGGTCAAAGAATATCACCGCGTCCAGACCCAGAAGGCCCATTACTGCCGTAGTGAGCACGGGCACCAGAATGGTGTTCATGGAGTTGGAGATATAGCGTATGCCGCCGACTTTCTGATAATACTTCCGCGGCAGCAGCGACGTCACAGCTACTTCGGAAGCCGGCTGCTGAACCGTATTCATCAGTCCGTTCAGCGCGTTGAGAACATACAGGTGCCAGATACACAGTGTGCCGCTCTTCAGCAGAAGCAGGGTGATCAGCGTCATGACCGCACTGAGCGTATCGCACACCAGCATGGTTTTCTTTTTGTTCCAACGGTCGCTGAGCGCGCCGGCGAAAATACTGCACAGCACGTACGGGGCGTAGGAACAGACCATCAGCAGCGCGGTGACGAGTGCCGACCCCTCCTGACTGTATGACCAGATTACCAGCGCGTAGGCGGTCATGGCGCTGCCCAGTGCGGAAAAGGACTGGGTAAGCCACAGCAGCAGAAAGGCTTTCATTTCCTTGAGTTTTGTGTAAAAATTTTTCATAAGACTTTGCTCCTTGACAAATCAGAAATAATATGATTTAATTCGTTGCGCAAAGTCCGGGGATAGAGCGAATCTGTCGCTCCGCGCAGCCTCTATCCTCTCAGGACCATGCGCGGAGCTGCAGCCGTGCAGAGCAGAATAATGACCATATGCGTCACCTCCGGTGAGTAATGCGGCCGCGATGAGCGACCGTATACAAATAATATCATGCAAGCATCACAAAAGCAACCATCTGAGAGGTATATCGCCGTTGAAAAGATTGTGAAGATGATATATACTAATATATAATGTAGTAAATATGGTTGTTGCCGGAAGAATAGACGGGATTACCGGCAGCAGGGGGATTTGAATGAACAACAACAGAAAGATAGAATACGAAGTAGTTCCCCATCGCAAACTCAAGCACGTCCACATTTTCCTCACGGATATCACCCGCTGCGGCGTGCATATGCACAATGAGGTTGAAGTGTTTGCGGTCATCGGAGGAAAAGGCAATGCGTACGTCAACGGGAACAGTATTGCTCTGCGTCCCGGTTCGGTGCTGCTTTTCAATTCCAACGAGACCCATGGCATTGAGGGCGACGGCGGCAGCGTAATCGCTGTGGTAATTCAGATATCCGGCAATTTCATGCAGGATTATTTTCCTCAGCTGCATAACGCCGTTTTTGAAAAAAGTCTTGCCTGTGAAAACGCTGTTGAAGATCCCGAAAAGAAACTCTGGCGCTGCCTTATCAGTGCCGCAAGGAATTATATCGCTTCCGAGGAACGCTACGAACTGCGCTGCGTATCCGATATCTGCCGTCTGATTGATCATCTGATGGCAAAATTACCTTTTTCAATTATAAGTGAAAACGACTATCAGGCACGCAGAAATATTTCCCAGCGAATGAGCCGCATCGTTTCATATATTGACGCCAACTATCAGTTCCCGGTCCGCCTTGCGGACGTTGCCGAGACCGAGGGTGTCACTTCCACTCATCTGTCCCACTTCTTCACCGACAACTTCGGTATGAGCTTTCAGCAGTATCTCAATAATATCCGCTTTGAACACGCGCTGCGCCTTATGGACAATTCTGCAATGAGCATAGCCGACGTTGCGGCGGCCAGCGGATTCTCGGATACCAAATATCTGACCCGCATATGCGTGGACAGATACGAATGCAAACCGCGTGAACTTAGAGAAAAAAGAGCCTCCGGAGAAATAGCTGCGATCAACGGCGAAGGTGTCGAAAATGAACGCAGCTATACCGATGAACACAGCATGAAAATGCTCGATGAGTTTGTTCACGGTTTTGAGATATAATCTTCACAAAATTGTTCAAAAATAGTCGGATTGTTAACAGATTATAAAAAAGCGCAAGATAGTCTATACAATGAAACAGGATCGTCATTGCAAAATATCCAAATTCAAGCATAATATAAACCGTGAGTTTTGACAGGCAAATGTGAATCGATTGTGAACAAATGCTGTTTCGCAACTTCACTCACTACCGGAAATTCATGCGTGGAAGATGGTCTTATACATAATGATAAACAGACTGTTGCTTCCATTATTCAGGTGATTGTCTTTGTCAGATAGACAAAGGTTCTCATAACAACCGCTACTGCGGTCTGGAAGAATCGTGCGGTCACGAGGCGGCGATCATTTCGCTTCGGGGCCGGACGATAAATCGTATCAGGTATGTTAATACTGGCTCTTGAACTCGGCGATTCGAGTGCGGGCCGGCTTCGGAATATGGATTTCCCGTTTGGCGTGGAATCCGGCTGACATCTGCCAATGGCATTGGATATTATTGATACCAGTAACAGTGCCGGTCAGACGAAGCAAAAAACAGGCGGTCTGTGTTTCGCAGTCTGCCGGTGCCCGGAGAACTGGGGTCGGGATTCGGTATTAGCATAATTGAAACATGGTAGAAATACCGTAATTTTTAGGAGGAAAAAACATGAAAAGAACACTGGCTATGCTTCTTGCTGTTCTGATGATGGGCGGTCTCGTCGCTTGCGGCGCTGACAAGCCTGTTGAGCAGCCCACCGAACCCGCTGTCTCCGACACTCAGGCCACCGAGCCCGCTCCTGTCGAGAAGCAGGTCATCAACCTCTGGTCCTTCACCGACGAAGTTCCCAAGATGGTTGACTATTACATCTCCCAGAACCCCGAGTTCGGCGAGAAGTACGAAGTTAAGACCACCATCATCGCTACCGATGGCGGCGGATATCAGACCGCTCTGGACCAGGCTCTGGCTGCTGGCGGCGAAGATTGCCCCGACATCTACTGCGCAGAGGCTGCTTTCATCCTGAAGTACGCTCAGGGCGACGCTGCTAAGTACGCTGGCACTTACGAAGATCTCGGCATCGACGTTGCTGCCAAGACCAAGGAAGCTGACATTGCTCAGTACACCATCGACATCGCTACCCGTCCCGAGGACGGCAAGCTCGTCGGTCTGGGCTATCAGGCTACCGGTGGCGCTTTCATCTATCGCGCCTCCATCGCTGAGGAAGTCTTCGGCTCCTCTGACGCTAAGGTTGTTGAAGAAGCTATCGGTGCTGGCACCGGTAACTGGGACAAGTTCTGGGAAGCTGCTGCTGCTCTGAAGGCTGCTGGTCATCCCATCGTTTCCGGTGACGGCGACATCTGGCACGCTGTTGAGAACAGCTCCTCTCAGGGCTGGATCAACGAGAACAACGAGCTCGTCATCGACGAGAAGCGCGCTGAGTTCTTCGGCATCTCCAAGATCCTCAAGGACAATGCCTGGCACAATGACACTCAGGACTGGACCGACGCTTGGTATGCTGATATGGCCGGTACCTCTGAGACTCCTTGCTTCGGCTTCTTCGGCCCCGCTTGGCTGATCAACTACACCATCGCTCCTCAGGCTGACAACAATCCTTCCTTCGGTGACTGGCGCGTTTGTGCTCCTCCCGTTGGCTTCTTCTGGGGCGGCACCTGGGTCCTCTCCTCTAAGGAAGCTGCTGACGTCAAGGACGGCGTTGCTGAGCTGATCGAGTGGATCACCCTCGACTGCACCAAGGACGGTCTCCAGTATGCATGGGCCAACGGCACTGTTGACTGGGATAACGATCCTGCTACCACCACTGCTAAGGACTGTGTCGCTTCCGGCACCGTCATGGCTATGTCTGAAGGCTCCCTCGAGATCCTCGGCGGCCAGAACATGTTTGACGCTTTCGTTCCTGCTAACGCTTACGCTAACGGTAAGTGCCTGACCCAGTACGACGAGACCATCAACGGCTTCTTCCGTGACCAGGTCCGTCAGTACACCGCTGGTGAGAAGGAACTCGAGCAGGCTGTCATCGACTTCTGCCAGACCTGCGTTGATAACCTCGGCCTCGACATCGCTGAAGTTGAGGAGTAATTATCAACTGTAGTATTACGCTGAGCAATCAGTAACTACAATTGCATAACATCTAATTAACCGGAGGGGGTAGGTCAGCATAACAGCAGGCCTATCCCCGTCCGTCCATCAAAACAGAAAGGGGCGCGCTCGATTCTTATGAAAGCAAAACGTAAGGGTGTCAGCTACGCCAAATACGGTTATCTGTTTGTTATTCCGTTTGTCGTAGTCTACCTTATTTTCTCGCTGTATCCTACCCTTTATACTGCTCTGCTTGGTTTCACCGACAGTAAGGGTCTGGGTAACATTTCCTGGGAGTTCCTCAAGGACGATCCTTTCAAAAACTTCTCTTGGGTTCTCACCAACAAGACCTTCAAGACTTCCATCTACAACACCATCACCATCTGGCTGATGAACTTCATTCCTCAGCTTTCTCTCTCCCTGATCCTGACTGCATGGTTCACTTCTCCCCGCTGCAAGATCCGTGCTCAGGGCTTCTTTAAGGTTCTCTTCTATCTGCCCAACATCATCACTGCAGCAACCGTTGCTATTCTGTTCAACGCTCTGTTCCAGTATCCTGTTGGTCCCGTAAATGATATGATCAAATCCTTCGGTGGCGAAGTATTCAACTTCGAGCAGAATAAAGAGTGGTCCCGTCTGCTGGTCGCCTTCATCCAGTTCTGGATGTGGTACGGCAACTCCACCATCGTCTTTATCTCTGGCGTTCTCGGCATCAACCCCGAAATCTTTGAGGCTGCGGAAATCGACGGTGCCAACGGCACTCAGACCTTCTTCCGCATTACTCTTCCCAATATCAAAACCATCATGCTGTACTCTCTGATCACCTCCCTCATCGGTGGTCTGAACATGTACGACATTCCCCAGGTCATGCGTAAGGGCGGCCCCGACAACTCTACCGTCACCGCCAGCATCTTCATCTATGGCCAGGGCTTCTCCAATACCTATAACTACGCCCGTGCTGCAGCTGCCAGCATGATCATCTTCGTGATCGTTGCTATCTGCTCCATTGCTATCTTCTATCTGATGAGAGATAAGGATGAGGTTGCCCAGCGCAAGGCAGAAAAGGCTGCTATCAAGGCATGGAAAAAGAAGAATAAGGAGGCGGCGAAATAATGGCAGCACCTACTGGAATCGTTGGTAGAAAAAGAACAAGCACCGGCATGATGATTCTCATCTATTTCGTGTGCATTTTCCTCGCTCTGCTGAGCATCTTCCCCTTCCTTATCATGATCGTTAACTCGACCAGAAGCACCGTTGAGATTCAGGCTCATGCCGTTTCTCTCGTCCCTTCAAAGTATGTCTTTGATAACATCGATATCCTTACTTCCAAGGATATGTTCGTTCCCTGGAGAGGCTTCCTGAACTCTGCCATCATCTCTACCGGTGTCACTGTTCTCGGTCTGTACTTCTCCACCCTGACTGCTTTTGCTGTTGTTGCATATCAGTGGAAGCTCCGCAATGCCTTCTACGGCTTCATCATCGCTGTTATGATGCTGCCCTCTCAGCTTTCTGGTATCGGTTTCGTTCAGTTCATGTATCAGCTCAAGATGACCAACAATCTGCTTGCTCTGATCATTCCCTCCATCGCAGCTCCTGCAACTGTATTCTTCATGAGACAGTTCATGGTATCCTCTCTGCCCATGGAGATTCTCCAGTCTGCCCGTGTTGACGGCGCTGGCGAATTCAGAACCTTCAACCAGATCGTTCTTCCCATCATGAAGCCCGCTCTGGCTACTCAGGCTATCTTCAGCTTCGTTGGTTCCTGGAACCAGCTGTTCATGCCTCAGGTTCTGCTCACCGAGAAGACCAAGTACACCATGCCCATCATGATCTCCCTCCTCAGAGGCGATATCTATAAGGTTGAGTACGGTGCAATCTATGCCGGTTGTCTCCTGACCGCACTTCCCCTCATCATTGTTTATCTGATCCTCTCCAAGTACATCATCGCTGGTGTTGCTCTGGGCGGCGTTAAGGGTTAAGTTCTATGCAAAGGTTTTTTGATTCTCCGCTTGGCAATCTCCTGCGTGTGCTGGGCGATTTGCTTCTGGTGAATCTGCTTTGTATATTTACTAGCCTGCCTGTGATTACGTTGGGTGCGTCAGTAAGTGCAATGTATGCCGTGCTGATGAAGATGGTTCGCGGAGAAACCGTCATGGTTACCCGCACATTCTTTAAGAATTTCAAAGAGAATTTCCTTAAGGCAACAGCTATCTGGCTGATCTTCCTTCTGCTGGCGTTCGTAGCTTACGTGGACGCAAAGTTTGCTCTCACATTTGAGGGTGCTATCCGTAACGTATATCTTGTCTCTGCAACAATAATTGTTATTATCGGAATCACCATAATGACTATGGGCATAATTCAGATGTCCACCTATGAGAATACATTAAAGAATTATCTCAAGAATTCTTTTTTGCTGGCAGCGTGCGCGCCCGGTTGGCTGATTCTCGCGTGGGCTGTATGGGTTCTGGAGATTCTGGCGCTTGTTGTTCTGCGTGACTATATTATTACTTATGGATTTATTCTGCTCATGTGGGGCATATCTGCACCGGCTTACGGTACAGCGTTCTTTATAAATAAGATCTTCACAAAGGTCGAAAACGCACAGGCAAAACAGACAACTTAATTCAAATATACAAACCCGGATCTGAATTATCTGATCCGGGTTTGTTGTATATATAACCGCGCGTCTAACGCTTTGTACAGGAATTTGGATACCAGCCGAAGTCAGCTGAAGAATCACTGAAAAGCGAAAGAATATCCATTAATAACAATCAAGTTGAAGACAGTGCAGGACATGCTCGAAAAAGCCTATGATTTCACGATAGAGGCTTGATAATCAAATAGGTAGACCAGGAGACTTGGCAGGATGGACAGAACGTAATACGCGCAAAATTTGAAGAGATTATGATGACTGCACAGTGATATAAAGGGTTAGAAACAGTAATTTGCACTTGACTATGTGCTGACAATCCGAAGATTATGCGGTAGATTATCAGCGACGATGGCGCATCGCCAGTGATTCCGACGCTTGCGTCCGACTTGGTCTTGAACGATGCTAAGGTTACTGATTGATCGCAGTCTTCGCGGATGCCACGAAAGGTATTTCCCAAAAAACTTACACGGGTTCTCACCAAACTCAAAATCCAGCGTTGCCATCCAGATTAGTCCAACATTGTGGTGCGGGTGTTCATAACGTAACTAAACAAAAATGTTGATACATCGGCAGTAATACACATATTCCTCGTTCACACATTTGATGATTAGCCAATTAAACGATAAAATATTAGTGGAAACGAGGAGACATGATTATGAGACACTTCATAGAACAATTCTATTACGGAAATATCGAGCCACAGGAACGCAGTACAAAAATGAATAAATCGGCACAGAAACAGCTTGATATCATGGTGAACAGCGAGGAGACTCTTTCCAAAACATTGACCGAAGAATTGAAGAAGTTGTTTCTTGCCTATGTAGATGCCTGGCACGAAGTCAACAGTGAATCTAACCTTGACAGTTTTATTATGGGATTCCGCCTCGGTGCAGCGTTCACCTACGACACATTCGTCAGCACAGATACACCGTTCACGAGCTATTCGGAGGATTGATGACTATGGAAAAGAAATACATACTTCAGATTGATGATTTCGAACACAGAGTCATCGTGAATGCGCTTAATTTCTTGCGGAATAAGCTCATACAAGAAGGTCAATACAATGATGATCTCGACAGGCTGATACTGAAAGTGATCGATACACCCGTTAAGAAGCGTTTCGGACGCAGATAGGAGGTTGACTATGGAGAAATACATAACCGATGAACGCACCGGCTTGCGCTATGAGCTCATTGGTGGCATTTACTATCTTGCAGGTGATGACGAATCGGAAACAGAGCAAGAGCCAATTGGTATTTGGGGACAACGGCATTTGCGGTACATAAAGGAGCATAAGCACGCGATATACTCCGAACTAGTTATGACCGGCAAACTTAACTGTTATCTCGCAGACATCGACTGTCGGGCGGAGGATATGCTTCTTCGGCTGGTAGAAGAAATAGCGAAACAAGAGGGAATAACCGAACATCTCAAGGCGGATAATCAGATAGAGTGGGTTGAGAAGATGAACAGTGTCAAAAAACGTGCCGAAGAGATCGTTAACGCCGAACTGGTTTATGTATGAGGAGGCACAGCATTAGAAAGCGTAAAATAAAGGTTGATGACTTCGAGTTGAGAGTTATTATCAAAGCTCTTAACGAGTTTCGCAATCAGCTCATTTCATATAATAAGACTACCAATGATGTAGACGTGTTGCTGTTGCGTTTGCCTGTATAGAGTCACAATAGATCAAGAGGTTCAAAAGTCAGAGTGCCTCGTCGAAGGAGTCACTCTGACTTTTGATTATTTAATACAATCATAGAGTTATGCTTTATCTGGTATATCTCCAAAACAAATCGCAGGGCATCTGTATTTCGTGCTCATAATTGCGAATATAATGAAATACGGTGTTGAGGTAATATGAATAAAACAATTCCGCTATTCGCTTCACACAATTAAGGTGCCATTTTTATATTTTACTATATCCTTGATTATGTTTGACACAATTAAAGGAAAAAACTGTGCTGTATCATCTGATATATCCCAAACTTGTCCGTTTTCATCTGGATCAGCACCGTGATCTGCTGCGTTTCTAACTTGAATTATGTAATGAATCATTCCTCGATGCTTTTTTGACAAAACGTGACTTAGTGCATCAGATTTACCACTGATGCCAGTTCGTCCAACTAAAGACACTCCAAAATCATCGGCTATCTGTTGTAAAAAAGATTCAAAAGCATTACCCGCATACAATATTATGCTGTTTTTATCGCTGCTAAAATTTTGAATTTTGCTATATGCTTCAGATAATGGATTGAAAACAGTTTCTTTACATATATATGAACATACATCTTCACCTAATTGGGTAGATAGAGCATTATCATCGTTAGCCTTAAACTTAAGCGCAAGTTCTAAAATCTCTATATATGTAACTTCATCTTGATTAAATATATATGAGTTCGCACCGTCATTGATTAATGCACGAGAATATGTTCCGATATTGATTATTGTATTCCGTATATCTTTATAGGAACTCGTCATTGAATACATTGTCTTAATTTGTTTTGATGCTAAGTCCATAGAACCTGTGAATAAATGACGAAGTTTGAATTTATAATATGGCTCATATTGTTCTAAAGCCAAACGCATAATTGCTGCTTTATGTGTATCATTTCTAGAAGACACTATTAATCTTGCTAAAAAGGAATCACTACTATAAATACCATTAGAATTAGAGGATATCAAATTTAACTCTTCTGCCATTAATAATGCGTTATCTGCTTGAGTAGTGGAAATATCAGCAAATTCGGCAATATATTCTCTTGAACAATTTTCAGGCTTTGCGAGTATGGCATCTACTACTCCAACAATATCTTCGGCGGTAGAGAAAACAATATTGTATGGCATAAAATACACCACCTTACTATTATTTTATGCTCTCAATTAATCTTTTTATTTTTTCTGACAATGCATCAATCTCATCAACAGACACATCTATATTAATATTAATGGTTACTCTGCTATCTGAAGTAGTTTGTGCCATCGGGATAGTTGCAACTGGTACATTAACTACATGATCGATTGAATTCGAGATAACGTTTGCTGATCGATTATCGGTGTCAATAATCTCCTCGGATTCAATAGCCACAATCTTCCCATCTGTTTCTTCAACCAATCCAGACACCTTGTATATTTCAATAATAGTGCTCGCTCCAGCTCTAGTGCTATTATTATTGCTACTTCCAGAAGAATACAGAATGTGATTTACAAAACTAGTTTTTTCCATTCCGTTTCGAATTTTTATTGCAGATAACATTCTACTTAAAAATTCATCGTTTTCAATTAGTCTTTTCCAAATACATACAACTTGGTCGTTCATTTTCAGTGAATAGGCTCTTCCGAGGTCAATACCTTCTTGTGTGGGTGACTTTTTACTACCATCAGATATCAGAGATAACTGGACCAGAAAACCATTATTTCTGCTTACTATGGTTTTGTCCATTCCGGTGGTTTGAGCAATAGTATCTAGAGACATAGGTATACCAATTTTTCCAGTAGAATAAGCCTTTAGTATTTTTACAAATTCTTCATACGAAGAGCCGGGTAATTTATAATTGTCAGCCATACTTCCAACTCCCTTAATTGTTTTATTATTCATTATGCCATAATTTGATGTTTGTGTCAACTTTTTGTATCGATATATCACTACTGCAAAGTGACTGATGCATATAGCACCGTAAGTGTATTATTTTATTCATAGCTTGCGGTTTGTTGATAATTAACAATATTACTTGTGTTCATATTTTCTGTTGTTTCAAGAATCTTTCACTACTAAACAATAAGGCATCATTGGTATATTGCATAAACGCTAATATCAGTGATACCGTCAATTATAGTTGTTGTCAATGTCAAATATATAGTCATTAGGATTAAGTTGTATGATTGCATTTACATCTTTTACTATCATAATTTTGTGTTCTTTTCGCTGTTTTATAGATGCCAAATATATTTAACTCATCACAGAAGGAAATCAGTATAATGATTTCCTCTATAAAATCAACAGAAAAAGGATAAATGTGCCTTCTATTGACAATAAACTACATCTGTAGTAAACTAATATAAATTACATTTGTAGTTAAGAGGTGCATATTGTGTCTTTGAAGAAACTGCCTGATGCAGAATTTGAAATAATGCGTTCTATCTGGCATATGACCGAGCCTGTTACTTCCCCTATGCTCACTGAGCAGCTCAAAACCACTCTACCGGATAAGGACTGGAAACCGCAGACGGTACTCACTATGCTCGTGCGTCTTGAAAGCAAAGGTTTTCTACGGTCTGAAAAACTCGGCAAGGAACGCAACTATTATACAGTAATCAGCGAGAGCGACTATCTGAAGATCGAGCACGACAGCTTTATGAAGCGGTTTTCCGGCAGTTCATTCAGCGGTCTGGTCAAGGCTTTATATGACGGTGACAGCATTTCCGATGAAGAAATTAACGAGCTGAAGGAATGGCTTGGTAGCATAAAGTAGCCCATGGAAAGATTTATTATAGGTCTCGGTATCTGCTCTGCGGTAATGAGTCTGATATCGATTAGCTATATTCTGCTCTCGCATCTGCTTAAAGGCGTATGGTCAGCAAGGATCCGATACTATCTGTGGCTGGTCATTCTGGTTGGATTCCTTACCCCGTTTAAGCCCAGTCTTGGTTCACCTGTGTATCAGGTGGAACTGGATGCGCCAATGACAGCCGAACCGATCGAGCAGTGGAATAATCCTTGGTTTTATTTTACTGCTGTCTGGATCCTTGGAATGGTCTCATTGACTGTGTTTTACTTTGTCAGACATTATCAGTTTAGAAAATACCTTCACCGTGCCTTTGAAAATGCTGATATAGCCACAATAAATACCGCAAAAAACATAGCAGCAAAAATGGGGGTTCAGCAGGTATCTGTTATTATCCTTCCGGGCATTGCGAGTCCGATGATGACCGGACTGAAAATCCCATTGATTATTCTGCCGGACAAGGAGTATTCAAAAGACGAACTCCGCCTTATTATCAGGCATGAATTGTCCCATTTCAAAAGACTGGACCTTATCTACAAGGCATTTGTGCTCTTTTGCAGAGTTTTTCATTGGCTCAATCCTCTGATGCCGCTTATCGTAAAGCACATTGAGCGTGAGTGCGAGCTTGCCTGCGATGAAGTTATAATGAGCGGAGCCTCAAAAAAGGAACGAAAAATATACTGCAGTTCCATAATCTGTGCCGTACAGGCAAAATGCGAAACAAGCAATTTCCCAAAACCTGTGCTTGCAAGTGATTTTGCAAGAGAGAGCAGTTATCTCCGCCACAGACTTGGCATGATAGTTTCCTCGGCTCAGAAAAGACCTCTTGGCGTAATATGCGTAATAATTCTTGCTGCCGTAGTGTTTTCCGGTACAGTGATAGCTGTTACCTATAAGGAGTCATCGGAAATTGACTCGACAGGCGAAGCATCTTCGCAGGAGTCACCTTCGCTCTCCTTGGTAGACTCTGATTCAACAGCTTTGTCTACGAATACAACTAACGAGAGTACATCTATGCAGACAGAAGATA
>JAZUPE010000004.1:0-5363 GCA_045605025.1 Acutalibacteraceae bacterium
CCTTTGCCGAGACTCCGGAAATCGAGCAGCTGCTCAGTCAGTCCGCCGGTCGCGCCGTCCGCATTGCTGCGTCGCCCTGCTTCACCGCAGAACGACGCGGGCTGCTGGTTTCCTGCACAGCAAAAGCTTCTCTTGCTGCCAGCGCACGTACTGTGCGCACCGCGCTGAATAACTACTATGCCGGAGAGCGATTTGTGCGAATCCTTCCCCCGGGCACGCGCGGGGCATCTGCCTCGGCTGCGGAGGGATCCAACGTCTGCGAGATCTCCTGCCGGTTTGACGAGCGCACCGGGACCGTCTCGGTCTGCTCTGCGCTGGACAGCCTGATGAAAGGCTCTGCCGGGCAGGCGGTGCAGTGCATGAACCGCCTGCTGTCAATGCCGGAGGAAATCGGCGTGGACGGACTGCCTTTTAACTGATTATTAACATATTAACTGCGGAAAGTTCACATCGGTGGTTTATAATACTATGTTAGTCTGCGGTAATGCGGACTTATTTCCGAACCGAGCGGAGGTGCAGCCATGTCATCAAAGAAGCGCCGTGAAGAGAGTGAACCGATCCCTTTCGCGAGCACGCTGGACATTGACGGTTTCCAGTCCGTTTCCGACGGTCAGCCTGAAGAATTTGACCTGCCGGAAGACGGGTATGAATATGAGGAAGAAAACGGCAGTTCCCTTGCAGAGCGTCTGCTGTATGCCGCCACAATAGTGCTTTCCGTTCTGCTCACTGCGGGCAGCGCGGTTTTCTGGTGGTACTTTGTTCGCCGCCTGACAATCTGCCCGGCGTCGGTGAACAACCGGGAGATTTATCCGGTAATGCTTACGGCGTGTGCTTTGATTGCGCTTGCTGTCACGATAGCGCAGGTCATGCGCCGCAGATCGTACCCCTCGCCGGAAAGCTGGATGGTAAACATCTGCGTTTCCGGCGCGATATCCGCGGTGCTGATGACAGTCTACAACACAGTGGTGCTGGATAACGTGTTCGAGTGGGGCGATGTGCTGCCAACACTGTGCTTCACCGTGTCCGGATGCGCCTTGCCTGCGGCGATATTCGCGCTCGTCTGGGCGCTGATAATGATATTGATTGATCATATCCGCTATGAGAACAGCAGAAACAGAGATGCGGTATACGCGTCCGTGATTGCCCAGTGTGAGGGGCGTTTCAGATAATTTATCAACAAACCGATTCGTGAAAGGGTTGAACAAAAGGTCATGAACAATCTTCTCAAGCTGCTTGATCTGAGCTCAAAGGAGATCGAGGATATCCTCAATCTTGCTGACCAGTATAAATACGAGCGATCCCACGGTATTGTGAGGAACATTCTGGAAAGACGCACTCTTGGCATGCTTTTCCAGACTCCCTCCACCCGTACCCGTGTTTCTTTTGAGGTGGGAATGTTCCATCTGGGCGGACACGCTCTGTATCTGCCCGTGGACGAGCTGCAGGTTGGCCGCGGCGAGATGACCGAGGACACTGCCCGTGCTCTTTCCCGCTACTGCGATGCGCTGATGGTTCGTGCTTTTGAGCAGGACGAGCTGGAATACCTCGCCCGCTACGGAACCATTCCGGTCATCAACGGCATGACCGAGTTTGCCCATCCCTGCCAGACCCTCGCCGATCTGATGACCATCCGTGAATACAAGACCCGTCTGGACGGTCTGAAGGTTGCCTTTATCGGCAACGGCGGATGCATGATGAACTCCACCATCGTGGGCGCCCTCAAGTGCCGCATGAACGTTGCAGTGGCCTGCCCTGAGAACTACGACCCCGCACAGGAAGTGCTGGATTTCGCCGCTCAGGTTGGCCACTTTGAGATGTACCGCGATCCCCGCGGCGCCGCCCGTGCCGCTGACGTAGTCATCACTGATTCCTGGATTCCCATGGGACACGAAGATGAATACGCGCGCCGTATGCAGGCGTTCCGGTCTTTCACTGTCAACGAGGAAGTCATGCACTACGCCAAGCCGGATGCCATGATCCTCCACTGTCTGCCTGCTCGCAAGGGCGAGGAAATCACCCCCGAGCTGTTTGAGGCACACGCCGGTGAGATTTTCGACGCTGCAGAAAATCGTCTGCATATCCATAAGGCGATTCTGACCATGCTGATGGAAAACAGATAAATCAGGAAATAAAACAGGGACGGAATAATCCGCCCCTGTTTTTTGCTCAACACAATGAAAAAACAGCGCCAGACCAGTGATTGTCGGTCTGGCGCTGCACTTATGTTCGGGTTTAATTATTCCTCGTCGTCAGAGGGAGGAACAGGAGCAGAGGGCTTGACCGGATTGCCGGCTGCGCTCTCGTTGCGTACGAAAGAACGAAGATTCTGGCGGGACTGACGAAGCTCGTTAAGCTTCTGACTGATGAAATCTTCAGTGGTGCGCATAATGTTCTCAGAGTAGTCGGTGGCACCCTTTCGAATGTTGCGGGCTTCGTTCTGTGCCTTTGCTACAGTTTCGCTTGCCTGAATGGTTGCGCGGCGGAAAACTTCTTCCTTGTCAACCATTGCGCGTGCGCGCTCTTCGGCTTTACGGGTGATGCTTTCGGCCTCTTTGCGGGCGTCGGCAATGATATCGTTGCGATCCATTACGACAGTACGAGCCTGTCTGATCTCCTGGGGAATGTTAAGGCGGATTTCGTCGATGATGTCACGCAGGCTGTTGACGTTGACCATTGCGTTGCCGCCTCCAAAGGGTACGGGCTTGGCTTTGTCAAGCAGGGTATCCATTTCGTCCAACAGTTCTTCAATGCTTACCATTTTGTGTTTCGCTCCTTTGCTGCAATAATCTCTCTTTTATCACGTCGCGCAGCTCTGCGGGTACAAACGCGGAAATATCCCCGCCGAAGCTGGCTATCTGCTTGACTACGCTGGAGGACAGGAACATATTCTCCGAGCTGGTAGTCAGGAACACGGTCTCGATTTCGGGACGCAGACTGCGGTTGGCCAGAGCCATCTGGAATTCATATTCATAGTCGGAAACGGCACGCAGACCCTTGACGATAACGCCGGCGCCCTTGTGGGCAGCGTAGTCGATAAGCAGTCCGTCCCAGGTTTCCACCTCTACGTTGGTCATCTCAGCCGTTGCCGTGCGGAGCATATTCACGCGCTCCTCCTCGGTGAAAGCGGGATGCTTTTTCGGGTTATGCAGCACTGCAACATAAACCTTGTCGAATATGCCGGCGGCACGGGTGATGATATCCATGTGACCGACCGTTACCGGGTCGAAGCTGCCGGGGCAGATGGCAATCATAGCGTATCCTCCAATATAGGGACTGTCAGTCCTCGATGGTGCGGTGGCGATAGAGATTGAGAACCACTCTGCCGTAACGGTACTCACGGCGTTTGGTGAACTCACCTGCCTCCTCGGGCAGGGAAATGTCCGAGGGGGTTTCGCAGATAATGACTCCGCCTACATTCATTTTCTGTGCCAGAGAGGGGAGAACTTTTTCAAGCAGTCCGGCGTAGTAGGGCGGATCAAGCAGGGCAATATCGAATTTCTCGCCGCAGCCGGCAAGGAAAGCCAGCGCATCGCTCTGCACCACACGGGCACGGTCGGTCAGCTTGCAGTGTTCAAGATTCTCACGCACGATGTTGATCGACTGGCGCGAGGAATCCACGAATACGCATCTGCGGGCGCCGCGGCTGATCGCCTCGATGCCCAGCTGTCCGCTTCCGGCGAACAGATCGAGAACATTGCGTCCTTCGATATCAAACTGGATGATGCTGAACAGTGCTTCCTTTACCCGCTCGGCGGTCGGGCGCACGTCATCTCCGTTAAGGGTCTTGAGACGGCGACCCTTTGCCTCTCCGGTGATTACTCTCATTACTACCTCATTTTTTCACTGTGATACACATGACACCCTTAATTATACCAAAGAGTGCCGATATCCGCAAGGGTGTTTGACATAATTTTTGCGGATAATGTCGCTGCAGATGCGGAGTATTGTTTCTCCGGCGCAGTTATTGCGCTTCGCCTCAAGCCGGCGCGGCTCTTTCTTTTTGCTGCGCCAAAAAGAAAGCAAAAAGGCGCTTTTCCGCCTTTGGCACTGCCGCAACGAGCAGCACGGTGCGGTGCTTTTTCAAATTATCAGCTTATTTCAAAAATCTGAGCGGAGGCACGCTTTTGCCGACGTGATAGATTTTTGTTAATAAGCAATTTGTAAAACACCTGTCGCGCCTCTCCGGTCGCTCTGATTTGCTTTGCAAATCCAGCTCACGTGCTCGTGTTACGGTCGGGCTAAACGCGGATTCGCGTACCCGACTTCAGAATCTTGGGTGCTCACCCGTGGGAGTAAACATTCGATTCTTACTGATCTCCGCTGTGACGGTAATGAACGTCGGCGTTGCGGATGACGCTGCGCTGAATCTTACCGCTGGAGGTCTTGGGCAGCTCGTCCACGAACTGCACGATACGGGGGTACTTGTAGGGAGCGGTGGCGTGCTTGACGTGATTCTGCAGCTCCTTGACCAGCTCGTCGGAGGGCTGGTAGCCCTTGGTGAGCACGATGGTCGCCTTGACCACCTGACCACGGACAGGGTCGGGTGCGGCGGTGACGGCACACTCCAGCACGCTGGGGTGCTCCATCAGGGCGCTCTCCACCTCGAATGGGCCGATGCGGTAGCCGGAGCACTTGATAACGTCGTCATTTCGACCGACGAACCAGTAGTAGCCGTCGGCGTCGCGCCACGCCATGTCGCCGGTGCTGTAACGACCGTCGTGCCATGCCTTGCGGGTGACTTCCTCGTCAAGATAGTAGCCGCGGAACAGACCGGAGGGACCATGGTCACCCACGTTGCAAATGCTGATAACGCCCTCATAGCCGTCCTCGCAGGAATTTCCGTCGGCATCTATAATGTCAACATCGAAATACGGATTGGGCTTTCCCATGGAACCGGGACGGACATCAAAAAAGCCGAAGTTGGCAAAAATAACCGGTGTTTCGGTCTGACCGAAGCCCTCACGCAGCTCAAGACCGGTCAGCTCCTGTATCTTGCGGTAAACCTCAGGATTGAGCGGCTCGCCGGCAACAGATGCATGCTTGATATAGCTGAGGTCATAGCCCGAAAGGTCGTCCTTTATAATTACACGGTAGATGGTCGCCGGAGCGCAGAATGTGGTGGGGTGTATGCGCTCTATTGCGGCGAGCATTGTATCTGTCTTGAACTTCATGGTGTCATATGCACCGACAGCAGCACCGCAGATCCACTGACCGTATATCTTGCCCCAGGCAAACTTTGCCCAGCCGGAGTCGGTCTGAGTCATGTGAATGGTATTCTCCTGCACACGCTGCCAGTAGCGTGCGGTGGTAATGTGACCCAGAGTGAAAGCAAAATCGTGCCACACCATCTTGGGCATACCGGT
>JAZUPE010000005.1:0-33079 GCA_045605025.1 Acutalibacteraceae bacterium
AGGTGGGATCTTCCTCTGCCAGCTTGGCAAGAGCGATACCCATCTTTTCTTCACCGGCCTTGGTCTTGGGCTCGATGGCCACGCGGATAACAGGCTCGGGGAATTCCATGGACTCAAGGATAATGGGATGATCGGCATCGCAGAGGGTGTCGCCGGTGGTGGTATTCTTGATACCGACAGCAGCGGCGATGTCGCCTGCGTAAACCACTTCTATATCCTTACGGTCGTTGGCGTGCATCTGCAGGATGCGGCCGACGCGCTCGTTGTTGCCCTTGACCGAGTTGTAAACGGCACTGCCCTTGGCGAGAGTACCGGAATAAACGCGGAAGAAGCACAGCTTACCAACGAACTGGTCGGTCATTATCTTGAACGCGAGGGCGGCGAAGGGCTCGTCGTCAGAGGACGGACGTTCTTCTTCTTCCTCGGTGTCGGGATTGATGCCCTTGATAGCGGGAACATCGGTGGGTGCGGGCATATAATCGATGACCGCATCCAGAAGTTTCTGAACACCCTTGTTACGATAGGAAGTACCGCAAACTACCGGAACCATGGTGTTAGCAATGGTGGACTGTCTGATGCAGCGCTTGATCTCCTCGATGGTAAGCTCCTCACCGGCGAAATACTTCTCCATGAGAGCGTCGTCCATCTCAGCGACGTGCTCGATAAGCTCGGCTCTGTACTGCTCTGCTTTTTCCTGCATGTCGGCGGGGATCTCCTCGCAGCGGATGTCCTTGCCGAGATCGTCGTAGTAGATGTACGCCTTCATCTCGACCAGATCGATGATGCCGCGGAAGGTATCCTCAGCGCCGATGGGCAGCTGAATGGGCACCGCGTTGCACTTGAGTCTGTCCTTCATCATGTCGACGACATGATAGAAGTCAGCACCCATGATGTCCATTTTGTTGACGTAAACAAGACGGGGAACCTTATAGTTGTCAGCCTGACGCCATACGGTCTCAGACTGGGGCTCCACGCCGCCCTTTGCGCACAGAACGGTAACGGAACCGTCCAGAACGCGCAGGTAACGTCCGAGTTCTACGGTGAACTCAACGTGACCGGGGGTGTCGATGATATTGACGCGATGATCCTTCCAGTAACAGGTGGTAGCAGCAGAGGTAATGGTGATGCCTCGCTCCTGCTCCTGTACCATCCAGTCCATGGTGGCGCTGCCTTCGTGAGTTTCACCGATCTTATAGTTAACACCGGTGTAGTAAAGGATACGCTCACTGGTGGTGGTCTTACCGGCGTCAATGTGCGCCATTATTCCGATATTACGGGTCTTTTCAAGTGATACCTGCCTTGGCATATAGTCCTCCTCAATATGTCACGCATACCGCGTGAAAAAAGCTGGCGGAGGTCGTTAAGCCGCAGACCGCCGACCGCTCCGAAAAATGTAAAACGGAACAGGATTACCAGCGGAAATGGGCGAAAGCCTTGTTGGCTTCTGCCATCTTGTGGGTGTCTTCGCGCTTCTTGGCTGCGCCGCCGTTGCCGGCGATAGCATCAAGAATCTCGTTGGCGAGACGTTCCTTCATGGTTCTCTCGTTGCGCAGACGGGCATATCTGGTCAGCCAGCGCAGGCCGAGGGTCTGACGACGCTCGGGGCGAACCTCCATAGGAACCTGATAGGTGGAACCGCCGACACGGCGGGCCTTAACCTCAAGTACAGGCATGATGTTTTCCATAGCCTGCTCGAAAACTTCGAGAGCGGGTTTGCCGGTCTTCTCGGCAATGATGTCGAAAGCGCCGTAAACGATCTTCTGGGCAACACCCTTCTTGCCGTCCAGCATAATGCTGTTAACCAGTCTGGTAACGACCTTGGAGTTGTACATAGGATCGGGCAGAACATCACGCTTTGCGATTTGGCCTCTTCTTGGCACTTTACTTCCCTCCTTCATAGAGATGATATCATAGGTACTCGAAACGGACTTTTTCCTTTCGTCGGCAGCCAGCAGAGACGTTATATATAATGTATATAACCGCCGCTACAGAGAAATATTCACTGGGAATGATTCTCTTCAAGCCGCAGGGTAAAAGTCGTAATGAATTTTCCGCCGCTCAGTCCGGGCGGAGACCTCCGCATTATGCGGCAAGTCGGACAGCAGAAAAAGAATTACTTCTTGCCTGCCTTGGGACGCTTCGCACCGTACTTGGAGCGAGCCTGCATTCTCTTGGCAACACCCTGTGCATCCAGAGTACCACGGATGATGTGGTAACGGGTACCGGGGAGGTCACGTACACGGCCGCCGCGGATAAGGACGACGGAGTGCTCCTGCAGGTTGTGGCCGACGCCGGGGATGTAGGTGGTGACTTCCATACCGTTGGAGAGACGAACTCTGGCGATCTTACGAAGAGCGGAGTTCGGCTTCTTCGGGGTCATGGTTCTGACGGATGTGCAGACACCGCGCTTCTGCGGGGACGCATGCTCGGTCTGAACTCTCTTCTTGGTGTTGAGACCATAGAGAAGAGCAGGAGCCTTGGCCTTTTTCTCGACGCTGCTGCGGCCTTTTCTGACCAGCTGGTTAAAAGTAGGCATTCTTGGTTTCACCTCCGATAAAATAATATATGTATAAGGATCAATCGATCCGATACACCTTGCAAATGCGCGCAATAATCCCTGAAAATAATTGCCCGCAGATTTGAATTATACAACTCTGCGGGCAAAAAGTCAATATTGCGGTTTAGCTCACAATCTCACAATTGCGATTATGAGATTTGGAGCATATTACCATTTTCTGCGTTGTTTTTTCTACGTCAGTGCGATAAAGTCAGCGTGCTGACGCGGCGATTATTCCTCGTCGTAATCGTCGGTCAGGTCTTCAAGCGGCTCAAGGGCTTCAACAACATCAACGATCTGATCGTCGTTGTTGACCATACCGGTACCGGCAGGCACCAGCTTACCGATGATGACGTTTTCCTTCAGACCGATCAGCGGATCTACCTTGCCGCGGATGGCGGCCTCGGTCAGAACCTTGGTGGTCTCCTGGAAGGAAGCAGCGGACAGGAAGGAATCGGTGGACAGGGAAGCCTTGGTGATACCCTGCAGCACAGGCTGACAGGTAGCGGTACGCAGGCTTTCATCGCCGGTTTCCTCGCGACGGCGGAGGATTTCGTTGTTGGCAGCGTCAAACTCGCTTCTATCAACAAGGGTGCCGGGCAGCATCAGAGTGTCGCCGGGCTCGTCGACGCGAACCTTCTTGAGCATCTGACGCACGATAACTTCGATGTGCTTGTCATTGATATCAACACCCTGCAGACGATAGACGCGCTGGACTTCCTCGATGAGGTATTCCTGAACTGCCTGAACGCCCTTGATGGCAAGAATGTCGTGAGGATTGACCGAACCGTCGGTGATCAGGTCGCCGGCTGCAATGACGTCACCCTTCTGGACGCGCTTGCGCAGACCGAAAGCGATGGGGTACTTGCGCACATCGCCGTCATTGGAGGTAACAACCACGTTCTCGACGTTCTTGATGGTCTCAAAGGATACGGTGCCGCCGATCTCGCTGATGATAGCCAGATACTTGGGTTTGCGGCCCTCGAACAACTCCTCAACGCGGGGCAGACCCTGAGTGATATCCTCGGCACCGGCGATACCACCGGTGTGGAAGTTTCTCATGGTCAGCTGAGTACCGGGCTCACCGATGGACTGAGCGGCGATGATACCGACAGCCTCACCGACGGTAACCTGATTGCCGGTGGCAAGGTTGGAGCCGTAGCACTTGCGGCAGATGCCGTGCTTGGATGCGCAGGTCAGGATGGAGCGGATGCGGATGCGGTCGCCGTTCATGTACTGACGAACCAGCTTGACGTCGGCCTCAGCCATCATCTTGTCGCGGGAAACGACCACATTGCCGTTCTCGTCGCACAGATCGTCGGCCAGGAAACGACCGATCAGACGCTCGTCCAAAGCCTCGATGGCCTCCTTGCCGTCGCGGATATCGTAAACTTCGATACCGTCATGGGTACCGCAGTCCTCGTCGCGGACGATGACCTCCTGAGAAACGTCAACCAGACGACGGGTCAGATAACCCGAGTCAGCCGTTCTCAGAGCGGTATCAGCCAGACCCTTACGGGCACCACGGGAGGAGATGAAGTATTCCAGAATGTTAAGACCTTCACGGTAGTTTGCTCGGATAGGTACCTCGATGGTACGTCCGGCGGTGTTGGCGATAAGGCCGCGCATACCCGCCAGCTGACGGATCTGGTTGGCCGAACCACGGGCTCCCGAATGTGCCATCATGTTGATGGGGTTGAAGGCATCCATGTTGGCGGTCAGAGCGTTGGCGACGTCCTTGGTAGCCTTGTCCCATACGTTGATGGTCAGACGATAGCGTTCCTCGTTTGTAATGAAACCGCGGCGGAACTGACGGATGATCTTGTCGACCTCGGCTTCTGCGGCGTCGATGATTTCCTTCTTCTGGGGAGGAATGGTAGCGTCGCAGACAGCAACGGTCAGAGCTCCCTTGGTGGAATACTTGTAACCCTGAGCCTTGACGTTGTCCAGAACCTCTGAGGTAATGGCGGCGCCGTGAGCGATGATGCATCTTTCGATGATCTTACCGAGGGTCTTCTTGGTGACCAGGAAGTCAACCTCCAGCTTGAGGCAGTCCTCACGGTTGGAGCGGTCAACAAATCCCAGATCCTGAGGGATGGGCTGGTTGAAGATGATCTTACCGACGGAAGTCTCAACCAGAGCAGAGATGGGTTCACCGTTGAATTCACCAAAGCGGCGGACCTTTATTTTGGAATGAAGGCTGATAACACCGGCGTCATATGCCAGCAGAGCCTCGTCGAAATCGCGGAAGCACTTGCCCTCGCCGGGTTCGCCGTTCTTGTCGAGGGTAAGGTAATAGGAACCGAGAACCATGTCCTGAGTAGGAACAACAACCGGCTTGCCGTCAGAGGGTTTGAGCAGGTTGCCGGAGGCCAGCATAAGCAGACGGGCCTCAGCCTGAGCCTCGGAGGAGAGGGGGACGTGAACAGCCATCTGGTCGCCGTCAAAGTCGGCGTTGAAGGCTGTACATACCAGCGGGTGAAGCTTGATGGCGCGACCCTCGACCAGTACCGGCTCAAAGGCCTGGATACCCAGTCTGTGCAGGGTGGGAGCGCGGTTAAGCATAACGGGGTGGCCCTTGATAACCAGCTCCAGAGCATCCCAGACTTCGGGTCTGGCGCGCTCTACCATCTTGCGGGCAGCCTTGATGTTGCCGGCTGCGTTGGTCTCCACCAGACGCTTCATGACGAAGGGCTTGAACAGCTCCAGAGCCATCTCCTTGGGCAGACCGCACTGATACATCTTCAGTTCGGGACCGACAACGATAACCCAACGGCCGGAGTAGTCAACGCGCTTACCGAGAAGGTTCTGACGGAAACGACCCTGCTTGCCCTTGAGCATATCAGACAGGGACTTGAGGGGACGGTTGTTTGGACCGGTAACCGGACGTCCGCGGCGGCCGTTGTCGATCAGAGCGTCAACAGCTTCCTGAAGCATACGCTTCTCGTTGCGGACGATAATGTCGGGTGCGCCCAGTTCAAGCAGTCTCTTAAGACGGTTGTTGCGGTTGATAACGCGTCTGTAGAGATCGTTGAGGTCGCTGGTAGCGAAACGTCCGCCGTCCAGCTGAACCATGGGGCGGATATCAGGCGGAATGACGGGCAGAACGTCGAGGATCATCCACTCGGGACGGTTTCCGGAGATACGGAAAGCCTCGACGACGTCCAGACGCTTGAGCAGACGGACGCGCTTCTGACCGCTGGTGCCCTCCAGCTCTCTCTTGAGCTCAACGGAGAGCTGATCAAGGTCGATCTCGCTGAGCAGCTTCTTGATGGCTTCAGCGCCCATCTCGGCGGTGAAGTCGTCCTCGTACATCTCTCTCAGATCGCGATATTCCTTATCGGTAAGTATCTGCTTGTACTGAAGCTTGGAGGAGGGAACGCTGCCCGGATCGGTAACGATGTAGTTGGCAAAGTACAGAACCTTTTCAAGGTGACGGGGAGCGATGTCCAGCAGGAAACCCATACGGCAGGGAATGCCGCGGAAATACCAGATGTGAGACACAGGGGCAGCCAGTTCGATGGTGCCCATGCGCTCACGGCGTACCTTGGCGCGGGTGATTTCAACGCCGCAGCGCTCACACACCTTGCCCTTGTAGCGGATGCGCTTATACTTGCCGCAGTGACACTCCCAGTCCTTCTGCGGTCCGAAGATCTTTTCGCAGAAAAGACCGTCGCGTTCAGGCTTGAGTGTGCGGTAGTTGATGGTTTCAGGCTTCTTGACCTCTCCGTAAGACCAGCTTCTGATCTGATCGGGAGAAGCAAGGCCGATCATAATAGAGTCAAATACGTTGTATGCCATTCACTTGACCCCCTTTAGTTATCATCCGAGGAGCCCGACTCATTGAAGATATCGCTGAAGAGCTCGTCGGCATCAAATGTGGGTTCATCGTCTTCGTCCTCATCGGCGAAGTCGGAGAACATATCGTCGTCAAAGCTGTCGAAGCTGTCAGCCAGCTCGGCAGGATCGGGTGCCTCGGTATCGTCGCCGAAGCCGCTTGCCTCAAGCTCATCCTCAACGAGAACATTGCGCATGTTTTCGTCGTCGATGGGAGCGGCATCTGCGGGCAGTCCGATATCGTCGTCATCCTCGAAGGTCTGCTTGAGGTCAATGACGTTCTTGTCGGAATCGAGCACGCGGATGTCAAGGCACAGAGACTGCAGTTCCTTGATGAGAACCTTGAAGGATTCGGGAACGCCCGGAGTGGGAACGTTCTGACCCTTGATAATGGACTCGTAGGTCTTCACGCGGCCCACGACGTCGTCCGACTTGACGGTGAGGATCTCCTGCAGTGTGTATGCAGCGCCGTAAGCTTCCAGAGCCCAGACTTCCATTTCACCGAAACGCTGTCCGCCGAACTGGGCCTTACCGCCCAGGGGCTGCTGTGTAACCAGCGAATACGGACCGGTGGAACGGGCGTGGATCTTGTCGTCGACAAGGTGATGCAGCTTAAGGAAGTACATGTAACCGACAGTGACCGGGTTGTCAAAGGCTTCACCGGTACGTCCGTCATAAAGCACGGTCTTGCCGTCCTCGCGCAGACCGGCCTGCTTGAACAGGTCGACGATGTCGCTTTCGTGAGCGCCGTCGAAAACAGGGGTCATAACGTGATAGCCAAGAGCCTTGGCGGCACGTCCGAGGTGAACCTCCAGCACCTGTCCGATATTCATTCGGCTGGGAACGCCCAGCGGGTTAAGAACGATGTCCAGCGGGGTACCGTCGGGCAGGAAAGGCATATCCTCAACGGGGAGGATTCTGGAAACAACGCCCTTGTTTCCGTGACGGCCGGCCATCTTGTCGCCGACGCTGATCTTGCGCTTCTGGGCAAGATAGACGCGGACGATCTTGTTGACGCCGGGAGAAAGCTCATCGCTGTTCTCTCGGGTGAATACCTTGACGTCGACGACGATGCCTCCTTCGCCATGAGGCACACGCAGGGAGGTGTCTCTGACCTCACGTGCCTTTTCACCGAAGATGGCACGCAGCAGACGCTCCTCGGCGGTCAGTTCGGTTTCGCCCTTGGGGGTGACCTTACCGACCAGAATGTCTCCGGAGTGAACCTCGGCACCGATGTGGATGATACCGTCGGCGTCCAGATCTTTCAGAGCATCCTCACCGACGTTGGGAACGTCGCGGGTGATTTCCTCGGCGCCCAGCTTGGTGTCGGGGGCTTCGGTTTCACGCTCTTCGATATGAATGGAGGTGAATACGTCGTCGCGTACGATCTTCTCGTTGAGCAGAACGGCGTCCTCGTAGTTGTAACCTTCCCAGGTCATGAAGCCGATGAGCACGTTCTTGCCCAGCGAGATCTCGCCATTCTTGGTGGCGGGACCGTCAGCAAGAACATCGCCGATCTCGACGCGCTCGCCCTTGGAAACAACAGGAATCTGGTTGAAGCAGGTTCCCTGGTTGGAGCGCATGAACTTGAGTACCTTGTACACATCCAGCTCATCACGGTCGGTGCGTACGGTAATCTTATCGGCGCTGACGTACTCGACGGTACCGGCGCGCTTTGCCAGCACGCACACACCGGAGTCAACACCGGCCTTGTACTCCATACCGGTTCCGACAACGGGGGACTCGGTGCGGAGCAGGGGAACTGCCTGACGCTGCATGTTCGCACCCATCAGAGCACGGTTGGCGTCGTCGTTCTCAAGGAACGGGATACAGGCAGTAGCCACGGAAACGACCATCTTCGGGGAAACATCCATGAAATCGATGCGCTCAGGCTCGGTTTCAAGGAATTCGTCGCGGTGACGGGCGTTGACACGGTTGCGGGTGAAGCGGCCGTCCTCGTCCAGAGGCTCGTTAGCCTGAGCGACAATGTATTCGTCCTCGATGTCGGCGGTCATGTAGACAACCTCGTCGGTGACGCATCCGGTCTCCTTGTCCACCTTGCGGAAAGGAGCCTCGATAAAGCCGTATTCATTGACACGGGCAAAAGTAGCCAGATAGGAGATCAGACCAATGTTGGGTCCTTCAGGAGTCTCGATAGGACACATGCGGCCGTAGTGGCTGTAGTGAACGTCACGTACTTCGAAGGATGCGCGGTCACGGGAAAGACCTCCGGGACCCAGAGCGGAAAGACGACGCTTGTGGGTCAGCTCAGCCAGAGGATTGGTCTGATCCATGAACTGAGACAGGGGAGAGGAGCCGAAGAACTCGCGGATGGCAGCGGCCACCGGACGGCTGTTGATAAGGGACTGGGGGGTGATATCGTCGTTGTCATTCAGACCCATCTTCTCGCGGACGCCGCGCTCAAGGCGGGTAAAGCCGATGCGGAACTGATTCTGCAGCAGCTCGCCGACCGAGCGGATACGACGGTTGGCAAGATGGTCGATATCGTCGGGATTGCCGACACCGCTGTCCAGACAGATCAGATAGTTGATGGAAGCGTAAATATCATCAATAATGATGTGCTTGGGAATAAGATCGTCACGGCGGGAGACAAGCAGAGCAACCAGTTCGTCACCCTCAACATCAGCGTCAAGGATCTCGGTAAGAACGGATACGCGGACCTTTTCGTCGATGTGAGCCTTGCGCAGGATATCCTCATCAATATATGCGGAAGCGTAAACCATGGCGTTGGAGATAACACCCAGTTCTTCGCCGTTCTCCAGCTTGATGACAGCCTTGGAAGCGCCGCAGGCATCCATACGGGCAGCCATCTCGCGGGTCACTGTGATGCCGGCATCGGCGATGATCTCACCGGTGAAAGGATCAGCAACCGGAGCAGCCAGCTCATGACCGACCAGACGTGAACCGATAGCCAGCTTCTTGTTGTACTTGTAACGTCCGACTCGGGACAGGTCGTATCTTCTGGGGTCAAAGAACAGATTGTGCAGATGGGTGGTGGCACCTTCAAGGGAAGGCTGCTCACCGGGACGCAGCTTCTTGAATACCTCAAGCATTGCCTCCTCGGTGTTCTTGCAGGTGTCCTTGGAAAGGGTAGCCTGAACCATGTGACCGTTGCCGAAGACATTGATGATCTCGTTGTCGGTGGAAAGACCGAGTGCACGGACAAAGGTGGTGACCGGCAGCTTGCGGTTCTTGTCTATGCGGACATAGAAGATATCGTTGGCGTCGGTCTCGTACTCCAGCCAGGCACCGCGGTTGGGGATAACGGTGGAGGAAAACAGCTTCTTGCCGGTCTTGTCGTAGTCCATCTTGTAATAGACGCCCGGCGAACGCACGAGCTGAGAGACAATGACACGCTCGGCGCCGTTGATGACAAATGTTCCGCTGTCGGTCATGAGCGGGAATTCGCCCATGTAGACTTCGGACTCCTTGATAACGCCTGTCTCTCTGTTGAGCAGACGGGCTCTTACGCGCAGAGAGGCAGAATATGTGGCGTCGCGGATCTTGCATTCCTCTACGGAATATTTCGGGGTCTCATCGATCCGGTAATCGATGAAGTCGAGCACCAGATTGCCGGCGTGATCGGTGATTCCCGACACGTCATCAAAAACATCGCGCAGACCCTGATCAAGGAACCACTGATAGGAATCCTTCTGGATCTCGATGAGATTGGGCATTCTGAGCACTTCTTCAATTTTGGAAAAGCTCATTCTGGTGTTGCGTCCGAGCTGAACCTTCTTGACATTCACCATAGATCTTGCTTCACTCCGTTCCTGTGTTGTCGCCGCGCAGGGCGGGTACTTTTTGTCTGTTCCTGACGATCCGGCGCTGAAAAAGTGCCGGAAAAGACTTGACACCTGAAAAACTTTGTGCGTTCTCACAAAAGAAATATACACTATGGGGTGCAAAGTTTTTGGCGTGAGCGCACAAAAAATCGGGCTTTTTTACTCGCTGAGAGGAAAAATTTCGCCGTCAGCAGGGCATACAAACCCATTCTCAGGCAAATAAGAATTATAACGCCGTGTCAAGAATTTGTCAATACATTTTCAGGAAAAAGGAGAAAAAATAAACATGTCCGGTTTACAGACGGGAAAAGTGCACAACATCTCCGGAAAACCGGTAAATATGCAAAGCCGCAGTACCCGTACGGGCACTGCGGCAGCGTATCCTGATTGGAAGATTATTTAGCATATTCGACAGCGCGGCTCTCACGAATGAGATTGACCTTGATCTGTCCGGGATACTCAAGCTCGTTTTCGATGCGGTTGCAGATGTCGCGGGCAACCAGGATCATTCCCTCGTCCTTGACGACCTCGGGCTTGATCATGACGCGAACTTCGCGACCGGCCTGAATGGCAAAGCAGCGCTCGACACCGGGGAAGGAATTGGCAATCTCCTCCAGCTTCTGCAGACGCTTGATGTAGTTCTCAACGTTCTCACGGCGTGCGCCGGGACGAGCGGCGGAAATGGCATCAGCTGCCTGAACCAGACATGCAAGAACGCTCTGGGCCTCTACATCACCGTGATGAGCGTGAATGGCGTGAATAATGGATTCGTGCTCCTTGTATTTACGGGCAACATCGACACCGATGGAAACATGGCTGCCCTCAATGTCGTGGTCGAGAGCCTTGCCGATGTCGTGGAGCAGACCGGCGCGGCGTGCGGAGGCGGGATCAAGTCCCAGCTCGGAAGCCATCAGACCGGCAATAAAGGAAACCTCAAGGGAATGTCTGAGCACGTTCTGGCCGTAGCTTGTACGATAACGCAGTCGTCCAAGAATCTTGACCAGTTCGTGGTGCAGGCCGATGACGCCGGCCTCCAGAACGGTTTTTTCACCTTCGGCTTTAATTGTGGCCTCAACCTCACGGCGAGCCTTGTCCACCATTTCCTCGATGCGTGCGGGATGGATACGACCATCAGCAATCAGACGCTCAAGAGCGATACGTGCGATTTCGCGACGTACCGGATCAAAGGACGAGAGGGTAATTGCCTCCGGAGTGTCGTCGATGATAAGATCCACACCGGTGGCGGTCTCAAGTGCACGGATGTTGCGGCCTTCACGACCGATGATACGTCCCTTCATTTCATCGTTAGGCAGAACAACAACCGAAACAGTTGCCTCGGCAACATGATCGGCTGCGCAGCGCTGGATAGCGAGAGAAATGATGTTGCGGGCCTTTTCGTTGGCCTCGTCGCGGGTCTGCTGCTCAACCTCCATGATGCGTGCGGCTTTTTCGTGGGTCAGTTCGCTGTCAAGGCTTTTGAGCAGATGCTCCTTGGCCTGTTCGGCGGTAAAACCGGAGATGCGCTCCATGAGATCCATCTGGCATCTCTTGAGTTCCTCGGTTTCGGCAAGTCTTGCCTCTGCCTGCTTGATTTTGCCGTTGAGCTGTTCTTCTTTTTTCTCGTAGTTTTCCAGCTTCTTGTCAAGAGTTTCTTCCTTCTGCTGGAGACGGCGCTCCTGACGCTGAACCTCGTTGCGGCGCTCGCGGAGTTCCTTGTCACTTTCGTTGCGCAGACGATGGATCTCATCCTTACCTTCAAGGATGACCTCCTTCTTTCTTGCTTCGGCGGCTTTATATGCCTCGTTGACAATGCGCTTGGCTTCCTCCTCGGCGGAGCCGATGGCAGCTTCGGATATCTGCTGACGGCGCTTCATTCCGTAGAACATACCGCCCGCGAATGCTCCGCCGCCCACGAGTAATGCGATGATCAAAACAAAATACCATTGCATAATAGTGTGGTACAAACCTCCTTTTCTGTTCGGAAAGCGTTCAGTCTTTCCTTGATTTTTATTATTTTTGATAAAACCTCAGCGCGGATGCGTTAGTCCGCTAACGCATATCTACATAATTATAAATAATACGTTATTGTACATAATAACGCGAAACACTGTACTCTGTCAAGATTTATTTGTTCCATACGGGACAAAATCCACTAAATCAAGGGAGCTTAATTGTGCCGGGAATAATCCGATGTTTTTGTCATAACGCAGTCAGAAATCTCCGGTGATGAAGCGGCATGAAAGAGAAAATCTATTGACACAGCTTTAATTTTGATGTAAGCTGAATTTGTGTAAATACCCAAATCAGAAAAACGAGGAGGAAATAATTATGGATAACAACAATCTCTACTCCGCCGTTAACGCGGACGGCAAAGCTTCACCGCGTTATTACGCGATGGGCAGCATGATTCTGGGAATACTTGCTCTGTCCCTGTCTCTGATCGTGGGCTGGGCGGGTGCATCTGCCTGGCTGGGCGGACTCGTTTTCGGAATCGTCGGTCTTGTGTTTGCCAATAAAGCAGGCAAAGCCGGCTACACCGGCGGTATGCGAACCACAGGTATGGTTCTTTCTATTATCGCTATAGCACTGTTCTCTCTTGCGCTGGTAGCCTGTATCGGATGCCCTGCATGCATGCTCTGTACCGGTGCCTGCCTGACTGCTGGCATGCTGTAAGAACGGCGTAGAATAAACGGAGGAGTATTATTATGGATAACAATAACATGAACATTAATCCTGAAATCGTACCGGACGCTCCTGATGCAGTAATTCCGGAGATCAACACCATAGAACCCATCAACGAGATTGCTGAAACTGCTGTCAACGAAACCGCAGCAGCCGCTGAGGTAACCGTTGCCGCTGTTGAGGATACTGTTGTCGCAGCCGCCGAGGAGACCGTTGCTGCTGTCGAGGAAACCGCCGTTGCCGCGGAAGAAACCGTTGCTGCCGCTGTTGAGGATACTGTTGCCGCAACCGACGAGGTTGATGTCGCTGAAACTCCCGAGCTCAAGGGCGAACCGGTTCCCGTTCAGTCCGAACCGGTTGTTACCGAAGCTTTCCCTGCAGGCAGCGCTCCCGTTGTCTATGCAACCGGTAATAACTCCCAGCCCACTTACGCTCCTTATTATGCGGCTGATGACAATTACACTCAGCGATCCGAAACCGGCGAGGGCTTTGCTCTCACCAGCTTCATTCTCGGTTTGGGTTCTCTTGTTCTGGCCTGGGGCACTCCGCTCTGCTACGTCTGCATAGCACTTGCTGTTGCCGGTATAATCTTTGCCTCTGTAGCAAGAAAAAAGGGCGCTGTCAACAGCCTCCAGAAATCCGGTCTGACCATGGCTATCATCGGTCTTATCCTCAGCGTGATTACATCGGTCAGCTGCACCGTCTGCAACGCCTGCTCTGAAAACCTGAACGAAATGGCTGCAAGCGGAATATTCAGTGAGCTTGAAGAAGGTGACTTCGAGACCCTGCAGCAGTTTGTCGAGCAGTATGGTTCTTCCGAAGATCTTGAGGAATTCAATGAGGCTCTGGAGCAGCTTCAGGGAATGTATTCCAGCCAAGGCGAATAAGACCATTCAATCAGCTTACAGATAATAAAAACTCCCCCGGTCAGTTATGCCGGGGGAGTTTTTGCGTTGTCAGAATAATTACTGGAACTGATCCAGACCGTCTATGCCGAACATATCGCTAAGTTCGTGAATTCCGTCAAGAATCTCCTCGCGGGAGTAATCAGCGGCTTCCAGATCGTTATCGCTGATATCGGTCAGCCGGTGATAGAACGCAAGACCGGCTTCGAGATACCCGATATCTGAGGTGTCCACCTGTTCGTACAGCATATCCTCCGCGCCGTTGATATCGCCCTGCTCCACCAGCCGGAGCATTTCGGTGTACATGGTAACGTACGGGGGAACGGTGCCCACCTCTGCTTTTGTGGTGCTGTCGATGCCAACCATCAGCTCGGTACGCCCGAATACAACAGTGGAAATGAATCTGACCATGTCACGGATGACACGCATCACATAATCGCGTTCAAAATCTGCCATCGATTAATCATCTCCTAACTTGAGAACTGACATGAATGCCTCCTGAGGAACCTCTACGGTGCCCAGCTGACGCATGCGCTTCTTGCCTTCCTTCTGCTTCTCCAGCAGCTTCTTCTTACGGGTGATATCACCGCCGTAGCACTTGGCGAGAACGTCCTTGCGCATGGCCTTGACAGTCTCGCGGGCGATGATCTTGCCGCCGATGGCAGCCTGAATGGGTACCTCAAACAGCTGACGGGGGATATTGTCCTTGAGGCGCTCTGCCATCTTCCGGGCGCGGGGATAGGCCTTGTCCTTGTGTACGATAAATGAAAGGGCATCCACCATTTCGCCGTTGAGGAGAATATCCAGCTTTACCAGTTCCGACTGCTGATACTCAGCCAGCTCATAGTCGAAGGAGGCATATCCGCGTGTGCGGCTCTTGAGAGCATCAAAAAAGTCGTATACGATCTCGTTCAGCGGCAGATGATAGTGGATATCGACACGCTCGGGAGTGATGTATTCCATTCCGCAGAATTCTCCGCGGCGATCCTGACACAGTTCCATGATGTTGCCAACGTACTCGGAGGGCGAGTAAATATGCGCGTCACACATAGGCTCCTCGGCCATGGCGATGGTGGCGGGATCGGGGTAGTTGGTGGGGTTGTCAATGAAGGTTACGGTACCGTCAGTCTTGGTCAGACGGTAAATAACGCTGGGAGCGGTGGTGATGAGGTCAAGATTATACTCGCGCTCAAGGCGTTCCTGAATGATCTCCATGTGCAGCAGACCGAGGAAACCGCAGCGGAAGCCGAATCCCAGAGCCACGGAGGTCTCCGGTTCAAAGGTCAGCGAAGCGTCATTGAGCTTGAGCTTGGCCAGGGCCTCACGCAAATCCTCATACTTGGCGCCATCGGAAGGATAAACGCCACAGAAAACCATTGAGTTGACCTTCTTGTATCCGGGCAGCGCCTCCGCTGCTGGATTGGCGGTGGTGGTGACGGTGTCACCGACCATAGCGTCAGAAACGCTCTTGATGGAGGCGGCAATGTAGCCGACTTCACCAGCAGCCAGAGACCTTGCCGGCTCAAGCAGTGTGGGGCGCATATATCCGCACTCAACCACATTGAATTCGGCACCGGTGCTCATCATGCGGATAGTGTCACCGGGCTTGAGCGTGCCTTCCATTACGCGAACGTAAACGATAACGCCGCGATATGAATCATAATAGCTGTCGAAAATCAGTGCCTTGAGAGGTGCGGTGCGATCACCGGAGGGGGCAGGGATATTCTGCACAACACTTTCAAGAACCTGCTCTATGTTCAGTCCGACTTTTGCGGAAATCCGGGGAGCGTCCTCGGCGGGAATGCCGATGACATCCTCGATTTCGTTAATAACGCGTTCGGGATCGGCTGAGGCAAGATCAATCTTGTTGATGACAGGAACAACCTCGAGATTTGCGTCAACGGCAAGGTAAGTGTTTCCGAGAGTCTGGGCTTCAATGCCCTGAGTGGCGTCAACTACCAGAAGTGCACCCTCGCAGGCGGCAAGGGAGCGGGACACCTCGTAGTTGAAGTCCACATGACCCGGAGTGTCAATCAGATTGAAAATGTAGTCCTTGCCGTCCTCAGCCTTATAGTTTACTGTGACCGCTCGTGCTTTGATGGTTATGCCGCGCTCGCGTTCAAGATCCATGTTGTCCAGCAGCTGATCGGACATATCGCGGGCACTGACAGCAGAGGTCTTTTCAAGAATACGGTCGGCGAGAGTGCTCTTGCCGTGATCGATGTGGGCGATGATACAGAAATTGCGGATGTTGTCGTGCTGATTTCCCATTGGGTGTTCTCTCCTGTATAGAATATACGCGTACTCAACTACGCGGCATCCCTGGCGCACGGGAAAGTTCCCGGAATGTCGTCACGGACACCGCGTTACGGCAGATAGATTTCTGCGTTAAAGCTGGATAGAATAATTAATCAATTAATCAAACTCGGCGAATTCATCATCGCCGGAAAGTGCAGAGGCTGCGGCGTCCATTGCCATGCTGTGGAGTTCAGCAGCTTCGCGCGCGTTACGGATGGCAAGCTTTGCGCGCTTGGCTTCTTTTACAGCAATCTCTGACTTTTCGGCTGCGGTTTGAGCAAGCGCATCAATCTGCCGCATGGCAGCACGTTGCTCTGCAGGATTAAGCATAGCAAGCTCGTCTTCGGCACGGCGGAGGTCTTCTTCGGCTCGCTTGGCTTCTTCGACTGCCATTGTTGCGGATTTTTTTGCTCTGGTGGCTTCTTCTGCAGCACGCTTTGCGGCTATTCTGAGCTCACTTTCCCGTGCGGCAAGATCTTCGGGGCTGGATGAAGCGGATACGAGATCGAGATCATCGTCAAAGTAATTGTCTTCTTCTGTCTGAACTCTTGCTGCGGCGGCAGGTTTTGCTGGTGCGTTATTAAATGAGTCGTTGTCGATGGAGTTTTCTTCGTCAGCAGAATACTCATCGTCAAAATACTCATCATTATCTACTTTTTTTGGAGATGACAGTATTCCGACGATAAGCGCGATGCCGAACAGTACGTCAATTACAGCGATAACAGAAGATATCGAGGTGCTGAACTTCGAAGTAAAAAGAAAAATACCAAAAGCGATGAATACCAGTCCGACAAGTCCGAAGATTAGCGAATTACCGGTTTTGCTCTTGTATGCCATTATTAATTCCTTCTTTCGTTATGATCGCCGAGACGAAAAATCAATACTTTTTGTTGTTCCTGTAATATTGGTCAGGGAGAAGTCTCTTGCGCTGGTTGCCGCGATAGCCGCCAGTATTGAAACGACGTCGGGAACCGGGATAAAGATTTAGTCTGGGACTGCGGTTGCGGAACATTACCGAAAGCACAAGACCGCACAGACCGACAATAACTGCCAGACCGACGATGCCTATCATGTAGCTGACCGCATCGTCATTTTTCTTTTCGACTATGTACTGCTGAAGTGTATTCTTGTCAGTGTCGGAGAAATAGTCAATTTCGCCGGGAGCGAACTGGATTGCGACGGTGGTGGTAGTTCCACCTGCAGTTACTGACTCGTCACCGACATACAGCAGGTAGGTTGCTTCCATGCTGCCCACCCGGGCAGTAATCGTAACCTCTCCGATCTTCAGTCCGTGAACCTTGCAGCGATCGCTGCCGTCCTTGTCAACTCTGGCAACTGACGGATCAGAACTCGAAAACTCAAGTGTCGAGGAGGACTGAATGTTATTCATTGTTACGTAAAGAGTGGTGGCTTTACCGACCTCAACGCGCTTGCTGTTGGCTGTGCTGAAGGAAATGGAAGCGAGATTCTCGCTCGGGCTTGTGGCGATAACAAGACCCTGGGGAGTGGAAGTGGTTTGCTGGGCTCCTTCCGCATTAGCTGTTACAGGCAGGCAAAGAACCAGCGTGACCAGCAGAAGCAGGACAGCCGTATATTTGATTGTGACTGATTTCAAACGGCAATACCTCTTTCGTATGGGTGCCTGCGCCGCTTAAGGGCATAAAGACACATTTTCAATTGAAAAAGATTATATCATAATAAAGAATGAATTTCAAGACAGATTACCGGCATGTAATACTTTTTGTGTGGATATGTGATACTTTTTATTTGTTGTATCGGCAGGAGACACTTTTGTTGATCGCTTTCTGTGTGCTCTCAGTGACTTGACGGGTTTGCCTTTTTATGTTATAATAATTATATTGCAATAATATGGAAAGGACTGATTATTTTGAAGAAAACATATCTGGCTCTTGCTGCAGTTGTTGTCTGCGGCGCTTTGCTTTCCTGTCTTTCCGCATGCAGTGACATAATTGGGTTTGGAGCGAATCGCAAGGTCGTGGAATATTCGGCAGTGGTATCCAGTGGCGATGAACTCGTAGAACTTGATCGATATCCCAATTTGCAGTTCCTTGATTTGTGCGGCAGCGATTGCTACGACGCTATAGAGGAATACATTGCTGCTCACCCGCAGGTCAATGTGAAGTATGATGTGCATATTGGCGAAAACCGATATGCTAATGATACAAAAGAACTGACTGTGGTTGATGGGGAATATGACTACGATCTGCTGATGGATCGCATCGCTTATCTGCCCGAACTGGTTGGGATTGATCTTCCCGGAACCACACTGGACGAACAGCAGCTGTCAGCTATCCGGGAAGCCTACCCTGAAATCACGGTTGATTATTCTGTCATGCTTTTGGGACAGGACATGCCGAAAGATATTTCGCTGCTTGATTTGTCCGCAATGGATTCCGATCAGATTAACGATATAGCCGGTCAGCTTGGATGTTTTACCAATCTGTCCGAGATCAAGGTCAAAGATGAAAACGGAGAGTGCTCTCTTTCTCCCGTGGATATCAAAAAGCTGTATAATGCGGTTCCCGGCGTGTTTATTGACTATTCGTTTGAATTGTTTGGCCAAACACTTTCCACCACCGACGAAACCATGGAATATATCAAGGCGGACATAGGTAATTATGGAGTGTGGAAAATCCGTCAAGCACTTGATATTATGCCGAAGTGCACCTATGTTAAGCTGGACGATTGCGGCATCGACAATGAAGTCATGGAAAAACTCAGGGATGACTATCCGGATGTTAAGGTAGTGTGGCGCATTTTCGTTACCAGAACCAGCTATTTGACCGATGTTGAAATGATTCATTGGACCAAGCGTGTCAGCGATGAGGGGCTTTCTGTTCTGAAGTACTGCACAGATCTGATGTATCTGGATCTCGGACACAATTCGCTGATGTCTGATATAAGCTTTATTAACTATATGCCCAAACTGAAGATAGCTATCCTTGTGGATTCCAAGATATCTGACCTGTCCCCGCTGGCAAATTGCCCGGATCTTGAGCACATTGAGCTTGTCAACTGCAGAGAACTATATGACCTTTCTCCTCTTGCCAATTGTACAAAGCTTAAGCGTGTCAACATAAGTTCGACTTTCGGAATAACCGATTTGTCGCCACTTTTCGGTCATAAAGATATGGAAAGACTATACGTCGGCGGCAATCAGGGACTGAAAGAGCAGGTTGAGATGGCTCGTGAAATGCTTCCAAATTGCTGGGTTTCCAATGTTGGAGGAGAAAAGGTTGGTGTCAGCGGCAATTACGCCGTTGGATGGAGGCTTGATCGAGACCTTGGTTTTGCAGACTGGTATTTGGAGATGCGTGAAATCTTCCAGTACGATATAATCAAGTAAACGTCAGGCTGCACCAATAATCAGGTTGACCAAATAATCGATAACAGCGAAGAATGCACCTTCTGGAGGCTGCATCTTCGCTGTTTTTTTATTGTGCGCGTTGCCGCGATGGTTGCAGAGAAAAAGTCCGATATCTCCGGAAAGAGAACAGCGTGCTGACAAGATAAATATATCCGCCTGCTTGATGTCTGCAGCGGCAAGAATTACGTGCAAATCTGGTTGTGGATGTTCAAAAATGAAGTCACGGAGGTATTAATGTGTTTGCCCTGAATCTTCTGGACGTATCGCAATGGCATCGAAAATACACGAAGCATTGTGCCGGGAAACACATCAGTTCCTGAACGCTGATAGCCTATGATCGCGCTAAGTCGGAAAGTATTGATATTTCATAAAAGGTGGATCGCAGGTTTATCTACGCTTTTTGAGGATGGGTTATATGCTGTGTATTCATTGATAATCCCCGGTGTTCATCATGTTTCTCAGTTCTGAACAAGAATATCCTGCCTGTCTGTCAGCGGATAACTCACGATTTCACTTCCGTCGAGATTCTCACGGTTCATATCCACACCGCAGATTCGTCTGTTTCCGTAGGTGGTGTAGTAATATATCCCCATGCCTGCGCTGAAGCATGAGGAATACACCGTGGTTACGCACCCGTCCTCCAGCCGCACGCAGCCTTTTGTCTGGGATACCGACCCGAGAATATGGAAAAACTGCCCCACGCTTTCCTCCTCACTGTCGCTGCATTCGGAGTTGTGCAGCGTGAACGCGGCGCGCACAAATCTCGATGCCGAGGAAAGATCACCCGGCAGACCGATGGCTCCTGCGCCGCGACTGACAGCGGTCAGTTCGAGGCCGGAGGAAAAACTGTTGACGGGCGCATATGCAGACAGGTGCATGAAATTATTCAGATTCATCAGCTGCATGTCGAATGTTGGATTGTTGGTCATCACCCGCACAGGGTTATCGTAAATGACCAGCCCGCTGTCCATCGGCTCCACAACAATGCATTCTTCACCGTCTGCGATCATCCAGTGCAGTGGAGTGAGGGGCATATCCTCGCGAAAATCGATGTTAACCACATTGATTCGCGCCAGCATCGACCGTGCCTCCGCGACGCTGGCACACTGGCTCAGTATCCACTGAATCATCTCAAAGGGCGCGATGTTGTCCTTGTTCTCCGAAACCGGCAGATAGCAGGCGTTGCCGGGAAAATTCAGTGAAGCCATACCCAGTCCCTTTTCGTTGGCAGCGTCGTAATACAGCGGCTGACCGTCAATTACCGTTGCCATACCGATGTATGCGTAGTGTTCGCTTAGCACAGGCATGCAACGGAACTCCAGCGGAAATCTTCGGGTTGTTACCGTCACGCTTTCGCTGTAGTGATACTCAAGATCAAGGGTGCGCCCGAAATAATGACAGCCCGTGGTCATTGAAACAGCTGTGCACATATTATCACCTCATTAATAGCATCTGCCGTCCGACGGAGATTATTACTTCTCCATCGGGCGGCAGCGTAAATCTTTTTCCTATTTCTGTTCGACGGGCATCATTTCCACCACACGCTGAGCCAGCGCGGAAATCTCGTCGTCGTCGTGGGATACCAGCACAACCGTGCGCCCCTCCAGTGCCTGAGCAATGACCTCCAGTACCCTTCCGGCAGTACCGTCGTCCAGCCCCTGAATGGGCTCGTCGAGAAGAAAAAGCTCTCCGGGGTTGGCGAGAGCGCGGGCGATAGCCACTCTGCGCCGCATACCGCCGCTCAGCTCACCGGGCAGCTTGCGCTGCTCTCCGCCCAGTCCCAGCCGCTCAAGATAATCCATGGCGGTGTTCGCGTCGGCTCCTGCGACGGTTATGTTGTCGATGGCGCTTTTCCAGGGCAGCAGACGGTTCTCCTGAAAGATCATCGATAGCTTTGGCTGTCCGGCAATCTCGATACTGCCGCTGTCCGGCTGTTCAAGCCCGGCAAGCAGGCGGACAACCGTCGTCTTTCCGCATCCGGAAACGCCTTTCAGACACACGCGCTCGCCCTCGGAAACACTCAGGGAAAAATCCCGCAGAACGTCGCGCCCGTCAAAGCTCTTACTTACAGATGTCAGTTTAATCATATTTCCTCCTGCGCGTTACGGCGTTGATGAGCGCCACCAGCGCGTTCTCAAGAATCAGGCTGAGAACGATGACCACGGCGGTCCACGCAAACAGATCCTCGGTCTCCAGATATATCTTAGACTGGAACAGTCCTTTGCCGATGGAATCGCGGGTCACGCATATGACCTCCGCCGCAATGCCAGCCTTCCACGCAAGACCGATGCCCGAGGTCAGCGCGCCGGTGAAGTAGGGCATTACCGACGGCAGATATATGGAACGCAGCTTTTCGCCGCGGTTGAGACGGAACACCTGCGCCATTTCCAGCAGTGAGCGGTCGGTGTGCGTAGCGCCCGTATAGATGTTTGTCCAGAACACCGGAACCACCATCAGCAGAACGGTAAAGGACGGCACCGCTCCGGTGGGGATGAGCACCAGAGCAAGGATGATAAAAGAAGCCACAGGGGTGGATTTGATAATTGTCATCAGCGGACGGAAAAGCTCCCGCAGAAACGGGAACGCAGCGGTTGCCGCGCCCAGCGCGCAGCCAAGCACCGTGCCGCACGCAAAACCGAACAGAATGCGCAGCAGGGAAAATGCCACTGCCGTCCACAGTGAAGCCTCGCCGCACATCTCCCACAGACGCTTCAGCGTAGCAACCGGACCGGGCAGCAGCACCGTGCTGTCCATAAACATGCTTGCCAGTTGCCATACCAGCAGCCAGAAAGCACAGACAGCCAGCCACTTGAGTGTGGTAAGCGTGAATTTTCTCACAGTCATTTCTCCTCGTCAGGCAGAATTAATGTTTATTATACCGCGCGTGCCGTGAGAATACAATACGGAAACAGCGTGCAGGGGAGAGATTGATAAAAAAATAACAAAATTTACGGAAAGGGGCTTGACAACCGCTGCGTGGTGATGTACAATGCAGCCAACAAATAAACGTACTGACCGCAAGGGTTCGCCCGAGGGGAAAGGCGCAATACTTTCAGCCGTATATTCAGCAGATGCTGTCAGGCTTCGGGTTCGTCCCTGCGTGACAGCTGAGTTTGTAATAATCTGGTCTGTTTTGTTTGCCATGCCTTTTCCGGGGCATGGCGTTTTTTGTTATTTTCAGCAAAAGGGGGAATAATCCAATGGACAAGCGTCTTACCGTCCTCAACATCGTCATCAGTGACCGTGAGGCGGCTGCAAAGGTCAACGAGATACTTCACGGTTATTCCGAATATGTCATCGGACGCATGGGACTGCCCTACGGCGAACGTGATGTTTCCATCATCTGTGTTGTGCTCGATATGCCCACTGCGGACGCCAGTGCCCTTTCCGGCAAGCTGGGAATGCTGCCGTCGGTGACCGCCAAGGTAATGACCCCGAAAATCTGAGCAGGTACCCTGTCTTTGTTAATCTTTCAATCAATATAAAAAGGAGAAATCACCATGAAAAGAATTATCAGTGCAATACTCTGCGCGGCAATGCTTATCGTTGCCCTCACTGCCTGCGGAGGAGAAAAAGCCGCCGTCCGTCTGGCCGGTATGACCGGACCCACCGGCATGGGCCTTGCAAAGCTTCTGGAAGATGACGCAAGCGGCACCTCTGCCAACGATTACGAATTCACTCTTGCCGGTTCTGCCGACGTACTCAATCCCATGATCATCAACGGCGAGCTGGATATCGCCGCTGTGCCAGCCAACCTCGCTTCCGTCCTCTATAACAAGACCAACGGCGGCATCAGAGTTCTCGCTGTCAATACTCTCGGAGTTCTCTACATCGTCAACACCGACGGTACCGTTGCTGAGCTGTCCGATCTCGTTGGCAAGACCATCTATGCCACCGGTCAGGGTGCTGCTCCCGAGTACGCTCTGCGCTACGTCCTGACCCAGAACGGCATCGATCCCGACGCTGACCTCACCATCGAATGGAAGACCGAGCCCACCGAGGTCGTCAGCCTGATGGCAACCGGCGAGGGAACTATCGCCATGCTGCCCCAGCCCTATGTCACCGTTGCACAGACCAAGGTGGAGAATGTCACTCCCGTCATCGACATCACCGAGGAATGGAACAACATCGGCGGCGACGGAATGTGTCTGACCGGCGTTGTCATCGCATCCACCGGGTTTATTGAAAAGAACCCCAAGGCTGTCAAGGCTTTCCTCAGGGAGTACGAAGCTTCCATCAACTACGCCAACGAGAACGTTGCCGAAGCCGCTCAGCTCATCGGCAAGTATGAGATCGTTGCTGCTCCCATGGCGGAGAAAGCTCTGCCTCACTGCAATCTCGCCTACATCGGCGGCGAGAAAATGAAGACCGCTCTCGAGGGTTACCTCACCGTTCTCTTTGATCAGAATCCTGCTGCTGTAGGCGGCAAGATGCCTGCAGACGACTTCTACTATGTCGGCTGATAACAACTGAAAAGGATAGTCCGGATACAGCGAAAGGCTGCCGCAGATATTTCGTCTGCGGCAGCCTTTCGCTTATTTTTTGCAGGAAACACTTGACAGCTAATTTAAATTAGCTTATAATGAGGCTAATCCTAATTAGCCTATCCGCTATAGTCGGATATTTCCTTCGGAGGGCAGATATGTGAATACGAAAAAACGAATACTTGATGCGGCGCTGACACTGTTTTCGGAAAAGGGCTATACCAATGTCTTTGTCTCCGGGATCGCCGAGGCGGTGGGCATCAAAGCCCCGTCGCTCTACAAGCACTATAAAAGCAAGCGTGACATCTTCAACGCTATCCTCGACGAGATGAAAGCGAGTTACGACACCCAGGCGGCAGCCCTCGGTATAGATGGCGGCAACGCTGCTGCCGATGCGATGGTGTATTTCGACGTGTCGGAAGATATGCTCGTGGAGATGGGAATGAGCCTGTTCAGTTATTTCCTGCATGACGATTACACGCGGAAATTCCGGAAAATGCTGACCCTTGAGCAATTCAGTAACCCGGAGCTTGCGCAGCTGTTCTCGCGGCAGTACATCGACAATTCGCTGAAGTATCAAAGCGCGATGTTTGCCATGCTCTGCGAACAGGGTGTACTCAGAGGAGATGACCCATATACAATGGCTCTGCAGTTCCACGCGCCGATATATATGCTCCTGACAATGTGCGACCGTGAGCCGCAGCGCGAACAGGAGCTGACCGCGCTGCTCGAGCGGCACATAAGACAATTCAGCAGACTTTACAGCAAGGAGAATGATCAATGAAAATCGCAGTCATTCACGGACAGAGCCACAAGGGCTCAACTTACAACGTCGCAAAGGAGCTTTATGGCAAGCTGGGCGGAGAGGTCATGGAGTTCTTTCTGCCCAGAGATTTTGACGGTGTCTGCCGGGGGTGCGCGGCATGTTTTGAAAATGAAGCAAAATGTCCCGACTACGAAAAGCTGCGTCCCGTTACCGAGGCCATGGACAGTGCCGATGTCATCATATTCACAAGCCCTGTTTACGTCATGCACGCGACAGGATCTATGAAATCTTTTCTGGATCACTATGGTTACCGTTTATGGTTCACCGACCCGAGGAGAAGATGTTCGGCAAGCAGGCGGTGTGCATTGCCACAGCCGCCGGTGCAGGCATGAAAAGTACCATCAAAGACATGGCGGACAGTGCCTTCTTCTGGGGTATCGCAAAAACTTACAAACTGGGCATAGCCGTTCAGGAGACCCGCTGGGACAAGGTCAAACCGGGCATCAAGAAACGCATCTCGCGAAAGACGGCTTCTCTTGCGCGAAAAATCGCAAAGAGCGCGGGGAAAGTCAAACCGGGAATAAAAACCAGAGGCTTTTTCTCAATCATGGCAATGATGCAGAAAAACGGCTTCAATCCCCCCGATAAGGAATACTGGATCGCAAAAGGCTGGACAAAGGGCAAGCGTCCTTGGAAATAACATCCATTGCAGATGAAAGCGAAAAAGGAACAAGGGCTGCCACAGATTAATCTCTGCGGCAGCCCTTGCGCTTGTTTAGTTTCCGTTGAAGTAATCGCTGAAATCGTCTTCCTGATCGTCAAGACTGGGAATATCCGGAATCATATAATTGCTGTAGGTGGCAAAAATATCCTCCTGCGGCGGCAGTTCCGGTTCAATTTCGGCAATTTCTGCCGCTCTGAGGGATTTTTCGTACATCCGGCTCAGGCGGTCGGAGTCGAGAATACAGGTCAGCAGGAATCCCAGCAGCAGAAATGTTGCGCTGATGATCAGACAGGGTAGAAATTCCTCCGGCTCGTAGACAAGCCGGATATCATGCACACCCGGACCGGGGTTCACTCCCAGTAAGGCACCGCTGACGCAGATTGTTTCGACCTCCTCACCTCCGGCGTAGGCTTTCCAGCCAGACTGCCATGGGATAGTGGTCATAAGAATCTGTCCATCGGAAATGGTTGCTGTGCAGGTGACAAGGTTGCCGTTGGCGGTGATATATGATGCGCTCTGCTGAGCAAGCTGAGTCATGGCGCTTTCGGTCAACACAGTGTCCAGAACGGCGAACCACGTGCCCTTGAGAGGAATGCGCTCGTCGCTGATAGTAACGGATACCGTGAGCTGCGCTCCGCGAGAAAAGCGTCCGATATATACTATCGAACTCATATCGGTTTCTCTTGGGTTGTCTCCGTTTACTGATACCAATCCGGTTCGTCCCGATTCACTTCCGAGATACATATACAGCGGACCGTCGGACGGAACAAGCACGGAGAACAGCGCGCTTCCTGAATCTTCGCTCCGGACCAGTTCAATACCGTCAAGCGTTTCGATTATGCTCAGCCCGCTGCCTTCGCGGCCGGTAAGCATCGCGTCAATAAAGAGAGTTCGTTCAGCGTCGGCAACGGCAGAGATCAGTTCGTTCTGAGCTATAAAGGGATTGGAACTGAAGCTGGTCAGCTCACTGACTGAGTAGGGGACGGTAAGGCACAGACCGAGACTGCTGTTGTTCTTCGCCACATAGGACGGTCCAGAGATGCCGACAGTGGGATAGCTGTCCGACTGCTGCGGGGAAATGACATATCTTATTCCGAACAGAGAATCGGTCACTGGTGTGTACCCCGCACCGTTGTGTATCCCGAGAACGTCCAGCAGCTGTGAACAGTCACCGGTAATGTCCGCGTGAGCGTCTGTCTGCCCCGAACCGGCGACATACGCTCCGCGTGTACGGAAGAAACCGGAGGGATTATTCTGTTCGCTGCCGGCTATTATACTTTCAAGATTGAGCTGTTCGACGTTATCGCTCTCCTGCTGTGCTGTAGTGACGAGCGGTATCTGTTTTGCTGCAGAATTAAGCCCCTGCATACCGCCAAGCACGCATTCGCATCCGGCGCAGATCAGTATCACCATGCAGAATCCCGCGGAGATTCCGCGCCCAGAAAGAGCGATAATGGTGATTGCGGCGTACATTGTAAGAAACGCGGCCGTGAATATTATTCCGGAAAGAGATAATTCTGTCCGGCCGAATATCAGTGAAGCAAGAAGCAGTCCCGCGCATATCATCCACGCCACAAGCACCCTGCTGACCTTCACACGCATGGGCTGTGCTGTAAGGCGCACAGCGGCGGAGACGGCAAAAAGGCAGAAAACGCAGCCGCAGCTGGTGATGACTCCTGTGGGGAGAGAAAATCCCAGCCACAGCCAGCACATCACTGGCACACACATCGATACTGAAAGCAGCAGAAGGAACAGTGCACACACCTGCCGCTCACCCAGCGGAAGACGGGTGTTAAGAAAGTAAAGCAGCAGAAGCAGAACGGTAATGGTCGAGCAGAACAGCAATGGAATGACTGCTCCGTCGGAAAAAGCGCCGGAAAACATGGAGGTCAGCAGTTCGAAAACGCCGGTGATGTCCATTTCAGACACGGACTGAATAGCCGAGCCGTAATCCGATCCCGCGGAAAAAACAGGAATTATCGCCACCAGTGCGGCGCCTGCGGCGGCGGCTATCGATGCCACAAACAGTCCCAGTCGTGCCCAAAGTCCTTCCCGGACTCCCAGCACAAGCTGACACCACACAAAATACGCGATGGAGAAGAACAGCAGCAGCGGCCACAGTCTGCCGCAGCAGAAAAGAAATGCTGTTGCGCCGCAGAAGAAAAGTGTTGCCTTACCTTTTTCTGCAAGCAGAGCTATACCGGCTCCAGCAAGCGGAAGAAAAACCGCGGCGTCCGCGTACTGTGGCGCGAGGAAGCTGAGAAAGAACTGACTGCCTGTCGCGTACGCAGAAGCAAAGGCTGCTGCGGACATGGGAGTGTGTCCGGAAAGTCTGCGCAGCAGGATGTAGGCGAACAATCCTGCGACTGCAGCACGTACCAGAGTAACAATGGTAAATGCCTGCGGAAGCATGCCTTTGTCCATGGTCGTGATTATCAGCAGGAACGGGCTGTTCAGACCACCGGCCCATCTTGAATAAAAATCGCCGCCCAGCCCGCTGTGGAAGGAATACATAAGCCCGCTGTCGCCGTCCAGCACCGATCGCCACTGAGCAAGATCACGGAACCAGCCGGCGTTGTATTCGCACAGCAATGTAGTATCACCGAACGGCGCAATCCCTGCGAGCGCGAACAGTGCCATCAATACCACAAATGGAGTTACAAACGAAAGCATACCCGCACCTATGCTCTGGTTGGAGCTTTTCTGTGAGTAAAACCGCTCATCATTCATGCACGGATATCCTCCTTTCATACAGTAGCAGTGTTATTGAAATATTATAGTGTATCCTGCGCGTAATGGCAAGCATGCCGGAGCAGGAAATACTGTCTTCCATCTGCCGGAACCGCATGCATCGTCAGAGAAGATAAATAATATATATTGTATAAGCGAAAAGCGGCCTGCCGGCTCCCGAGTCAGGAGCGGACAGGCCGCCGCGATACGATAATCAGTTGCTTTCGCTCAGAGCCTGTTCAAGCGCGCGGCTGAGCTGATCGGCGCACGAGGTGTTGCGGGGACCGCAGGTAACGCCCTTTACGCGGTTGACGACTTCAGCGGCGCTGATTCCCTCAATCAGGCGGGGGATGGCCTTCAGGTTGCCGTTGCAGCCGCCGGTGAAAACAACGTTTCTTACGATGCCTTCATCGAGGTCAAACTCAATTTTGGTAGAACAGGTACCGCTTGTACGGTAAACAAAGTGTTTCATAATCTTTTGTCCTTTTCTTTATATTCTGAAAAACGGAAAGTAACGATTTATCCTTCTGGTCCGAGGCTGACAACTACATCTACAAGCGTGTTGCGCTGCTTTCGGGAGCCGACGGATGCGCCGCTGATCCTGATGATGGTTCCGGCGGGGTAGCTGTCACTGTATTCCTCGGTCTGGTTGCCAAGAATAAGACCGGCAGCGTCGAGGGCGGAGTGAGCGTCGCTCACCGAACGACCGATAATATCGGGGACTGTACACATGGCAGAACCCTTGCTGACCGTGATGCCCACAGGAGTACCGCTGTTGACCTGTGTATTGGGAGCAACGTTCTGGCTGATGATTACGCCCTCATCGTAGTCGTCGCTGTGTTTTCTTTCCAGCACGAGTATCTGGATGCTATCAATGTATTTACCCTCGAGAGAAGCGTCCCAGACTTTGCCGACAAGCTCAGGTACCGTGACGATTTTGTGATTGCTGGATGAAACATCGCTGTCCGACTGGAGATAAACAATCTCAAGAGTGCGGTCGTCATTTTCTTTTCCGGTGATTTCAGCACGCACGGAGAGAAATACGATTACTGCAATTATTCCCAGAACAACAATGGTCAGACTGGTTGACAGCAAAGCGTACTGCCACTGAGAGAGGTTCATGTACCAGGGGGAATGATCGTCCTGCCCGGAGTCCGCGGCAGTGTCGTCGCGACGGGCTCTGCGGTCAGAAATATACCCGCCGATCCGTCCGCCGATATCCTTTACCGATCCCATAAATCTGGAGGCGAAACCGGCATCTGCCTCAGCTTTAGATGCCGAAGCAGGTCCGCGGCGGAAATCATCACCGCGAACGGGTGATGGCGCGGCAGGTCGTGGAGCGGGATTCTTGCCGTATAACTCTGCACGCAGCTCGTCCATCGTTGCGGTGCGGTTTTCGGAATGCACCTGAAGTCCGTTGGCGAGGGCAGTGATTATGTGTGCAGGAATAGTTTCGGCAAGTTCGCTGGATACATTCAGCCGCGGGTCGCGCACGCGTGCAAGAGCGTCGGGAGGACGCTTGCCGGTCAGCGCGAACAGCATTACGGCGGAAATAGAGTACACGTCGGTCCACTTGCCTTTGCGCGCGTCGAGCGAATACTGTTCAAGGGCGGCAAATCCGTCGTACATACGGGCTTCCAGTTCGGTCTCCGCAATGCGGGCATCGGGAATTCCGAAATCGGTCAGAACAAGTCTGCCGGAATGGGTCATGATAATATTCTCGGGGCTGATGCCGAAATGAACCAGTCCGAGAGCGTGTGCGGAAGCGAGAGAACCCAGAACCGGAGCGAAAAGCGGACCGGCTTCTTCCCATGAGAGCCGCCTTGCGCGCCGTACAAGCTCAGTGAGCGTCTTGCCTTCCACGTGCTCGTAAACGGCGTAAGCCGTGTTGTTGCACTCAAAGATATTGATGAGAGGGACGATCGCTGTAGTATCGCCCAGTCTCGAGAGCGCTTTGGAAACATCGATAAAATCGGCGAGGTAGTCCTTATATACGGCTGATGCCTTCTCGCGCACGACAACAGCGTCGTTTCCGGGGCGGCGTGTGCTGATGCTCTGAGGGAGATATTCGCGAATATCCACCCGACGTCCGGTTTTGTGATCGAGGGCGATGTAGGTGATGCCTTCGCCGGTCATGCGCAGATGACGGCCGATAAGATACCGATTGGCAAGCACGGTGCCTGCGGCAAGGGCCGGAAGCACCTGAGGGGTTCCTTCCACGTATCCGCAGTTGCGGCATTCCTGATGGTTGCCCTTTTGGGTCATACAGCCCAGGCAGAGATTACCAAAGTTCATATTGCAGTACCTCCGTTCGGTACCGGTACAAAAGAAGGCACCGGTACAGGTCGGAAAATCAAAAGAGATTATCCCGCATAAAGATTATAACACACAATTGTTCTGTTAACAATACAAATCCGTGCGCAATTTCTCCTACGCTTCGACCGCGGCGTATGCGTCATGAACGCGTTTGGATGGAAGCAAATGGAATTACTGGTATGATCCGGATAATATCATACAAGAAAAACACAATATATTGTTCTGCGTATATTGACAATATATAGTTGTTTTATATATAATTTAACATATATGTCCTGAGGACGTATGAATAATTTCCGGAGAATTATTACCATGAATCGTTATATTACCGTGCGGTTCAGAGCCGTACTCTGTCTGTTCCTGACGTTTGTGATGCTGGTTGCCTCGGTGATTTGTCCCGGTACGGCGCTTGCCGCTGTTGATCCGCTGACTGCTATTGACGGCAACGCGGCAATTCTCGTTGACGCACGCACCGGCACAGTTCTGTACGAACAGAATGCCGACCAGCCCATTGCTCCTGCAAGCACTACCAAAATCATGACCGCGCTGCTGGTGGTTGAGTCCGTTCAGCGTGGTGAGGTCAGCCCCGACGATATGGTCGAACTGACCGATGACATCATGCATAACGTGCCCTCTGATGCCAGCCGCATCGGCAAGGCGATGACTGTTGGAGAAAAAGTCTCCGTTCGCGAACTGCTGCTCATGGCGCTGATGGAGTCGGACTGCGTGGCGTGTGATATGCTTGCAGTGAGAGTGTCCGGCACGGTGGAGCGCTTTGTCGATCAGATGAATCTGCGTGCGTCCCAGCTGGGTTGCCGTGACACCAAGTTCCTTAACAGCCATGGCTACCCTGCGGAAGGACACACAACTACAGCGCGGAGCCTCTACCTCATAACGAAAGAGGCCTCAAAGCATCAGATGTTCATGGATGCATTCGGCTGCCTGAAATACGAAATGCCCGCAACCAATGTGTCTGACGCAAGAAAACTCTATAGCACAGACAAGCTTCTCTATGATCCCGAGAATATTACCTCGACCTACAGTGTATATTATAATGAAAATGTAACCGGAGGAAAAACCGGCTATTCCAAAGCCAGCGGCAACTGTCTTGTTTCCACCGCGGAAAAGGATGGCATGCAGCTCATCAGCGTAATAACCGGTGTCGAGATGAAGTATCCCGATACGCAGACAGTTATCGATGCGTTCACCGAAACCGACCGGCTCATCACATGGGGCTTTGATAATTACGTTTCCCATCAGATAGTGGCTGCAGGACAGACAATAAAACAGATTGACATAGACAAGGGTGAGCCTGCCATTATAAAAGGTATATGCTCTGACTCTATATATGTAACTCTTGAAAAAGGCATCAGCGCTGAGTCTGTGCAGATTACCTCGGTTCTTCGCGAAGAGGTTATCCCTGCTCCTGTTTCTGCAGGAGATGTTGTGGGTACGGTGTCTCTCGTGAGGGACGGAAAAGTGCTCGCATCCACGGATCTGATAGCCGGAGAAGATGCTCCCGTTGCTCCAAGAAAATTCCAGCCCAACATTCCGTTGATAATCATTCTCTGCGTGCTTGTAGCTGCAGGCGCCGGATATCTCGTCTATTATACAAATAACAATAAGGTTCTTCTGCTCGATATAGCTATGGAGAGGATGGGGATGTCTTCCAAGAGGAAAACAAGACGACCCGTCAGACAGAACAGACCTGCCAGAAAACCGGAACCTGTCAGCGAACCGGAAGAAGATGACGCTCCGGCGAATCCTTTTGATGAGTTTTTCGCACGAAACGGAAGGCAGGAATAACAAGGTCGATTGTACATATAATGTAATATACGAATGCCGCGCAAGCCGCAGGTTAAGACTGACCTGCGGCTTGCATTTTGAGCAAAACAATCCGGATCAAGAGAAAATCTGGAAAAGTAAATGCCGATTTTCCGCATGGTTGTGCGGTTTTTGAGATAATTTGAAAAAAAGTCTGATTTTTTTGAAAAAAGGTGTTGACAATCCGGAACGCCTGTGGTATTATAGTCAAGCGCTCGAGAGAGCGGCAAAAAAACCGGCCGAGAGGCCAGTCAGAAAGCCACTCAAACGAAGCACACAGGACCTTGAAAATTAAACAACGTAACTTTAACGAGAACCCAAAATTCCTTTTTAATTAGCGGTTCATGAAACCGCAAACTAAGTCAGCAATGACTTGAGCTTCAAGCTCTGAGAAATGATTTTAACTCTTCGGAGTTGAGATACAATTTTTTAGAGAGTTTGATCCTGGCTCAGGACGAACGCTGGCGGCGTGCCTAACACATGCAAGTCGAACGAGGTTACTTTGATTAATCCTTCGGGAAGCGTTGAAGTCGGATCGTAGCCATGTCGTTCTGTGAGCCAAGGAGTTGATTTATGACATTGTCTTCCTAAGCCCGCTTGGCCTCCGACTTGTTGAGATACAATTTTTTAGAGAGTTTGATCCTGGCTCAGGACGAACGCTGGCGGCGTGCCTAACACATGCAAGTCGAACGAGGTTACTTTTCTTAATAAGTCGGATCGTAGCCATGTCGTTCTGTGAGCCAAGGAGTTGATTTATGACAT
>JAZUPE010000006.1:0-34849 GCA_045605025.1 Acutalibacteraceae bacterium
CCGGGCAGGCGCTCTGTGTTGTGTGCGGTTTATCCGACGTAGTTGGTGGGGTTCTGAGCCACACCGTTCACGCGGATTTCAAAGTGGAGGTGAGGGCCGGTGGAACGTCCGGTGGAACCGCAGGCTCCGATGGACTGTCCGCCGTTGACCTTCTGACCGACACTGACCGAACGGCTTCTCAGGTGACCGTGAACGGTCATGTATGCGCCGCCGTGGTCGATGATGACGTAGTTGCCGTAGCCGTTTGCGTCATAGGAACTGGTTACTACCTTGCCGCCCTTGGAAGCGATGATGTTGGCACCCATGGGAGCAGCGATGTCAATGCCCTTGTGGTAGCTGTTGGACCATGAGCGCCAGCCGAACTTGGAGCTGATACGCTTGTAGCCGGGTGCCGGCCATCTCCATGCACCGGGCACATGGTTCTTTTCGTCAGACTCGGCGGTCTTGCGGGCGATGATGGCATCCATCGCTTCGCGGGCCTTCTGCATTTCCTTGTCAATCTTAACCTGCTCCTGCTGGAGAACAGCCTTGTCGGCGGCTATCTGGGAAAGCAGAGCATCGGCTTCGGCCTTCTGCTCGTCCAGCTCCTCCTTCTTGGAGGAAAGAACCAGCTTTTCGGCTTCGATTTCTGCACGCTTTTCCTCGACCAGAGCTTTCTGGGACTGATAGCCTTCCTTGTCCTCGGTCAGGGCGTTGACAATACCGTCGTCGTGCTTGGCCATGATCTCAATGTAGGTCATGGATGTCAGATAACCGTCAAAGTCATCGGTGGTGAGCAGCAGCTCAAGTCCGCCGGTAAAGTCGCCGGTGATGTACATGGCGCGCACACGTGCCTTGAAGGCGTCGTATGCATCGGTGATCTGGGATTCGGTCAGATCTATTTCGGCTTGCAGATCGGCGATTTCAGCTTCCTGTACGGCGATCTTCTGGTTGACTGTATAGATCTGCGATTCAAGGTTTTCGATCAGCTCGTTGAGAGCGTTGACCTGTTCCTGCGCGTCAGCCTGATTGGATTCAAGCTGGGATATCTTGGACTTGATGGATGCCTGCTGGGCTTCCAGATCAGACTGCTTTTTCTTGAGCTCCGCTTCGGTGGCGGCGGAAACAGCGAACATACCGTCATCCATCTGCGGAAGAACCACGTAGCAGGAGGTCATAACCATCAGAATGGCCAGAAAGCACAGGAATACGCGCTTAAGCATTATTAAGTCCTCCTTCTTTCAAGAGATACTTGCGAATAGAAATAAGGCTGCCGACGGCACCGACCAGAACGCCGATGCTGGGGAACGCAAGCAGACACAAGCCCCACAGCTCGCTGTAGGCGATGAGGCTGCCCACAGACAGGACGGTGGAAACCGCGGATGTGGCGGTGAGATAAACGTATGTAACCAGACCGAAGGACACAAGACCGGAAATCAAACCGATTATAATGCCTTCTACAAGGAAGGGCAGCCGGATGAACCAGTCGGTAGCACCAACGGATTTCATTATGCTTATCTCAAGCCGGCGCACATACATTGTCAGCTTGATAGTGTTGGTGATGATAAACAGCGACACGATAAACAGCAGACCGACTATCCACACGCTGACCACCGACACGACCTGATTGATGCTTTCCAGCTTTGCTGCCAGATCGCTCTTATCGGATACGGTGTAGATATTGTCAAGACTCTGCAGGATAGTGACCGTTTCGCTGTATTTTCCGTTGTCAATGAGAGTGATGCTGTATGCATCGGGCAGGAAATCTCCGGTATCGTCAATGGCAAGGATCAGTTCGGGCTGATCGGTCATGCGGCTGACGATGCTCTGATAGGCTGCCTTGCGGTCGACAAACTCGATAGTGTCGATGTTGCCTACGCCTCTGATGATATCTTCCATCTGCTCGGTCTGTTCCTGGGTAAGACCGTCCACAAGGAACACCTTGATGACGTTCTGCTTGCCCAGCAGATCCATAACGCCGGTGATGTTTACGCTCACCAGAGCGGCGCTGCCCATGAGCAGCAGACAGCAGATAAGCACACCGATGGAGGCAAAGCTCATCAGACGATTGGTCCAGATATTTCGGAATCCCTCTTTGACGAGGTAGCTGAAACTATGCATAGTACGGCACCTCCGGTCCGCTGTCGGCAACAAGCTCGCCGTCCTGAATCTCGATTATACGGCGGCGGAACTTCTTTACCAGTGAATGTTCGTGGGTAACCATGAGTACGGTTGTGCCGCGGCGGTTGATTTCGTTGAGCATGTCCACGATCTCAAAGCTCATTCTGGGGTCGACGTTGCCGGTGGGCTCGTCGGCGATAATGATAGAGGGGTTGTTGATGAGCGCACGGGCAAGACCGACACGCTGCTGCTCGCCGCCGGAAAGCTCCTTGGGCAGGCAGCGGGCCTTGTCGTTCAAGCCAACCAGACCGAGCACATAGGGAACCTTTTTGCGCACAGCCTTGGTGCTGGCGCCGGTAACACGCATGGCGAAAGCCACGTTGTCAAACACGTTCATATTTGGAATAAGGCGGAAATCCTGAAACACCATGCCCATCGAGCGGCGGTAGTAGGGGATATCCTTGTGGCGCAGGGTAGAAAGTCTGTGACCGTCTACGATCACTTCACCGGAATTTGGTATTTCTTCACGCATGAGAATCTTGAGCAGGGTGGATTTTCCCGCTCCGGAAGAACCAACGATAAAAACGAACTCGCCCTCGTCTACATACAGGTTAAAATCCTTGAGAGCCTTCGTTCCGTTGTCATACGTTTTATATACGTTGCGGAATTCGATCATTTATGTACTGTCTCCTTAAAATAGGATGGTATATGCGCACCATATATTTTACTATATTCGAACGAAAAATGTGTTACGACATTGTTACGAACCGCTTTCAAAACGGCGAAACAGCGCCCGAAACTGTGAGAGTTGTGTGAAATCTGCAGTCTCACAGCTTCGGGCGCCTGAGCTTATGAATTGGGGGAGAGGGTGATGTATCCGCTGTAGCAGTAACCCTCGGTACCGTCACTCAAACGGACGTTGTACCAGTCATCGTTCGGCATGCCGAGAATGGTGACCACAGTGCCTTTGGGGATGAAGGCGATGGTGGCAAAACCCATTCCGGGACCCTTGCGGACGCGCAGCCTCTTGCTGCGCGTGCTGACATATCCGGTTACCAGCTGGCCGGAATTGTAGGTCGTCGTGGTTGTTGCGACAGTGGTGGTTGTCGTTGTCGTGGCAGCCGTTGTGGTGGTAGTTGTGGTAGTATTGGTTGTTGTAGCAGCTGCGGTAGTGGTGGTAACGGGAGCCGCAGTAGTGGTGGTAGTGGTTGCCTCGGTGGTAGCTTCTGTAGTTGTTTCGGCTGCATCAGCGGGTTCAGTGGTAGTGGTTACGGTGATCACAGGACCCTCAGTGTTTCCGTAGATGCGCACTCTCCGCACGATATATTCAGTGCTCTTCTGGTTCATGAGCAGCACGGTGAATGTTTTGCCGTTAAGCTCAATGTCCACATATTCTGCAGCAGGAACAGACAGGACCTGCGCACTGCTGCCGTCTGCGGATAGCGTCACGTTGCTGCTTGCCACAGGGGTAAGAGCAATACTTTCGGCCTCACTGTAGAAGAACTCTGGGAAGGCAGCCTTAACAGACTGCTCAAGAGTAGGCATTGCCTCAAGAGCATAGATGCCGGTGGAGCGCAGAGCGAGAAGATTTTCGATGGAACTGCCGGTGAACTCCTGAACGGGTTCTTCGGCGGGGATATCCGCATCAGATGCAACAGGTTCCTCAATAACGGGATCTTCTGCGATTTGCGCATCTTCGACGGCTGGCTCATCAATATCAGTTGCTGTAACGATTGCCAATGCGTCAGAGTCAGAAACATCGGTTCCGGACACATCAGATCCGGACACCTCGCTGTCGTTGCCGGAAAAACCGAGCATTCCAAGCAGGGAGAGAAGCTTATCTTTGTCTTCTTCGGTTACGTCATCAACGGAGGTTATCGGCTGAACGGGGTCAGCGTCAGAAACCGAGACGACATCGGAACCGGAAATGTCTGTGCCGGAGATAACATCAGTGCCGGACACATCACCGTAAGAAACAGTACTCTCATCAGAAGAGAAATTAAGCATACCCACCAGATCAAGCAGCATGGAGACTTCCTCGTCGGAGAGATCTTCGGGGGTGACCGGAACGGTGTCGCCGGAAGAAACGACCGGAGTGGCAGCTGCGGCGGCATTTTCAAGGGCAATTATAAGCCGGTCAATGGAATCGGCATCGTCCGACATGACAACAAAGAAGGTCTGAGGTCCCATCTGATCCCGGCGGAAGGGATAGCTCATTATGGGGAAGTTGTTGCTTCCAAGCTCGAAAGCAATGTCCTGCAGTGTGTTTTCACTTAGGGTGACTTTGCTTCCATAGATAAATCGCATGGAAGTGGAGCTGCCGCCGCTGCGCAGTTCAAGGGTGCCGTACTGCAGTTCGCCGCCGCTGAAATACTCGCTGCTCTGTTTCCAGACAGCGTTGTCTGACTCGGCAAAGCCGGGCACAGCGGGCAGGGAAAACAGCATCAGAAAGGCCAGGACAACGGCGAGTAAACGCTTTTTCACAATTATTCCCCCTTGTAAATATGATGTGAAGAAGATCATCGTACTCCACAGACCGTAGGCTGTGCAGGAATGAAGCAAAGGCTATTGGCAATCAGTCACTCAGATAGGAGTGCAGAGAATCAAGACGGACGGCGACACCAAGAACAGCGCCGATGCCTGCCATGAGCAGATTAAGACCGGCAAGCTCGATAAGATTGCCCATCAGTACGGAGAATCCGTTGGAGACACCGGCAAAGATCAGTACCATAGCCAGAGCAATGATCACAGAAACGCCGAATACTGTGGCAAGAGCGGAACCCTTTGAACGCTGACCGCCAAAGGAGATGTAGCCCAGAGCCGCGCCGATGCCGGAAATGAAGCACAGGGCGGGCAGCGCAAATCCGAGCAGTACAGAAATGATAAATGGAGAAAGACCTGCTACCGCGCCCAGAAGAGCGCCGAAGAATCCGGCAGGAGCATTTCCCTCGCCGCCGCGGTCGCTTCCTTCGTCGTACTGACCGTCCCAGCCTGCAGGTTCGACAGAACGTCTGGGTTCATCGAAACTGCGCTCGTCATAGTTTCTGCGGGGCTGACGTCGATCGTCGGAATCATCACGGTCATAACTGCTGCGTCGGGGATCATCGTAACCGCGGTCAGAAACGCGATCGTAGTCCGATGCGCGATCTGCCACAGCGGGAGCAGCGGCTTTGTGCGCCTTTTCCAGCTTGTCTGCCTCACGGCAGGGGGAGCACAAGGGCTGTACCATATCGTTGTAGAAGGCGCGCTTGGTTGCGGGAGCTCCGCATTTCACGCAGACATTAGGAGTGCGGAAACCGCAGGGACGGAAATTGCCCGCAACAAAATCAAGCAGATCGGACATATCGGCTCCGCTGAGGCGACCGTCGGCATCGTCAAAAAAAACGGCAAGGTAGTTCTCAACGTCGCCCACCTGAGCGTTGCGCAGAGCACCGCTCTGAGAACAAAGCATGTCCTCAAGGCGGTCAAAGGCTTCGTCTTTTCCGGAGAGCATAAAGATGAACAGTCTGCCGCCATCTTCCTCTGCTACGGAAAAACCGACATTTTCAAAAACACCGTAAACAGTATCTCCGGATACACGGAATTTATTGTCCTGCTGCCAGTTGCGAAGTCCGGAACTAAGCATATATTCATGCCACCTTTAATCTGATTTGCTTGGTTGTGCGGCGTAAGCCTACACAACATCACTATATATTTTACAGTATTCATGGCAAAAGGTCAACAACTATCTGTGTGAAGGATTACAGGTTTTGCCCCATTATATTGTATAAGCAAGAAAATCCCGAAGGCCGGGATGACCTTCGGGATCAGAAAATGTAATATCAGTCGTTGTTGCTGCTGGAATAGTTGGGAGCTTCCTTGGTGATGTAGATGTCGTGGGGATGGCTCTCACGCAGACCGGCACCGGTGATGCGGACAAACTGAGCCTTCTCGTGCATCTGGGGAATATTGGCGCAGCCGCAGTAGCCCATACCGGCGCGCAGACCGCCGACCATCTGGAAGATGGTGTCGGACAGCGGTCCCTTGTAAGGTACACGGCCTTCGACGCCTTCGGGAACCAGCTTCTTCTTGCCGCCCTGGAAGTAGCGGTCGCTGCTTCCCTTGTTCATGGCAGCCAGAGAGCCCATGCCGCGGTAGACCTTGAACTGACGACCCTGATAGATCTCGGTATCGCCGGGGGACTCCTCGCAGCCGGCTACCAGAGAACCGACCATGACGATGTTTGCGCCTGCGGCAAGAGCCTTGACGATGTCACCGGAATACTTCACGCCGCCGTCAGCGATGACGGGAATGCCGTACTTGGAGGCAACAGATGCAGCGTTGTAAACAGCGGTGATCTGGGGAACGCCGATACCGGCGACCACACGGGTGGTGCAGATGGAGCCGGGGCCGATACCGACCTTGATGCAGTCGGCGCCGGCTTCGATAAGCTCCTCGGCAGCGCGGGCGGTGGCAATGTTGCCGGCGATGACGGGAATGTTGGGATACTTGGCCTTGACCTTGCGCACACACTCGATGATGCCGATGTGATGACCGTGAGCGGAGTCGAGAGTCAGCACGTCAACGGAAGCGTCGATCAGAGCGGCAGCGCGTTCCAGAACGTCGGGAGTGTTGCCGATGGCAGCACCGCACAGCAGACGACCATTGTTGTCACGGGCGGAGTTGGGGTACTGAACGGACTTCTCGATGTCCTTGATGGTGATCAGACCGCGCAGATGGCCCTGCTCATCAACGATGGGCAGCTTTTCGATGCGGTGAACACGCAGGATCTCCTGAGCCTGAGCGAGAGTGGTGCCAACGGGGGCGGTGACCAGATTCTCGCGGGTCATGACGTTGGCGATGGGCTGGCTGAAGTCAGCGTCGGTCATGAAGCGCAGGTCACGGTTTGTGATGATACCAACAAGCTTGCCGTCTTTGCAGATGGGCACGCCGGAGATCTTGTATTTAGCCATGAGAGCGTTGGCCTCGGAAACGAGGCAGTCGGGCGCGAGGAAGAAGGGGTTGACGATAACGCCGTTCTCGCTGCGCTTGACGCGATCAACCTGATCGGCCTGCTGCTCGATGGTCATGTTCTTGTGAATGATGCCTATACCGCCTTCACGAGCAATGGCAATTGCCATCTTGGTCTCGGTAACGGTATCCATGGAGGCGGTCATGAGGGGAATGTTGAGCTTGATGTTCTTGGTGAGGTAAGAAGAGATGTCGATCTGCCGGGGCTCCACTTCACTGTGGGCAGGAACTACCAGTACGTCGTCAAAGGTAAGACCCTCGGCGAGGAATTTGCTTTCCGGATTGGTGTTGAGCATATGTTATCCTCCTTCAAATATGTCGCTTTTCCTCTGTTGCTGACGTTTTTCTCACTGAATATTAGTTAGTAATTATAGCAGAACGCGGACAGGCTTGTCAACACCGAATTACACGGCAGTATAGCCAAAGATTGACTGGCATACATGGCTATGTTTTGCGAAAAGCGTCCGACATCAGGAACACTTGGACAATCAGGCGCAATTAATCGCTCAGAGCGTGCCGCCGGAGGAGAACCAGCCGACGGCAACGCGCAGTAAGCTTTCCAGATGCCCGCGGCGCTTGAACCGGTGATCGGCTTCGTCGATGGGGCACAGGGTGATGAATTCCGATTTTTCCGCCATCCCGCTGACAGCGGAGAAAGGGACGATGTCGTCCTTTGTGCCGTGAATTATCAGTACAGGCCGATCCGGCAGCGGAACGGTGTGCGCCCGCAGGTCATCATAAAACGCGGTGGTCAGCAGCATCGTGCGCTCCCAGCCGCACAGAGCGCTGCCTTTTTCAAAGAAAGCGTTCCGGTCGGGTAATATGGTCAGAAATGACTCCGCCATGGTTACCGCAGGGGATCTGAGTACGATGCTGAAATCTTTCAGCCGGTCAAGACAGAACAGTGTGATATAGCCGCCGAAACTGGTGGCGAAAATCCCCTTGTCCGCGTTTGGAAATCGTTTCCGTATCTCGTCCGCAGCGGCAGCCAGATCTCTTTGGCAGATGTCCACACTCAGCATATTGTCCGGAGTGCCGCTCTCCCCGTGACAGGGAAAGTCAAAGCAGACAAGAGCGCCGCCCAGAGGTTCCAGCCGCATGGCAAGTGCCTTCAGCACGGAACTCTCCTTATCGCCTCCGAAACCGTGAACACCCAGCACGGCAAGCTTCACTTCGCCATCGGGAAGATACTCCTTGCAGGGGATCGGGTGATCGTCCGGTTGAATTTCAAATCTGTTTATCTTCATTGCGTGCCGACCTCATAAAAATAACTAATTAACGCTGCGGGTGAAGCAATGGTGTTCTGACAGGGAAAGACCACCGCGGAAACCGGATTACGGCTTTTTCGCTATCAGCATGAACCGGTGAGCCCGTCCTTCAACGCAGCCTGTGGTTTCAAGTCTGCGCTGAGCTTCCATCAGCCGGTCAATGCTGCCGTCCACAGAGAATCCGGGGAATTCCCAGGGGATTACCCGGGCGAACCACACCAGCGCACCGATATCAAAGAATCTGATGGGTGTGAAGCACTCCTGCTCCTCGATGATTTCAAAGCCGGCTTCGCGGAAAGAAGCGGAGGCCTTGCTGAGATACTGATCGGGGAAGGCAATCTCGCGCTCGCCCATCAACAGTTCCGCCAGCTCGCGGTCGTTTTCCGCGCCCACCTGCTGCGTGATGAACAGTCCGCCGGCTTTCAGCAGACGGTACATATCGGCGGGATTGAAATCGCCGTGACGGTTGATAATAATGTCGAAGGATTCGTCGTCGTAGGGCAGACGGTCGCTGCCGTCACCCTCGCGGAAATCAATGCCCAGAGGGAGCAGCGTGCGGCTGCACAGCTCCACATTGGGCTGCCACGCTTCCGTGGCGGCAGTGTTCTTGTGGGGATGTCTCAGAGAAAGCAGAAACTCCCCGCCGCCGGTGTCCACGTCCAGAAGCTTCATCTCCGGCTTCAGACAGCGCAGAACGATCTCCCGGTAATCCCATGGCAGATCGAATTCGCTGAAGCGTCCGTGAATGTGGGAAAAGTCCCAGCCGTGGATGTGGGCAATATTTTCTTCGGCTTTCCATGCCGATATCAGTTCGTTTCGGTTCATAATAACTACTCCTTTTATTGTACTTATAATCTGTTTCTTCCTTCAGTTCCAAAAGGCGCAGTCAACCGACAGCTGTCATGTAGAAATCCCGATGCAATCCGCTGCCGGATTTATGGCTGCACCGGGCAGATATCTCGAACAAATCTCACAGACGGAGTTCACCTCATTGCTTACAGATTTATGGATATATTCATCGGCCTGCAGTGCTGCCGGCAAGAATATCCAGCAGTATGCCGATGTTTTCGTCAGAATACTCTATCTCGGAGGAATACATGCGCGCGATCTCCTCCGCTGACTCACCCGTCGCGGCACACATGCCGTCGATCATGCGCGCGCTCAGCACCGCGAAGGCTATCCGCTGGCGCAGCATGCCGTCGTACAGGCTTTCGGAAAGATGCCGGAACATAAAATACACAAGCAGCTGCTCGCGCACGGTTTCAGAAAGGATGCTGCCTGCTTCGGGACAGCCGGACAGCCTGTCCAGCATACCGTCCCACGCCGGATCAAGGCGTTCCAGCGAACGGTATATTTCCGCCCACTGAGCGGGGCTTTTCGCGGGAATGATCACGCCGTGACGGCTCAGCACCGCCTCGATACGGTCATCGATGCTCATGCTCCGTGCCTGCAGAGTGCGGAAGATTTCCTCCCGCATGGCAAAAAAGCCTTCCTCGTTTTCCGAATAATCCCCGCAGCCGTCGTCCTCAAGGGTTATCAGCGTCGCGGGACGGCTCTGGTTGAGAATCAGGCTCGCCGCGGCCTCGCAGCACAGTCCCAGACCGATCTCCGTACGGCTGTCAAAGAAACTGCGGAAACGCGGATGGTCGGCGCATATTCCGCACAGCGCGTTCTCGCCGAGGGTGGTGATTATCCGGCACAGGTTGCGTTCGTCCAGAAAAGGACAGCGCTCATTCTCACCCAGACGGAAATGCGGGCTCTCGCCGTCCTCGATATTGGCGGCAAGCTCTCTGCCGAAGTCGCCTTCCACGGTTTCGTAGAATGCGCGGGAGTCATCGTCTATATCAATCTCCCAGCCGATGCAGCAGCTGTGACGACACTGGCCGGCAATGCATTTGAACTGCAGATAATAATCTGGAGCAACCAGCTTCATGGCAATCATACCTTTCCGGATAATGCGGGCGGAGTACCGCCGGAATAATTATAGCATATTTATGTCGAAAAATAAACCGCGGTGTCCTGTTCAGAATCAGCGGAAGCTTTCCGTCGCAAAAACGCGGAGCATTTTTGATTTACACAGGCTTTCGTGCCCTGACCAGCAGAAAATCAGGCTTGTGCAGCAGATCACGTTGTTCAGGGTGCTTTTTCAGCATTTCTTCATCGGGCACAGGCTCAATCATCCGTTCAACAACAAATCCGGCTTCCACAAGAGTGTTGACTATGGATGAAAACGTGCGGTGATACTTCTTCACTCCGTCCACAAACCACACGGACTGCCGCTCTCCGTCTGTGCTGTAATTAGCGAGGTTTGCGTGAATCTTGCTGCCATGTTCGTCTCTCGTCCATCTGTCACCGCCGGAGAAACAGGTGTTTATCGGGTTTTCCTGAGAAAAAACAAAGATACCGCCCGCCTTCAGCAGTGAAAAGACATCGCGGACGAGCTTCTGAAAATCCTCTACATAATGAACCGCAAGGGAGCTTGTGACAACGTCGAATGTATCGTTAAGCACGCCGATGCTTTCCATGGGCATATTCAGATAGGTTATCGCCGGATGGCTGTTTTCCTCCTGCGCCGCTGCAAGCATTTTAACGGAAATGTCCACACCCGTCACTTTCTCTGCGCCCATGCGTACGAATGCGGCGCAGTGGTCGCCGCAGCCGCAGCCGAGATCAAGAATATCCGCGCCGTGCAGGTCGGGCAGCAGTGAAAGCAGCGCCGGCGTTTCAAAGAGATTGTTTGCGTTGGAGGCATTGCTTCTGAGCGTTCTGTATCCGCCGAAAAAGGTTTCGTTGTCATATATATTCTGGTGTGACATTATTGTACTCCTTATGTAGTTGCGCAGCGTCACTTTAAGTGACAGGAAGGCATATAATCCGGAAAAGCTCTTTCGCTACCGGACGAAAGAGCTTTCGTGTCAATTTGAAAAAATATCAAACCAGGACAGCGGTATTCTGATTCCGTTGCCTGAGGGGAATTACACTTTGAGTCAACAATACGATATTGTACGCGCGACGTTACAGCAGACCGAAGATCAACGCAAGCTGGCCCCCGATGAACGCGGCACTGAGCAGGATAAGGAGCGCGCAGCCGACTACCTGAAGCTTCAGACCCGTGTCCGAGGGCTTTGGCGTTTCCTTGTAGTATATCCAATCAAAACAATGATTGAGCATCCACATTTTACCTGGCAGGAAACAATGAAGCACAGCAATGGCAAGCAGCATCAGTGTGCAGATTCCTAACATGAACACTTCGTAGGAAAACTCAGGGCAGATACGGCCGCTGAGCACCATGATCACGACTTCGCACACTGCCGCAAGGCATCCGATTACGCCGAGGACTATGCGTGCGGGAGTTACGGGGATATCTACAGGTTCTTCCTCCGGCGCGCTGAACTTCTCGTCCGCAATGGCTTTTCTTATCTTTTCGTTTCTCTTTGTTATCCGTTTGCTGAGCTTGTTTGCCTTCCGGTTTTTGACCGGTGCGTCGAGTCCGGCACCGCAGGACTCACATTCTTCAGCTTTTTCGGAGTTTATAATTCCGCATTTGGAGCAGACCTTTACCATGATTTCTTTACTCATAATATTTTCACCTTTTCGAGTTAATCGTGCCATGCCGTATTCGCACGTCCGGTCAGATGCTGCACAAGCGCACGACAGACAGAACGGCACTTCAGTAAGAAAAATTATAGTCTATTTTGCTGTAATCTGCAATCATTATATCTCAACGACAAAACCGAACCCGTCGCCAATCGGGACAGGGTTCGGTTTTGTCGTGTCTGGTGCCGGTGACCGGGATCGAACCGGTACGCTGTTGCCAGCACGGGATTTTAAGTCCCGGGCGTCTGCCAGTTCCGCCACACCGGCGTGTGACTGCCTGCCATTATAGCATAACACGGCAGGAAAAGCAATCATCACTTTTCCTGCCGTGTGAAATTCCGTGAAAATCAATCGTGGTCGCGCATGTAGATGTCCCAGCGGGAGTTTCCGTCGGCGGCCATGAAATAATAGTCGCGCACCTCGGTGCCGTCGGAATTGCTGTCGGCTTCCACGTCGAGATAATAAACGATACCGTTCAGCGACATCCGGTTCCAGTAGTGGCGCACCTCGCGCTCGAACTCTGTGTCGCGATTGAGCACGAAACTGCCGCTGATAATGTCGCAGCGATAGCCCGCGGCCTCGACCAGTGCCGCCATCACCGCGGCATAATGCTGGCTCGTTCCGCCGCTGTGATCAAAGTAGTCCTTCAGCAGCGAAAGGTCATCTTCGCCGGACATCTCATACTCCTGATAGGTGGAATGGCTGCCTACGTATTTATAGAGAGCCTTGAGTTTGGCAAAGTCGGACATATCGTCCTTGATGACGCTGTTGATGATTTCAATGAGCTTTGCGTTGATGTCCACGTCCTCGGTGTACGTCGGAGTACCGGCGGTGTTGCCGATGGTTTCGGGGAATTTATAGGTGATGTGGACACCTTCACTGTTGGTGTCCAGAAGTGAAGCGTCGTCGAAAAGACGGGCGACCTCGTCGTAATCGACGCTTTCCGCTTCGGTTATGGTGAACTCGTCGTAGCGGCGCTCGTCCATGAAGACCTCCTCCATGGGATCCAGTACGCCGGCGCGCAGGTCGCGGATATATCCTATACCGAAAACGATCAGCGCGAGAACTGCAACGACTCCAACAAGTATCAGCAGTGCCGATTTAACGATATCCAGCGGAGACATGTATCTCATGTCGGACATGGTCTGGTCGGCGATAACTGAGAAAATAGTGGACTTTCCCGGAATGGGGATCAGCCGCCACGGGTCAATGTCCGATGTTTTGGTGATGCGTTCCCAGATATCCTCCTTGAGCGATTCGCTGATGGTGGACGACATGGTGTAGACGCTTCCGTCTTCAACAAGCACAAGTATGCGCGAGCGCAGCAAGGCCCTGAATGCCTTGTCCACACACTCCTGCTGCCATTTGTCCACATTCTCTGCGTTTCGCAGTTCAGCTATATGGTCGAACATATAGATGTATGCGTCGCGCATGATGATCTCTGAGTCCTTGCGGTTCTTGCAGCATTCAAAACTGTAGTAGTAGATCGTGTGACAGGTGCGGTTGTACAGCTGCAGAAAGTTTTCACGTTTGCCGTCACGGCTTTTGGTGCTCTTTCCTTTGGTGAAAGTGTGACGCTGAAGCTCTTTCTTCTTTGACATCCCGGTTCTCACCGCCTTTCTCTTACAGTATGTACAGAATACATGCCGGTCCGACGACAGTCATGCCGCCGGACCGCTTTGTATATTATGGTCAGATCTTGAAATAATTAACGCCGGACTCGAACAGCTGCTGATCCTTGCTGCCGGGTACGTTCTTGATGATGTTGCTGCCCTTGCGCTCGGAGTGTCCCATCTTACCCAGAACACGTCCGTCGGGAGAGGTAATGCCCTCCACAGCCCATGCAGAACCGTTGGGGTTCCACAGCACGTCGGCGCTGGGATTGCCGGCCTCGTCGCAATACTGGAACGCGATCTGACCGTTGGCTGCCAGCTGACGCAGGGTCTCCTCGTCGGCAACGAAGCGTCCCTCGCCGTGAGACACGGGAATGGAGAACACTTCGCCTGCCTCGCAGCCAGCCAGCCAGGGCGACTTGACCGAAGCAACACGGGTGTAAACCATGCGGGAGACGTGGCGGCCGAGGGTGTTGAAGGTCAGAGTGGGATCGGTGCGGCCGATATCCTGAATGGCGCCGCCGGGCAGCAGACCAAGCTTGATGAGAGCCTGGAAGCCGTTGCAGATACCCAGCATCAGACCGTCGCGCTGCTCAAGCATACGGGCAACGGCGTCGGCGATCAGGGGATTGCGGAAGGTGGTGGCAATGAACTTGCCGGAGCCGTCGGGCTCGTCACCGCCGGAGAAGCCGCCGGGGAGCATGATCATCTGGCTGCGGTCGATTATCTCAGCCATCTTGCGGATGGTTTCCTCAATGTCGGAGGGAGTGAGGTTGCGAACGATGAGCAGCTCAACGTTTGCGCCTGCCAGTTCAAAGGCACGGGCGGAGTCGTTCTCGCAGTTGGTGCCGGGGAATGCGGGAATGAAAACGGTGGGCTTGCTCTCGCGGGTGATGACGGAGGGGGAGATGGCACGTTCAGTGTACAGTTCGACCTCGCCCGCAGTGCCGTCACGGTCAGGACGGTTGGGGAATACAGGTTCAAGGGTGGACATCCATGCCTTCTCCAGTGCCTCCAGAACCATGGCCTGTCCGAACAGAGTGATCTCCTCCTCGGGCATGGTCAGTCCCAGACGGCTGCATTCAATGCCGTCCAGAACACTCTTGTCGCCGGCAAGCTCAAGAATCAGGCAGCCGGTCTGGGGAGCGTACAGCATGGAAGGTTCAGCCATATCGTCAAAGCTGAAGCCGATACGGTTGCCGAAGCACATCTTGCTCACGGCAGCGGCGATACCGCCTTCGCCCACGACAGACGCTGAGCGGACAGCACCGGAACGTACGGCGTTGAACACCTTTGTGTAAACGGTTCTGAGAGCCGCGTAGTCAGGCATCATGTTGCCGTCGGTGGGGACGGGAACAAATACGACCTGCGAGCCGACCTCCTTGAAGGCGGCGGAAACGGTGCGCTCGGCACTGGTCATGGCTAAAGCGAAGCTGACCAGAGTGGGAGGTACGTCGATATCATTGAAGGAACCGGACATGGAGTCCTTGCCGCCGATGGAGGGAACGCCCAGACCGATCTGTGCGCTCAGTGCACCCAGCAGAGCAGCCGCAGGTTTGCCCCAGCGGGAGGGCTTGGTGCCCAGTCTCTCAAAATATTCCTGGAAAGTCAGACGGGCGCACAGAGGATCGGCGCCCACTGCGGAAAGCTTGGACATGGACTCGACAACAGCCCATGCAGCGCCGTGGAAGGGGCTGCGGCTCATGTGGGCGGGGTTGCCGCCGTAGCTCATGGCGGTGGCGCAGTCGGTCTCGCGGGCACCGGTGGGCAGCTTGGCAACCATGGCCTGCTCGGGAGAGAGCTGGTACTTACCGCCGAAGGGCATGAGTACGCTGGCAGCACCGATGGAAGCGTCAAAGCGCTCCACCAGACCCTTCTGGCAGCACACGTTCAGACGGGCAAGGTTAGCAGCAAAGCCATCGGCAAAGGACATGGAACCCAGATGCTCGGGAGCAGTCATGCGGTAATCCTGAGTGTTCTTGGGAGCCTTGATCTTGACACAGGTGTGCTGGCGCACGCCGTTGGTGTCAAGGAATTCACGGGAGATGTTGACGATGACCTGATCGCGCCACTTCATGCGCAGACGGGGATTTTCAGTGATCCACGCAACGGCGTAGGCTTCGAGATTTTCCTCTGCAGCAGCAGCGATGAAGGCGTCAACGTCCTCGGGAGCCAGCACGACTGCCATACGCTCCTGAGATTCGGAGATGGCAAGCTCGGTGCCGTCCAGACCGTCATACTTCTTGCGCACGTCGTCCAGACGGATGCTTACGCCGGCGGCCAGTTCGCCGATGGCGACGCACACGCCGCCCGCGCCGAAGTCGTTGCAGCGCTTGATGAGGCGGGAAACCTCGGGCTTGAAGAACAGGCGCTGGATTTTGCGCTCGGTGGGGGGATTACCCTTCTGGACCTCGGCACCGCAGGTGTCAAGGGACTTGTCATCGTGAGCCTTGGAGGAACCGGTGGCACCGCCGCAGCCGTCACGTCCGGTGCGTCCGCCCAACAGAACAACGATGTCGCCGGGGGCGGGCTGCTTGCGCACTACGTTGCTCTTGGGAGAAGCGCCTACAACGGCACCGATCTCCATGCGCTTGGCAACATAGCCGTCATGGTACATCTCGGCGACCTGTCCGGTGGCAAGACCGATCTGGTTGCCGTAGGAAGAATAACCTGCAGCAGCGCTGGTGGTAATCTTGCGCTGGGGCAGCTTGCCCTTCATGGTCTGGTCAACGCTCAGACGGGGATCGCCGGCACCGGTGACGCGCATGGCCTGATAGACATAGGCGCGGCCGGACAGCGGATCGCGGATGGCACCGCCCAGACAGGTGGCAGCGCCGCCAAAGGGCTCGATCTCGGTGGGATGGTTGTGGGTCTCGTTCTTGAACTGAACCAGCCATGTTTCGGTCTGACCGTCAACAACGACGGGAACCTCGATGGAGCAGGCGTTGATCTCCTCGCTGATGTCGAGGTCGTTTACAAGGCCGCGGGAACGCAGCAGCTTGGCGCCGATGGTGCCCATGTCCATGAGGGTGACCGGCTTTTTCTGATCCAGACCCAGCTCGCTGCGAGCGGCGAGGTACTGGGCAAGAGCGTCCTCAACGGCAGCGTTAACGGGATCCTTTTCTATCTCAATGGTGTCAATCTGGGTAAGGAAAGTGGTGTGGCGGCAGTGGTCACTCCAGTAGGTGTCGATAACACGCAGCTCAGTGACGGTGGGGTTACGCATCTCGGTGTCGCGGAAATACTCGCGGCAGAAGCACAGATCCTCAAAGGACATGGCAAAGCCCATGCCGTCATAATACTCGCGCAGACGATCCTCGCTCCAGCGGTTGAAGCCGCGGATAACCGCGACATCGTCGGGAACGGGATACTCGGTGGACAGGGTCTCAGGCTTGTCCATGGAAGCCTGACGGGATTCCACCGGGTTGATCATGTAGGAGCGGATACGCTCCAGCTGCTCGTCAGAGATACCGCCGGAGAGAATGTACACTCTGGCAGAGCGAACTTCAGGACGCTCGCCGCAGGTCAGCAGCTGTACGCACTGTGCGGCGGAGTCGGCGCGCTGATCGAACTGTCCGGGCAGATATTCCACCGCGAAAGCGCGATCTCCGTCGCCCATGGTAAACTCCTCGTCATACACCTCATCGGCGTTGGGCTCGGAGAAAATTGTGATCTTAGCCCGCTCGAAGTCCTCGTCCGAAAGACCGGAAACGTCATAGCGGTTGAGCAGACGCAGAGCGGTCAGCTCCTTGACGCCGAGATTCTCACGAAGATCGGCAAGCACACTTCCGGCTTCAATGTCAAAGCCGGGTCTCTTTTCGACAAAAATCCGTTTGACCAGTGCCATATCCCTGTTCTCCTGTTGTTTCAAATTTTAGCATGCGTCCGCTGACAAGCGGGCGCTTCAATACACAATAATATTAGCATTTTGCAGTGTGAAAAGAAAGAGTGCGGACGAAAAAAAAGAATATTTTATGATTCACATACTATATATCGGCGATTGACGACTTGCTTTGGTCAATTTGTCGGCTCTTGCTGCCGGACGCTTTACATCGTGCGCCGGATATGCTATAATCGCAATGAACAAACATCGGGGGAGGAGATTTCTGTGAAAAAATCCGCATTGGTCGCTGCTCTGCTTGCGCTTCTGATGGTGCTTGCGCTTGGCGGCTGCAAGAATGAAAGCATGCTTGATAACTATACCAGCGATACCTTTGAACTTGGTGAGGAGGACCCTATTACCTGGGACGATATCTTCTGATCCGCTGCGAAACTGCAAAAATATCAGCCGGGCCTCACGTTTGAAGCCCGGCTTTTGATTTGTGTAGTGATTGTGACGGGATGGATCAGTCCTCGCTTCGCTGGCGTGAGGCCAGCATGATGGAACAGATCACCGAAAGCACAGCGAAGATCAGCAGCAGATTTTTTGTGATGCCGTTATCGATGAAATTCATCTGCGTGTTAAACTTGTCAATAATAACAAGCGTCAATATCACCCCGGACAGAATGATGCACAGATGGGGAAGTATTCTGGATAGTGTCTTGCTCATGGCTGCATCCTCCGGTTTATTCTGCCGGCGAGTCGCAAATGTAAAGGATATCGCTGCATTCGCGGCCGCCGTTGTATGGGTCGTTGACAAGGCGGTCACCAAAAGTCATCACCGAGGTTTTTCCGCCGTCCAGATTGTAAGCAATTTTGCAGCCCATGGACTGACACATTGCTGCAAGATCAGAAAGGGTGAGTCCGTTTGATTTTTTGCTTCTGCCCTCAACCGAGATGAAGCAATAATGACCGGGCTCATAATAACCAACGACTGTTCTGGGATTGACAGGGGCGATTTCCGAATCGAAATGCTCGATGGCAACGCCGTTTTCGTCAAGAAGCGAAGGTCCGAAAGACCAGGCGTGCCAGATGTTTTTCTTAAGCAGTTCTTCCTCGTTGTAGTTTTTCATCGTATAGACTTCCATTGAACCATCGGCAAGCAGCACAAGGATGTCATCTGTATCATTGCCGTTTCCGCGGTAAAACACGCCGTTACGGATGACGATGCCTTTTGTTTTGGTGGCACCGTAGTAATCGCCGTTGACAGCGCAGATAGCATTATTGTTCTTTGCGATGACTGGAGTTTCTTCTATGACCCATATTCCGTATGTGTCTTTGGCCAAAGCGGTTCGGAAATACTCCGGGCTGCGAACATAAATGTCCTGCACATGATAGATAAGTTTTTCTTCTGTGTAAGTGGTTACCGTTACAGCCACGTTGGGGCTGTGATAACTTGTATCCGTGACGATTACCTCTTTGGTGAACGGGAGATTGTCTTCTTCAGCATCACCCGCAGAGACGGAAGTATCGGATACTACGGGCGGAGGAGTAAACATATCCGAAAAATCTGAAGAACTGATATTTGAAACGTAGTTCCCAACGGGTGCTTCAGATCGAGGGATGACGTGGTGGAACAGCGCAAAAACAAGCAGAGAGCATCCGATCAGAGCACAGTCGAGCAATATCAGTGCAGGAACAGGAAGCAGATGTCTGCCTGAACCTGAGGGCTTGGGCGAACCTGACATGCTGCGGGCTGACGAGGAATAAGATGATCTGTCAGATTCGTTCGCCGGAGAAGAATGCTCAGGATAGAAGCCGGGTCTTGCCTGTTTGGGCTGCGGATCGTAATCCTCCCAGAAATCATCATCATAAGAATCGTTGCTGTCGGAATAATAGTTCCTGCTGCGCGGAGCAGCATAGCCGGACTGACTGCGGTGATCGTCTGAACCTGCGGCAGCAGTGCCGTCGTCCTCCCACAGATCATCATCAAAATCGCTGTCGTCAAAATCGTCGTCCATATACATGAACAGATCCGAATCATCCGTATTCCGATGCTGAGAATAGCGGTTGTTCACTTCCATTCACTCCTTTGCCATAAAATGAGCCTTTTTATTATACAATAGCGTCTACGGGTTTTCAAGAGCGGAAAATGCAGCCATGTAACAGTTCAACCGGACCGGCATACTATGATAGCAAAAGCAAATGGAGGTTCAGCCATGCCGGTAATCTATCTCAGTCCATCCACTCAGGAATATAACCAATATATCATCGGCGGCAGTGAGGAATACTACATGAATCTTGTTGCCGATGCCATGATCCCCTATCTCGATGCCAGCGGAATACGCTATGTGCGCAACACGCCCCAGATGACCGCCGGTTCATCAATTGTCGCCAGCAACTCCGGCAACTATGACGCGCACATCGCCCTTCATTCCAATGCCGCTCCGGAAAACCTTTCCGGTCAGCTGCAGGGACCGGATGTGTATTATTACCCTACCAGCACCAGAGGGCGCAGGCTAGCAGATATCATTGCTGGTAATCTGATGGCGATCTATCCCGATCCTTCGCTGGTTGATGTGCGTTCCACCACCAGTCTCGGCGAGGTCAGCCGCACACGGGCACCTGCTGTGCTGATCGAGTTTGCCTATCACGACAATACTGATGACGCACTGTGGATTGCTGACAACATAAATGAGATCGCACGGAATGTTGTGCTTTCGCTCACTCAGTATTTCGGAATTCCTTTTGTGGAACCGGTGTTGTAAATATTCTGTAACCATTTCCGTGCCGGAGTTGCGCCCGCGGCGATATTTTGATACAATGCAGAACGGTTGGGTACGAAAGTGCCTGATCGTTCTATTTTTTGCTCAAGGAGATTCCTGCAATGAAATACACCCGCATCGTCGCCCTGTGTGTCAGTTTCTGCATGCTGATATCGCTGTTTGTCATGTTCCCGTCTGAGAAAGCCGAGGCCATGAGCGGACAGATTGTCACTGTAGGCTCGTCACCGGTGCCGGTCCGCGCCGATGCTTCTGCGCATTCGACTCAGCTGGCTGCAGCATTGGCGAACAATACCTTCCTGCTGCTGGAAACCCGTACCGGCGTTGACGGCGGAGAATGGTACAGGATTTTTTACTCCTCCTCGGTTGAAGGCTGGATAAGCTCCGATCATGCATCAGCTGGAATGGCATATTCTGCTGCAAGCGATCCTTATACACAGTACCTCAAAAGGGTAGTGCGGGTGACGGATAATGAATTTATCCTTCGCGCGAAGCCCGGAGTCACCCAGCCGGAGGTGGCGAAAGTCAGCAAAAATGACCGCATGGTGGTTCTCGACCACGGAACCGATTCCGCGGGTATCACATGGTATGAAGTCAGATTCGGCAGCGTACAGGGGTGGATCAGGCGAACCGCCGTTGAGATGACCAACATCTGCTCCGCTCCCGACCCCATAAACTGTCAGGATGGTGACGTGCCGGTAATCTATCTTTCGCCCTCAAGACAGCCCTCCAATCCCTACGCCGCCGGCGGAACCAATGAATGCGAGCAGATGACCCGTGTGGCAGAGGCTCTCAAAAAGATTCTGGAGGAAAATTACGACTGCAAAGTAATTCTATCCGACTATGACCCTCCCATCGGCAAATACGGCCGTCCGCTCAACGCCGCGAAACTTGGCGCGGACGTGTACATAGCCATCCACTCCAACGCCGGCGGCAGTGCCGGAACCGGCTACGGACCCCAGGGATATTACTATCCAGGTTCCGAGCAAAACCGTCTGATGGCAATGAATCTTGTCAACAGTCTTGTGGCTATCACACCATTCAGCGATAACGCCAAGGGAGTCATCAACGGTATGAATTATCTTGGCGGAGTGGGCTACGGAGAGGTTCGTGATCCCGGCGGATACGGAATGTTATCCATTCTCCTTGAGGTGGAGTTCCATGACCATGCGGATTCGGCAATGTGGATCATCAACAACACCGAAGCCATCGCACTCGCCATTGCCGACGGACTGAACGAGACCTTCCGCTTCAGATCCAAAAACAGCCCGCCGGTCACCGTCCCGACACAGACCACGCACACCACAACCACGGAAACCACCACGACCACTACAACAACCACCCGGCATTCCTTCCTCACCAGCAGCCCCCTGTGGCACACTACCGTGCCTGCTGCAACTGCCACAACCACGATCTCAACAACCGGATCAACCACCTCGACCACCTCGGCCACCTCGACTACCTCGGCCACCTCGACTACCGTGCCGACACTGCCTCCGGCTCCGGAGGCGGAGATTATCCGCGCGGGCGGCAGCGGCCGTGTGGAGACAGCAATTGAGATCAGCCGGCTGGGATGGGAAAGCGCCGATACGGTTGTTGTCGCCAGCGGCAGCAGCTATCCCGATGCCCTCGCGGGTGTGCCTCTGTCAGCGGCTGCCGATGCTCCGGTTCTGCTGACAGTAAACAGGAACGGTGCGGAGAAGGCTCTGCTTGACGAAATCAGGAGACTGGGAGCCCGCAAGGTGTATATCCTCGGCGGCAGCGCGGCGGTGAGCGAAGAAACCGCCGGCTCTCTTGCCGACGCCGGACTGCAGTGCGTCCGTCTGGCGGGCAGTGACCGCTACGAAACCAGTATCGCCGTGGCAAAGGAACTGTCAGCGCTTACCGGCAGATCCTTTGATACCGTCTATTTTGCCAGCGCGCAGAATTTCCCCGACGCTCTTGCCGTAAGTCCCGTGGCTGCCATGGAAGGAAATCCTGTAATCTACGTCAGCCCGGATAAAGGGCTGAGCAGAGCGGTCGCGGAGTATGCCGGTTCGCTCGGCTGCCGCAGTGCGGTGCTGCTGGGCGGATATTCTGCGGTGTCGCAGAAAAGCGAGGACAGCATAAGCGATATGGGATTCATCGTTGAGCGCATAAGCGGTGCCGATCGCTATGGCACAGCGGTCGCTGTCGCTGAAAGATTCGCCGGCAGCTTCAGCGGTAATGGCGTTGCCCTCGCCACAGGCGAATCATTCCCCGATGCTCTCGCAGGAGGAGCTCACGCCGCGAAGCTCGGAGTGCCTGTGCTGCTCACCGGTACGGAACTGAGCGGAAGCGTAACCGCCTATGCCGCGGAACACAAAGACGGTAATGTATATGTCTACGGCGGAATCTCTGCCGTAAGTGAATCAGTCGCGCAGACAGTATACGAGGCTGTCAACGGCTGAGAACGGACAGCTTTTTGTGAATTACTCAGGGCAATACCGCGGAACAATTGCGGTATTGCCCTGAAGTGCTTGTTTGTGATATAATTACTCTGCAGTCAGAATAACAGTCAAAGGAGATACATATTTATGACACGAAATAATCTTCTTCGAGCGGCTGCCGTGCTTTTTACCGCCGTTGCAGTGTTTGTGCTGTTTGCAGGATGCGGCGAAGAAAAGCAGGCTCAGACCGACATCGAGATTATGGAACAGCAAGGCGTTCCCGATATCTTTATCGAGGAAAGTCAGCAGCTGTCCGACCAGAACACGCCTCCCGATCTTGTGCTGGAAACCACATCCGGAGAGACGGTCACCGCACAGAACGCGACTCTCGGCGGCTACACATGGGAGTGGATGGACAGCAGCGGAAAGATCCGCTTTGAGGAGGAAGAAGCTCCCTGCGCCGCTGAAATGAAGGAAATAGCGATCATCGAACGCGGTTCCTGCGACGGCAGCGTTGTGCTGCGCATCAACGGAGGAACCCTGCGTACTGTCCGCATATGGCCTGAGGGTGCGGCAATGGAAGAAGGGGAGAAGATCACCATCGAGAACAATACCATCGTCTTTCCTGCCGAAGGCGCGTACTGTTACGAAGCGGTAGTCGAGTACGCCGGAGGCCGCGTCTATTACGCGTTCAAGATCAGCGAATAAGCTGCAGCCTGCTTCTATTGAAACGAGGATACGGAGGATTTTTTTATGTTCAGAAACATCGATCCATGTGAACTTGCCATCAGACCTTTTGATGCCATCGGCAGAGACTGGATGCTCATCACCGCCGCTGACGGAGACAAGACCAACGCCATGACTGCCAGCTGGGGCGGTCTTGGAATACTCTGGGGGGAACCGGTGGCAACCTGCTACATCCGTCCGCAGCGGTACACACGAGAACTGGTGGACGGCGGAGAGTACTTTTCTCTCTGCTTCTTCGGACAGGAGCAGCGCGAGGCCATGGGTCTGTGCGGCAGACTCAGCGGAAGAGACACCGACAAGGTCGCGCAGACCGGACTTACTGTAGCCGGAGACAAGGCGGCACCTTATTTTGCGGAGGCGGAGCTGGTTCTTATCTGCCGCAAGCTGTACCGTCAGGAGATGCAGCCCGAATGCTTTATTGATCCGGAAATCGCTAAGCATTATCCCGACAGCGACTATCACATCACCTACATCGCCAAAGTCGAGGAGTGTCTTGTCAGGAACTGACCTGACAGGATAGTATATCGCTGAAAAGGCGTCCGGACTTCCGGACGCCTTTTCAGTCTGGTTATGAAAATACAATGTCCTCTGCGTTCCCGCACAGTTCAAGCCATGAACTCACCGCGAGCACCGGCAGGCTGAGAAGAAACCAGAATCCGCAGTACAGCGGACATATCTGCCCCAGAATGTTCAGCGGGGCGCCGGAGTAGTCCCATACGTTCCAGCCGAGCGCGCGGTTGACCACGCACCCCACCGCGAATTCAGTCAGAGTGATGACCGCGCAGCCCGCACCGCACTTCGCCATCAGCCCACGTGAATGCATTTTCCGGTTGCACAGGTGTATCAGCAGCGTGCACAGTCCGCCCGTCACGCTCATGGTCCAGTGGGTGTGTCCACGCCATATCAGCTCTACCACCGGATAAGCGGTGGCGCCGAGAGAGAACATGGCGATGCCGTCGCGAACTGATCGCTGCCTGCGGGAAAAGACGTATTCCTCCATGAGTTAATCCTGCTCCTGTCAGTGTGGTTTTGTGCCGTGATGCTATTGTTTCCGTATATATGCGGGATATGTCAGCCGCAGAATGGAATAATCTGCGTGTGCGACGAAGTCTTTCGTTGACAAGGGAATGAGACAAAGATATAATTTGTAATGTGCGGGAGCAGAAAATGCGCGTGTGCCGTTTGCTTTCCCGTGCTTTTGTTCCGGCATGGAAATATCAGAGATGTTCAGGAGGTAATTATGAACGTACAATTTCCCGGATTGGGCATAGAGCTTGAAGTAGACCGCGTTGCGTTCACCATCGGCGGCATCAGCATTTACTGGTATGCCATCATTATCATGACCGGTCTTGTGCTCGCGGTGCTGTACGCTTTCAGGCGCTCAAAGTACTTCGGAATCAAAAATGATCCCATGTTCGACGTGATCCTCATCGGATTTGTGTGCTCGATTATCTGCGCGCGGCTTTATTATGTCATCTTCTCCGACCGCAAGTACGATAATCTCTGGGATATCATCAATCTTCGTGACGGCGGAATAGCCATCTACGGCGCGGTCATCGGAGCCTTCGCCTCCGGCGCGCTGGCAAGCAAATGGCGCAAAATCAGAGTAATGGCAATGTTCGATATAGCTGCCATCGCTTTCCTTATCGGACAGGGCATCGGACGCTGGGGCAACTTTATGAATCAGGAAGCTTTCGGCTGCGCAACCGACCTGCCCTGGGGCATGCTCAGCGAAAACACTCTCCGCGTAGTTCCGGACAGCCCCGTACACCCCTGCTTCCTTTATGAATCCCTCTGGTGCTTTGCCGGACTGGCGATTCTGCACTTCCTCAGCAAAAAGTGCTACAAGTTCTACGGCCAGTATTTCCTGCTCTACCTGCTGTGGTACGGCCTTGGCAGAGTGTGGATCGAAGGTCTGCGCACCGACAGCCTGTGGCTGGTGCCCGATGTTATCCGCGTTTCCCAGCTTATAGCTCTGCTTTCTCTGGGAACCATTCCTCTGCTTGTGCTTGGCTTCAAGGGTAAGCTGTTTACCGCCCGTCTTGTGGACGAAGACGGCAATGCCGTAAACGCCATGCTTGACGGTGAGATCGGTGAAGAACAGCCGCAGGATAAAAAGCCCGGTGCGGCCGCAGGTGTTATTGCCGCCGCGACTGCCGCTCTGAACACTGTTCTTGCAAAGATCAAGGGCGAAAAAGATGATTCCGGCGAGGAGAACACCTCCGAAGCCGCGGAAAATAACGAAAACGAAAGTAATCAGGAGGATTGACATGAGCCCCATCATCATAGACGGAAAGAAGATTTCAGCCGATGTGCGCGCACAGGTTGCCGCCGAAACCGCTCAGCTTAAGGAGCAGGGCGTCGTCCCCGGTCTCGCGGTCATAATCGTAGGTGACGACCCCGCATCACGCGTATATGTCAACAACAAGAAAAAGGCCTGCGCCGACGTGGGATTCTATTCCGAGGAGCACGCGCTGCCTGCCGAAACCACTCAGGAGGAACTGGTGGCTCTTGTAAAGCAGCTTAACGAGCGCAAGGACATCAACGGCATTCTCTGCCAGCTGCCTCTGCCCAGAGGGCTGGACGACAAGGCGGTTATCAATGCCATCGCGCCCGAAAAGGACGTTGACGCGTTCCATCCCTCCAACGTGGGCCGCATCATGCTGGGCGAATACAGCTTCCTGCCCTGCACTCCCGCCGGTGTAATGGAACTGCTCCATGCCGCCAACGTGGAGATTTCCGGCAAGGAGTGTGTTGTTATCGGCCGCAGCAACATCGTGGGCAAGCCCATGGGCTTGCTGCTGCTCCACGAGAACGGCACCGTCACCATCTGTCACAGCCGCACAAAGGATCTGGCCGAGGTTACCCGCAGAGCCGACGTGCTTGTCGCCGCTGTGGGCAAGGCAAAGTTTGTTACTGCCGACATGGTTAAGCCCGGTGCCGCCGTCATTGACGTTGGCATGAACCGCGACGAGAACGGCAAGCTGTGCGGCGACGTGGATTATGAGGCGGTTGCCCCCATCTGCTCCGCCATCACTCCCGTTCCCGGCGGAGTAGGTCCCATGACCATCGCCATGCTTATGCGCAACACCCTCACTGCCGCAAGAATGCAGAACGGTCTCGAGGTGTGATAAAACCGCAACCGATGCCGCTGCGACGAAAGTTGCAGCGGCTTACGCATTAATATCAGGATCAATCAGGAGGAACGAATGGCATCACAATCAGGAAAAAGCCGCAGCGGTACAGGACGGAGCCCGTCCTCGCGTTCCGGAGCATCAAATTCATCAGCAAACAAAAGATCATCAGCGGGCAGCGGATCGAGAAAAACCACGACCTCCGGTCGGTCCGCCTCATCCCGGACCTCGTCAGGCAGCTCGCGTTCACGCGCGTCATCGTCCGCCAGAGGCAAAAACGGCAGTCGCGACACCTCGCGCAGCGGCACCGCCACGCTGATGGTAATCGCGGCGATAGTAATGCTGCTCTTTGCGTTGGGAGTGAACAAAGGGAAAATTGACGTCATGTCGGAGAATCCCATGGCTCAGTTTACCGATTTTCTGCTGGGTGGTTTCGATGACGGGGGAGAGAGCGATACCGACTCTGGTACGGAGAACAGCACCGGAGCAGATGAGGAACAGATAATCACACCGGAAACCTCCAGGGTGGAGGCCACCGCGCAGCAGACCACCACGTCTGCTGCACCGGAAAACACAACAGCAAATACATCTTCCGCGGAGCAGACCACCACGATCGGAACCACAACTCAGACGACAGCCGTATCATCGACCACCGCCGCAACCACGACTGCCAAAGCGACCACAACCACCAAAGCGGCAACATCTGCCGCGGAGCAGACCACCACGACGCAGTCCGGTGTCATTCTTGTGGATATAACAACCGAAGCGACTGCAACCACAGGAACAACCGCGCCGACCTATGCCAACGCTGCAAATATCGTCAACCCGAACTATGAATCTCCGTATTACATCGTGGTCTATGCGGGCGAAAGCCAGTCGGTAGCCATATACACCAAAGACGCCGGCGGAAAATACAGTGTGCTGTCCCGCTGCTTTACCTGCTCCACAGGTGCGCCCGGGAGCCCGACCCGAACCGGCCAGTATAAAATTAGGGCCAAATACCGCTGGCGCTGGCTGGTAGGCGATGTCTACGGTCAGTACTCCAGCTCCATCTCCAGCTCATATCTTTTCCATTCGGTACCCTATTTCACCGAGAGCGAAAACGCGCTGGACATGACCGAGTACGACAAGCTTGGCACTCAGGCATCCCATGGATGCATCCGTCTGTGTGTGCGGGATACAAAATGGATCTACGACAACTGCCCCATCGGCACTCAGGTCAATATCGTTAACAAATCCGGTCCTGCCGGCGCGGGGGTACCGTCCCTGAACTACGATTCAAAATACAAAGGCTGGGATCCATCCGATCCGCACAAGGATAATCCGTACAAATAATCATTCCGCTCAGCCTGATATAGTGACAAAAAAGTTACATTTATCGAATTTCGGCAAATTTATATTGACATACCGGTTCCTGCGTGATAGAATGAGTCCGCCGTGAGACAGTGCGGGTTTATGCAGCTCACGGTATATTAATGCGTCGCATCTTTCGTGCGATGTGTTGCAGAACGATTGCTGTGTCCCGTGCTTATGGAGGTGCGATGTGACTTCGGTTATTATTTCTGCGGTTCTCCTCAGGTTAAGCAGTATCGCAGGTGCGGCGGTCAACCTTGCGGGAGTTCTGCCGCGGAACAACGCTTTTGAACTGAGCGACGACGGTGAACACCTCTACAGCAGAGGCGAGAGATATGACTTCGTCGGCTTCAGTGAGGACGGACGATATGTCTCCGATTCCGGTGAAACCGTGTCAGCGGGCAGCCGCCTCGGGTATGTTCTCGGCGACAATGGCTGCAGCGTCCGGCGAATGGATTCCCGCAGCGGAACATACGTCGTGCTCAGAGGAGCTTCCGACTGCGACGAAATCTATCGCCTGTGCGAATACGAATAATCGAATAAAACTGCTTTCCCCGATCAGATTTTCTGGTCGGGGATTTATTCTGTGTTTCTATCACAAAAAACTGACACGTTGCGGGTGTTGTTCGTATTGCGTTCTCATATTCTGTGGTGTATAATAAACGGGACTAATTTTCCGGAGGTAAAAACATTATGAAAAAAATACTCAGAACAGCCGCTGCTCTGCTGGCGGTTATCATGCTGGTCTCCTGCTGCGCCATGAGCGCCTTTGCTGAAAGCTCCGGCGAATGGACCGACGAGGACACCGCCGAACTGATGGAATATCTTGAACAGACCGGTAATGACGAACTGCTGCAGTCCTATATCGATGAACTTTCCGGCAGCGATGTTTCCGGCACTGACGTTTCAGGTTCCGATACCATCGGTACTGTTGATAACAGAAAGCTCAGAGATCATGTTCTCACCGAAAAGACCTTCAAGGAGTTCGGCCTGAGCGTCAAGCTCCCGGATTTCGTCATGTATGCTGATGTCTACTCCGATATCGAAACCATGTCCGAGGCTCTGGGCACAACCGCTACTCCCGATTCCCTGTTCAACATCAGCTACAGCGGATTCTCCAACTACATTGTCTACTCCCTGTCCGGCAGCGGCAATGACATGCTTGCCATCACCTACACCGAGAGCAGCTGGGCACGCTTCATTGGCAGCTACGCAAATCTCTCCGCCGAGGAGCAGGAAGAACTGGCGGCAGCCACAGACCTGCTGGGCATGGGTGCAACCACCGCTTCTTTCCGCGAAATCAACGGCGTTCCCTGCCTGTGCCAGGAATATTTCGACCAGATCTACTCCACCATGGTCTACGTTGTTCAGACTATCGTTGACGGCGGCATCTACGAGATGTACATTCAGGTTACCGAGCCCGGTGACGCCGACTTCGACGTAGCCAAGGAGATCATTGACAGCCTCAAGATCACCGGCGCAAACACCCAGCGTTACGGTGTTGCCAGCACCTGCACCACCAACTGGCTCATCGCCCTGATCGCCGTTCTGTTTGTTGTCGTTGCTCTGCTGGTGTTCTTCCTCGTTCGCTTCTCTGCCTTTGCAAAGGCTGCCGGCAGCGAATTCAACGTAATCGGCTTCAACTTCCCCGAAAAGGAAGAAAGTGACGAACCGGACGAGCAGTAACCGGCATTTCTGCAACGGGTGAATGATATGAGTGAATATACCTTTTCCGGCGTTGCCGAGGCGCTGGAGGTCTTTGACGATATGCGCGAAAAAGCGGTTGCCATCGGTCACGCCATGGGTGTTATCTACCTCGACAGCGTGACCTGTGCTCCTGCCAACACAGCCGCTTTCCGTGCCCGTACTCTGGGCACCATGTCCGGCATTGAGTACGACATTACCACTGATCCGCGCGCAAGGGCTGCCATAGCCTGGCTGGTGGAACATCAGGATGAACTGGACGACCGGCGCCGTCGTGAGGTCACTGAATATGACCGCGCCAACCGCTTCATCTCCAGCATTCCCAAGGACGAGTATGCCGCCTACAGCGAGCTTATCGCCAACGCTGAGGCCGTGTGGCACAAGGCAAAGCAGGAAAACGACTTTGCCTCCTTTGCGCCCTATCTTGAGCAGATTTTCGACTGCAACCGTCGCTTTGCCGGATACTACTGCCCGGAAAAGCCGGCCTACGATGTTCTGCTTGACCGCTACGAGCGTGGTCTGACCATGGAAAAGGCTGACGAATTCTTTTCCAGCCTGCGTGCCGAGATTGTGCCGCTGCTGGCTAAGGTCATGGCGGCTCCCCAGGTGGACGACAGTTTCCTCAACGCCTGCTATCCTGTAGATAAGCAGCGTGAGCTGTCCGACTACCTCATGGAAGTCATGGGGATGGATCGCTCCCACTGCGGCATTGCCGAGAGCGAGCATCCTTTCACCATCAACTTTGGCAGCGACGATGTGCGCATCACCACCCACTACCACGAGGATAACGTGGCAAGTTCCATGTATTCAGTTATCCATGAGGGCGGTCACGCTCTCTATGAACTGGGTGTGGGCAAGGAATACGAACGCACTTTCCTCTCCGGTGGCGTGTCAATGGGCATTCACGAGAGCCAGTCACGGCTCTTTGAAAACCTCATCGGCCGCAGCGAGGAGTTCATCTCTCTTGTCTTCCCTAAGCTGAAGGAACTGTTCCCCGTGCAGCTTGATGGAGTGGATGCTCATGCGTTCTATAAGGCGGTCAATAAGGTTGAGCCTTCCCTTATCCGCACCGAGGCTGACGAGCTGACCTACGCTCTCCACGTTCTCGTGCGTTACGAGCTGGAAAAGGCTCTCATCGCCGGTGAGCTTGCGGTAAAGGATCTGCCTGCCGCATGGAACGCCAGATACAAGGAATATCTCGGCGTGGACGTTCCTGACGACACCCGCGGCGTACTGCAGGATTCTCACTGGAGCGGCGGCTCCGTGGGCTATTTTCCCAGTTATGCGCTGGGCTCTGCCTACGGCGCTCAGATGATTGCCAGCCTGCGCAGGGATGTTGATGTGTCCGCTGCCGTTGCCGGCGGCGATCTCAGTCCTGTCGTAAACTGGCTGGGCGAGCGCATCTATCGTCACGGTTGTATGTATGACCCCGCGTGGCTCATCGAAAACTGCTGCGGCACAGATTTTGACCCGTCTTTCTTTGTGAATTATCTCACTGAGAAGTTCAGCGCTATTTACAATCTCAAATAATCAAAAACAGACCCGGAGGGCGCTTGCCTTTCGGGTCTGTGGTCATTAACAGGAGCATACAATGAAATTTTCCAATAAAGACATACTGCGCGTTGCCATGACACAATCAGCCATCGACGCCGGCTGCGCTCCGGAGGATTTTGTCCGAAGCGATAACGTGGTGGTGCTCTCCCGAACCCATCCTGACGCGCGGAAGTACCTCAAGCTGCCCCATTCATGCGACCTTGCGTCCTACGGCAGCAACATCGTGGCAGCCGTTTCGCCTGAGACAAAGGACATAGTTACGGACTACATCGGCAGATTCTCCGCAGCCCACTGCTTCGAAACGCCAAATCTGCACGTTCTTGAAGATGCGCTGCGTCCCATGGGACTGCGGATATGCTTCATGGCTGAGTATTTCCTACCCGATGTAGATGCCCTGGCGCCCCTTGCCTGCCCGTATGAGATGAAGATTCTCGGCAAAGAGGGTTTCGCCGACCTGTACACCGAACAGTGGAGCAACGCCCTGTGCGCTGACCGCGCCGAGCTGGATGTGTTGGGTGTGGGTGCCTACGACGGCGACCGCCTTATGGGGCTTGCTGCCTGTTCAGCCGACTGCGACACCATGTGGCAGATAGGTATCGACGTCCTGCCGGAGTACCGCCGCAGAGGAATCGCCGCCGCACTGACATCGCAGCTCGCTCTTGAGATTCTGGAGCGTGGGAAGGTGCCCTTCTACTGCGCCGCGTGGTCCAATATTCCTTCGGTGCGCAACGCCATCCGCAGCGGATTCCGCCCTGCATGGGTTCAGATGACCGCCAAACCAGCGGAGTATGTGGACAGCATGAACAGTGGGCAGTGATATATCAGTTGACAAATCATGCGCGAATGATATAATAATTATTATCAATATTCCATAAAAACAAGTGGCGACATCACGACATGCTGGAATATTTGCAGATTAATATACTGAGAGGATACGATAATGAAAACCAATTCCAAACCCATGGGCGGTTTCCGGTTCTGGACTCTGGTCTGGGGACTGGGTCTCGCCGGTCAGCTCTGCTGGAATATCGAAAACCAGTGGTTCAACACCTTCATCTACGCAAAAATCGCCAAGGATCCCACCATTATCTCATGGATGATGGCTGTGTCAGCCGCGGCGACCACCATCTCGACCTTCCTGTTCGGCACCATCTCCGACCGCGTGGGCAAGCGTAAATACGTCATCTCGCTGGGATATATCATGTGGGGTATCTTCACCATACTCTTCGGCATGACCCAGTTTATCGCAGACGGATCACTGGGCTCCGGTCCGCAGATGATGATGGTGGCGGCGGTTGCCGTTGTTGCCGCCGATGCCATAATGAGCTTCTTCGGCTCCATGGGCAACGACAGCGGATACAATGCCTGGGCCAACGACAACATGACCGACAGAAACCGCGGTCAGATCGGCGCGGCTATGGCCGTACAGCCGGTAATCGGCACCATCGTGGGCACCGTGGCCGGCGGTATGCTCATCGGCGCGGAGGAGAACTATATGCGCCTGTTCTTCGTGATGGGTGCGGCGGTTATCCTTCTCGGTGTGTTCTCCCTTATCTTCCTCAAGGATTCTCCCGATCTTAAGGAGAACAAGGACGGCTCTTTCTGGAAGCAGTTTTTCAGCATATTCAATTTCAGAAAGTATTTTGCAATGAAAGAGCTTGTGTGGGTCAATCTCACCCTTGCGTTCTACTTCATCGCCTTTAATATGTGCTTTTCCCACATCGGCAATTATATGATCTACTACCTCGGTTTTGGTGCCGATCTGATGGGCATCATCGAGGGTGTGTCTCTGATTGTTGCTATGCTGGTGGTTATTCCAGCCACTTCTCTCATCAACCGCAACAAATCCCCGCTGCTTTGTGTGCTTTCGGTGCTGCTCAGCTTTGCGGGAGTTATGGTTCTTGGACTGTTTGTCCGCCCGGAAAACGTCAATTCCGCCGCCATCTTCAATCCTGTGCTGATGGCAGGCATTTTCCTCATCGGCGTGGGATATATGCTCATGCTCCAGACCCTCACCGTCTGGTCAAAGCAGCTCTATCCCGAGGACGCCCGCGGTCAGTTTGAGGGCATCAGAATCCTCTTCTATGTGCTCATCCCCATGATCCTTGCGCCCATGATCTCCAATCCGGTCATCAAGCGCAGCGGCGTTTTTGTGGACGAGAACGGCTTTGTCCAGTATCTCCCCACCCACACCCTGTTCCTTGTGACCTCGGTGTTCGTGCTGCTGACCCTTATTCCGCTTATCTTCGCAGCATATCACCACAACAAGCGCATCCATGCCCGGAAAAGCACCGAAGTCGAAAGCGCCAAATAAAACACTATTCCAAAGCCGCAAATGACACCGTCATCTGCGGCTTTTTCCTGCCCGGCAACCAGAAACCCCACGTCTCAGTTCACACTTTATTAAAATCTTTTTGCCCAAAAATCCATGTGACTGCTGATGAATCCGGAGGAGTTTGCAGCTATTTCACATACCGCTTATTATATGAGCAGGAAACTGTATTACGGAATTTTTTCATATCGTGCAAGTCCGAAAAACGGCTTTGCTGCGCCATTTCAGCCCAACCGGGCAATGTTTTTCGGCAAGCGGTGTCAAAATTATGTTTTCCCGCTCCGAAACCTTATCAGCTCCATCCAAAAACCAGACTTCCACGTCATGTCCGGAAAAGTCTGAAAACACGTTAATATCGACGTTTTATCAGGAGATTTGTGGCAAAAAAAATATTGATTTTTTCCAATGGTGTTGGTATAATGCTTTTGATTAAAGCCTTTTTTGTAATCTGTATGGTTGCATACTGTACGGATTCTCAGGCGAGCAGGCCGCTTTGCGGAGGGGTTGGTTTTGCCGATCCTGCAACGGCGTGACAAGCAAAGGAGCTTATCTGTTCTGGGCTTTTTTGCCAATCACGCCGACCTGCCGTACAGAAAGGCATAATTCGGAACGAAAAAACAAAGGAGAAAAGCACTATGAAAATCGCAAGAAGAATAGTCGCCATCATGCTGGCTTCGCTGATGACCTTCGCTCTGCTCGCAGGCTGCGGAGAGCAGGCTCCCGCCGCTGACGATAGCGCAGCGATCGTTGCATCCGAAACCTCCGTCGAGGTTGCCCCCGTTGTTGAGGAAGTCGCTGCAGTCGAAGAGGCTGTAGTCGAGGAAGTCGCTTCCGCCGGCACCGCTGACAGCGATGTTGTCGAGGAAGTCAGACTGTACATGATCGATTCCTATGGCTGGAACACCTTTGAGAGCGCTGAGTCCGCTGTCATCCCCGCCTCCGGCGGCACCTTCACTCTGTCCGTCACCGCTGACGAGATGAACTTCATGAGAATCGCTTCCGTTTATCTGAAGGACTATTCCTGCAGACTCGGCAGCACTTCCAAATCCCAGTTTGCCAGCGCTACAATCACTCTGGACAAGGTCACCTTCAACGGTGCCGAGCTCAGCCTGACCAACAACGGCGCTGAAGAGGCTGTTGGCAGCAACGGCGTGTTCGACTACTGCTTCATCAACCAGTGGTACACCCCCGGCCTGAAGGTTTCCAACTGCGTTATCCCCGAGGGTCAGGGTTCCTTCATGTTCGACGGCGTTGAGTATCTCGACGGCCGCAACACCATGGAAGTCACCTTCACCATTGCTCCTATCGCCAGCGATAAGATCCTCACCTTCGAAGATACCCTCCGTCAGCTGCAGGGTATCGCTCTGAGCGGCGCTACTATCAACATGGCTATCGGCGACAGCGCTTCTCTTGTCTGCAACACCAC
>JAZUPE010000007.1:0-42289 GCA_045605025.1 Acutalibacteraceae bacterium
CGTCGATTTCGACGTTACAAAGAACGAGACCCCGGTTGAGCCTGTAGTAACAGCGGCTCCTGCAGAGCCTGAACCAAAGAAGACGCCTTCAGAGGGAGATGTTGACTTCGAGTTCGTCCAGGATGACGACATAGTGGAATAGTTTTCAGGATAAGGCACAATAGGAATGCATGCAAAAAGCCATTTCCGGATCAGAAGGAGATGGCTTTTTTATTTCGCAGTTTTATGAGTACGTCCTCGAAGACTTCTGGAAGATCGGAGTGGAATTCCATGTATTCGCCGCTCGACGGATGGACAAAGCCCAGTGTACCGGCGTGGAGAAGCTGGCCGCTGACCGGTACGCCTTCGATCTTCGGAGACTGGCGGCGGGGTCCGTACAGCTCGTCTCCGGCGAGAGGGTGATGGATATACGCCATGTGGACCCTGATCTGGTGGGTCCTGCCCGTTTCCAGCGTCAGGCGTATGTGGGAGTATCCGGGATATTCCGCGATGGTCTCCACATGGGTGATCGCCTCACGTCCGCCGCTGATGACCGCCATCTTCTTGCGGTCGGCGGTGCTGCGGGCGATGGGAGCCTTTACGGTGCTGACGGTGTCGGGAATGTGTCCCACAACCACAGCCTCGTACTGACGGGTAAAGCTGTGTGCCTGTATCTGTGCCGCCAGTCCCTGATGGGCAGCGTCGGTCTTGGCTACGATGAGCAGACCGCTGGTGTCCTTGTCGATACGGTGGACGATACCCGGACGCAGAACACCGTTGATTCCCGAAAGAGAATGACCGCAGTAGTGCAGCAGGGCGTTGACCAGCGTGCCGGTGTAGTTGCCGGCAGCGGGATGAACCACCATGTCCTTGGGTTTGTTGACCACCAGCAGGTGTTCGTCCTCATAGGCGATTTCCAGCGGGATATCCTCCGGTTCGGCGGTGAGCGCCACCGGATCGGGCAGGTCGATGGTCAGACTGTCACCCTCGGTGACCACGGTGCTCTTCTTCGCCGCCCTGCCATTGTGCTCCACCAATCCGTCGGCAATGAGCTTCTGGAGATAGGAGCGGGTCTTGTCCGGCAGGAGAGAAGCCAGCACCTTGTCAACGCGCTGACCGGTTTCGGCGCAGATGAATTCAAGCCGTTCCATCGTCTCCCTCGGCTGCGGGAGAGGGAGTTTCCTCAACGGAAGTAATTTCCTCTGCAGAGGCAGCTTCCACGCTCTCAGCGGTTTCCTTCTTTTTATCGTCGTAGAAGAACAGAACAAAAATGCAGAACAGAACGCCGCCTACGGTGACGCAGCAGTCGGCAAAATTGAACTTGGGGAATTCAAAGAGGGGGCTGATGTCGATGAAATCGACCACTCTGCCGTCGTTGAACACCCGGTCGATGCAGTTTCCGATGCCTCCGGAGAGAATCAGCAGAGCAGACAGTCGGCCGGTCAGATGCTTGTCGAACTTTCCGGAGTACAGTCCAAAGGCAACGGCAAGCATGACAATACCGGTGGTGATGAGCAGCAGAGTAGTCTTGCCGCCCAGCATACCGAAGGACGCGCCGTCGTTGAGGATGTAGGTCCAGTCCAGCAGACCGTCGATGACAGGGATATTCTGTCCGAGACTCATGTTGTTGACCACCACCCGCTTGGTCAGCTGGTCGGCAGCAACGAGCACGGCGATGACGATGGTGTAGATTACTGCAGTCATGGGCATAACCTCCGGACGGGCAGACGGAGCGCGGCTGGTTACGGCTGCTCCGCTGCCTCTCCATTATATATAGGGATAAGTGATATTATTCGTAAGCTGACAGGGCGTTATGCGTCAGCCGTTCTGACAGGTCGGTTTACTGACCTTTTACCACCTCGGCGCAGCGGGCGCAGAGGGTGGGATGCTCAGCGCAGGAGCCGACAGAAGCACTGTAGGTCCAGCAACGCTCGCACTTTTCGCCGGCGGGACGCTGGATGCTGACACCCAGGCCTTCGGTCTGGCACTCGTTCTCGTCGCACTTGCCCTTTTCAACCCTGACATCGGAAACGATGAAGACGGGAGCAAGGCTGGCTTCCACAGACTTGGCAAAGTCGTACAGCTCGCCCTCGCAGTAGAGAACAACAGCGGCTTCCAGAGACTTACCGATGGTCTTGTTCTTTCTGGCGATCTCCAGAGCCTTCTGGACATCCTCCTTGATGCCGTGGATACGATCCCAGCGGGCGATGAACTCGTCATCAACATCGATGGCGACGGCCTTGGGCATATCGTTGAGCATGACGGCGCGGGCGTCATCGGTGGAACGGTGAGGCATGAAGCGCCAGATCTCATCGGAGGTGAAGGCAAGGATGGGAGCGATCAGACGTACCAGAGCATCGAGGATGATGAACATGGTGGTCTGAGCGGCACGGCGGCTCTTGCCGCAGGCAGCGTCGCAGTACAGTCTGTCCTTGAGAACGTCCAGATAGAAGTTGGACATGTCGGTGATGCAGAAGCGGTTGATGGCATGGTATGCCTGATAGAACTCAAAGGATTCGTAGGCATCGCAGCAGGTCTTGATCAGGCGGTTGAGCTTGTCAAGAGCCCACAGATCCAGCTCCTGCATATCGCCGGTCTCCACGCAGTCTCTGTCAGGATCGAAGTCGGACAGGTTGCCCAGAATGTAGCGGGCGGTGTTGCGGATCTTTCTGTAGGCCTCACCCATCTGCTTGAGGATATCGTCGGAGATGCGCACGTCGCTGTGGTAGTCAGAGGAAGCAACCCACAGACGCAGAATGTCTGCGCCGTATTTGTCAACGACTTCCTTGGGCTCGATGCCGTTGCCCAGAGACTTGGACATCTTCTCGCCCTTGCCGTCAACGACCCAGCCGTGGGTAACAACTGCCTTGTAGGGAGCAGCTCCCTTCCATGCGACGGCGGTCAGCAGGGAGGACTGGAACCAGCCGCGATACTGGTCGGCGCCTTCCAGATAGAGGTCGGCGGGCCAGGGCAGATAGTCGCGCTCGTCGCACACGGCGGCATGAGTGACGCCGGAATCGAACCAGACATCCATGATATCCTGTTCCTTGGTGAACTCGGTGCCTCCGCAGTGCTTGCACTTGGTGCCCTTGGGCATCAGCTGAGCGGCATCCCAGTTGTACCAGACATCGGAGCCGTGCTCTCTGAAGCGACGGGAAACGTACATGATGGTGCGGCGGCTGATGTGCTCCTTGCCGCACTCCTTGCAGTAGAAGATGGGAATGGGAACACCCCAGCGGCGCTGACGGCTGATGCACCAGTCGTTGCGGTCACGCACCATGGATGCGATGCGCTCCTCACCCCAGCCGGGATACCATTTTACGCCGTGGATGGCCTCAACAGCCTTGTCCTTGAACTTGTCGATGGAGCAGAACCACTGCTCGGTGGCACGGAACAGAACAGGGTTCTTGCAGCGCCAGCAGTGGGGATACTTATGCTGAATCATCTCGGAGGCGAACAGAGCGCCGCTCTGCTCCATGTTCTCCTTGATGGCCTTGTTTGCCTGATCGGTGGTCAGACCGTTGAACTGACCGGCTTCTTCGGTCAGCTTGCCGTGGGCATCCACGGGAACGATCATGGGAATTTCGGGATAGTTGCGGCAGACAACATAGTCTTCCACACCGTGTCCGGGAGCGGTGTGGACGCAGCCGGTACCGGATTCCAGAGTAACGTGATCGCCCACGATGACCAGAGACTGGCGGTCAAGGAAAGGATGCTGGGCGGTCATGTATTCAAACTCGCTGCCCTTGAGCTCGCCGACGATCTCGTATTCCTCGATGCCGGCAGCCTTCATGGCGCTCTCATAAAGACCGTCTGCCATGATGTAGGTTTCGCCGCCTGCTTTGACCAGCTTGTAGGTGAAGTTGGGTCCGAGGCAGATGGCAACGTTGCCGGGCAGGGTCCAGGTGGTGGTGGTCCAGATGACGAAGTAGGTGTTTGCAGGGTCGCAGCCCAGAGCGGACAGCTTGCCCTTGTCGTCGGTTACGCGGAACTTGACGTAGATGGACAGGCAGGGATCCTCAGCGTACTCGATCTCGGCCTCAGCCAGAGCGGTCTGGCAGTCGGGGCACCAGTAAACGGGCTTGAGTCCCTTGTAAATCTGACCGTTGCAGGCCATCTCGCAGAAGATCTCGATCTGCTTTGCCTCGAACTCGGGCAGCATGGTGATATAGGGTCTGGTCCATTCGCCAAGGAAGCCCAGACGCTTGAACTGTTCGCGCTGGGTGTCAATGTAATCGTCAACGCACTCGCGGCACATGGCGCGCAGCTCGTTGGTGGTCAGCTTGGCAGCCTCGGTCAGACCGGCCTTTTTGCGTGCCTTAAGCTCGGTGGGCAGACCGTGGGTATCCCAGCCGGGAACAAAGGGGCTGCAGAAACCTGCCATGTTCTTGTAGCGTACAACGATATCCTTCAGGGTCTTGTTCAGAGCGTGACCCAGATGAATGTCACCGTTGGCGTAGGGAGGGCCGTCGTGGAGAACATAGCTGGGGCGGCCTTCGTTCTTTTTAATCATCAGACCGTAGATATCCTCGTCGTACCATGCCTTGAGCATATCCGGTTCCCTCTGGGGCAGCGATGCTCTCATCGGGAATTCGGTCTCCATCAGATTAAGTGTCTTGTTGTAATCCTGAGACATACTCTTCTCCCCGCCGGGGCGGGAATTTCCTCCTTTATGCGCACAGTGGCGCGGTTTGTTGTGTCTTGCCGGCAGCTTCGGCAAGGCTCGGAAAAGCCTCGGACGATGCTGTCTTTAGAATAGAACGAATCGGGGGCAGTGCCGGCTGTGAGCCTCACAATGCCCCCGGTGTGTACACGGGAACGCGCAGATCGGTGTTATTTTCTGCGCTTGAAAAGACTGGCGGGAGTGCCGATGTCGCTCTCATCTACGGCAGGTTCGCCCAGAGGAGCGGAAGCTGCTACGTCCTCGCCAAATGCCCCTGGTTCTCTGCGGGACGCAGCGGGAGCGGGCATGGGAGAGCGGGCGTTGAGAGACGCTGCGGAAGAATCGTCAATATCCACAGTGAAACCACCCTTGCGCTGGAAGGGCTTTTCGGCCATGGGCATACCTGCTCCACCGCGGAGTGAGTTCATGGGACGGCGACGGGACGGGGTCTCCACGCGGGGCAGAGTGTCACCGGGAGCGGCAGCGTCAATGTCGGGCAGCTCGGGCGCGGCAACCTGCTCAAAGGTATCAGCCTGAGGAGCGGGCATCTCTGCGGGAACCTCGGCCACGGGGGCGCTCTCCTCACCGAAGTTTTCCTCAAAGGTGGGGATACCCTGAGGCTTGCGCATGTTGCTGCTGGGAGGAATCTGGCCGGGACGATCATAGCTGGGGGCCGAAGCGCGGCGATCCAGCATCTGGACGGAATCGGACATTTCCTTTGTTTCCGGACGAAGAATTTCGTCGGTGGGCAGACTGTTGATAATGGTCAGATGCTCCTTATAGGCGCGCAGAAGTCTGGTTTTGAATTCAGCAATATCGCGCTGCATTCTCTCCACGATGTCACGCTCACGATGAATCTCGGTCTGAGCGTTGGATACGATCTTCTCGGCCTTGATGGTGGCATCCTTGAGGATGATTTCTGCCTTGTGCTTTGCGTCACGCAGGGAGGCATCGCCCACTTTCTGAGCGTTCATCAGGGCGTTGCGGATAGAGTCCTCCTCGCTCTGATATTCCTCCAGTCTGGCTGCCAGAACTTCCAGCTTCTTGACCAGCTCGGCATTCTCTCTGAGCAGAGTGTCGTAGGACAGCTGTACTTCGTCGATAAACGCCTCCACGTCCTCGGCACGGTAGCCGCCGAAGTTGGCTTTTCTGAAATTGACATTCCTTATTTCGTTAAGGGTAAGCATTATCTCATCCTCCTGAATGGTTGTTGCGGTTGGTAGGTGTGCCGCGGACTATGCGGCACGGATCGGTGCGCGAAATGGATTTCCGCCGCCGATCAGAAAAACACGCCGTTGTTTTCCAGTTCACCCAGCACGTCGGCTCCGATGAGTCCGACATTGAAGGGGGTGATTATGTAGGTGTTGTTGGCGATGCGCTTGAGCTGGCCATTGTGTGCATAGGCGGCGCCGCTGAGAAAATCGACCACACGGCGGGAAATATCCTTGCCGGTCTGCTCAAGGTTGAGTACCACGGTGCGTTTCTCAATCAGGTGGTCGGCGATCTCCGCAACCTCCTCAAAGCGGGTGGGCTTGACAATGACCACCTGCAGCTTGGCGGTAGCACTTATGGAAACCACCTTGTTGTCACGGTTGGTCACAACGCGCTCGGTAACTCTGGAGCTGCCTGCATACTCGTCACGGTCGCGATCGCGGGCAGACTCGTAGAAATCTTCTTCGTAGGCTTCGTAAAAATCCTCGTCCTCTTCATCTACAGGGCCATTGAAATAATCCCTGATTCTGTCAAACAGACCCATTAGCTTATACCATCCTTTCTTAATAGACACGTGCTCCGTACAGTGAGGATCCTATCCGCACCATGTTGGAGCCTTCTTCGATTGCCTGTGCGTAGTCCGCACTCATTCCCATCGAAAGATATTCCATTCTAACATTACTATTATGGTGTGTTTTGCCCTGAATGTCAATAAACAGTTTATGTATTTTCTCAAAATACACTCTGGTATTGTCAGGATTTGTATCAAACGGCGGAATAACCATCAGTCCACACACTTTCAGACCGGGCAGTTCAGCAGTGCTGTACACCAGATCCTCCGCCCGGGCAAGGTCGATTCCGGTTTTGCTTTCCTCTTCGCCGATGTTGATCTCCACGAGGCAATCCAGTGTCTTGTCCAGTGACACCGCGCAGCGGGACAGCTCCTGAGCCAGCCGGTCGGAATCAACCGACTGCACCATGTGAGCCATGGATACCGCCTTGCGCGCCTTGTTGGTCTGCAGGTGACCGATCACGCTGATCTTCAGCCCGTCTTCGGGGACAAGCAGACTTTCAAATTTGGAACTCAGTTCCTGCACGCGGTTCTCGCCGATATGGCGCACTCCCAGCTCGATGGAGCGGTTGATATACTCCACCGGCACGGTTTTGGTGACCGCTACCAGCTCGATATCCTCCGGAGCGCGTCCGCTCTTTACGGCGGCCTGAGCCATACGCTCGCGGATGTATTTCAGATTTTCCTCAACGGCGATCATGCGGGGATCAGCCGGCATTGTTGATGATCTGTCCATGATAGACCTCCTCGGGCTTGTCAACTACATTGTCGTACATCTTCAGGCAGTCGTCGCCCAGATTGTATGCGCACAGCACCTTTTCGCCCTCCTGATAGATGGGCTTGATGCGGCGGAAAATGATCTCATTGCCCCAGGCGATGAATACGCCCTGCTGTTCAAAGGTTACCTGATCGGGCAGCTGGATGTCCTTGAGAATGTTCACCAGCTTTTCGCTGGGACGGTTGACCAGATAGTCGGCGGCAACGGCGTAGGGATTGTTTTCGTCCACCTGCAGGGCATCGGAGCCGGATACTGCGTTTTCAGCAAACATCAGGGGATAAAGCTCCTTGGCCAGAGCGGTTCTTCCTTCCATGTCCCAGTCCTTTATGCTGGAGGAATTCATGGTAGCTTCACGGGTTGTGATGCTGCCGGAGTTGATCTCCAGACCGGAATAGCTGCTCAGTTCGATGGTGACCGGCTGAATGCGGACCGTGGACAGTTCGGAAACCATGTAGCTGCATTCAAACATCAGCACTTTGCGCGAAGTGTCCGCTCCGGTGTTGACGCTGACCAGCTTCGCGGTGATGCTGTCCAGCTCGGAATAGGCAAGATAGAGGGTATAGTCTTTCCAGACATATTCGCCTTCGTAATTCTTCGCCAGACGCTCAGCGTCCTCGGCGCTGACTTCGCAGGCCATGTACCAGATGTAGTCATCGGCAATCTTGCCCACCACGTTGCTGTTGTCCGGTTCTTCGCGGATGGAAAGGATCTCATCAAGCTTTTCCGGCGTGAGACTGCTGCAGATGCCGGTGTTAAGCAGATTTTCGTAGCCGTCTGCGGCGCTGATGTAATAGCCGGACAGCGGGGATTTAAGCATGCCGGGTTCATCAGGATACTGCGCCCTGAGGGCAGAAAGCTCGTTTTCCAGCTTGGCTGCCTTGTCGGCGAAGTTATCAACCAGACGGGTGGCGACCTGCGTCTTGTTGAGCAGATAAAGAAGCTCGTCGGACACCTTGATCGCCTCGGAAGAATCACCGTCATAGACGAATTCCGAAAGTTCCAGAAGCTGTCCGCGGATGGCCTTCTGCAGCGCCGATACCTCGGTGGCGTTGTCCTCTCCGGCGGTCTCCATGCTTCTGAACTGCTCCAGCATATCTTCCAGTTCCGCCATGCGCATATAGGCGCGGGCTTCGTCGGTGGATTTGTAGACGTTGGCTACCGTTTCGCCCTTGGAAACCTTGCCGCCGTTGTCAATGGCGCTGACGATGACACCCTGTTTTTCACTGGTAATGATGCGCTCGTTGCGGATAGCTACGCCGGTGGTTTCGATATCGTCGGAAAGAGTGACCATCACCGTCTGGCGATATCCCACCTGCGAATTGGCGCAGGTGACCATCTGGATAACGCCTACCACACCTGCCAGCACCAGTACAGCGATGATGAGCATGCGCTGCCACAGACGGATGTCGGCGGAACTGAGCTTTTTCTTCGCGGACGAGGTTTTTCCGGTCTGCGAAGGCTTTTTTTTCGCAGCGGACGTCTTTGCGGCGCTGCCGGTGCCGGAAGCGGATTTTTTGCTTTCCGAAGCTTTTGACTTCTCTCTGCCGGCGGCTTTGGTCGCGGCGTCTTTCGCGCGGGAGCTTTCCTCGCGGGTTCCGCCCTGCGCTCTGCTCTTTGAGCCGCGTACGCTGTCCAGCTTTTCGGCAGCGGCGTTCTTTGCCGATGTGTTGCTCTTAGCCTGAGTGCTGTTCTTTTTCGAACCGGATTTTGTGCCGCCGCTCTTTTGTGCGGAGGGCTTTTTCTTTCCGGTGTTTTTGCCGGTGGATTTGTTCTGTGCCATGCTTTTCTCCTTAAATGCGGCTGCGTATCATATCCGACGCGCGGTCGGCAGCCTGTGTGATATCGTTCATCTCATCCATATTCAGGCGCTGTATGCGCTCGTCCCGTCCGAACCAGGATATCTGCCGCTTGGCATAGCGACGGGTAGCCCGTTTGAGGCTGTCCACTGCGGTTTCCAGCGTACATTCGCCTCCAAGATACGGACGGAGTTCCTTGTAGCCGATGGCCTGCACGGCGGTACCGGTACCGTACCGCTCATAGAATCTGCGGGTTTCCTCCAGAAGTCCGCGCTCCATCATAACGTCAACACGCCGGTCGATGCGGTCATACAGCCACTGACGGTCGTTGCAGAACAGCCCGACGGTGACCGCGTCATATTCGCTGGGTCGGCTGCGCGACTGTGCGATGTGCTGCGTCATGGTCACGCCGGTGGCGCGGTAGACCTCGATGGCGCGGATTATCCGCTTGTGGTCGGCAGGCGCGAGACGGGCGGCGGTTTCGGGGTCGAACTGCGCCAGTTCGGCAAGCAGTACCTCTCCACCCTCGCTCAGCGCTCTCTGTCGCAGCTGCTCACGCAGTTCCGGCAGCTCAGCGGCCTCGGAAAATTCAATCCCGTCAACGAGGGAGTTGTAATAAAGTCCTGTACCGCCGCATATCACGGGGATATTGCCCCGTGATATGATTCCGGCGATGGCATCCTTTGCCAGACGGACATATTCCACCACCGAAAAGCTTTCCGCCGGCTCGACGATGCCCACCAGATGATGGGGCACACCCTGCTGCTCGTCAGCTGTGGGAGCGGCGGTGGCGATGGTCATGCCGCGGTATATCTGCATCGAGTCGCAGGAAACCACCTCGCCGCCGTACCGCTTAGCCAGCTCCACAGCCAGCGCGGTCTTGCCCGAGGCGGTGGGTCCCACTACCGCCAGCAGTTTCGTTGCGTTACTCATAGTATTATTCGCTTCTGAAATCATTTACTGTATTCGCCCGAAGCTCTTTTCCAGCTCCCGGCGGGTAAGAACGGTGTATATCGGGCGTCCGTGGGGACAGTACCGCACGTCTGGATTGGCCATGAGTTTTGCCACCAGCGCGGCCAGTTCCTGCGGCTTGCTGCGGTCACCGCCCTTGATGGCGGCGCGGCAGGCGATGGTGTGCAGAGCGCGGTCCATGCGTTCGGTGACCAGCGCGTCCTTTTTGCCCGAACTGAGATTTCCGGCGATCTCCTCCACCGCGTGAGCGATGTCACCCGTGCCGATCATCATGGGAGCGGAGCGCACCAGCACGGTGCCGCTGCCGAACTCGTCGATCTCAAAACCGGCTTTTTCCAGCAGTTCCGCGTTGTCCATGAGTACCTGACAATGGGTCTGGTCAAGAGTGACCGCAACCGGCTCAAGGAGCATCTGGGCGCTGCCGCCGGGCATATTGCTGCGCAGCTGTTCGTAGATCAGCCGCTCGTGGGCGGCGTGCTTGTCGATGACGACCATCTCGTCACCCGACTCCAGCAGAATGTAAGTGTCAAACAGCTCACCCACCAGCCGGTACTGTATCTCCTCCACGGGGACAGGCTGCGGTTCGGGCATGGGCTGAACAGGGGGCGCGGCGGTCTCCCGCGGGGAAACCTCCGCCGCTGCGGCAGCCGCAGTGTCGTCGAAGATCACCGCCTGCTCAGCGGCAGTGGGTGTATTGTTATCCGATGCGCTGTCCGTGATGATGCTCTCCTGCACCGCAGGCTTTACGGCGGCAGGCGGCAGGTCGGGCAGCTCCTCGGCGGTGATGTCAATGCTGCCGATGGGGCGCACACGGGCAGGAGCGGGGTCGTGACGGGGACGGATAACCGCCGCACCGGTTCCCGGATCACGCATGGTAAGCTCTCCCCGCGAAGAAGGCACTCGGGATACCGGCAGATCGTCAATGACGGCTGAGGGTGTCGCCGCAGACGCTGGCGCGGCTGCAGGCTTCACCGGCTCCTTCGCCGGCTCTCTGTGCGGCTCAGCCGCCTGCGGAATGGTGGTCTGCACCGGTGGCGCGGGCTGAGGCGGAGCAAAGATGGAGCGGTCGGGCTGTTTTGCGCCCATCTGTATCTGGCGGCGGTCGGTGCTGGCGTTGAGGGTGCTTTTTACCGCGCCGTACACCGCGTCGAATATGGGTTTCTCGTTGGTGAAGCGTACCTCCAGCTTGGCGGGATGGACGTTGACGTCCACCGCCGAGCAGTCCAGCTCGATGTACAGCACACAGGCAGGCCGTCTGCCCACCATTATCGAGCCTTTGTAAGCCGCTTCCAGTGCCGCCTGCATGGTCTTGCTGCGGCAGTAGCGTCCGTTGATGAAAAAGCTCTGCATGACGCTGTTGGGACGGGATTCGGTGGGCTTACATATAAATCCGTTCACCTTCACACCGTTGTACGCGTAGTCAACGGGGATAAGCCCCTGAAAGAATTCCTTGCCGAACACGGCGTACACCGCCGATGAAAGCTTGCCGTCACCGGGGGTGACGAGGGTCTGCTTGCCCTCCCTCACCAGACGGAAGGACACCTCGGGGTGGGACAGGGCAAGGCGGTCCAGCAGAGAAGCTACCGCCACGCCCTCCTTGACATCGGTCTTAAGGAACTTCAGTCGGGCAGGAGTGTTGTAGAAAAGATCACGCACCACGATGGTGGTTCCCCGTGCGCAGCCGCACTCGGAGTTTTCCTTTTCTTCGCCGCCCTCGATGACATAATGCACACCGGGCTGATCGGAGGAGGTGGCGGTGATAAGCTCCACACGGGCGACGGCGGCGATGGACGCCAGCGCTTCGCCGCGGAAGCCGAGTGTGGCAATGGAATCAAGATCCTCGCCCTTGGATATCTTGCTGGTGGCGTGACGGAGGAAAGCTCTGGGGACGTCCTCGGGATGAATTCCTTCGCCGTCGTCGGTGATGCGGATATAGCGCACACCGCCGGATTTTATCTCCACGGTGACCGCCTTTGCACCTGCGTCGATGGAATTTTCCACCAGCTCCTTGACCACCGAAGCAGGACGCTCCACCACCTCGCCGGCGGCTATCAACTCGGCCGTATGCTTGTCCAGCACATTCACTCTGCCCATCGCTTTCATCTCCTTTCTCACGAAATTCATATACAAATCGTATTATCTTGGCTAAATATTGCGGAAAACGTCACTCCCTGACCATCTGACACAGCTTGTCGAGGATGCCGATGGCCTCCATGGGGGTCAGGGTGTTGATGTCCAGCTGCTTGAGCCGTATGACCGCCTCCTGCTCTCCGGGGGGAGTGAAGGACATGGTTATCTGCTCACCCGAGCCGGTGGGAGCGGTCTGAGCCTTGCCCGATTCCAGTTCGCGGAGTACCACTCTGGCACGCTTGATGACCGAATCGGGAACGCCGGCAAGCTTTGCGACCTCGATGCCGTAGCTGTCGTCGGCACCGCCGCGCACGATGCGCCGCAGGAAGATGATGTCGTCCCCGTGCTTCTTGGCGGCGATGTTGTAGTTCTTGACGCCTTTCATGGTGTCCTCAAGAACGGTCAGCTCGTGGTAATGGGTGGCGAACATGGTCTTTGCACCCAGACGGCGGCGGTCGGCGGCACACTCCAGCACGGCGCGGGCGATACTCATGCCGTCAAAGGTGGAGGTTCCTCTGCCGATCTCGTCCAGAATTAGCAGGCTGCTGCTTGTGGCGTTGCGCAGGATATCCGCCACCTCGCTCATCTCTACCATGAAGGTGGATTTGCCGGTGGAAAGATCGTCCGACGCGCCGACGCGAGTGTAGATGCCATCCACCACGCCGATCTCGGCGGAGGTTGCCGGCACAAAGCAGCCGATCTGCGCCATGAGCACGATCAGAGCGGTCTGGCGCATGTATGTGGATTTACCGGCCATGTTGGGGCCGGTGATGATGGCAACGCGGTTGTCACCGTTGTCGAGGGTGACGTCGTTGGGCACAAAGGGCACGTCCAGCAGTGCCTCCACGACGGGGTGACGGGCTTCGCTGAGCACGATCCTGCCCGAGGTGTTGACCAGCGGACGGGTGTAGCGGTTGGTCACCGACACGTCGGCAAAGGAGCACAGCACGTCAAGGCGGGCAGCGGCGCTTGCGGTGCGCTGCACACGCTCCAGCTGGGCGGCAACCTTGCTGCGTATCTCGTCAAAGAGCTGGTATTCCAGCTTGTAGAGCCTGTCCTGCGCGCCCAGCACACGACCCTCCAGCTCCTTGAGCTCCTGGGTGATGTACCGCTCGCAGTTGGTCAGGGTCTGCTTGCGTATGTATTCTTCGGGCACCTGATTCTTGTAGGAATTGGTGACCTCGATGTAGTATCCGAAAACGCGGTTGTAGCCCACCTTGAGCTTGGGGATGCCGGTCTTTTCACGCTCGGAGGCTTCCACGCGGGCGATAAAATCCTTGCCGCCGCTCATGTCGTCCCGCAGCTCGTCGGCTTCCCTGCTGTAGCCGGGGCGGATGATGCCGCCCTCGCGGACGGTCTGGGGAGGATCGTCCACAATCGCCGATTCGATCAGCTGAGAAATATCCTCAAGGCAGTCGATGTCGTCGAAGATGCTCCGCAGCTCGGAGCAGGTCACTCCCTGCAGTGCGGCTTTCAGAGCCGGCAGCCGGGATGCGCTGTAGGCAACGGAACGCAATTCGCGCGCTCCTGCCGAACCGTACACGATACGGGTCATGATGCGCTCAAGGTCGCTCATGCCGGTGAGGGCGTCGGTGATACCGTCCCTGAGCATGGCGTTGCCGCTCAGCTCCTCAACTGCATTGAGACGGCTCTGTATTCTGGAGGCGTTGACCAGCGGCTGTTCGATCCACTTGCGGATAAGCCGCTTGCCCATGGCGGTGCGGGTGCGGTCCAGCACCCACAGCAGGGAGCCCTTCTTTTCGCCGTCGCGCATGGTCTGGCACAGTTCAAGATTGCGACGGGCCGTATAGTCAAGGCGCATGAACTGCTCACCGATGTAGTAGCTGAGTTCGGTGATGCGGTCCACGTTGTGCCGCTGGGTGTGCTGCAGATAGCGCAGCAGCGCGCCCACCGCGCGCATGGCGCGTGAGCGGTCGTACATTCCGTCCTGCTCCAGCCTTTCGGCGCCGAACTGATTCTTCATCAGCTCCTCGCAGGCAGCAAGGTCGTACATATCGTCCTCTCCGGACTCGACTGCCATCTCCGGACGGGTGCGGAGGAAATTCTCAAAGCCCTCCACGGAGAACACATCCGGACTGAGCAGCAGCTCGCTGGGGGAATATCTTGCGATTTCGTCGGGCAGCTGACGGGAGATATCCCCGTTCAGCTCGGTGACAAAGGTCTCGCCGGTGGAAACATCGGCAAAGCACACTCCGCACCGTCCGCCCTCCGCGAACACCGAGCAGAGGTAGTTGTTGCGGCTCTCGTCCAGCATGGAACTTTCGGTAACCGTGCCGGGGGTGATAACCCGCACGATGTCCCGCTTTACGATACCCTTGGCAGTGGCGGGATCCTCCATCTGCTCGCAGATGGCAACCTTGTAGCCCTTTGCCACCAGACGGGCGACGTAGGCCTCGTAGGAATGATAGGGCACACCGCACATGGGGGCGCGCTCCTCAAGACCGCAATCCCTGCCCGTTAGCACCAGATCCAGTTCCTGCGATACCTTTTTCGCGTCATCGAAGAACATCTCGTAGAAGTCTCCCAGACGGAAAAACAGCAGGGAGCCGGGGTTGCGCTCCTTGATTTCCAGATATTGCCGCATCATGGGTGACAATTCAGCCATGGTTCTCACTGCCTTTGCTCAGAATGGGGAACAGATGAATAAGCACCGGACGTTTATTCCACGTCGATGCTCATTCATCCGCTCCCGAACGGTGATCCGGCCGCGCACGACCGGACCGCCGGGATAGGTTTGGTCGGAAAAACGATGTCCGGAGCGTTTATTAGTCGCAGCCGTGGCAGTGACCGCAGTCGCCGCCGCAGTGATGCTCCTCCTCGGCTTCGGGATCGAAGGTCATGGGATCCTCGCCGTTGACGGAAGCGGCAAGAATGGCAACTACCTTCTGCATCAGGGCGTCGATCTTGTCCTTGCACTGGTTGTATCTGACCATGTTGACGTTGCTCATGATGGCATCGTAGCCGTCCTGAATCTGAGCGCCGATCTCGTCGATGTTTGCGCCTTCCTGAGCAGCCAGCATCTCGCCTTCCTGCATGAGCTTGTTGAAGTCGTTAATCATCTTCTGGAGGCCTTCGTCCTCGTCGTTTGCCTGCTTGGCGGCGCACAGAGCCAGATACTCGGGCTCCTGCTGAATTGCTGCGCCCATCTCGCGGGCCATTTTGATGATGTCCATGTTGATTGTTCCTTTCGATGTATAAATTTATCTTGAAAAGATATTATGCGCTTATCTGATGATGCCGGACAGTGTCCAGTTGCGTGCTGAGGTGACCTCCACCTGAGCAAAGCTGCCGATGAGTCCGGTGCTGCCCTCCACGTCGATGATGACGTTGCCGGCGGTGCGGCAGGAAAGGTGTCCCTCGTCGGGAGCCTCCTCCACAAGTGTGCGGAAGGTCTGGCCCACGGAGGCGGCGCAGCGTTTTGCGGCGATGCTCTCCTGCAGGCGCAGCAGGCGGTTCATGCGGTCGGCCTTTTCCTCGCGGGAAACGGGATCGGGCATTTCCGCCGCCGGAGTGCCGGGACGGGGCGAATAGATGAACGTATAAAGCGAAGTGAAGCCCACTTCTTCGATGAGTGACAGGGTTTCGGCAAACTGTTCCTCGGTCTCGCCGGGAAAGCCCACGATAACGTCACTGGTCAGGGAGATGTCCGGCATACGCTCGCGCGCCGCCTTTATCAGCCCCAGATACTGCTCACGGGTGTAGCGGCGGTTCATCTGCCGCAGGATCTCGCTGGAACCCGACTGGAAGGGCAGGTGGAGGTGACGGGCGATGTGCCTGCCCTCCGCCATGGCGTCCAGCAGTTCGATGGAGCAGTCCTTGGGATGGCTGGTCATGAACCGCAGCCAGTAATCGCCGTCAATGGCATCCAGACGGCGGATGAGCTGGGCGAAGTCAGCCTTGTCGCCGCTGAGCCCGCTCTTGTAGCTGTTGACGTTCTGCCCCAGCAGAGTCACATCGCGGTAGCCTGCGTTGATGATGCCGCGGAATTCCTGCTCGATCATCTCCGGCTGACGGCTGCGCTCCCTGCCGCGCACGTACGGCACGATGCAGTAGGTGCAGAAGTTGTTGCAGCCGTACATGACCGGCAGCCACGCCCGTATGCCGCGGTCGCGGTAGACGGGGATATCCTCGTGGATGGTGGCGTCCTCCTGCGACAGCTCAAACACACGCCTGCCCCGCACAAGATAACTGTACAGCAGTTCGGGCAGACGGTGGATAACATGAGTGCCGAACACAAGGCTGACGTAGGGGAAGCTGTTGCGGATCCGCTCGGCAACCTTCTCCTGCTGCACCATGCAGCCGCACAGGCAGATGATGGTGTCGGGATAGCGGCGCTTGAGGTGCTTGAGCGCGCCCACGTTGCCGAACACCCTGTCCTCGGCGTGTTCACGTACGGCGCAGGTGTTATACAGAACCAGATCGGCTTCGTTCACGTCCTGGGTAAAGCCGAAGCCCATAGCCTCCAGCAGACCGCTGATGCGCTCGCCGTCGGCGACGTTGCCCTGACAGCCGTAGGTGTGTACAAAGGCCAGCGGGCGGTCGTTGCGGGTGCGCCGCTCCATGATGGAAGCGACCAGATCGATATAGTTTTCTCCGGCACTGCCGCCGGTGTGAGGAGTGTGCAATTGAGAGCCTCCCAACGGTAATTCCGTGCCCTGCGATTGTACCATGACACGGGGATGTTATCAAGACATAATAAATATTATGTAAAATTAGCCATATCCGCGGATAATCCATCCGGACGGTGCCAGACGGACATACCCAACCAGTTTTTCATTATAAATGATTTTTGCCCTGCTGTCAATGAAGCAGGGCAAAAAGACAACGGGCTTGATCCGTTCACGTTTTTTTGTAAAGATTTACGCCGAATTCCGCCTGAACGGTGAGCTTTTCCACCTGTTCCAGCTTGGCCTGATCGGCGGCGGAAGTCTTGTAATAATAGGGTGTCATGGCAAACAGCGCCCTGATATCGGCGCCGCTGTTCAGCGGCATTTCAAAGCGCACCTCTGCGCTGTCGACCGGCAGGAATCCCCCCGGCTCAAAATGTTCCGGCGGGTTCTCCACGGGACGGTCGTAGACCGCCTCTTTCAGGGCGTACAGGTGCTTTTCCAGCGGGTGAACACGCAGCAGCATGCCGCCCGGACGCAGCACCCGCAGGAATTCGGACAGACACACCGGCGCGAACAGACTCAGCACAATGTCGCAGGATTCGTCTGCCGCCGGCAGCGCGGTCACTCCCGCGACGGCAAAAGACGCGTCGGGACATCTGCGGGCGGCGGCCTTCACCGCATCGCGGGAGATGTCGATGCCCATCGCTTCGGCGTTGATTCCGGACTGACTGAGCTTCTGCAGCAGACCGGCAAGATACCAGCCCTCGCCGCAGCCCGCGTCCAGAATCCTGATACAGCCGCCGGAGGAAAGCTCTCCGCCGCGGCAGGATATCATGGAAGTGATGCTGTCCAGAAGCGGAGAGTACCAGCCCGCGCCGAGAAATTCCGAACGGGCGCGCACCATCAGCGCGTCGTCACCGTGGCGTTTGCTGCCGCTTTGTTTGCTTATGAGCAGATTGACCCAGCCGCCGCGGGCGATGTCGAAACAGTGTCCGCCGGGGCAGCGCAGACTGCCGCCGTCTTTTTCCAGAGACTGAGAGCATACAGGACAGGTGAAAGATAACATACGGGCATCCTCCTGTGCAAAAACCACTGCCGCAGCAGTCAGGCCGCGGCAGTGGTGATAATCGTGAATAATCAGAACGGCATATAGCTTCCGGAGCCGGAACCGCCGGAGAAAAGATCAGGCAGGAATCCGTCCATCAGCAGCAGGGTGAACAGCACGTACACCACCAGCATGACGCATACGGCGATGATGTTGACCCACAGTCCGCGTTTTCCGCAATAGTCGGAAAGTGCGGTGAGAACGATGACCACGGTGCATACGGCGGAGATGATGCCGCACAGCAGGGTGCCAACCGGGAAAAAGAAGCTGAACAGGAAGCCCAGCACGTTGAGCGCCGCGGCAGGGACAAAGGCGATGCCCGCCAGATTCAGAGCGCCGGTCACAGGCAGCTTGCTTTTGTTGAAGCGGACGATGCCCAGAATGGCGGCGAAAACGATGCCGATGGTCAGAATATTGACCAGCAGCGAGCGCCACAGCAGACCGCCGAAGGAACCGGAAAGGATATCACCGTACTTGATGACTCCGCTGCCGAAGCTGCCAAGCAGACCTTCGATGAAGTCACTTGCCACGTCGGCAAGGAAGCGGGGAACGGCAAAGCAGGCTGCCAGAGTGCCGAAAAGAATGTATGCGCCGAAAACAGCCAGCCAGGATGTGCCTTCCGACTCGGTGGATTCTTTCAGAGCCTCGTCTGAACTGCCTCTGAACAGTTTGGTGACCCGGGCAAACAGCTCGTTCAGATCGGAAGTAAAACCGGATGTCTGGGTGGGACGGGCTGCAGGCGGCACGGGGGCGTAGTCATCTTCCTGTGGGAACCCGCCCTGCGGACGGCTCTGGGGAGCGGCCGGCTGAGTGTAGAAGTCATCGCCGGAATCAAAATAATCATTCTCTCTGCGGGGGGCATAACTACGGTCGTAAGATCTCTCGTCAGCAGACTCTGCGGCACGTTCGCTGCGGGGCAGCGGAGCTTCCTCACGCTCAAAGAAAGACTGTTCAGGCATGGGTGCGTACGGAGCCTGCTGGGGAGCCTGCTGGGGAGCCGCAGCGGGATACCCTGCAGGACGGGGAGCTGCAGGGCGTGCGCCTGCGGGGCGGGGCGCGGAAGGTCTGGGGCCGCCGATGTAGGAAGGTGCGGGCGGCTGAACGTTTCCGGTAGCGCAGGAACAGACCTCACCGGCTTCAAGCTGTTTTCCGCAATAAGGACAGAATGCCATATCAGTAATCCTCCGTTCAGATGAATAGTCAATATATCCCGCTAAATGCGAGTGCTCTAATTATATCATAATTATCAGGATTATCAACACCAACCGGAGACAAGCAGAAAAAAACTCCCAAGTCCGTTTCCGTTGCTGACGTTGTGACTTAATAATCCAGTTCTGCAGCGTGTGCGTTTTACATCTTCCGCCTTGTTTTCCGTAATGCAGGAAAAAGAGGCTGCCGCGGTGCTCAGGCATCTTGCGGCAGCCCCTTTCACAGATTGTCCGGCGGTTCAGATATAGTAGGTGACGTTCAGCACAGTGCTTGCGGGGTCGTAGTGTCCGAAACCTTCGGAGTTATAGAAATATTCCGATGTTGTGGGCAGACACAGGCAGTCGGCGGTGCCGTTGAGCAGCGCTGTTATGCCCGATGTCTTGAGGCTGATGTTCTTCGTCTTGCCTCTGGCGAAGCCCACAGCCGAGCCGTTGAGTTTGGTAAAGTTCCGGTTCCAGGTGTTTCCGGTGGTTGACGGATCGGCTCCGGTCAGCGCGCAGCCTACATTTACGTATGCGGTGTCCTCGCCGTCGTTGGCCATGCGGGGCATTCGTTTGAGCGTAAGTGTGGCCTTGAGGATGGAACTGCCGGCAAGATCGGAAACCATCTGCTCCATCGGGAAAAAGAGCAGAGAATCGCGGATGTAGGCGGAGGATGTCGTGGCGCGCGGGCCGGTGACCAGCGTCTCGGAGGATATCTGAGACGGATTGTTTTTTTGCGTGGTGACAATGTAGCCGGACAGCGGATAATGGGCCTCGTAAGTGAAATGACACGGCCAGAGCAGCTCCCATTCAGAGCCGGTATAGCGCCGCAGCTCTGCGGTTGTCCACGCGCCGTTCCTGAAGCCCTGCAGATCTTTGATTTCGGTCCAGATGCCATTTACAAACCGGTTGATACCCATAGTTATTCTCCGTAGGAGATCCACAGATCTCCCTCTGCGGGGCTGGCGGGAGCGGTGTCCGAAACGGTAACCCTGCTGCCGCAGATGCCGTGAACCTCCGCCGGCAGCGAAACGTCAGCCGACCCGTCAAACGCTACCTGCCCCGAAAGGTCGCCGGACAGAGCCACCGCGCGGGGAGTAGTCAGCTTCTGGGCCTCAAGGCTCATGCCGGAATTGCCCAGATCCCTGCCCAGAGGCTCCACCGAGGCGATGGCAAGCTCGCTGAGCACGATGCGGAACAGAGCCACCTCGTTTACGTCGCCGTACATCAGCAGTTCGCTGACCGTCAGCTCCGGATCAACAGGGTTTTCCGACGGCACTCCCTCAACTACAGCGAACTCATGCACGTCGGCGGTGTTGCTGCCGCCGCGGACAAAGCGGGATACCACAAGGTCGTGACGGCCGAGATTCTGACTGCCGCTTGTCACCGGCAGGTCGTGGGTGTTGCCGGCGGGAACGCGCAGGATATATCCCCTGTTGGCAGCTCCGCCGCCCGACAGACGAACCGCGTTGTCGCTGACTCTGACGCAGGTCAGTCCGCCCAGCCGGCCGGATGTGCAGGCAAAAATGGAATCGTAGATAAATGCGTCGTCCTCGGCGGCGATGTGAGGATCGGTTCCCGCCGGGGTATAGATTGTTATGGCTTTATAGGACATAGCGTATCTCCTTGCAGAAATATCAGCTCAGATGATGAGCCAGAGTGATGCCGGAGGAATTCACGGTCAGTTCGCGGGCGGTCACCCGCAGAACGGCGGTCATGCCGGTGAGCGTGTCGCGCACCGAAGCGGTGTCGGTCAGCTCAAGACCGATGTTGTCGGTCATTTCGATTTCCATGGAGCTCTCGGCGGCATAGGAAAGCAGCTTGCGCCGGGCGGCATTTTCCAGTTCCTCCGGGCTTTCAACTGCGGGATAATCATACAGCAGTGTGCTTGCGTGATCCGGATCGTTCACCAGAGTCCGGTCGTCTGTAACCGTTCCGTCGGGCAGCAGCCACAGCTCCACCACCTGCCGCTCCAGCATTTCGCCCCGTCCGAGAGCGATGATGTGGTCGTAAATGCGCATGCCGCTGTCGGTCAGCAGGCGGGCGTCGTATTCCTGAGAGAGTTCCACCATATCGCTCATATCTCTGGACGGCTGGGCGCTCAGCAGCACCCGTCCGCCGGAGAACACTGCGCTCAGCCGCCCGCCCGCGGTGCCCAGAATATCATCCAGAGCATTCTGCAGAGGGACGTAGCGGAGTGAGGCCGAGCATATCAGACCGCTGTCATCTGCCGATACGGAAAACAGCCCGCTCTGCCATGTGCCGGTAAGCGCGGCTATGGCGGCGTTTCCCTCTGCAGCGTCGAGGATCAGATGGGTCTGCCCGGGTTCGGGAGCGATCACCCTGCGGCGGAGCAGCCCGCGCCAGCAGGTTCCGCGCAGCCGGATCTGACCGTCGGAACTGATGTGACGCAGCTGCTCCACAGGGCCGCCCCATTCGCTGTCCTCGATGTAGATATAATGACCGGGAAGGATCGGACAGCGTTTCCACGCGCCTTCGGGGAGAGTCAGTTCCCAGTCGCAGTCCTTGCTGCTGTCGATGGTCAGCATGGCGGAAAAGGAATCGAATTCGCTGATCTGGGCAAGCTCGGTGAGATGCTCGTCGGCATGTATCAGGCACAGGTCCATGAGGGCTCACTCCTTTGCTCAATCAGCACAATATCCACGCCCAGCGTTTCGTTGTAAAGATCGATCACGGTGCTGCCGGGCGGGGCGTAGTCAAAGGTCTGACCGTTCTTGATGCGGTCACCGAAGCAGTTGAAGGACACACCGTCGGTGCCGGTTCGGGTGACGAGCCGGTTCTGCTGATCGATGATCACGCGTTCTCCGGCGTGGAGCGGGGTGTTGATTCCTATGCAGCTGTCACCCACATATACCCGTGGCTCCAGCGCGGGGCCGAAAAGTGTTATGCGCATGGGAGCAGGAGCGAAATGGGTGTTGACCACCGATACGCTGCGGCGTGTGGAGCCGTAGCGGTAGGGGTAGGAATACGGATAGCTGTGACCGCCCGAGTCGGACAGCGAATCGCCGCCCAGAATGCGGTAGCTGCGCTCGGTACACCACGCGGGCTGTTCGGGGCAGACCGTGACGGTGAGCTGAGCGCGGTCGGGAAAGTCGCAGGAAAGCTCCTTGATGCTGCCGGAACACCAGCAGCGCAGATAGGAACCGTTAACCCACAGCTTTCCCGATGTGCCCGTGACCACATCGTAATCAAACACATCGGACATGGTGGTGAGCGCTCCGGCAAGTTCCGCTGAACTGCCGGATACCGCCTGCACGGTCATGGTTCGCTGATCAGCCGGGCGTCTGCGTGCAAGCAGACTGCCGCCCTCGCCCAGCGGACGCTGGGAACGGGTCAGCTTCCATGACGTGTCGAACAGCCTGCTGGAGGTGACAACAAAGGGCGGACGGTCAAGCCGCAGCACAGCGCCCGCGGAGTTTTCGTAATACATTTCGTAGGGAAGCAGAGATGTCATGTTTGCTCCTTTCGTTTTGGTGCCGCCTCCGGAATCAGCTGGTATACTCGCGGACCATCCGTCCGAAGGTGCGCCCGTCAAGGCGCAGCACCGGCTCGGTTCCGGAAAGATAATCCATCAGCCGGTCCATTTTTTCGCCCAGCGCGGCAAAGTCCGGATAGCTTTCATTGCCGGCTGCGGGGGACGGGGAGCGATACACGCCGGCATACTGCTCTGCGGAGGACAGGGCGGAGGGTGAGGGAATCGTCGCTGCAGCGTGCTGTTCCACAGTGCGCGCCACCGCTCCCGCGGTGGAAGCCACACGTGGGATAAGATCCTCCATGCCAAGAGCCAGACCCTCCACGGTGTAGGCGCCCACGCGCCGCATGACCTTTGAGGGGGAAGCGATCTGCAGAGCGTTCTCGATGGTGGAACGCACTGAGGCGGCTATGCTTTTCGCCACGGCAATAATGGAGCCGGCCTTGCCGCTGAGACCGGACGCCATTCCTGATCCTGCGGCGCTCATTGCGGAGGACAGCGATCCCTTCAGAGCGTTTATGGGTGCCTGAACGCCGTTGCGGATGCCGTTTGCGATGGATATGGCAAGGGGCTGGGCGGCTGAAAAGGACGCCACCGCAGTCACAGCTGCGGCCATTCCCAGCGCAGTGCCGGCTCCGGCTGCGGCCATGGATGCGGATATTCCCGCCGAAGCCATGGCGGCGGCAGCGGACGCGGCACTCATGGAACCGGATACCGAGGCCGCTGCCATGGAAACCGAACCGGTCATTCCCGTTCCGGACATGGATACGGACAGAGCGGCAGCGGCGAGAGCTCCGGATATACCGGAGGAAGCCATCTGCACCGACATGGCGGCGGCAGAAACCGCGGCTCCGGCTGCGGCTGCGCCGGCGGAAACGCCAGCGTTCATCTGCTGCGCGGCGGCACCCGCAGCGGTCATTGCCATTCCTGCCATGCCCGCTGCGGCAGTAACGGTGCTGCCCATCGTGCTCATGGCGGCGGAAAGTCCTGCCGCCTGCTGGTTGATGCCGGCGAAACCTGCCGCGACAGTGCCGAGGGTGGAAAGCACAGACCCGGACACGGCTCCCGCCGCGCGGGAAGCGGCGCTTTCTATCTGCAGTATTCCCGAGGAACCCAGCTGTCCTGCTGCTCCGAACTGACCGAGCATCTGTATGGCGGCCAGCAGGTTGCTTTTGAAATCGTCAATGGACAGCGTCAGATAGGCTGATACCGTTCCGGCGATAATCATGGTGTTCCACTCCTTTTGTGTTAATCATTCCGAGAACCGCCGCGGAATTGCTGCGGGGTTCGGAAAGCCGCTGCAGCGAACGGGGCAGCCTGCCCTCGCTTTCTATGCGGCAGATAATATACATGCATGCCTCGTCGAGACACCATGCGGCGTACGGATCTTCCACGTTCAGAATTGCGCTGGGGCGCTGACCGTACCGTTTACTCATTCCCAGCAGGCTGAGCAGCAGCTCTCCCCGTACGAAAGGGCTCCAGAGCGCGCACTCCTGCCTGCGAAAAGTTATAGATGGCTGCAAGCTGCAGGTCGGTCAGACGGCAGCCCTCCGACTCAAGCTGCTCAAGGGTAGGTTCCACCATAGCCTCTGCGGCGATCCTGCGCAGCAGCCTGCCGAGCTGATCCAGAGGCAGAGTGGTGTCGTACCCCTCGCAGAACAGCTTCTGTGCTGCGCCGATAAGTTCGTTGGGAATGTTTCCCTCTGCGGCCATTGTCAGCAGGGAGGGGCGGCGCAGCACCGCCTCAAAGGGCTGATCGTCCTCCCAGCCGGGCAGCTCCACACGGGTGGTGGCGTTATAACGGTTCATAAGCCTCTCTCCCGTGTGCCGGTCAGGCGATGATGTTCCAAACGCTGCCGTCATAGTAGGCGGTCTGACCGGCGTTCAGATCAAAATCGCCGGAGCTGACGGCGGCGGTGGCGGTCACACAGTCGCCCGCGGCAGGTGCGACGGGAATCTCGTCTGCGGAGCCGCAGTAGACGGGCAGACGGTCAAGACACTCCACGGTCAGCGCGTTTCTGCCGGAAGCGGGACGGGAGCGCACCAGATATTCCGGAGCGGTAAAGGAGCCGTTTTCAAACTCAAACTTGGCGGGAGTACCCACGCAGTTGGGGAAGCTGAAGCGGAAATAACCCACCGCCTCGCCGCTGTAATCCTTCTCCTCGGTGTAAAGGCGCAGGGTGAAGCGGGTGCGGCTGGAAGTGGCTCCCGCGGCGGGAGAGCGGTATCCGGCGAAGGTGTCGGTGTCCGCGTCGATGACCGAGCCGCCGTCGATCAGCGCCAGCAGCTGGGCGGAAAGCACGCAGTCCTTCAGGGTGATGTCATAGCCCTTGAGGATATCTTCGAGGGTGTCCTGGGCAAGGATGGTGTTGCGCACGCGCAGTTCGCTTTCCTCGCCCTCGCTTACCACCGGTTCAGGTTCGGCGGCGGTGACCGTGTCAAAGCTGAGAACGCGGGGCTCCTCCTCAAGGGTGGTGACCTCGGCTCGTACGATATTGACGATGGTGTTGCTGTTAAAGGTTCTCATATGGTTTGTCCTTTCATCTCTGACTGTAATAAGAGACATATTCGCAGAAACTGCACGCGGCGCGGAAGGTGTCGTCCACATCCACACTGCCGCCGGGCAGCGACAGCGCCAGCTCTCTGCGTATCTCCGCGTCACGCAGAGCGTCCCTCACCGAAAGCGCGAGTTCGTCCAGCTGCTCCGGAAGACCTGCCGGGACGTACATGTGTATCCTGTAGCGCATATAGCCGCCTGCGGGACTGAGCAGTGCGCCGGAAACAGGCTGCACCACGCAGTAGGGCGAGCGGCATATTCCTTCGTGAACGCCGGCAGGAAAGGCCTGGAGTCCTGCGGCGCGCAGTGTGCTGATGATTTTTCGGGTCCTATTCAATACTGATTCCTCCCTGAGCGATTGCCGCGCGGGCAACCGCGTCGAGAATTGTTGGAGCGTAGGCATCTACAGTCGGCACGAGAATGGCGTACCGCCTGCCGTAACGCAGTTCCAGCTTGGGGGAATAGGGCATATGACCGGCAATGCCCACCACCAGATTGCCGCTTTTGTCAAACTGGGAAAAGCCGGTCATAGTGCGGCGGGCGTTGCCGGTGCGGTCGGTCCATGGAGCGTTGCACTTGGCGTAATCCTCCATCTCGCCGGCTACCGAGGCAGCGCCCGCCAGAACATTGCCGGGAACGGTCTGAGCCAGCTCCGCAAGACCGTTCATCAGTTCGGCGATGCTGAAACTCAGTCCCATAATCCGTCCTCCTCCGGCGTCATGCCGGCGGTGACGAAACTGCCCGTGGTTACCAAACTGACGCGCCATCGCCGGCCGTCCAGCATAACACGGTCTCCGGTGACGAGGGGGACGTCAAAACTGCCAGCCGCCACAATCGCCTGCATGGATTGCTGCCCGCCGGTGATTCCGGGAACTCTGAGCCGGCCCTCCGGATTGCCGGAGCTGCAGGAAATCAGAGCGCATACCCAACCGCTGTCGGGTTGGGCGGAGGTGTCCGGGCGGCCGCAGTCATCTGCGGGATATCTCAGAACCGGCAGCCGCCTCAGAGACGCGTGTGCGCTTCGGCACAGCATTCCGTGGCAGCCGGGGCGTCCGGTGTCAAGGCATCCGCTCATGACGCACCGCCTTCGTCCGCGCGCTGCAGCGCCCCGCCGCGGCTGTGACGGAAGGTCAGCGCCAGATTGAGCCAGTAGCGGCTCTGGGATGGCGCGGTGGTACCGTCGCTCAGGCGCATGGCGCAGTCCTGCGAGAGCATGACGCAGGCCTGATACGCTGCCTGCTCGTAGCTTCCGTATTTTGTCAGCAGCCACAGCAGAGTGGTCTGGCTCAACGGACAGCTTTCACATTCTCCCGGCTGGGACAGCATGGCCCTGAGCACGCTGGGGTCCAATTGTTTTTCCATGTGTTGCGCCTCCTTCAGGTTGCCGCGGGACTGCTTCAGAAGCCCCGGTGCGGAAATAAACAGTAGTGTGGTCACTCGTCGGGCATGAAGCAGTCCGGTGCGGCTCATGGTTCATTTAAGAGGAAAAACGGAACGAAAAGGGGATGGTCCGCGATCAGACATTGGCAACCAGAACGGGGGTTCTGGATTCGCCTTCGCCGATGCCGCTGATGGAGAAGTGCTTCCACATGGGACCGTGGTCCAGACCCAGCTGACCGAAGATCTGATACTCCTCGGCTGCGCCGCCGCGGCTCAGCTCTTCGCGGAAGAAATTGCCCTTGCCGGGAACCTCCTGCTCCACGGGACGGCAGCAGGAAACATCGGCACCGATGAGAGTGCCTGCAGGGACAAAGCGGCTGAGCACCACGGACAGCAGACCGAAATCGGTCTCGATCTGCATGACGTTCATGCCGGCGGTTTCACGGACGGGAGGAGCGGAGAAGCCCCACTGGGATGCGTAGGCGTCGGTGAGAGCCTGCTTGACGGCGGCGCCGCAAAGAAGTACGGTGTCGGAGAAGGTCGCGCCGGCGGCATAGGCAGAAGCCAGCACGCTGTTGAGCAGGGCGCGGGTCAGGGGAGCGCCTTCGGCGTCCACCACGGTGCCGCATGCGGCGAGGATACCTCTGGTCTTGTTGGCGACATCAGCACCGGTGGACAGCTGATATTCACCGTTGATAAAGGTATACTCGATGTCTCTGGCGATCTTTTCAAGAGCGCGGGCGGTCTGGAACTCCACTTCGCCGGGGGTCTGACCGGCGGAGAAACTGTCGGACACGCCGGAGAATCTGCCGGAGCTGGCCATACGGGCGTAGCTGACGCTGATTCTCTCCTGGAAGATCTGGGTGACGTTGGTCTCCTGGGAACGGGCGTAGCTGACGGCCTCGGGGGCGGTCAGCGAATCAGCCTCGGTGATATCGGGCTGAGAGGCGGTCTCGTGGGAGTATTCAACGCCGGTGGGAAACTGGAAGTTGTCGGTTTTGACCGCCTTTGCGGCGATCAGGTTGAGAAAAGGGGTTTCGGCGGGAGTGGAACTGAAAATCTGTCCTGCGTAGTTGGGCAGATTCCAGAAAGTGCCGCCTCCGGTGATGTTTGACATATCGTCATCCTTTCAGTCGGTTGCGCTTCACCGGACGGATCATCCGGCTCAGCGCAGGGCGATGCCCTTTGCGGCCGCAGCGGTAATTATGCTGACGGCGGCCGCGTTGTCTCCTGCGGCACGCGCCCTGTCAAGACTTTGCTGATAGGTCAGTGCCGCATCGTTCGACCGGGGAAAGTTGCCCCGTGCTCCGGCGGATGTACCGGCAGGTGAGCCGACAGGCTCTGCCAGTCCGGGGAGCCGTGCGACAACCGACTCAAGTGCCTGACGTACAGACTGCCGCACCTCCTCGGGATCTCCGCCGTTCTGTCCGGCTGCCTCCAGTTCCTTCGAGGCAAGCAGCAGCACGTCTGCGCTGTTGCGCTCGGGGATACCCAGACGCGCGAGCTGGACACGTGCCTCTGCCGAAATGCCCGCCTTCACGGCATCCTGCTCGGCCTGCTCGGCGCGCTGACGAAGCTGAGCCAGTGTCTGTGCGTCGGGATTCATCTCCCGTCGCCTCCGGCGGTATTCCTGTTCCGCCTGCTCGGCTTCTTCGCCCTCGATGCCGTGCTGGGCGAAATAGTCGCGCAGCACAGCCGCCTCGGCGCGGGCGGTGCGCTTGTCCACAGCGCCCACCAGAATGTCCATGTCGGCGCCGTCCAGCACGGCGCACAGTGCCAGCGGCGCGATAAGCAGCCGCTTGAAGAATTTCCGGGCTCCGCAAGATTTACGATTTCCGTTCATGGTTACCTCCGTTTAACGCCCGTCGGCGATAAGATATATGTCATGCGGTGTGTCAGCGCATTCCGGTCAGCAATCCCACTTTCTGCGATAGCTGTCCGCGCTGCGTACACCGCCTGCCACCTCACGCAGGTCGAGCTCACGCTCGCTGTGTTCATCTGCCATGATGGGGTAAAGGTGCTCAATGTGCACTCTGAGATCTTCGGGGTACTGCCTGCCGCAGTAGACGGAGAGCATCTTCAGAATCGAGCGGCTCATCCACTCAAGAGCGGGTCCCCATGTCGCCCATCGTTCCTCGCAGCGCTCCTCAAGCTCCCAGTAGAGAGCGCGGATGGCAACGCCCGACTGGGCAAAACCGCGCAGTTTGTCGGCGGATACGTTGGGTACACCCAGCAGTTCGTGCATATCCTGCTTGATGCGGTCCATTGCGTTCTCAAAGCGGTCGTTGTAGCCGAATTTGGGTTCAAGCATGGTCAGACTGGCCTGTCTGCCGTCGTCTCCGCGGGCAGGGTCGGTCATCAGGTCGATGAGCGAGCCGGGAGCGATGACCATGTTCTCGAGGGAGCTGCCGTCGGCGTCCACCGCCACGCGCTGGGGGAACATATTGAAGCGCAGGGCGTCCAGATCGTCCGATTTCATGCGGTTGTAAATCATCTGGTTTGCCATGATCTCCTCAACGTCGCTTTCACCGCACAGATCGCCGGTCAGACCGTCGTTGATGATCACGCGGCAGGGAATGAAATCAAGACCGGTGTTGACGCTTTCGCCGCCCTCCACCAGATTTCCTTTGCCGTCATAGATGCCCTCGGTGACAAAGCAGCGGCTGCCGCACATCTCGTATTTCTGTTTCCAGATGCGCTGATCCGCGGCGCGGGCGCAGTCGTTGGTGCGGTAGAAAAAGATGATCTTTCTCAGATTGTCCGCGTCATCATCGAAGGGTTCGAAAATGAATTCCAGAGAGGGGCGGATCTGCACGCCGACAGGCTGCCCGATGCCGCCGCTGAGTTTGATTGCAACGCGCTTGCCGATGAGACAATCGCGCAGCCCCTTGAGCAGACGTTCGGGGAAGGCGTTCGCGCTCAGCACCTCGCTGAGGTCGGCGGTGCATTCGTCCAGCGGACTTCCGTCGCGGGCGAGGATGCGCAGTTCAGGTGTGCGTCCGAACATGAATCGTGATTCACGCCGGATGAGCTTCTTGCAAAGATTGGTTACCAGCTTGGTCGGACGGTAGTCGAGGTCGGTGGCTGTCTGCCAGTCCTGACCTCTGCCGTCGTAGAAATCGTAAAGGGATATGATGTGTCCCATGTCCTCCAGCACCTTCTGACCGTACAGTCCGGACAGCTCGGTGCCGATGATTTCCTGCAGAGCCATATTCTGACTTCTCCTTTAGTAAGTGATGAGTTGTGGTTATCGTGTGCCCTTGCCCGAATAGCGGCTGCTCCGTGATGAAGTCCGCCGGTCGGTGAAAAGGGCGTAGCGTATCATGTCCATTGCATGGTCGTTCTGCTTCAGAGGTTTATCCTCTCCGTGTCCCGCAGCGGTTTCGTCCCATATATAGGAAGAAAACTCTCTCAGTGTGCCCGAACAGCACGGGCGGATCATCAGCCGTCCGTCGGTCAGCGCGTCCGCCACACAGCTGATACCCTCCGACACGTCGTTGACCGCCTTGAGTACCCGGAAGCCTCTATGCCGCAGCTCGGCAATAAACGAGGATGCCGACGGGTCGACGATTATGTGCTCCGCTGGAATACCCTCCACAAACCTCTCGGTGCGGTCGGCGTACTGAGAGTCGGTCATCTGACCGCTCCTGCGCCCGTCGTGGTAAAGTTCTTTTTCAAGGCAGTACAGATTACCCCGTTCGGTTGTCCGCACAGAGAACAGTCCCAGAGCAAAAGGATTGTGAGTGCCGTAGTCACAGGAGAGAAACCATCGCTCAGCTTCGCCGGGCGGTTCGCCTACGTGACAGGAAGGCTCGAACATGGGATAGACAAGCCCCTCCGCGGCGCACCATTCGCCCAGTATGTACCGGCGGTAAAATACGCCCGTGTACATGTTTTCGTACCTGCGCCGGATGGCATCGGAAAGGGAGAGGTTGTCCGCCATGGTAAAGTGCAGATGCAGCAGATTCTTTTCCTTTGCCGCGTCCAGCCAGCTGCGCTTGAACCAGTGGTAGGGACCGGCGGGGTTGCAGTTGAACCACCACTTCGAACCGGGAACCGAGCAGCGCGCTGTAGCCTGACTGACAAAGGATTCGGGCATCAGCGCCGCCTCGTCAAAGAGTACGCCGGCAAGGGTCATACCCTGTATGAGATCCTGAGAGGCCTCGTCCTTTCCTCCGAAGCAGTAGAAGCGGTTGCTGCGCCCTGCGCGGCTGACAGTAAGAACATGGCGGGAGCGCTGTTCGCTTACGGTGTATCCTCTGCCGGGAAGCATCTGCCGCAGCCACACGAGTATGTTGCGGTCAACGGAACCCAGCGTCTTGCCGCAGATGGCGAAGTTTTCGCCGTCAAAGGAGTTCATCGCCCACAGCACAAACCCCAGTGACATGGCAAGGGTCTTGCCCGAGCGAACCGCTCCGTCAGCGATCACACCGTCATGCTCCGCTGCAGGGGAGCCCGGCTTCCACCAGCCCAGAAGCAGTTTCTGGCGGGCGGAAAAGGGCTGAAAACGAAATCCGGAGGAGGGCTTTCTGCACTTGTTTCTCAGTCCGGTAATTCGCTCCTCAAGACTGCTCATAGAGGACTTCATCTCCTGTCAGCCCGAGGGCGGCGAGAAAACCGTCCGCCTCCGGGTCAGCGGCACCCGTGCCGCCCTCCAGCTTGAACAGTTCCAGCTCCAGCTTGCGTTCGGCGATGCTGTTCTGACGCTCGGCAAGGGCGGTCTGATATTCCAGCTTGCTGGTGCTGAGGCGTTCGTCCTGTGCCAGTTTTGCGGCAGCCAGCTCGTCTTTGTATTCGTGAATGCCGAGGATGATGCGCTGCTGCTCGAAAAGTTCGCCCATGAGCCGGACAATGCGGGCGGCACGCTCCTCGGCGAAGGCGGATAGACGCTCGCAGAAGAATTCGCCTGCCGAGCTGTACTTTGCGAACTCCACATGGCGGTAAAGCTCGTCGTCGTCCTCAAGGGCGCGGGTGAGCAGATCCAGCATGCGGTCGGTCAATGCCAGATGACGGGAAACCCGCGCCGATACGGCGGCAGGATCCTCCTGCAGACCGCTTTCTCTGGACTTGCGCATGGCGCGCCAGCCTTCCGCTGCCGCCCTGCGGCGCAGGGAGCCGGCGGGAATTCCGTAGCGATCGGCAAGCTCACCCTGAGTGATGCCGCCGCGGATGTATTCCTCCCGCAGTTCGTTCCAGTTGATGTTGTTCATGCTTTATGCCTCCTTTTCGGTGATCTTTGCTGTTGTGTGCTGTAATGATACCTCATTGTGTGCATGCACTGCTGTCACGAAGCACGCACTGCTGTCACGTTGTGCGGACTACTGTCAGACCGGACGGAAAAATGCCGTGCGTCCGGCGGAAGGAGGAGAAGAGAAAAAATGCTTGTAAAGCGCATCCGCGTGGGCTATAATAAAATGTAATCATCAATCAAGTTCGCCGTAGGAGGATTCCGAATATGCCAAAGGACGAAGCTCAGCTGCGCCAGAGCCGCGCGGAAAAGCTGCTCAAAAAGGAAGCCGGCAGTCTGAGAAAACCAACCCTGCTGGTCGCCGCGGTGACCTATTTCATTCTGGTCATAGTGGTCATATACGGCGCGAACAATCATGTGTATGATGGCTTCGGAAAGCTGGCCCCGTGGATCGTCGGCGGCATATTCCTTGCCATGGCGGTGATCCGCCTGAACGAATTCCTGCGCTCGGTCAACGCATACAACAAGGTGCGCAGATTCCTTGAACTGCGCAGCGCAGCTGCTGCCGCCGAAGATGATCAATACGACGGCTGATGCCGTTCCCTGCCGGAAAAATAGCTCTTGACCTGCGTGCGGTTGCGTGCTATAATACACTGGCTGTCGTTTGGGCAAGTCCCGACGCAGACACAAACAAACCTTCGTCACGGTTTCGGGGATGCGCCTGATGTTCAGGATCACACCTGCCCGCTGCTGTGGTGTCGGAAATATTATTAAAGAGGTGCTTAGAATGCTTCCCGAAGAAAAACAGGCCATAATCGCCAAACACGCCCGTCACGAGGGTGACACCGGTTCTCCCGAGGTTCAGATTGCTATTCTCACCAAGAGAATCAACGACCTCACCGAGCATCTGAAGGTCAACAAGAACGACCATCATTCCCGTCACGGTCTGTTCAAGATGATCGGTCACAGAAGAAACCTGCTCAACTACCTGACCAAGATCGACATCGAGCGCTACCGCGCCATCATCAAGGAGCTGGGCATCCGCAAGTAATTGCACCTACGGCAGGCGGAGAGGACATCGGTCCACTCCGTCTGCCTTGCGTCTTTTTTTACGCAGAGCTGCAGAGTGTCCTGTCGTGCGGCATAGCGGTAAAACGAACGCCCGGAAAACATTCCCGGACGCTGGTTTTATTGCTAAGCTGTGTGAGAGGATCTCTGTTTGAGAATAATCAATAATGAATAAACTAAACGGAGGTTAAAAAGATGTTTGACAACTTCAAGGTCTTCCAGACCGAACTTGCAGGCCGTCCTCTGGTCGTCGAGACCGGTAAGATCGCACAGCTTGCCAACGGCGCCTGTCTCGTCCGCTACGGTGAGACTGTCGTTAACGTAGCCGTTACCGCTTCCGCAAAGCCCCGCGACGGCATCGATTTCTTCCCACTGTCAGTTGACTTCGAGGAGAAGCTCTATTCCGTGGGCAAGATCCCCGGCTCCTTCCTCAAGAGAGAGGGTCGTCCTTCCGAGAAGGCTATCCTTGCCTCCCGTGTTATCGACCGTCCCGTTCGTCCGCTGTTCCCCAAGGATATGCGCAACGACGTTGCCATCGTGGCTACCGTTATGAGCGTCGACCCTGACTGCTCTCCTGAAATCACCGCCATGATCGGTACCTCCATCGCCATCTCCATTTCCGATATTCCCTGGAACGGTCCCATCAGTGCCGTTTCTGTGGGCCTGATTGACGGTCAGCCCGTCATTAACCCCACTGCCGAGCAGCGCAAGGTCAGCCAGATGGCTGTTACCGTCGCTTCCACCGACAGCCGCATCGCCATGATCGAGGCCGGCGCCAACATGGTCAGCGACGAAGATATGTACAACGGCATCATGGCCGGTCACGAAGCCAACCAGGCTATCGTTGAGTTCATCAAGGGCATCCGCGCCGAAATCGGCAAGGAGAAGTTCAGCTATCCCTCCAACGAGCCCGACGAGGAGATGCTGGAGGCAATCAAGGCTTTCGCCATCGAAGATGTCCGCGCCGCTCTGGATACCGACGACAAGCGTATCCGCGACGAGCGCCTCAAGCCCGTCTACGAGGCTGTTCACGCCCGGTTTGACGAGATCTATCCCGACTCTGCCGCCAAGATCGACGAGTGCCTCTACAAGACCCAGAAGTACGTCGTCCGTCGCTGGCTGCTGGACGATCAGAAGCGCGTTGACGGCCGTCAGATGGACGAAATCCGTCCTCTGGCCAGCGAGGTCAGCCTGCTGCCCCGCGTTCACGGTTCCGGTCTGTTCACCAGAGGACAGACTCAGGTTCTGACCATCTGCACCCTCGGCCCCATCAGTGATCGTCAGCTGCTGGACGGCATCGATGAGGAGCAGTTCAAGCGCTATATGCACCACTACAACTTCCCCTCCTACTCTGTAGGCGAGACCAAGCCCAGCAGAGGCCCCGGCCGTCGTGAGATCGGTCACGGTGCTCTTGCCGAGCGCGCCCTGCTGCCCGTCATTCCCGACGAGACCGAGTTCCCCTATGCTCTGCGTCTGGTGTCCGAGGTTGTTTCCTCCAACGGTTCCACCTCTCAAGGCTCCGTCTGCGGCTCCACTCTGGCTCTCATGGATGCCGGTGTTCCCATCAAGGCTCCCGTTGCCGGTATCTCCTGCGGTCTGATCACCGAGGGTGAGCGCTGGATGACCATGGTTGACATTCAGGGTCTCGAAGACTTCTTCGGCGACATGGACTTCAAGGTTGCCGGTACTCACGATGGCATCACCGCCATCCAGATGGACCTCAAGATTGACGGTCTGACTCCTGCAATGGTCAAGGAAGCTCTGGAGAAGACCCACAAGGCACGTATCTATATCCTTGACGAGATCATGCTCAAGGCAATTCCCGCTCCCCGTGCCGAGCTGTCCAAGTACGCTCCCAAGATGCTGTCCACCACCGTTCCCGTGGAGAAGATCCGCGAGGTCATCGGTTCCGGCGGCAAGGTTATCCAGAAGATCTCCGCTGAATGCCAGGTCAAGATCGACATCGACGACGACGGCAAGGTGTTCATCTGCGGCGTTGATGCCGACAACTGCAACCGCGCTCTGGATATCGTCAACCTCATCGCACATGATCCCGAGGTCGGCGCCATCTTCAACGGCGTTGTCACCCGCATCATGGACTTCGGCGCCTTTGTCGAGATCGCTCCCGGCAAGGAAGGTCTGGTTCACATCAGCCAGCTGGATGTCAAGCGCACCGAGAAGGTCACAGATGTTGTCAACGTTGGCGATCAGGTCATGGTCAAGGTTCTGCCCATCGACGAGAAGGGTCGTCTGAACCTCTCCCGCCGTGATGCTCTCATCGAGGTTGAGGGTCTGGTGCCCGAAAACACCGTTGCCCCCAGAACCTCCCGTCCTCCCCGCCGCGAGGGTGGCTACAACGGAGGCGGCAACAACCGCAGACGTTACGACAACAATAACAACTAAGCGAAAACCTATGAAATAATCCCAAGGGACTGCTGTGGCATCATGGCAGTCCCTTGCTTGAAGTGTCGGGGACTGCCGGGTTTGGCAGTCCTTGTACTGATTTATAGCTTTCATGTGTTTTCGCTTATATTTCCGTGAAAATACATATAATTACATAAGATTTCCGCGAAAGGACGCTGACCATTGAAACACGAAAACATACAGAAGATTACTCTCGACAACGGTGTGCGCCTGCTGATGCTGCCCTCCGACCACGGACGCAGCGCCAGCGTCAGCCTGTGGATTGGTTCCGGCTCCCGCTTTGAGCTTTCTGAGCGGCAGGGTGCGTCCCACTACATCGAGCACATGCTCTTCAAGGGTACTGACCGCCGCTCCGCCCGTGAGCTTGCGGAGGAATCGGATGCCATCGGCGGCCAGCTCAACGCCTACACCACAAAAGAGTATACCTGTGTCTACACCCGTGCGCTGGACAGCCATCTGCCCCGTGCGCTGGATCTCATCACCGACATGACCACCAGACCCCGTCTGGCAGAAAGTGATTTCGAGGTGGAGCGCGGGGTCATTCTTGAGGAGATCGGAATGTATGAGGACAGCCCCGAGGATCTGATGATCGACGGACTTTATTCCACCATGTGGCAGGGAAGTATGCTGGGCGCAAACATTCTCGGCACCCGCCAGACCATTGCCGACATGACCACCGGCAAGCTGCGTGCCCACATGGCCGAGCAGTACACCGGTTCCCGCATCGTCTGTGCTGTCAGCGGAGCCTTCGATCCCGAAGCGGTCACCGCGCAGGTGATGGGTACTCTTGGAATGCTGCCCCGGGGTGATGTGCCCATGGAGGCGCAGCCCGCCGCCTATCATAAAGGTATCAGGCTCATTGAAAAGGATTTTGAGCAGACTCATATCGGCATTGCCTTCCCCGGTGTTGCTTACAACGATCCCCGCCGTCACGCGCTGGGGATACTCAATTCCATCTGCGGCGGCAGCAGTTCCTCCCGCCTGTTCCAGCGCATCCGCGAGGAACTTGGACTGGCGTATTCCGTCGGGTGTTCCTCTGCGCCGTATATGGCAGAGGGAATGTTTGAAGTCGATGCCGCGGTTTCGCCAAAGAATGAAGCGGCGGCTGTCAGCGAACTGGTAAAGCAGCTTTGCCTGCTGCGCCGTGACGGCGTCACCATGCAGGAATTCACACGGGCGAAAGAGCAGCTCAAGGCATCCGTCGTCATGGGTCTGGAGGGCAATTCCGCCATCTCCGCCCACATGGGGCGGGGCGAACTTCTCCACGGCAGGATAAAGAGCGAGGATGACATTCTTGCCTCTATCGATGCCGTAACAGTGGAGCAGGTCAATCAGGCGGCCCGTGAATTCATCGATTTTGATAATTATTCGTTCTGTGCAACGGGAAAAATCGGAAATGACGGCGTATATGATTCTCTTGTGCAGAACGCAGTGTTCTGATATAATATAGTTTAATCATTGTTCGGAAAAACATGGCAGAAACGGTATATTAGCCGCTGCCGGAAGGAAATGTATAATCATGAAGGTTGAAAACGCAAAACGCATCGTGATCAAGGTGGGTACTTCCACCATCACACATGAAAGCGGACGCGCCAATATCCGATGCATCGAACTGCTGTGCAGGGTGCTGGCAGACCTGAATAACGCCGGACGCGAAATCGTGCTGGTCACCTCCGGCGCGGTAGGCATGGGTCTGGGCCGTCTGGGTCTCACCGAGCGCCCCACCGACACCGCCGGACGTCAGGCCATGGCGGCGGTGGGACAGTGCGAGCTGATGTTCCTCTACGACAAGTTCTTCACCGGGTACGGCAAGGACTGCGCTCAGGTGCTTCTCACCGGTGACATCATCGACGACGAAAAGCGCAAGGCCTGCGTTGTCAACTGCATCAACGCCCTGCTGAGCATGGGCATAATCCCCATCATCAACGAAAACGATGCCGTTTCCGTCGACGAGCTGGAGGGACACAATATCGGCGACAACGATAACCTTTCCTCCATCGTCGCCCGTCTGATAGGCGCGGAGGCACTGGTCATGCTCACCGACATCGAAGGTCTTTATGACCGCGATCCCCACGTCAGCGATGAAGCGGTTCTCATTCCTGTGGTTCTTGAGATCACCGATAATATCCGCGCCATCGCAGGCGGCAAGGGATCCAAGCGCGGCACCGGCGGCATGGCAACCAAGCTGACCGCTGCCGAGAACGCCATCGCCGAGGGCATCGACGCCTACATCATGGCAGGCGGTCACCCTGAGGCACTGTACGACCTCATCGACGGTAAGCCGGTGGGTACCCATTTCGTACCCTCACGCAAGAACTGATCACACATACTCATTTCTCCCGAAGGAGTGAATACCATGCTCGATCTTAACACCATGGGCGCACGGGCAAAGACCGCGTCACGCGTGCTTGCCACCGCAGCCACTTCTCTCAAGAACAGCGCCCTTGAGGCGATGGCAGCCGCCCTTATCGCGAACAGCGAAGATATCCTGCGCGCAAACGCGGTGGATATGGAAAATGCCGTCGAAAACGGCATGACTGTTTCACTGCAGGATCGCCTGCGCCTGACCCCGGAGCGGATCAAAGGCATGGCTGACGGCGTGCTGGAGACCGCCGCCCTTAACGATCCCTGCGGAGAGATCATCAGCGGAGCGGTGGGCACAAAAGGGCTTGCCATCCGCAAGATCAGAGTGCCCATGGGTGTCATCGGCATCATCTGCGAGGCCCGTCCCAACGTCACCTCCGACGCTGCCGCCCTGTGTCTCAAGTCGGGCAACGCCTGCATTCTGCGCAGCGGCAAGGAGGCCATCAATTCCAACATAGCCATCATGACCGCTCTGCGCGGCGCGGTGGAAAGTGCCGGTCTGCCTGCCGACTGCGTGCAGCTGGTGGAGGATACCACCCGTCAAAGCTCCGTTGATCTCATGCGCCTTAATGAGTATCTTGATGTGCTCATTCCCAGAGGCGGCGCGGGACTGATCAAAGCCGTTGTGGAGAATTCCACCGTTCCCGTCATCGAGACCGGAACCGGCAACTGCCACTGCTTTGTTGACGCCTCGGCGGATATCACCATGGCAGCCGACATCGTGTTCAACGCAAAGACCTCCCGTCCCAGCGTGTGCAACGCCCTTGAGACCCTGCTGGTGCACAGCGACATCGCCGCGCAGGCTCTGCCGGTGATTTACGACCGTCTCAGGGAAATGAACGTGGAGATCCGCGGCTGCGAGCGCACCGCCGCCATCCTCGGCGACTGTGTCACTCCAGTCACCGACGTCGATTACGACACCGAATTCCTTGATTACATTCTCGCCTGTCGTGTGGTGGACAGCATCGATGAGGCCATCGACCACATCAGACGCTACAGCACCGGTCACAGCGAGTGCATAGTTACAAAATCTCTTGAAAGCTCCCGCCGCTTCACTGCCGAAATCGACAGCGCCGCGGTGTACGTCAACGCCTCCACCCGCTTTACTGACGGCGGCGTTTTCGGGCTGGGAGCCGAGATCGGCATTTCCACACAGAAGCTGCATGCCCGCGGGCCTATGGGTCTGCGTGAGCTGACCAGCATGAAGTATATTATCGAGGGCGACGGACAGATCCGCTGACCCTATGAACGACAGGGGAACAAAAGACCGCGGCAGAAAAGAGGAGGGGAACGCCGTTGGCCAGCAATAACAACAATCGATCGGGCGGCAGACGCCCCAACTCACCGCGCTACAGCGACCGCTATGGTCCGGGCCATGTCAATCCATATATGGGGCAGCCGGGACAGAGCGCCTTCATACGGGACATGCAGGAGCGTCAGGAAGCCGCACGCCGCCAGAATGAGGAAAACGCCCGCAGACAGCGGGAACAGGAAGCCGCGAACCGGCAGCGGGAACAGGAAGCCGCGCAGCTTCGCCGCGAGCTGGAAGCCGAACCGCAGGAAGAACACACCGCGGAACCGGTGCGCAGACGTGGCAGAGAAGATAATTCCCAGCCAAGAGCGCTGCGCGATCCAAAAATGAAAGAAAAACTCAGACAGATACAGGAACGGGCTGTCCGCGAGGCCAGAAGCCTTGCGCGCGGCGATGAAGCCGATTTCGGTGACATCGATTTCGTTCAGCAGCCAGCCGACGTCCGCCTCAAACTGTCCGATGATGGCCAGCCGCTCATCGCACTGGAAACGGATGACGGCGAAGGAAATAAAACGGTCAGTTGGGTGCCTGTGATGCTGTCAGAGAGGGAAATGGAGAGCTTGTTTCCGGCCTTAGGGTCGGCAAAGGAGAGTAAAGGGATAGAAGTGCAGGAAGAAATCAGAAACCCCGCAAAGAACAGCGAACAGGATCGGAAAAATACCGTGTCCCCAGTGGATGAACTTGTGCTCATTCCGATTGAAGAATACAGCAGCAAAGAAAAGCCCGCAGTGCCGGTCGCAGCAGTTGCGGCAGGAACTGCTGCGGAGCTGCTGAGCAGTGATGCGCCCGTAGCGAAGGAAAAACCGGAGAAACCTGCGAGGGAGAAACCGGAAAAGCGCGCTCAGGAGAAGAAAGAGAAGCCCGAACCGGCATCAGTGCCGGAGGCGCCCCGCGGATCCGGTCTGGAGGCGATGCTGAACAGTCTGCCCTCCATCGAGATCGAACCCGAACCTGATCCCGAACCGGAAAAGCAGAACGACAGCGATGCCGTCATGATACCGGTCATCGAGATTGTCTCCGCTGATTCCGGCGAGGAAGCTGAGCAGGAAGACGAAGTGTCGGAAGCTGAGGAATCCGCGGAAGAAGCTTCTGAGGAAGATGTGCCATCTGAGGAGGAAGCCGCCGAACCGGAGATTCAGACAGTGCCTGCGGTGGAATATGATATTCCCGACAGCGACGCTGAGGACGATCATCCGGAGGAGGAAGCCGGCACCGGAGAGGGTGACGGCAGCGGGCAGGAGGACGGCGATGATGCCGGACAGAGCCGGTCGTCCGAAGATGACGATGCAGAACCGGACGAAGAGCCGGAACAGCCGGCGGAAGAACCGGCGGAGATTCCTGCTGAAGCGGAGCCGGAAGTAACTGAAAACCTGTCTGCACAGGAAAGCGAGGATCATCAGTCCGGCGAGGACGATGAGATTGAGGAGTCTGTTGAAGAACCGGAAGACGATACCGCCGATGATGACGGCGATACCGTTAAGATAATTGCCGGCGAAAAACCGGAGGAGCCCGCTGAGGAGGAAACCGGCGCGTCCGATGTTCATCCTGAACAGGACGAGGAGGCGGATGACGCTTCCGTTCCCGTTGAGGAGATGGAAGATACGGGAGGCGAGGACGAACGCAGACCCGCATCGGGACCAGCAGAGCGTCCGAAGCGTAAGCGCCGCCGTTCCCGTCCGACTGACGTACAGATGCCGGAGGAACTGGCTGCCGCGGCCGCGGCGAAAGAGAAATCCGGAGAGAATGAACAGCCGGAAGAATCCGTGGATCAGACACAGCGCAGAACCGCAGTCGCCGTTGCAGGCCGTGATGACGCGGAAGATGTCGGCTACGGTCAGGACGGCCTGTTCACCCGCAGAGCGCGGCAGGCAATCACCCCTGTTTTCGCCGCGCATGACAGAATGAATATTCCCCGGTATATCGACGATGACGACTTTGTCGAGCGCTGGCTCGGAGACGAGGAGGAAGAGGATTTGGCTTCGCAGAAAAAGAACAAACGACGCAAGGCAGCCGCGTTTATCGGTGCGGCGACCATGATACTGGCTCTCATCGGCTTCATCGCCGTGGCCAAATGGGGCATCGGACTGCTGGGAAACCTCGGCGGAAGCGAGTCCCAGAAGGATATCTACGGCGAGTTTGTTTCGCCCGTGGTAATGAGCGAGGTGCCCGTGTTTGAAACATGGGATGCCATTCCTCAGGATAAGCTCCTGCAGAGCGCGGTGTTCACCGTTCTCATGGATAATGATGTCACCTACGAGCGCGACGATACCGGCAAGTTCATCGTACCCTCCACCGACATCGTCAATGCGGTCAAGGAGATGTACGGCGCTGCCAGCGACGATGCCGCTCAGGACGAGGAGATCAACACCCAGATCAGAAACGCACTGTACGGATCTGCGGGCGAGGACGTGACCAACGAGGACGCCTACTATGTTGATATGGAAGACAGCTTCCACGTGGCAGACAACCTGTCCGGTCCAGCTCCCAACGTCACCGATATTTCCAAGAGAGACAACACCGTCACCCTCCGCGTGGAATATCTGGAGGATCTGGAGACAGGTGCCGGCGGCATTCTTTATGCACGCCAGCTGATCCTTAACCTCAACGAGGACGGCAGTTACTATGTCAAGGCCATTCGTGAGCAGCAGGATTAAATTTCGACTATCAATCAACGCTATTAAATCACCCATCGAAAGGAAGTAAAAGAAAATGTACAAGGAAATGATCGACTCCATCGGCTTTACCTCTCAGTACGATCCCGACGTTGCCGCTGCAATGAACGAGGAGCTGCTCCGCCAGCGCCGCAATCTGGAACTCATCGCTTCGGAAAACATCGTTTCCCCTGCTGTCATGGCAGCCATGGGCAGCGTGCTGACCAACAAGTATGCCGAGGGCTACCCCGCAAAGAGATATTACGGCGGCTGCCAGTGTGTTGACGTTGTTGAGGAGATCGCAAGAAAGCGCGCCTGCGAACTGTTCGGTGCCGATCACGCCAATGTTCAGCCCCATTCCGGCGCACAGGCAAACATCGCCGTTTACTTCGCTCTGCTCAAGCCGGGCGACACCGTGCTGGGCATGAACCTCGCCGAGGGCGGACATCTGACCCACGGCTCTCCTGTCAACCTTTCCGGTGCCTACTTCAACTTCGTAGCCTACGGTGTCAGCCCCGAGACCGGCTATATCGACTACGACGCCCTTGAGAAGCAGGCCAAGGAAGTCAAGCCCAGAATGATCGTTGCCGGCGCCAGCGCCTATCCCCGCGCCATCGACTTCGAGCGTGTGGGCGCCATCGCCAAGGGGGTGGACGCCTATCTGGTGGGGGCCATGGCTCCCATCGCCGGTCTGGTTCCCGCCGGCATGCACCAGAATCCTGTGCCCTATGCCGACACCGTCACCACCACCACCCACAAGACCCTGCGCGGCCCCAGAGGCGGTATGATCCTCTGCCGCGAGGAGTATGCCAAGGCCATCGACAA
>JAZUPE010000008.1:0-30077 GCA_045605025.1 Acutalibacteraceae bacterium
GCTACGATCCGACTTCACCCTCGCTGACGGCGATCATTCCGTGAGGGATAAGGCTGTTGTAGAAGATGGAGTCGCCCTCGTTGAGGATCTCAACGTGCTTACCCACCTGAACCTTGAGGGAACCCTTGACGATAACGTCAAACTCCTGACCGTTGTGGGAGCTGAGCTTGATGGGTGTATTCTGCTCCTCCTCACGATAGGGAAACTTGACAAGAAACGGCTCGGCGAGCTTATCCTTGAATCGGGGAGCGAGATTGTTATAGACAAAACCGTTCTTCTTGACGATTTTCATGCCTTCGCCTTTTCTTGTAACGGTATAGGAAGTAAGAGTGGTACTGGTACCTTCAATAATATCAACGACCTCAACACCGCACGCCTTGGCGCACTTGTAAATAAAAGTAAAGCTGAAGTCAGATTCTCCGCTTTCCAGAATCATATAATCCTCCACCGAAACACCGGTGAGCTTTGCCAGTTCCTCGGGAGTGTAGCCCTTTGCTTCGCGCAGGTCCTTAATTCTGCGTGCAACCTCTTTCAGATTGAAGTCCATTGATAATTTCTCCTTTCGTTTTCTCCGGGAAAAAGTGACCCATATTCAACAATTGGAAAAACAAAAAACAACTCGTCTCAACTATTGAGACGAGTTGTTAAACCCGCGGTACCACTCAACTTGCGGAACAGATATTCCGCCACTTTTCAGGCTCCAACAAGCCCTTTGCTTTTACGCAGCATTACGGAAGGAGTCTACTTGCGCAAGCTGTCTGCTTCGCGCTTTCGGTCCTCCGACTCGGAAGTGATGGGTCATCTGGAACGCATCTCCATTGCCTTGCACCAACCGGCAACTCTCTGCAGGGTCTGCATTCCGACCGTCTTCGTCACAGTCGTTGTTTGTTTTGTTCAATTGTTGAGCGCAGTATACACCCTTCACGTCCGTTTGTCAAGAGTTTTCGCTAATAAATTTCAACGATTTACAGCAGTAAAGAGAACGCATCGTATCTGGCCATCACTTTTACCGCAAAGGAAGCCGTTAATATTCTGCGGTGCTCGGCATAATAACCTTATTGTGCGCTAAAACCGGCGCAACCCGTTGTTTCCGAACTCCTACATATGCAATGCTATTTCAGCTTTTGCAGTTTTAACGTATTTGCGATTACTATAAGCTCCATCCCTTTTTTCAACGGGAGCGCGGGATCTACGGTTGTAGTGATTTTGTCGCCATTACGGATAGCTACCACATTGATGGAGTACTTCTTGCGCAGGCTTAACTCGATCAGGGTCTTGCCTGTCCATTCGTCCAATACATCCAGCTCCACCATGGACACTTCATCAGAAAGTTCTATCATTTCTGAAAAACCCGAAGAAATCAGATTTTTTGCAAGCCGTATTCCGGATTCTTTTTCCGGAAAAATCACCTTGTCGGCTCCTACGCGGCATAATATTTTCTGGTGCATCTCATTGCCGCATTTTGCTATCACCATCTCCACTCCTGCCTCTTTGCAGAGCGTCACGGCCATGACACTGGCCTCCAGGTTGCTTGCCATGGCAATAATTACAACATCAATGTTTGAAACCCCGAGCCGTCTGATTGCCTCAGGTTCTGTAACATCCGCGCACTTGCAGACAGGAATTGTTTCAATTGCATTGTTGACGGTATTCTGATCGATATCAACCGCCAGCACCTCTGCGCCGCTGTTTACAAGTTCCTCTGCAACGGCTCTTCCGTATCTGCCAAGTCCGAACACGGCATAGGTCTTATTAAAGCTCATATGCTCTACCCCCTGCTTATCCTACAATTATTTCTTCGACCGGGTTTCTTACAATATTCTGGTTTTCTTTCTTCTGATTGAACGCCACGGCAAGTGAAATTGGACCCACTCTGCCCAGATACATTGTTGCGATAATAACCAGCTTACCGATACTGTTGAGCGAAGCGGTCAGGTTTCTTGAAAGGCCAACTGTCGCAGTTGCGCTGACCGTTTCGTAAAGAATGTCCAGCGCAGATGCATCTGTGACGGCTGAAAGCATGATCGTCGAAACGAGCATGATAATAAATGACATGCAAATAACTGCCAATGCCTTGCGAACATTCTGACTTGTAATCCGTCTTCCAAACAATTCTGTATCTTCTTTATTGAAAACAGAAGAAAATGCTGATGCGAAAATTATCACAAAGGTAACGGTTTTGATTCCTCCCGCGGTTCCTACAGGAGAGCCGCCGATAAACATCAGCAGCAAACAAACTACCGCGGAGGCGTTTGTGAGATTTTCCTGAGGTATCGTTGCAAACCCGGCAGTTCTTACTGTAACAGACTGAAAAACGGACGCCTGAATTTTCTGCAGCAGGGTATAGTCGCCAATTGTCCGCGGATTGCTGTATTCGAAAGCAAAAATCAGAACTGCACCGGCTGCCACCATAATTATGGAAGCTGTAATTGCAATTTTACTGTGCAGCGTAAGGCTTCTGAAATAATTCCATTTTTTCTTTTGCCTCACCTTCAGCACCCGAAGCATATCCCACCAGACGATATATCCTATTCCTCCCAGCACGATCAACAAACAGGTCACAATGTTGACAATTGGGTTCAGGGCATAATCGCAAAGGCTGTTTTCCGCAATGATATCGATTCCGGCGTTACAGAACGCGGAAACCGATGTAAAAATCGAAATCCATATTCCTTTCGCGCCGAATTCCGGGACGAACACTGTCATATACAACAAAGCCCCAATGCTTTCAATGATGAATGTACCAGCTACAACTCTCTTGACAAAACGGATCAGCCCGGAAAGAGAATTCAGATTAAATGCATCTTTCAGAAGCAGCCGGTCAGCGATGCCCATTTTTCTTTGCAGTAGTATCATCAGTCCGGACATGATTGTAATGACGCCCAGACCGCCTGTCTGAATCAGCAGCAGAATAACGATCTGTCCAAAAACACTCCACGAGGACACAGTGGGTGTTACCACTAAACCTGTGACACAGGTGGACGTGGTGGCCGTAAACAAAGCGTCAAGGAAAGGCGTTGCTTTTCCGTCAGCAGAACTCACCGGCAGAGACAGCAATACCGCACCTGCCAGTATTGCTGCCATAAAGCTCAGCAGGATAATATGCGTTGTCGATAATGAATGCAGTAATTTTTTCATAGATATCACGCACCATAAGCTTTCCTTTTTTTCACTGCCAATATTATATCACTGCCTTTATCCTTTGGCAAGAATTCGCATTCTATACGAAGGCAGCCAGGCGCTGTCCTTTCAGTGCTTCCCGCATACCCTTATCATCACTCCGAACAATAATCAGGAGCACCGTCAGCAAACTGCCGCAACGCTCCCTTTTTCTTAGAATTTCGACCATGTTCTCTTGTTGAACAGAATCAGCACCGGCAGAATTTCCAGTCTGCCGAGCATCATCGTCAGCGCAAGAATAATCTTTGAGAACGCGCTGAATCCGGAGTAGCTGGCATACGGGCCAACTGCTTCAAAAGCCGGACCGATGTTTGAAATGCAGGCAAGCACAGCAGAAAAGTTGCTGAAAAATCCGTGCTTTACTTCGTACGCTCCTGCGTCCGATACTATGCTCACGGTCTGCCCGTTTATAGGATCAAGAGACAACAGGAAAAGCACAGCAAGGAAAATGAATGAATACAGCGTAATAAATCCAAACACATCATTAATCGTTTTCTGTTCCAGTGTTTTGCCTTCAAACTTGGCCTTGGGTACATATCTGGGATTGATCAGCTTTCGGACATTGATATAGGCGCCCTTCATCGCAATAATAATCCTGGAGGTCTTGACGCCGCCGGCTGTCGAACCGGCCATTGCGCCTGAGAACATAGCCAGAACAAGTGTGGTTTTTGCAAGCATCGGCCACGCGTTATAGTCGGTGGTTGTAAAGCCTGCCGTTGTCAGCAGCGACGCCACCTGGAACAGCGAATGCCGGAACGTTTCTTCGGTTGTATAGGTTTGCGTGAAATGCTCAAATCTTCCAATAAGGCTTAGGAACACAAATCCAACAGCAGCAGCAGCCATTATGAAATAAGCGCGAAGTTCTTCGCTGCGAAACACATCTTTGATTTTGCCGATCAGGAGCAGATAGTACAGGCTGAAATTACAGCCGTACAAAAGCAGAAAGATAGCCATCACATACTGCGAAAAGGGGTTGAACAGCTCCATGCTGTTGGGGATAAAGCCAAAACCTCCGGTGCCGGCACATCCGAAGGTCGCCAGCAGGCTGAAGAAAAACTGGTCGTTTTCGTATCCGGGAACCGGCTTGTCGAGCATCAGAACAATTACCTCAAGAACTGTCATCCCGAGATAGATCAGATAGAGGATTCTTGTCGTCACCTTCATTTTGGATACGATTTTACCAACCTGCGGACCGGGGCTTTCTGCACGCAGCAGATGCATTGATGAGCCATCATCGCTTTCCGGAATAAAGATAAGCACAAAAACCAGCACGCCCATTCCGCCGATCCAATGGGAAAAGCTTCTCCAGAAAAGCGTGGAGCGGGACATTTCAGTAATATCATTGATGATGCTTGCGCCTGTGGTAGTAAATCCCGACATTATTTCAAAACAGGCATCTATATAATTCGGGATATCACCGTTGATCACGAAGGGCACCGCACCGAACAGGGTCATAATCACCCATACCATTGCCGTAAGAGCAAAGCCCTCCTTCTGATACAGCTGATTCCTCTCAGGCTTCAGCATCTGCAGCAGCATTCCGCCGACAGTAAGAACAGCGATGGGAACAAGGAACGCAACCCTGTTAATTAATCCTTCATTATAGATAAAACTGACTATCAGAGGCGCACACATCAATATCGCCTCAAGGATCATTATCTTGCCTAATATTTTTCCTAATTTTCTGTAATTCATAACGTCACCTTACTCGAACACATCGTTGAGATCGTCAAAGTTTTTATGTGTCGTTACAATTACGACATTATCACCCAGCCTGATTTCAGAATTACCGTCAGGAATGATAATATTGTTCTCACGGATAATACATGCCACCAGACAGTTTTTCTTTATTTTCAATTCCTTCAGCGGTCTGTTATAGAAATATTCCTGCCGCCTGGCTGAAAACTCAAGTGCTTCCACCTGATCGTTGACAAGCTGATACATTGTCAGCACATTGCTGCCCACAGTGTTTGCAAGAGCGCGAATGTAACCGATGATTCTGCCGGCAACGATATGCTTCGGAGAAACGGTATTGTTGATGCCCAGCTCATCGAGCAGACCGAAGAGATCTTCGCTCTTGATCTGTGCAATGGATTTTCTGACCCTTTTCCTGTTGGCAAACATTGAGACGATCATGTTTTCCTCGTCAATGTCTGTCAGGGCAACGAGGGCATCCATTGCCTCGATACCTTCTTCGATGAGAATATCGTGCTGTGTACCGTTGCCGCAAATCACCGTGACACGGGGCAGAAGCTCTGCAAGTTCTTCCGCCTTTCCCGAATCCGGTTCAATAAGCTTTACAGTATATTTCTTTTTTGAAAGCGCATCAGCCAGATAATAACCTATCCTGCCGCCGCCTACAATCATGATATTCTTAAGCGGCGACTTTACAAGATTGGTCTCTGACAGGAAATCACCCAGCGTCCGCGCATCCGACGTAAAGTGGATACGGTCTCCTTCCTCGATTCTGAAATGACCGGAAGGAATGATAACCTCATCGCCACGCTGTACAGCACAGATAAGAACTCTGGTCTGAAGCTTTTTGCCAAGAGAAATCAGAGTTTCTCCCACAAGAGAACAGCTTTTTTCTGCCACAACCTCTACAAGCGACACTCTGCCTTTTGCAAAATGCTCGATCTGCGCAACAGACGGAAGGTTAATGATGTTGAATATCTCGTTTGCCATTTCCCGTTCAGGATTAACGATCATGGCAATGCCAAGGTCATCTTTCATTGCAATAATCTGTTTTCTGTAGTCCGGATTACGGACCCGGGCAATGGTGTTCTTTACTCCGTTTTTCTTGGCAACAAGACAAGCGAACACATTCAGTTCGTCACTGCCCGTCAGGACTATTGCAAGATCAGCCTCGCCCATATTGGCTTCTCTTTGAATATCAAGACACGCACCGTTTCCGACAACGCCGAAAACGTCGTACCTCTCTATCAGGCTTTCAACCTTGGCTTTATCCTCATCAATGATGGTGATGGTGTGTCCCTCTCCTGACAGATTTTTTAGTATGGTCCGACCAATCGTTCCAAGACCGATAATTACTATCTTCATTATTGTATACCTCAAAAACGACTCGCACAACAGACGCGGTGTGCAACAAACAACACACCGTGTTCGCACAAATGATTATGACCGTATTGTATATTATGATCAGAAAAAATGCAAGGCTCTGAAGAATCAAAGGAAAGGCAGGCCTCACCTCAGATAACATTTGCAGTGCCATCAGCTGAGCAGCGAGTGTACTCTGTCCGCTGCCGGTAAAATATCATGTCTCAATCGCAAAAAAAACTTGACAAACATCACCGGACGTGGTAATAATATTCGTAATCGAATATTTCAAACACTGGGAAGCGGAATAGTACGCAGGTGCTTTGGCCTTGAGAGAGATGCCGGTTGGTGCGAGGCATTGGGAAAGGTCTGCAGAACTCGCCGCGGAGTGGCTGCTGTGAACCTTATCTGTAGCGGCAGACGGGAACTCCCGTAACAGAGTTAAGATGTGTTTGCATCTGAGGGCATCCCTTTCGAGGGATGAAAAAGAGTGGTACCGCGGAAATGTTATGTGATTGGCGTTTTCGTCTCTTTGAACCGACAAAGAGGCGAAAGCGCTTTTTTGTTGGTATCGCAGTTCCTGTTTTCACACGCATATTTGATATACTTATTCTGAAAGGGGTTTTCACAATGAAGAAAATCTGTACCGCTGACATCACTCTCAAAAAGCTTTCGCAGGATCTGGATTCCGCTCTGCTTTTCCGCGAAAAGACCGCTATCGCCGCCTGCGCTGATTCCATCGGCGCCGATGCCGTTGAGCTGGCTCCCATCAAAAGTCTGCGCGAAGATACCATTGTGTGCAAAACCATTGCCAAGAACGTTCAGAACGCTGTGCTTGCCATCCCCGTCGGCTTTGACGCTGAAGGCGTTGCCGCTGCGTGGGAATGCATAAAGGACGCCGCAAAGCCCCGTCTGCAGATCGAGGTGCCTGTTTCCACCGTTCAGATGGAGTACACCTATCATATGAAGTCCGATAAGATGCTGGCAAAAATCGCCGATCTTATCAAAGCCGCCAGAACCCTGTGCGATGATGTTGAGTTTTCCGCGCTGGACGCAACCCGCGCAGATGAAGATTTCCTTATCGCCGCCGTCAAGGAAGCAGAGGCCTGCGGTGCCGGTATGATCACTGTGTGTGACGATGCCGGTGCTTCCCTCCCCGAGGAGATCGCTGCTCTGGCTGCCAAGGTCAAGGCAGCCGTCAGCGTGCCTGTTTTTGTACAGGTTTCCAACCGTATCAGCATGGCTGTCGCTTCCGCCATTGCCGCCGTCAGAAACGGCGCTGACGGTCTCAAGTGCGCCATGGCCGGCAAAAACGTTCTGCTCACCGGCGAGGTATGTGACGCTGTGAACGCCTGCTCTGCTCAGATCGGTGCCGAGATCAATCTTAACCGCACAAGAATCCACGCAAGCATCGACGATCTGCTTGCAAGCATAAATCACGAAGCCTACGAAACCGAAAGCGCTGTCAGCGAGAAGAAAAAGATTCTGCTGGACGCCGACAGCACCATTGCTCAGGTAGCTCAGGCGGCTCAGCTGCTGGGCTACGATCTGAACGAAGCTGACTGCGGCAATGTTCACAGAGCGCTCATGCAGGTGTGTGAAAAGAAAGACGCCATCGGCGCAAAGGAGCTTGAGGCTCTCATCGCAAGCTCTGCCATGCAAGCTCCCTCCACCTATCATCTGGAAAGCTACACCACCAGCAGCAGCAATGTTACCGCTTCCATGTCTCAGGTCACCCTCAGGCGCAACGATGATATCATCTGCGGCGTGAGCACCGGCGACGGTCCCGTGGACTCCGCCTTCCGCGCCATCGAGCAGTGCATCGGTTATCACTACGAACTGGACGATTTCCAGGTGCAGTCGGTCACTCAGGGCAAGGAAGCCCTTGGCTCCGCCCTTGTGCGTCTGCGCAACAACGGCAAGCTCTATTCCGGCAACGGCATTTCCACCGACATCGTTGCCGCCAGCATCAGAGCCTACATCAACGCCCTCAACAAGATAGTCTTTGAGGAGGAATAAGATGAAAATCGTATTTTCCACCAAATATGTAAAGCGGCCATCATTCCTCGACACCTGCCGCTATGCCCATGATTACGGCTTTGACGGCTTCGAGATATACGATGCCATCGCCGAGCGCAGCCGTCAGCACGACAGCATCCTGCGCCGCGACCGCATCGCCGACGCCAAGCGCAAGCTGGTCAACCGCAGTCTTTCCATCTCCGCGCTGAGCTATCCCTGCACGCTGGATTCGGACGAGGCTTCCGCCGACACGCTGGTCAAGTATATCGACATGGCGGCAAACGCCGGCATTGCCAACGTCATCGTGCGCGTGGAGAACGAAATCTCCTTTGATCAGATGAGAGCGGTGCTTGATCCTGCCATCCGCCGCGCGGAGGGCTCCGACGTTCAGATTCTGCTGGAGACCATCGGCTGGCTGTCCAACACCGGGCACATCATCGATGTTATCAACTTCTTCTCCTCCGCGGTGATCGGCGTTTCCTGGAACGTGCGCGGCACCTACTTCGGAGCGGAAGAGACCGCCGAAACCACCATCAAGACCCTCGGCGCGTATATCAAGTATGTCCGTCTGGGCGATATCAAAGACGGCCGCGCCGTGCTCATCGGCGAGGGCGAGCTGCCTGTGGAAAAGCTGCTGCTCGCGCTTTCCTCCCTCAACTTTGACGGTTTTATCTGCTGCGCGTGGAACGATGAGATCAACGATCCCGATATCGTGCTCACCCACTTCACCAACTTCATTTCCTCTCTCCAGCGCCAGAAAAAGGAATATGCCAAGGCATATTACAACCGCGCAAAGACCGGCACCTTCGTATGGAAGAAGTACGACGTTATCGATTACACTTTTTCCGATGTGCTGGACACCATGGCCGAGACCTATCCCGACCAGTATGCCTTCAAATATCCCACCCTCGATTACACCCGTACCTACAAGCAGTTTCGCCGCGACGTTGACAAGTGCGCCGCCGCCCTCATTTCTCTGGGTGTAAAGGCAGGTGATCACGTTGCCGTGTGGGCAACCAACGTCCCCGAGTGGTTCATTACCTTCTGGGCAACCACCAAAATCGGCGCCGTGCTGGTCACCGTCAACACCGCCTACAAGATCCACGAGATCGAGTATCTGCTCAAGCAGTCGGACACCCATACCCTCGTGATGATCGAGGACTGCAAGGACATCAATTACAAAGAGATCATTCAGGAGCTGTGCCCCGAGCTGGAGAGCCTCGCTCCCGGCGCTCCCCTTTATTCCAGAAACCTGCCCTTCCTGCGCAACGTGGTCACCGTGGGCTATTCCATGCCCGGCTGTCTTACCTGGGATCAGATGCTCTCCCGCGCCTCCATGGTTCCCCGCGAGGAGGTTCGCAGACGCGCGTCCCTTGTCAAGCCCGACGACGTTTGCAACATGCAGTACACCTCGGGAACCACCGGCTTCCCAAAGGGTGTTATGCTCACCCACCGCAACATCATCAACAACGGCAAGACCATCGGCGACCGCATGGATCTGTCCACCGCCGACCGCATGATGATTCAGGTGCCCATGTTCCACTGCTTCGGCATGGTGCTGTCCATGACCTCCATGATGACCCACGGCGGAACCCTCTGCCCCATCCCCTATTTCTCCCCCAAGTCATCCCTTGCCTGCGTCAATGACGAACACATCACCTGCTTCAACGGCGTGCCCACCATGTTCATCGCCATGTTCAACCATGCCGATTTTGCCAAGACCGACTTTTCCTATATGCGCACCGGCATCATGGCAGGAGCCAACTGCCCTGCCGACCTGATGCGCCGCGCGGCTGACGAGATGAATATGCGCGAGATCATCTCCGTTTACGGTCAGACCGAGGCTTCCCCCGGCTGCACCATGGGCGAGGTCAACGAGGACATCGACCACCGCGTGGAGACCGTTGGCAGTCCCTTCCCCGGCGTTGAGTGCAAGGTCATCGACCCTGAGACCGGAGAGGAGCTTCCCGACGGCGAGAGCGGCGAATTTGTCGCCCGCGGCTTCAACATCATGAAGGGCTATTACAAGATGCCCGAGGCCACCGCTCAGGCCATTGACGCCGACGGCTGGCTCCATTCCGGCGATATCTGCTGCCGCACTCCCGACGGCTATTACAAGGTCACCGGCCGCCTCAAGGACATGATCATCCGCGGCGGTGAGAACCTCTATCCCCGTGAGATCGAGGAATTCTATCTGACCAACCCCAAGGTGCGCGACGTGCAGGTTGTCGGCGTTCCCGACGAGCGCTACGGCGAGGAATGCTGCGCATGGGTCATTCTCCACAAGGGCGAGACTGCAGACGAAGCCGAGATGAAGGAATACGGCAACGCCTCCATCGCCCGCCACAAGGTCCCCAGATATTTCCTCTTTGTCAGCGAGTTCCCCATGAACGCCGCCGGCAAGATCCTCAAGTACAAGATGCGCGATATGTCCGTTGAGATGCTGGGCATCAAAACCGATAAATAATCCCGTATATGCAGTGATCCCCCTGACGGAAATATTCTCCGTCAGGGGGATTCTCTGTATGGCAGTGTGTTGCTATTCCGCAGCGGGAGCCAGCACGATGTCATATTTTTCCGTGACCGTGGACATGAATTCCTCCGCGTCAAAGACAAACAGCTCCGGACATTCCTCGAAATAATAGATCATATCGATCATATCGTACAGCCGCAAGGCTTCGGCTCGATAGGCGTCTCCCTTCAGCCAGAGGTGATATCCCCCTTTCGCGGTCCCTGCGTAGATAAAGTCGTCGTCCGAAGGATTTGCAGCAAAGGTGTTGGACGCTGTGACGGTGGCTTTAAGATATGTACCTTCCTCGGCATACACCAGAAAGCTTTCTCTGGAGCGGCGGATAATCTCTCGATAGTTTTTCTGTCCCTCCTCGGATATGTACGGGTTGATGTGCTCCTCCAGCATGGCGTATCCGTGTTCCATCTCCGCCAGCCACGCGTCAGCACGGGCGGCGCGGTACTGGGTCATGTGGTAGTTGGATGAGGTAGAATTGTCAAGCACCCAGGCATCAAAGAAAGCGTCAACAGGATTGTCCGGCTGTGCGGGATCCGGTTCGTGATCCTCCTCTCCTGTGTCCGTTGCCGTGACCGTCTGCGGCTCTGCGATCGTGTCTGAAGGCGATATCGTTTCCTGCGCGGGTACGGTATCGCGTGGATAGCACAGTGACGGCACGATGGTCAGCAGGCACATTAGAGCAATAATCGCCAGAGGAAGGATACGGGAGCTGCCGGAAGTATTGGGTATGCGTGTAGTTTCTTTCATCATTAATCGTTCCTTTCCGTAGCCGTACAGGCTTGTGAGAACCATTATACCACATATTTACTTCTCCGGACAGGCCATGAAGTGAACTCTTGCTTTTCTACCCGCGTTGTGGTAAGCTTTCATAAATCATTTTGTACCGCAGAAAGGAGAAAACCTATGGCATTACCTGATTTCAAAAAGCTGGAACAGAACACCGCCGCCGTGCCCGAATGGGCAAAGTATCTCAGGGACGGCGAATTCATCAGCTACTCAAACACATACACCAGCAAAATATATTTCGGCCTGTTCGATAAGCACGTCCATCCCTGTGAGGTCACCGGCGATATCCGCTATTACGTTTACGACCCGGTGAAGCACGGCGCCGATCCCGAGGGAACATATCCCGTGCTGATGTGGCTGCACGGTGCCAGCAATTCCCTCATGGAGGAGGGCTGCATCATGTGCTGCGGCGCGGAGCAGTACGCCTCCCCGAAGTATCAGCAGGCAATGGGCGGCGCGTACATCATCGTCCCCCTCGCCAACGAGGAACGTCTTGAGGACGGCACCATTCTGGGTGTATGGGCAAAGGAACATTCCGCGCCCATCAAGGAGATTTACGACAAGGTGTGCGCTGAGCACAGCCGCAATATCGGCAGGAAATTCGTCATGGGTGCGTCTTCCGGCGGCTATTTCACATGGCAGCTTCTGGAAGATTACGGCAGTTATTTTGACGGCGCAATACCCATCTCATCGGGCTATGTTCCCTCTGCGGAAGCCCTTGAGCGCATCTCCGCAAGCGGCACACAGCTGATCATTGCCCACGGCCGGCACGATGAGATGGCGGATTTTGACCGCTGCATCGCGCCGCGTCTTGACGACCTGCAGGCGATGGATAACTGCATCTGCTTCTTCCCCGAATGGGTGTACAACGGTGACGGCGGCGTTTCGTCGGTTTTCTACGGCTTTGAGATGGGCCAGCACTGCATGATCAACTGGGTGCAGCACGATCTTATGTTTGATGACGGTCGTTCCGCCGACAAGCGTCTGCCCAACGGCGTCACCGGCTGGATCCGGCAGGTATGCGAAAAATAAGCGCTGAACACAACAGAAAAACACGCCGACTGCGCATCGGCGTGTTTTTTTATTACCAGTAATGATATTTCTTTCGCTTTGCTATCATGAATATGGCGCTGAGAGCCACCGCCATGACCTCCGCGACGATAATGGACATCCACACGCCGTCTATTCCCCACACAAGCGGGAGAAGCAGTACGGTTGCCGCCTGAAAAACCAGCGTGCGCAGAAAAGAAATCAGCGCAGAGGTAACGCCGTCGTTGAGAGCGGTGAAAAATCCCGAGGCGAATATGGCAAAGCCCATGAACACAAAGGACAGCGCGTAGATACGGAAGCCGGACACGGTCAGCTCCATGAGTCCGGCATCGTATCCCACGAAAATGCCTGCCATGGGCACCGCCAGCGCTTCAGCTATTATCACCATCGCCGCGCCGGAAACACCCGTAAGCACAAGGCTCTTGCGCAGCAGCCCTCTGAGTTCGTCGCGGTTCTGCGCACCGTCGTGATAGCTGATGACCGGTGACGAGCCGATAGAATAGCCGATGAAGGCTGCGGCAAAGATAAAGCTGACGTACATCATCACACCGTAGGCGGCGATGCCGTCCTCGCCGGCGTATTTGATGAGTTGGAGATTATATAGCATGCCGACAAGATTCATGGATACATTGCTCATAAGCTCGGAGGAGCCGTTGGTGCAGGCCTTGAACAACGCTTTGCCGTCAAAGCGTGTTCTACCCAGCCGGAGAATACTGCTGTTTCTCCCGAAGAAGTAGAACAGCGGGATAATGCCGCCAACCACCTGACTCATGCCTGTGGCAACGGCAGCGCCTGCCAGCTTGTACTCCATGGGCAGAAAAATGACCAGCACCGCGTCGAGAACCATATTGGTCACGCCGGAGGAGACCGTAACCGCAAGACCAAGCTGAGGACGCTCAGCCGTGACAAAAAAGCTCTGGAACATAACCTGCAGCACATTGAAGGGCAGGGCAAGCAGGATTATGCGTCCGTAAAGGACACAGTTTTCCAGCAGTTCTCCCGTCGCGCCCAGCAGCTCCGAAACGGGGCGGATAAACACGATGCCAGCTACAGCAAACAGCACACCCAGACCAAAAGCGACATACACAAACAGCGAAAAATTGCTGTTGGCGCGCCTGCTGTCACCCTCACCGAAAGCCTTGGCCACAATCGCCGAGCCGCCGGTTCCGAACATGAATCCAACCGTCGACAGGATCATTAGCAGCGGAAAAATAAGATTGACGGCAGCAAAGGGCGTTTTGCCCGCGTAGTTTGACACAAAGAAGCCGTCCACCACGCCATAGATGGAAGTGAAGATCATCATGGCAATGGACGGCAGGGTAAAGCGTATCAGCCTGCCGTAGGTAAAGTGATCGGAAAGCTGTATTTTCATTCTGCTCTGCCGAACCAGCGGGTGGCAAACTCCGCAACCGCAGGAGCAAGCTCCCTGATGTCCCAGCCTGTGGTGTTGACCGTGAGATGATAGACGTCGCGCTGGCCCCACTCGGAGCCGGAGAGAATGGCTCTGGTCTGGGCGCGGCGCTTGTCAATCTGACGCAGCTTCTTGATAAGCTCCTTTTCGGTGAGTTCCTCCCCCTGAGGCGCGCGCTCACGGCAGCGTCTGACCTTGGAGTCGGTGTCGGCACACACAAAGATGCTGAACGGGTTATACTCGCTCAGCAGAACGTCGGCATTGCGGCCAACAATGACGCAGTCCTTGCCCAGCGCGGCGATTTCCTCGATGACTTTCTTCTGCTCAAGAAGCAGTTCCACTCCGATGGAGTTCAGATAAGGATAGGAATTTATGGTGCCGCCGAAGGTCACGGGGAATTTCTGCCAGCCGTGATTATCCAGCACATTTTCCACGTACGTTCTGTCGAAACCGCTTTTCTGAGCCACGGCGTAGATGATCTCGCTGTCGTAATAGTCGCAGCCGAGAATGTCCGCCAGACGTTTGCCCAGCTCTCTGCCGCCGCTGCCGAATTCACGGCTGATGGTGATTATCTTCATGGTGTAATCCTCCTGTTATTTTTCATAGATAACAAAGTGCCGTCACAGCAGCACCGAAAGACCGCTCAGGTCGGAAAATGTGTATGTCTGTCCCCACTGACCGCCGGTTTGCTTCCGGTCGATAAACACGGTGGTCATGCCCAGACTTCCCGGCGCGACGACATCCTCCACGGGAGAATCGCCGACGAACACTGCCTCCCTCGGGTCGCAGCCGGTATCACTGAGAATATGCCGGTAGAACTCCGGCGAAGGCTTGTAACAGCCCAGATTCTCGGAAGTATATATTCCGTCAAAGGAAAAGTCGTTAAATTTAAGATTCTGCATCAGGGGAGCCGTGTCGGTATTGGAAGCCACTGTCAGTCGGTACCGGCAGGAAAGCCGGGAGAATATCTCCTTTGCCTCGGGATAGAACGGACGGTCAAGCAGACTTGCCAGCATGATGGCAGCGTCCTCACGGGCATCACCAGCGACCCCGTATTCTCCGTACAGAACGTCCAGCTCCCGCGCGTACATCTCCCGTTCGGGGATAAACAGTGTCTGCGCATGGGAATTATGGCGGTGCATAGCTTTCCAGCGGGCATAAAACTCCACAGGATCAGCGGAAGATCCGCGCTTTGCAAGTATCTTCGCAGCTGCGTCCACCGAGCCGGTGCGTGTGTTGATAAAGGTGCCGTACGCGTCAAGCAGAATAATCCTTATGCTCATAATACGCACTCCACCCTTTCCACGCCCATCGCCAGCAGCAGCCGGGTACAATCCGGAGTGATGCGCTCGCCGGGCATAACCACCGGCACTCCCGGAGGACACGGACATACCGGCGCGGCGGCTGTTCTGCCGGCGGCAGCTGCGGTGTCCACCGTCTCCCGACGGGCAAGGGCGGCGGCACGCAGCGGCATCACCCGCTCGCTTTCTTGCGCGGACGCGATGATATCGGCTATGGGCGGCAGGAAAATTCCGTCCTCCCCCGCGCTGTTCAGCGGCAAAGAGACGATGGTCTGCTTCAGCCGCGCCATCTGCTGATCGGTCACAAAGGGCGTGGGCAGCAGCACCACGCAGGCGTCGTCGGCGTATTCCGGCTCGAATCCCGCATCGCGCAGACATTGTGCCGCGGTATTGCCGCTCATTCCCGCCGTGCGGGTGAGCAGTGTGACACGCATAGGGTCACGCTTACCGTCCGGCAGTCCGAAACCAGCCTCCGCAGCAGCTCTGCATATCTCCTCGCACCGGCCGGCGGTGTGCCGCAGAGCGGCTGCTCCCTCCTCCTGCAGCCATGCACGGCACAGGTCGAGGGAAGCCATGATAAGATAGGACGGGCTGGTTGAGCCGAAAAGAGACATCGCGCCCTTCATACGTACGGACAGCACCGGATCGGCACTGCTGAGAAAAGCTCCGCCGGTAAGCACCGGCAGGGTCTTGTGCGCCGAGCAGGCTGTCATGGAAGCGCCCCTGCGCAGAGGGTGCAGATCGTCAAAGGCAATCAGATGACTGCCATGGGCATTGTCCACCAGCAGCGGAATGTTGTGTTCGGCACACACTCCGGAGATGGCGGCGATATCGCTCATTCTGCCCATGTAGTCGGGTGAGGTAATATAAACCGCGGCGGCATCGGGATAGGCGGCGAGCAGCTCTTTTACGTCGGAGGCATCGGGCAGCGGACACAGACCGTCCTCGCCCCACGCTCTCCCGCTCATCAGCCAGACGGGTTCCAGTCCCAGCAGCGCGACGGCATTGACCGCCATGCGATGGCTGCCGCGATCCATGATTATTCTGTCTCCCTCGCTGCAGCAGCAGCGCAGCATGCCCTGAATGGCAAGAGAGCAGCCGCCGGCGGAAAACACCGTCCGGTCAGAACCGAACAGCTTTGTCGCCAGCTCCTCTGCTCTGGCAATGACTCCGTCAGCCTCATAAAGAGCATTGGTGTCGGGCAGTTCGGTCAGGTCAAGGTTCAGACTCAGACGCTCAAGAATGTCTGCGCAGCCTTTGTGCCCCGGTGTGTGCAGTGACACTGTATCCTTTGCCGCGTGCCGCTCAAGGGCGGAATACAGCGGAGTGCGGTCAGTCATAATACATCACCGCTTCCGGACTGTACTGGCGTATCAGCTGAACATATTCTTCAAGGCAGATGCCGTGGCTGTGTATGAACGCGGCGTGTTCATCCCCCACCCAGCGCAGATGCCACGGCTCATAGTTAATGCCGGTGATGTCTGCTTTGTCTTCGGGATAGCGGATGATGAAACCATATTCATGAGCGTGGTCGATAAGCCACTTGCCCTGTTCGGTTTCATGGAAGCTGTGGTTGGTTGTGCCGTCGATGGTCACGTCGATGGACCGTCCGTACTGGTGCTCGCTGGTTCCGGGTATTGCCACAAATCCCTCGGTGTATTCCCGAGCCTCCTGAGGCGTCATACCTTCATTGATGTGCAGTTCCACATTGTAATTGAATATGGCCACCTGTTCGTCGTAGGTGCGGTATCCGCTGAGGGGGTCGACCGCCATGCCGTCCAGCAGCATGGCGTCACGCATGGTAAAAAACGCGTTGGCGGCGTCATAGTTGAGTCTGACGCCCGTGCCGCCCGGCATGCCCTGCAGCTTTACAGGGTTCGGCGGCGCATAGCCCAGCGGCAGAGGATATTCATTGTTGACGAGGCAGGGAAACTCTTCAATTGAACTGAGATAGCCAATATCCTCCATTGTAATCACCAGCTTGCCACGGTCTGCTTCGCCGGACTGCCCGGCTGTCTCCGCTCCGGTGTCAGAACCACAGCTGCAGCCGCAGCTGCGCCCGCAGGATATCATCAGCGACAGCACCAGCACCAACGTTGCCGCTATAAGAGCAATCATTCTGATCTGTTCCCGGCGATGCTCGCCTGTTATCTCGTCTCTCCGTGTTTTGCCTCTCATAAATTACGCTCCATTATGTTGTATGCAGTAAGTATATTACATTTTGTCATGCAATCTTTGCGCCGCGCCGGTCAGTTTTGCCTTGATATCAGGATAGTCTGCGGACAACTCCTCGATGATGCCGCGCACCCGGGCGCGCTCAGTGTCGCCGTCTACAGGGCAGTCTGACTTGACTACAGGGAAATTCTGCTCCTTTGCCACGCGTGCGCACAGCCGCTCGGAACAGAAAATCAGCGGGCGGATAACGGTTATTTCTCTGCGGTCAAGATAACTCTTTGCCGGCAGACCTTCAAAACGTCCACCGCACAGCAGATTCATCATAACCGTTTCTGCGGCATCGTCGGCGTGGTGTCCCAGCGCCACGATATCGCAGCCTGCCTCTTTTGCTTTCGCGTGGAGAATGCCGCGACGCATTCGCGCGCACAGAGAGCAGGGGTTCTTTTCTTTGCGATCCTCAAAAATTATCTTATACAGTTCGGTGGGACGGATAATGTGTTCCACTCCCAGCCGCTCGCAGAACTCCGTCACCGCGGAAAAATCCGTCGGCTGTCCGAAGAAATGCATATCGGCACTTATGGCCTTAACGGTAAAGGGCGTGGGATAAAATTCCCTGAGGCGGGCAAGGGCATACAGAGCGCACAGGGAATCCTTGCCGCCCGACACCCCCACAGCCACCGAGCTGCCACCGGGAATCATTCCGTATTTATCCACCGCCGCACGCACATGGCTCAGCAGTTCGCGGTCGGCGCTCATTGATCTTCCTCCGGAATCTCCACGGGGCGGGACATTACGATGGCCGCCTCGATGGGGTCGGTATAGAATCCGGGACGCTTGCCCAGCGGCTGGAAACCAAGGCTCTCATAGAGAGCGATGGCAGCGGAATTGGATTCGCGCACCTCAAGGGTAATATCAGTGCAGCCGTACACCCTTGCGGCAGCCTCGGCAGCGTCCATCAGAGCAGTCGCCACTCCGCGGCGGCGATAGGCCGGCAGCACGCACACTCTGGGGATATATCCGTTCTCGTCGGTAAGCATAATGCACACATAGCCGCACACCACGCCGCTGTACAGCGCAACCATCATGCGTGCGCAGGGATCCTCCAGCGATTCAGCAAGTGCGCTAAGCGACCATGGATCACTGAAGCAGCGACGTTCTATTGCCGCCACGTCGGGCAGATCGCTTTCCTGCATGTCGGTGATGACCGCCGTTATTTCCGGTTCGGTGTCTTCCGGCTGCTGTGCGGGCGCGGGACAGGTGCGTTCAGCTTTGCGGGGAAGCTGTTCGGCAAGGCTATCGAACAGCTCGCGCACCTCCATCTCTATGATGTCACGGGTGCGCCGGTAAACATTGATATCCCCGCCGTAGGGATCGGGCACACCGCTGCCCAGCAGCGCAAGCCGCCCGGCAGGTATGCCGGCCACACGGCGCAGCCACTGCACCTGCTGCGGGGTCATGCAGACATACAGGGTTTCTTCGCTGCAGGCATCGGGATTTACCTGAGCGGCGCGGTGACCGGTGATGTCGATCTCCCGCTCGGCGCAAGCCTGCATGGCATTGCGCGAGGCCGGCGAGCCGTCAAGGGCGTTGGTACCCGCGCTGGCAATCTCCACGCTCAGTTTGCGTTCCGCCGCCTCACGGAGGGCAAAGCCCTGTGCCATGGGTGAGCGGCAGATGTTGCCGGTGCAGACGAAAACTATCTTGCGTATGTTATCCATAATCAGTCGCAGAGACCTTCTTTCCTGAGAGCTTCCCGCAGAGTATCGCGGGCAAGTGAGGTTGACCGGTCAACGGCACCGTCCTCAAAGGGAACGGACACGTTGGCTGCCCTGAGCAGATGGAGATAGCTCAATGAGCCGCCCAGATCGCACAGGGTCAGATAATCCTTCCACGCGCTTTCCTTATCTTCGGCGTAGCGCTTGCCGAACTCCAGCGCACCCATGGTAGTCAGCGTGTAGTTGATGTAGTACATGGGATAGAGGAAGATGTGGATCTTGTGATACCACCAGCCGCCGCGGTTGGAAAAGTCATCATCGGCGGCGTACTTGCGCCAGGGCATATATTTCTCCTCCAGCCTGCGCCATTCGGCGGTACGCTGTTTCGGAGTGAGTTTCGGGTTGTCATAGCAGATGTGCTGGAATTCATCCACCGCCACACCGAAGGGCACAAAGGTCAGCGCGTTCTGCAGGTGGGTGAAGCGGAACTTGTCCGCGTTGCCGCCAAAGAAACTCTCCGCCCAGGGATAGCAGAACTGCTCCATGGACATGGAATGGATTTCGGCGATGTCGGTACCGGGGTGGGCAAGGAAAATGGATTTTACTCTGCGTGAGGCGCGGTAAGCGGCAAGCGCATGTCCCAGTTCATGGGTGAGCACGTGAATGTCTCCAAGGGTACCGTTGAAGCAGGAGAACACAAAGGGAGCCTTCAGCACGGGCAGGGTGGCACAGTATCCGGTGGCTGCCTTGCCCGGACGGTTGGTGAGGTCCATGAGCTTGTGGTCAATCATGTAGTCGATGAATTCAGCGGTCTCGGGGGACAGCTCGTGGTACATCTGACGGGCTTTCTCCACCAGCTCCTCCTCGGTGCCGACGGGGTCTGCGTTGCCGTCGGGATAGACACGTTCCTCATCCCAGACCATAAGCTCATCATAGCCAAGACGGCGGCGCTGGGCATCGTACAACTCCGCACAGAAGGGCGTAAGCACGGTGCGCACCTGCTCACGGAAGCTTTCGATCTCTTTTCTTCCGTAGTCGCTGCGCTCCTGCTGGAGGTAACCGAGGGGTACAAAGTTTTCAAACCCCATACGTCTGCCCATCTTGTGGCGGATTTTTATGAGTTTGTCAAAGATCTCCTCCAGCTCGCTTTCGTTGGCGGCAAAGAAGCCGATGTAGGCGTCCCACGCGGCCTTGCGCACTTCGCGGTCGTCGTGCTGGAAGTACTTCATTATGCCATAGAGATTATGCTCCTCACCCTCAAAGGGAATCTTTGCTGAGGCGATGAGCTTCTGGTATCGGCTGCACAGCTTGCTTTCCTTCTGGGTGAGCAGAATTATTTTCGGTGAGAAGCTCCGGCGGCCGCGGTTGAGGGCTTCGATGAACTCATCGCCGTAATCCTCCCGCAGCGCCTTGTCCCATTTTTTATTCAGCAGCACCCTGACAAGGCTCAGCATCACTGCACTGACGTGGGGGGTCTGCTCCTCCAGCCATTCGTTTTCCGTCTCCCAGAACTTGTCTGTAGTGTCGAGGGTATGGCGGATGCTGGCGATGGTGGCGGTCTGCGTAAAAGATGCCATCAGCCCTTCAAATTCCTCGATCGCCGCTTTGAGCTGAGTATATTCTCCGGCTTTCTTTGCCCGGGCGACAATCTTTTTCATCTGCTTTTTCAGGGCTTCACAGTCGGGACGGCTGTAAGGCAGTTCCATAAAGGTGAAGTTCTCCATAAATATTCAACCTCTTTTTGTCAGCATATTATCAACAGCAGCACCGCTTCTGCCGGATAAGCGCAGGGGCGGTGCTGCCTTGTGAATACACAATATCTTGATTACATACCCTTCTCCAGCTTGAGATCACCCTCACGGATGATGTCCAGCTTGCGGAAGGGAGCGGCTACAACGGGAGTAAGTACAGCGGGGATTACGAAGCACACAGTAAGAATTCCGACGTATGCCCACCAGCTGAGATTTCCGCTGTCCTTCATTGCCTGCAGAATTCCCAGAGGTCCGACAAAGCCGCAGGTACCCATACCGGCGTTGACACCGGTGCATTCAAGACCGAACACCATGGTGGCAATGGGACCGTTGATGGCAGAAACAATGATGGGAGGCAGCCAGACCATGGGACGGCGAACGATGTTGGGCATCTGGAGCATGGAGGTGCCGATGCCCTGAGCGGTAATGCCCGACCAGCCGTTGTCAGAGAAGCTCATGACAGCAAAGCCTACCATCTGGGCGCAGCAGCCGGCAGCGGCGGCACCGCCGGCAAGGCCGGAAATGCCGATAGCGGCGCAGATGGCGGCGCTGCTGATGGGCAGGGTGAGCAGAATGCCCACGATAACGGACACGGCGATGCTCATGAGCAGAGGCTGCTCGGTCATGGCGAGTGTGACAAGATCACCGATAGCGGTCATCAGCTTGCCCAGCCAGGGAGCCAGCCACACGGCGATGGCGGTTCCGGAGGCAAGAGTGACAACAGGGGTGAGGATGATGTCCAGCCTGGTTTCCTTGGAGATGACTTTACCAAGTTCGCAGGCAACAAGCACCGCAACGAAAGCACCGACGGGATTTCCGCCGCCGGTGGCGATGGAGGCCACGTTGACCTCGGCACCGTTGTAGCAGTATCCGGCAAAGCCCACCGCGGCGCAGGTGTACAGCACCAGAGGAGGTGCCTTGAGGGTGTGTGCCACGGCAACACCGATAGCGGGACCGGTTGCCGCCTTGGCAAAGATTGCCATGGTGGTAAAGAAGGCGATGTCGGTCCAGCCGGCAATGGTGTTGAAGATGGTTCCGATGAGCAGGGATGCAAACAGACCAAAAGCCATGGCTCCCATTGCGTCAATAAAATACACCTTGGGGGAGAAGTTGAGATTCTTCCGTTCAAAGAATCCCTTTACTCCAGTGGACTTTGCGTCAGACATTTTGTTTTCCTCCGATTTTGAATGGATTATTATAGACGGAATGATGCTGCTGCAGTGCCGCGCGCGGCATTACGTTTATTGCTGATTTGCCGCCTCGGCTTCTTCCTTTGCCCTGGCTGCGGCCTGAAGCTTCTCCTGCTCCTTGTTGTATGCCTCAAGCCAGTTTTTAATGGGCAGGGGAGTCAGGGAACCGTCCTTGTAGATGGCGTTGCTGGAATAATATACCGGTGCGCCGTCGGTGAGGGACACGACCACGCTGGCAGTGCCGTCGTCATAGATAATTATGATGGCGGCGTATTCCTGCATAGTGTTGGAGCCGTAGAACACATAGCCGCCGATCTCGTCCTCGTGACGGTTCTTGCGATCGTAGGGGTTGTAATTCTCGGAGGTTGTGTCCTCCTTGCCGTTGCTGACTTTCCAGTTCTGGAAGCAGTCCAGAAGCCGTCTGTAGTTGCTTTTGGTCATAAGCGTGCGCACACGCTCGTCTTCTTCCTCATCAAGAATGCCGGCCTGATAGAGAGTATCGTTGATATACTCCACTTCGCCTTTGGTGTAGTTGCCTGTGACATAAGCAGGTGCCTCAAAGCCAAACAGCTCGCTTTCGATTATGCCAAGCGCGTCCTTGCCCATCTGCATAATATTAAGGTCACTGTCCGAAGGCGATCTGAATGTATCATAGCCGTAAATGACATTGATGTCGCCATGGCTGTCCATCTCAAAGTCAATATACGCTCTTGTGTCAGGAATTGAGCAGCGGGCGCTTTTCTTGGACGAATCGTTGTATCTGGCAGTCAGACCGTCGATCTCTCCCGCCAGATTGCCGTTGTACAGCTTGAAGGAGAACTCAAAGGAGCTTCCTCCCGCGCTTTTGATCGTCATTTCCGCACGGGCGTAGGTAGCGTCGCCTGTACGGGTCCAGCTGCCTTCCCAGTCGCCTGCAGCACATCCGCCTGCCGGTATGAGAAGCAGGAGGGTTATCGCCGCCATGATCGCGGACACTGTCCGGCTGAATATCGACCCTGCCGGGTGTCTGCTGTATTCCTTCGCGGTTTTCATGTTTATCACTCCGTAAGTGTATGTTGTTCTTCGGGCTCAGGTCTGAAAAGTGATGCCTCAGGGAGTTTCAGCGTCACCGAAGTGCCCTTTCTCTCGGTGCTTCTGATAGTCATTGATCCCTGATGCATTGTCATTATTTCTTCTGCCACCGCAAGGCCTATGCCGAATCCGCTGCGGCGGTTGTTTGCCTTGTAGAAGCGGCGTGTAACGCGGGGCAGATCCTCTGCCGGTATTCCGCAGCCGTTGTCCGTCACGGTAACGGTTATGCAGTCTGCCGAAGAAGCTACGGCAACTGATATTTCTCCGTTCTCGTCGGTGTATTTTATTGCGTTGTCGATGAGATTGACCATCACCTGACGCAGACGGTTTCTGTCGGCATATACCATCGCCGGCGCATCCGGGGTCTGAAGGGTGAGCCGGCGCTTTTCTGCGGCGCACCGCTCGGTGAACATTTCCACCGTATCGGCAGCCTCCTGACTGACATCCAGCCGGCGGAAGTTCATCTTCATGCGTCCGCTCTGTATTCTGGAAAAGTCCAGCAGATCCTCCACCAGCCCGCTCAGACGGTCGGTTTCGCGGATGATAATTTCCATGCCCCTGTCGCTGAGTTCACGATCCTCCGGTCCGCAGCCCATTACTGTTTCACCCCAGCCTTTGATGGCGGTAAGGGGCGTTCGCAGCTCATGGGAGACACCGGAAATAAAATCGTTTTTTATTCTTTCGCTGCCCGCCAGTTCCGAGGCCATGGAGTTGATGGAACTGACCAGCTGTCCGATTTCATCTTCGCCGGTGGACTGCAGGCGGATATCAAAGTCGCCTCTGGCGATCTTTCTTGCGCTGACGGTAATCGCTTTTACCGGCATGACGATAGAATTGATGAAGTAGCTGCCTGACATGAGCGTTATGACCAGCAGCACCAGCAGCACCGTGATCGTGACGGCGGCTATGCCCGCAAGCAGTTGATTGACCGACGACAGCGATACCACAAAGCGCACGGCACCGCCGCTGGCGCTGCGCCCGGAGATCAGGCGCGTAACAGCCATGACCGATTCGCCGTTGCCGTTTGAGCCTGTCCATACCCCCTGTCCGCCGGTCGACTGAACCGCGCGGTAATAATCGTTGAGCGGGTCAGCGTTTTCAAAGCTGAAGCCGGTGGACGAGACGATGATATCTCCCGAGGCGTTGAGTATCTGCAGTTCCATTTTGTTGCGGCTGTCAAAGCTCTCCACAAAGGCCTGAGCCGCGGAGTAGAAGGCTTCGCTGTTGCCGGAATTGACTCCGGTATTCAGAGTGCTGCTGAAGTATCTGATGGTAACCTGACTGCGCTGCAGCAGACCCTGTTCAATGGAATTGTAGTAGTAGTTGCGGGCAAGACCCAGCACACACGCGGCAATAACCACGGACATGATGACCACCACGAGAAAATAAGTACGCAGCCAGCGACGGGTTATTCCCTTGCCGAAAAGCATGCTGCGGATAGTCCTGCCTATGCCCTGCCGTTTTTTCTTTCCCGCAGAGCTTTTCTCTGATGATTCTATCCTGTTCTCAGACGGGACTCTCAGTTCCTTTATCCTGCGCCGGCTCATAGGCACACCTCCCGTTCTGTCAAGATGTGGCTGAAATCAAGAACGCCTGCACGGCTTTTACTCCGCTGCGTCCGCGGAAGATACATCAGAACCGGAAACATCGCTTCCGGATGTATCGCTGTCCGAAACGTCTCCGGAGGAAACCACCGGCTCAGGGGGCAGCGCAAAGAAGGACACCGGATCGGCACCCTCATAAAGGCGATAGGTAAACGGATAGTAGAACAGCTCGGTTGTGCCGTCCTCGTGGGTGACCATAAATGTCTCACCCTTGTAAATCACCGGCAGTTCGCCTGCCGCCGTGGTCACGTCAAAGGGATAGAGAGCGATCTGCTCGTCGTCATCTTCGCTGGTGTGGCGGATAAATTTTGTGGGAAAGAACCGGTCATCGAATTCCTCGTAGCGCTGTCTTGTTTCTATGTACTGATCGTAGCTTTCGAAGGAATAGATGCCGTTGAACAGCTCTGTATACGCCAGCATGAGCATAAGCAGCAGACCGGTGAAGATCAGCTTGCCGGGGCTGACAGTAAGTGATTTGCTCCAGTTGATGCGGGGCAGGATCATCGCCAGAACAAACACGATGATAAGTCCCAGTATTCCCAGCATGATCCATGCCAGTTTCGGCTCACCCATGCACACGAAGATTATTCCGTCCACCGCGTAGCACGGATATTCATATATCGCAAGCACAAACTCTGCCGCTACAAGCAGCTGCAGCACCAGCATCAGGATCTTTGACAGCGACATTTCAGTGTTGCCGCTGTATATCAGAGCAACCAGTCCTCCGGTCGCAACAACAAATCCAAGCATTACCAGCAGTCCGAATGTACTCATAATAAGTCACTCCTTAACGAATGGTATGGTCTCCGACCTGAGCTGTGGTTATCCCTCCAGCGTCATGTTCCTCAGCTTTGCGTACTGGGTGATGGTGTGGGGAGCGGCAGAGACCGACTGACGGTCGGGGTCATTGGAATAATAGCGATACTCAGAACCGTCGCACAGACCAACATACACCTGTCTGCCGTTGTCCGCGCAGATTATCACGACCTCGCGGCCGGTACCAGGCTCATTGGCATAATACATAACCGCGTTCATCTGCGCATCGTGATTGAAGCTGCGGCCCTTTGCTTCCATTTCAGCTTTTCCGGTGCCGTAGATAAGACCGTAACCGCCACTGGCTTCCATCAGGCTGTTGAGCAGCTTGTAGTGATCAGAAGGCATTATTTCGCTCAGCGCCGACTTGACCGAATCCTTCTTGATGGAATCAAGGTCAAATTTGCCGTCCGAAGGAGGCGGAGCGGTGGTTGCCGCCGTTGTTGTCGCGGTTGTGGTTGTGGCCGTGGTGGTGGTTGCCGCTTCTGCCAGCAGATAGCTGCCGTTTGCATTCGCGCCATTCAGCTCACTCACAGCGCCTTCGGCGGTTACATTGATCACGTCCGCGTCAAAGGCGAAAATTATCGCTCCGTCAGCCTTTTCGCACACGGCGGTAGTCGCGCTGTTGAAATACGCAACGCCGTCCACGCTTGCTTTAGGCAGTTCCAGCACGAAGCTGAAGCTTTCGGAATTCTGTCCGCTGATGGTCAGACCGGCTTCGTCACCATCCTGTCCGGAACGCTTGTAGACTCCGTCCGATCCGCTGACCGTCACCTCGAACTCGGTAACCGGCGCATTGCCGTCGTCGATGATGATGTCACCCATGGAGGTTATTGTGCTGTCCGAGGGCAGACCGGGCAGCAGCTCCTCCAGACCGTCGCCCTGTTCCACCACAGGAATCTCCGGTTCCGAGCACCCGTTCTGCAGGGTAAGCAGCAGCACAAGTCCGATTATTACCGCGAGTGCGCACGCTCCGATTATCAGATACATCTGTCTTGCCTCGTCAAAGGGCGAGCTGTTTCTGCTGTAGCGATATTTTGCCACTGTTTTCACTTTCCTCTCCACCTGTATGCGGATAACAGCGCATAACAGGCGCATTATATTTACAGATAGTAATAGATAATAACATTATAGCACCATGATTGCCGCATGGCAATGACAAAGCTGTACAATTTACGGCACCACGCCGCCTGCGGGCTGAAAGATATAACAAATCTGGCGGAAGCTATTGAGCGGTCAGCGCTTTTTGTGATGGCTTGCAGAATTTTACACAAGGTTATTGACAAAGCAGAGGTAGTATGGTAAATTATAGGCAGTCAGTTAGCACTCGACACACCAGAGTGCTAACTCAAGAAAGAGAGGTGGCGGTTTGGAACCGAAAAAACGCAGACTTGCTGTGCTTGCCGCCATCATTGAACATTACGTTGAATTTGGTGAGCCGGTGGGTTCCAAAACCCTCGCCGAACTGCTCGGCGGCGTTTCCAGCGCCACAGTGCGCAACGATATGGCTGCACTTGCCGAGGGCGGTTATCTTGACCAGCCCCACACTTCAGCCGGACGAATCCCTTCCCAGCGCGGCTACCGGATGTATGTCGATCAGCTTATGAGTCATCGGGCGCTGCCTGAGGATCTTACGCGATACATCGACCTTGAATTGTCCGGCTACAGCATGGATCCGGACAGGTTTCTTTCCCACGCTGCGCAGATGCTCTCAGGTATGACACGTATGGCGGTGGTTACCACAGCCCCGTCGGCAGAGGATGCCTGCATTACCGGCGTGGAGCTGATGCGCACCGGCAGAAGCTCCTGTCTCATCATCCTGATGCTCTCACCGGCGGTGCTCAAGAGCCGGATGTGCCGCTTCAACGCCGAGCTGACCGACGGCGAACTGGACGCTTTCCGACACGCTCTGCGCTCGGAGCTGTGCTCGCGACGTGCATCGGAGATCAACCTGCGGGCCATCAACCGGCTGCGGGAACGTCTGGGCGAGATGTCCGATATCGCAGAACCGCTGCTGGCCGCTGCCCGCGAGGCTGCCCGTGAAGGCACTTCGACACAGGTCATGCTGGACGGACAGTCGCGGCTGCTGGCTCACAATGATTTTGATGACCGCGCGCTGCGCGGACTGCTCAGTTTCCTTTCCGATAAAGAGCAGCTGGGAACACTGCTGTCCGGATGTCATCAGTCCCTCAACGTGTGCATCGGCACCGAACTGGGGCACGACGAACTCAGTCAGGCAAGCATTATTGCCGCCCGCTACCGTTCCGGTCACGGTGCCTCAGGCTGGATGGGTGTAATAGGCCCTACCCGCATGAATTATTCCGGCATCATCCCATGTATCGAATATTTCTCCTCTGCCGTAGGACGCATAATGAGCGCACTGGAGTATGATGCACGATACTGAACAACTGAAACCATCCCGCGGGAAAGCGGGTTACCGCAGATTCATCACACAGAATTATCCGCCGCCCGGCATGTCGGGCAATAATCAAAGAAACGGAGACATATAATGATGTTTGACAGGAAAAAGAAGAGCACCGACCCCGCAGCCGAAGAAAAGGTACAGCCCGAAGCAGAGCTTTCCGCCGAGGAACTGGAAGCGGAGGTCGCTGCAGAATTTGACGACATTCCCGACGCTGAACCCGTTGATGAGCCGGAGCAGGTCGATCCTGTTGCTGCCGAGCTGGCTCAGCTCAAGGACAGCTATCAGCGCCTTGCCGCCGAATACGATAACTTCCGCAAGCGCACCGTCCGCGAAAAAGAAGCTATCGCCGGTGAAGTTCGTTCCGACTGCATCACCGCGCTCCTGCCGGTTATGGATAACCTCGAGCGCGCTCTCGCTGCCGACAAGACCTCTGCCGAAGCACTGCACAAAGGCATCGAGATGGTGCTTACCCAGTCATCCGCCATCTTCGAACAGTTGGGCGTAACCTCTTTCGGCGAGGTTGGTGAATCCTTTGACCCCAACCTCCATCAGGGTGTGGGCGTTGTTTCCACCGGCGAATATAAGAGCGGCCAGATCACTCTGGTGCTCCAGCGCGGTTACGCTCTCAACGGCAGGGTCATCCGCCCTGCCATGGTCCAGACCGAGGAGTAAGCTCCGCCATCCCCTTCGTGAATTCAATCGCCAGCGCGGCAAAGGCGCCGCGGAGAATCCTGATTTCCGCCGGACACGCCCCGTCAGACGGAAGACTGCAGCTCCGCAGTCCGCCGCACGGCGTTCTATATTGCAGAAACGAAAATTCATTTGACCCGCCGCGCGGTGATCGTTCATACGCACGGCCACAGATTTGGAGGAATATGTAATTATGGCAAAAACAATCGGTATTGATCTCGGAACCACCAACTCCTGCGTCGCTGTTATCGAAGGCGGCGAGCCCGTAGTTATCCCCAACAGTGAAGGCGCCCGCACCACCCCCTCCGTCGTTGCCTTCTCAAAGGACGGCGAGCGTATGGTCGGCATGGTCGCAAAGCGTCAGGCCATCACCAACCCCGACCGCACCGTCTCCTCCATCAAGCGCGAGATGGGCACCAACTACCGCGTCACCATCGACGACAAAAACTACACTCCCCAGGAGATTTCCGCAATGATCCTGCAGCGTCTCAAGACCGACGCCGAGGCATATCTGGGCGAGAAGGTCACCAGCGCTGTTATCACCGTTCCCGCTTACTTCACCGACGCCCAGCGTCAGGCAACCAAGGACGCAGGCAAGATCGCCGGTCTTGAAGTCAAGCGTATCATCAACGAGCCCACCGCTGCCGCTCTGTCCTACGGCATCGACAAGGAAAATGCCCAGAAGATCATGGTCTATGACCTGGGCGGCGGTACCTTTGACGTTTCCATCATCGAGATGAGCGACGGCGTTCAGGAAGTTCTCGCCACTGCCGGTAACAACCGCCTGGGCGGCGACGACTTCGACAAGCGCGTCATGGACTGGATCATCAGCGAGTTCAAAAAGACCAGCGGCATTGACCTGTCCAACGACAAGATGGCTATGCAGCGTCTCAAGGAAGCCGCTGAGAAGGCCAAGATCGAGCTCTCCGGCGTCATGACCAGCAACATTAACCTGCCCTATATTACCGCCGACGCTACCGGCCCCAAGCACTTGGATGTGACTCTGACCCGTGCCAAGTTCAACGAGCTGACCGGTCATTTGGTGGAGGCCACCATGGGCCCCGTCCGTCAGGCTATGTCCGATGCCGGTCTCAAGCCCTCTGACCTTGCCAAGGTGCTGATGGTGGGCGGCTCCAGCCGTATCCCCGCCGTTCAGGAGATGGTCAAGAAGCTGACCGGCAAGGAGGGCTTCAAGGGCATCAACCCCGACGAGTGCGTGGCCATGGGCGCTGCTCTGCAGGGCGGCGTGTTCACCGGCGACGTGAAGGACCTGCTGCTGCTGGACGTCACCCAAGTCGGATCGTAGCCATGT
>JAZUPE010000009.1:0-11109 GCA_045605025.1 Acutalibacteraceae bacterium
TCGTCAATCTGGTCTTTCGTCATCCGCTTGCTGCCTATGAATGCTGCAACGAATTTCGGCAGAGAGCCATTGAAGCGTCCATCAACAATTTCTTCACTGTCGAATTGCTCAACTTGATTCCTCTTAACCAAAGCGGTAAGCATGGAGCCGTCCCTGCGGATAAACTGACGTTCCTCCATGCGCTTGATCTGAGTGTATGTTGTTGTGCGCTTCCATCCGAGCAGCTCATCGCATAGCTGTGCAAGCTCAGAACAGCTCAATGGTTCGTTGTCCCAAAGAATGTTCATCATTCTGTATTCGGCTTCAAAAAGTTTATAGTCAGGCATAATTGCAATCTCCTTCTAACGCGTTAGACATCTACAAGTTGGATTCTAACACATTAGACATTGTGGCGCAATAGTTTTCTGCCAAATTTACATTTTCGTTACACAACCGCTCCGATGTTCAAAAATCATTTACAAGAAAACGGTTGACAGCAATAGTCCGATGTGATATGTTAGGTCTATCACGGTAGTCCGAGAGGAGGATAATCATGGATAAGCAGATTTTTGCAAGCGAATGGAAGATAATGGAGTATCTTTGGGAGGATTCTCCCAAGACACTCATGCAGATAGTCAAGGCGATGAACGAGCAGGTAGGTTGGGCGAAGAGCACCGTTACCACTATGGTTGCCCGTATGGAGTCAAGAGGCTTGCTGCGGTACGAGGACGGCGGCAAGGCAAAACTGATATACCCTGCTGTGACTCGCGACGAGGTTGCCGAACACGAAACCCGTTCGCTGGTGGATAGGATGTTCGGCGGCAGCGTTACTTCACTGGTTGCCCAGTTTGTCAACAGCCGCTCCATGAGCAGGAAGGAGATAGACGAGCTGTACGAGCTGCTTAAACAGGCCGAGGAGAATGAATAAACATATTTTGCTTTTGCGGATAAGGGAGTGAGAATATGACCGAAATCATAATCACATCATCAATACTGATTCTTATCGTGCTTGCATTGCGCTTTCTGCTGCGAGGCAAGCTGTCCCCGACAGTTATTTACGCTCTGTGGGCGATAGTTGCGCTACGTTTGCTGCTGCCGTTCAACTTTTTTGACAGCCGTGTAAGCGTAATGAATCTGTTCGAACGTCAGGAAACAATTGATGAACCGATTGACACAGAACAAACCTTTCAAAGCGTTCCGGATTATATGCTCGATGCAGACAATCCCTATACGGACACAGATGAGTTCCACGAAGAATTGCCATATGCAGAGTATGAGATAATTCAGAATGAGCAAAACGGTAACGCAGACAATACTCATGTCGATAACAGCGTAACAAACAACAAAGCTCCGAAAGCAGAGGACATTCTTCTTGCTGTGTGGCTGGTAGGTGCTGTCGGCGTTCTGGGATATGCCCTGTTCAGCAACCTGACATTCTGGCTTCGCCTGAAGAACAGCCGTGAACAACTGTACGAGAACACACTCCTGCCCGTTTACATCGCCGAGGGCATCAGCACGCCCTGTCTGTTCGGTGTAATTCGTCCCGGAATCTACCTTAATGAATTTGCCGCGTGCGATCGTCAGCGTGCCGAATACATAATCAACCACGAATACATCCACTACACCCATCGGGACCACATCTGGGCTATAGTTCGCGTGTTGTGTGTGTCGATCTATTGGTTCAATCCACTTGTGTGGATAGCTGCGTCAATTTCCCGTCAGGACAGTGAACTTGCCTGCGACAGCGCAGTGGTCAAGGCCATCGGCGAGGAGCATCGTCTGGATTACGGAAGAACGCTGGTAGACATGATGGGTGTGCACTATGCCCCAGCAAATGTCACTCTGACTGTTACCTCGATGAACTCCGGTTCAAAGTCCATCAAGGAGCGTATATCAACCATCTGCCGCAATCCCAAAACACTGCTCTGGTCGGCGATTGCTGTATGTGTTGTGATTATTGCAGCTTTTGTTGTGACCTTTACGGGTGCTGCACAGGATAAGGGAGAGACAGTATCACCCACCGATGCTGCTTCAGTAGAAGAGCCTACTTACATCTTTCCTGAACCACCCGTTGAGGTACCTTCGAAGGTTTCATATGAGGTCTATTTCAGTGCTGATCGGGAAGACAAGCTTCCTGGAATAATGAAAGATGCATGGACGATCAAAGATCGGGATATCATTATGTCAGCGCTTGACCTGAGCAGCATGACCCTGGTCGAGCCCGAAGAAATTCCGTCTGACTCATGGGTGAATGCTTATATAAGGGTAAATACATACGAGCACTACAACGTAACTAATGATGGTTATCTTGTTTGGTGCAGTTCTTCCGGAGCGGGTTCTTCGATGGGAACCGTTACAATCGATACGGATAATGTCTTCGCTGGAGAATATATTGAGGGCCAATACGCTTTCTACCGTATGCCTGAGGGCAGTCAGAAGGAACTTGTGGAACAGCTTCAGGCGATTTATTCCAATCATCAGCCGCAGCAGAAAAACATTGAAATAATATCTGAACCCAAAACAACAAGAGCCACGCTGTACAGAATAAAGCCTAAGCCATCCGGATTTCCATACGGCAGATTTATCGCGAAGGATTCCTTTGACAGTGCGTACCTTGTCCGCTTGCTGCACACCGAAGAATGGCAGGATGTTGGGCTGAATGGCATTCCCGCCGATTCAATGGTTGCGGCATATATCATTCTGGACGAACAGGAGCATTTTGTTCTGACCGCTAACGGATACGCTTTGTGGAAGTATGAGGCGTTTAATGAGGAAGGCTCCAACGAGCTGATGTTTACAAACGAGGGTGCGCCTTTCAGCTACGCTAACGGTCTTTTCTACAAAGGCTATTGCGGAGGGTACAAACTGTCTGACGGAGCTTTGGACACCATATTAAGGCATCTGGACATCATGGAAAGAAAGGATTTTGACGGCGATGAATATCTTGAGGATGATCAGCAGGCTATTCTCGACCTGATTTATTCCGGTTCCTGCTGTATGGAGTATCTCGATTCATATGTCATTCTGGATACACAGGAGAAAATCGAAGATGTGCTTTCCTATCTTCCGATACATCGTATAGCCAAGCTTCCGCGCTTTGACAGCTCTGCGCTACCTGAGGACAACCGTGTCTATGAGTCATGCTACTTTTCCCAGACCGACACAACCCATATAACATATGAGGTTTCCATGCAAATAAGCATTTCCCAGTATGCGGCTTGGATGACCATACCCGTGGATGAGGATGAAAGCATCGAACTGGAGCTTACAAACAACTCTTCTCTTTTCGCACTCATGCACTATTTTACACTGGAACATATTGCAGGAAACAGAACGTTCGTCACGGGCAACGGTCATTTTGACAATCTTTTCTGTTCCGATATCAACCTTGAATATCCGAAGTTTTATGAACCCCGCGGCCTTGCATATGGCGGAAAAATGTTCTGTGGATTATGGGAACTGTTCTCTGATGCCGGTAGTTGGTCCGCTGCCGAAAAGCCTGATACGGCTAAGCTCGAGCATAGCAGCACAGTTAAACTCAGCAGCATTGCGCCCTATTCACCGCCCGATTGCATAATGACAGTCTATGCGGACGCCGGCTATATTCAGTTGATCTTCAAGGGCGATGAGCAATGGTACTATGTGCCGGACGGACTTGCAGAGCGCTGCGACAGAATTGAAGACGTCTGGCTTGCGGCATAACCGGCAGAACCGTTGTATGAGGACACGCATCAGAAAAGGAGTTTACTCATGCTCGAAATAATCATTACATCATCAATACTTATTCTTATCGTGGTTGCACTGCGTTTTCTGCTTCGAGGCAAGCTGTCTCCGACAGTAATCTACGCGCTGTGGGCGATAGTTGCGCTGCGTTTGCTGCTGCCGTTCAACTTTTTTGACAGTCGTGCAAGCGTCATGAATCTGTTTGAGAGTAAATCTCAGCAGCAATCATCCGTGAATGATGATTTTTCGTATTCTGGAATAACCGACGAAGGCGCAGACAGTGAAATCGCTGAGGGATCTGGTGAAGCGCAGCAGGATGGCGTACGGATTGAAACTGATATTTCTGCACCGGAGCAGATAACTATTCCTGTGCCTTCAATCCCCGAAGAGAATCATCAAGTACAGGAGAATGTTTCAGCTCCGCATAAATCTGTCCCGACAGACAAGGTCATTACAGCGGTCTGGCTGACCGGAACAGTGCTGGTGCTCGGGTGGGCGGTTGTGACCAATGTGCGCTTCGGCATCTTCCTTAAGAAGAATCGCAGACCTGCAAGCGAAGTGAATACAGATCTTCCGGTTTATATCGTTGATGAACTTTCCTCGCCCTGCCTGTTCGGATTTATCCGTCCGGTGATCTATCTCAACGGATTTGCCGCAGAGGACAGGAAGAGAACCGGCTATGTGCTTACCCATGAACTGGTGCACTATCGCCATTTCGATCACGTGTGGTCTGTGCTGAGGGTGATCTGTGCTGCGATATACTGGTTCAATCCGCTGGTGTGGATCGCGGCATCGGTTTCCAGAAAGGACAGCGAGCTTGCCTGCGACAGCGCGGTTGCAAAGGCTGTAGGAGACGAGTACAGAATCGAGTACGGGCGCACGCTGGTGGATATGCTCATGGCAGGCTCTGCTTCCGCGGACGTCATGCTGACATCCACAACAATGAGCGGTTCGGGTAGAACGGTCAAGGAAAGGCTGCAGGCAATATGCAGCAATCCAAGGACGGTGAAATGGGCGGCTGCAGTGGTGAGCGTGGTGCTAATAGCTGCGCTTGCGGTTACCTTTACCGGTGCGGTGGACAGAAAGTATAAAGAATCAACTGTAGAAGTGATTTCTGTATTGGATGTCTTTTCGTCTGCTTCTGATGTTGACCTAAAAGGGCTGCCGGAGGAATTCTACTGCAGTATATATAATGAATCGGACAGCAGACTCCACGACGCCTATATAACTACCGTCAATGATCTCGTCTGGTTTATGGATATTCTGGATGAGGCACGGGGCAATCCTGTCAAGGTTGAGGATATTCCAGCGAACTCATGGAAGCAGAATGATCTGACCGTTAATTACTTCGATTATTTCTGCATTACCGGTGACGGATATGTAGTCGAATACCAACATGACACAGGCGGATATGATGCGGAAGAGATACATCTGAATATCGGTGATTTCTTTGACCAAATATGCTATGAGGGCTATTACTGGACATACAAAATTCCCGACAGTCGTTGGGATGCGTTTGTTGAGCGCCTTATGTCCTGCACAGAAAAGCAGCAGGTTCAGGATCCTCCCGGAGCGGGAGAGATAGAGCTGTATTATCCGGCAAAGGCGACAATCATGCTTTACGACGGCTCGTCAGATGAGCCGTTTGAAATCTGCTCTGTCAAGGAATTCAGCGGAGCCCAAAGAGTTGGTTGGGCACTTAATCTGTGCAGCTGGAAAACAGTTGCACCCGAGGAACTGCCGGACACATTCGAGCATACCATACGCATTGTCCTTAACAACAGCGCTCAGATTATAGATATCTCTGCCGACGGACTTGTAAAACTCTGGGAACCCAGCAGCGAGTTTTTTACCGGCGAGGCATATTTAGAGGTGGAGGAAAATGGCATCGAAAACTGTCCGGAGATATTGGACGAATATCCGGGAAGCTGCTGGATTCGAAGGATGGATCCGGATGTGCTCCGCAGTCTGCTGACGGTGATAAACTCCCTTGTTTCCTCGCAGGATACCGTGAGTTATCCGGATGTGATAGCGGAGTATTCGCTGAATTACGATGCCACAATACCGGGGCGTGCCCATAATATCGAGACTGCGGCAGAATATATTGATGGGACGGTCCTTATGCCGGGTGAGGAATTTTCCTTCAATGACGTGGTCGGGAAGCGTACTCCCGAGCGCGGCTTTATGGAGGCTGTTCTGCCTATTGAGGAGGATGACGGCGAAAAATGCGGCGGAGTGGGTCTGACCGCAACAGTTCTTTACAATGCCGCTTTCCGCGCCGGTATGGACATTACCGAGTACCGCAACAATATGTATTGCGTTACATATCTCCATGAGGGAATGGTCAATGTATGCGGTATTGATGCTGCGGTGACATGGGGTTACAGTGACCTGCGTTTTGTCAACCGCAGCGAACATCCTGTTCGCATCGATGTAACCTGTGAACGCTCCGAGGTTACAGTGCGCATTATGGGAATATCCAACGGCGAACGGCTCGATATGATTCTGGAAGAAGTTGAGATCATTCCCTACAGCACGGTTTTCTATCCCGAAGAGGAGGGCAAAACAACTCAGCAAGGCATTGACGGCAGGGTGTTCAATGTGTACCGCGGACAGTATAGCAGTGAAGGAATCGATATGCGAGACTTTGTACTGAGCGTTTCCTACCGTCCGCTCAACCAGATCGTGTATACAAATAATCTCCCTGAGGGAATTGAGTATGGCGTGGTCTACGATGATTTCAGTCCGAATGTGGGACACGATCTGGTAAAGAGAAACCCATCCGAACTGTGGGATGTACCGGGATTGCATTATCTTCTGGGTGATGTGCCTGTGTTTGATGTTGGTACTCTTGAGGCAGTTCAGCATTATCTGGCAGGAGTGCCGTCGTCCGAAGAAGATGATCAGATAATGTATGGACACAGGGCGGAGATGGATATGGTTTCGTTCAGGGTGGGCGATATCGATTCATCGTATATGTCTGAGTTCAAAAAGCGTCTGACGCAGGCGGGGTTTACGTATTTTGCACCGGGTGAATCCATCTATAGCACGCCTCTTACTGTTGCGTATAATGCTCCGGCATACGGTATTGGAATACAAATAGAGTGCTACGGAGACGCGAGGGCATTGATAACCGTTTTCGCTCAGCGTGACAAGTGCTACGGAAGCAACGAACCCATCCCGAAAGGATGATCTATGCCATGACCGAACAGTACAAAGGAGTGTGAATCAATGAATAAAATCAAATCCGGCAATATTATGCTATGGGCTGCAGCCATTATAGTGCTTGTGATTGTAATCTCGTTTATCGTTATGTTTTCCGGCGCGGCAGGCGACAGCACAGTCTCTGCTTTGCCTGCGAACGAAAATGTTACTGTATCGGATATTGAGGAAAGCGACAATGCCGGAAGTTATCCGGACCGTCTTGCCGAATATTCAACATCGTATAATGATGCGAATACAGGTCGCTCAAACAATATTGAAGCTGCTGCCCGTTACATTGACGGTACAGTGCTGCAGCCGGGTGATACGTTTTCGTTTAACAGCGCGGTAGGCGAGAGGATCGAGGAGCGCGGTTTTTCGAAGGCTACTGTTTATGCCTTTGAAGAAACCGATGAAGACTTCGGCGGCGGTATCTCTCAGACTGCTACAACACTGTTCAATGCCGCTGTTACAGCAGGGATGGAGATAACAGAGCATCATCCACACATGTATACTGTGAATTACACCCTATATGACGGCGTGCAGAGCTATGGAAACGATACAGTTGTATCGTGGGGACAGTCTGATTTCTGCTTCATCAACAGCAGCGAGCATCCGGTAATGATTCGTATGATCTGTAAAAATGGAGAAATCACAGCTCATATATACGGCACTGATGACGGCAAGCGGACAGAGCTGGAGTTCAGCGAGCAGGAATACATTGCGTACGGTACGGTGTACAGACGACCGGAAATCAGTAAAACAAACCAGAGCGGACAGCCGGGGCGGACTGTTGTTGTTACGCGCGTGGTGTTACAAAACGGAAGTGAGCTTTCCAGAGAAGAATTCTATGTCGCGGAATACCGGCCGCTCCTGCAGATTGTTTATACCGATGCCTTGCCTGAGGGGTGTGAATATGACGTTGTAATCGGATGAACGGTCTGAGAAGAGTCAACCGTCAGCGGATTGATTACATGAGCTGACAGAAGCCGTGTTACAATCGAGAATAAGTATTACCTCGCAAGTCGCCCCATCGGAATACACATTGCGGCGTGTTTCCGGTGGGGCTGCTTATTTTTCTCTTGACAAACGCAGGTTACAGTTGTAGACTATAATCGTCAGATGACAAATGTAAACTCTGTGTGCACATAGACCCAAAGGAGGAAGTATAATGGACAACATCGCAAAAAAGATAACCGATTCCGAACTGGAGCTGATGGAGCTGCTGTGGGAGAGAGGAGAGGCCACAGTTACCGATCTTCGCATAGCCGCGGCGGACAGGCTTGGTTGGGATGCGTCCATGACCAAAACTCTGCTTTCTCGGCTGGTGACAAAAGAAGCAGTTGCTGCCGAAAAGCGTGACGTTTTCCATTACACCCCGAACATCAGCAGAGAGGAGTACCGGCAGCTCACCACCCGTCGGCTCATTGACCGGCTCTTTGGCGGCAGCGCCAGAAATCTCGCAGCCTCGCTGGTTGATTGTGATCAGCTGACGGCAGAGGATATTGCCGAACTCAGAGCCATGTTTGCGCCGGAGGACGGTCAGTAAAGAGGTGGTAATATGAGCGTTATTTACACCATCCTTTCTCTTGCTGTCACCGGCAGCATCATGATTCTGCTGCTGCGTGGGCTGCGTTCCACACTCCGGAAGCATCTGCCCCAGTGGGCGGTGTATCTGCTGTATGTGGTGGTTGTGCTGCGTATGCTGATTCCATTTTCGCCGGAGTTTTCTCTGATGCAGAGAGTGTATGACGGCAGTATGGAACGTGCACAGACGCAGCAGGTAATGCCTGAATATGATGAAGGCACGGTCGCGCCGCAGAACATAACGGCACCAAACATCACGCAGTCCCAGCACATCACGATTACTGCGTCGGAGAAGATTCCTCAGCAGGACAATATCGTAGAAAGACAGACGTTCCCATGGGCAGCGGTGATGTTCGGAATATGGCTTACCGGTGCGCTGATTATGTTCGGACGCACCGTGGTCAGTTACGCTCTTTTCCGGCGTTCGATTATGAAGAACAGCCGCTGTGTTGCAGTTGACGGATTTAGCAGGCTGCCGGTCCTTGTCACCGATGCAGTTGTTTCACCCATGCTCATAGGCGTGATAAAGCCTGTCATTCTTCTTCCGACTACCGATATGCCCGAATGGCAGATGCACAGCGCATTGCGACACGAATCGGCACATCACAGACGGGGAGATATTCTCGTCAAGTGGGCAACGGAACTTTGCTGTGCGGTGTACTGGTTTAACCCACTGATGCCGCTGCTGCGCCGGGAGATGAACGAAGCCTGCGAGCGAGCCTGTGACGAGTATGTTGTCAGAGATATGCCCTCGGACGAACGAAAGCAATACATCCGGACGCTTATGGAATCGGCGGCGGTGCAGAGTGGATTCTGCCCACTTGCTACCGCCATGACCTCCGGAGCGTCCCGACTCAAGGAACGATTGGAGGATGCAATGAATTACAAACGAACCACAAGAGCAGGTTTGCTCATGAGCCTTGCGGCGGTTGCAGTTTTCGCCGTCGCCGGACTTGTTCTCGGAGCCTGCGCGGACAATAGTGCCAATAAAGTGACAGATGAAGCAAGTCAGACTTCTTCTGCCGACGCAGCTGAAAAGCCTTTTGCGGCAATGTACTTCACAGTTCTCAGCGACGGGCAGTGGGTACGCAAGGAAGTGCTGGATTACGATACCGCAGCAAAGGCTGCCGCGCTGCTGACTCCGGACGAAAGCTGGCACGAATATCAGCCTACCGGAACCGATGACCTCGGAAACGCTACCTATGATGTTACTTTGGAAAGCGACGAATTCGGACCGCAGACAATCAGCATATACGGGCGATGGTTCTTCCAGACAGAAATCGAGCAGGATGATCTGGATGTTTACATCACCTATCCATCTGATGACAAATTTGTCCTGCCACAGCAGAAATGCTACCGTATGCCGGAGGAGAACCACCGTCAGCTTATGGAACTGCTGGGCGAGCTGGAGAACACCGCACCCGACATGCCCCAGCGCAATGCAGCGGAATTACTTGAGCTGTGGTCGCGTGACCCTCATCTCAATCTGACCATCTTCGCCGAAGCCACCTCTGCTTATTACCAGACCTTCCCCGTGAGCAATGACGGTGGTGCGGAGGAACTGCTGAGCATAATCGGAGATACGGACGGCTGGACGGAGATTTCCTACGAAGATTACCTTGCCATCAAGCCGGGCAGCGGCGCTGTTCTTGCAGGATACCCCGGCGGCGAGGAACAGATTCTTTTCGCCAACGGTACACAACACGTTGCCGTCGTCGGAATGTGGGACAAGAAATACTACACCACACCCGATGAGATATACACGAAGCTGAAGCAATACACTATCGAAAATGCGGCGATAATCTCATCTTTCCCCGTAGAGGCTTCTGATGACTCGACGGCTTTGGTTGAATCAGAGCATCTCCAGAGCGCCGTGGAGGAGATGGAAAATGTCCTTGCAGCTGTCGAGGAGAGCAAAAAGCTTAGCGAGGAAGCAGCTGTGGTGATAAATCATGTTCGTGGTGAACACGGACTTGATGAGCTGAAAATAGCCGAACAGTCAGATGGCACAGGACTTTACGAAGCCGCCATGCTGCGCCTTGAGGAGATAAAGGAATCCTTCTCACACACCCGACCCGGAGGTCAGGATTACACCACCGCATACGAGGCTCTGGCGCAGGACGGCACAGGATTCATCGAACTGCTGGGAGCTGGACATCAGACGCCGAGACGTGTGGTGAAGGAGTGGCTTAATACGTCTCATCTGGCGGAGAAGCTGCTTGGCGATCTTACTCATATGTGCCTTGTTTCCGGACAGAGCGATGACGGACAGATCTATTGGGTGCTTGCCGCGGGCAAATTCTGATTGAATAGCATTGTCTGAATAATTAACCTGCAGGCGGTATGGTTGGCTATGATCGTGCCGCCTGCTTTTTCATTTATTGAATATTCTCTGCATATAAAGTAAAATATGTCATAAAAGCTGTAACAAAATTTGGATTTTCGACACTAATTGGTTGAAAGGAGGGTCACAATGCGAAAACTGATAGAAGAGTTGTTCAGCAGATACTATAAGGATGTTTATAGCTATATCTTCAGTCTGAGCCGTGATGCCTCTCTTTCAGAGGATCTTGCTACCGAGGTGTTTCTGGCGGTAGTCAAATCAATAGTGACCTTCCG
>JAZUPE010000010.1:0-32497 GCA_045605025.1 Acutalibacteraceae bacterium
TTGTGCTCTGAGCTCATGCGAAGAGACTGGGGTGTGATTTTCTTGAAATAACCCTCCTTGGTGAAGAACAGATGCACAGGATAATCCGGGGTATCGTCCTCCTCCGGCAGGTCAATGGTTTCGGCATTGTACACAATGGGACTTCGGCGAGGCTGGCCGTACTTTCTGGCCACCTCCTTGAGCTCGCTTATGATAATGCTCTTGACCTTTGCCTTTGAGCCGAGGATCTCCTCCCGCTCGGCAATCTCCTCCCGCAGACGCTCGATGTCGTCAGTGCGCTTGAGGATGTATTCCCGGTTGAGGTGGCGCAGCTTGATCTCAGCCACATACTCAGCCTGGACTTTGTCGATGCCGAAGCCGATCATCAGGTTGGGGACAACCTCGCTCTCCTCCTCGGTGTTGCGGATGATCTCAATGGCCTTGTCGATGTCCAGAAGTATCTTGGCAAGACCCTCCAGCAGATGGATACGTTCCCTGCGCTTGGTCAGTTCAAAGTGGACACGGCGGCGCACGCATTCCACACGGAAGGCCGTCCACTCCTCCAGCAGCTCGCGCACACCCAGAACCATGGGGCGTCCGGCGATGAGCACGTTGAAGTTGCAGGAGAAGTTGTCCTCAAGGGTGGTCATGCGGAACAGCTTCTGCATGAGTTTGTCCGGATCGGTGCTGCGCTTGATATCGATGCTTATGCGCAGACCCTGCTTGCCGGTCTCGTCGCGCACGTCGTTGACTTCGCGCAGCCTGCCCTGCTTGGCAAGTTCAATGATCTTCTTGATAATCTGCTCGGCGGTGGTGGAGAAGGGAATCTCATACACGTCGATGCAGCCGGCAGATTTGTCATAGCTGTATCGCGAGCGCACACGAATGCTGCCGCGGCCGGTGCGGTAGACCTTTTCCAGCTCCTCGCGGTTGTAAAGAATCTCGCCGCCGCCGGGAAAATCCGGAGCCAGCAGGGTGGAGAGTATATCGTGCTCCGGATCGCGGATAAGGGCTATGGTGGTGTCGATAAGTTCGTTGAGGTTGAAGGAGCAGATGGAGCTGGCCATACTGACGGCGATACCGGTCAGGCTGTTGGCAAGGATGGTGGGGAAGGTGACCGGCAGCAGAGCCGGTTCCTTTTCGGTGTTGTCGAAGTTATCCACCATGTCCACCGCGTCGCTGTCGATGTCGGCAAAGAGTTCCCTTGCCACGGGGGCAAGCTTTGCCTCGGTGTATCGGGAGGCGGCGGGTGCCGTATCGGAAGAATACGCCTTACCGAAGGATCCCTTGGAATCGACGTAGGGAATGAGCAGCGCCTCGTAAGCGGTGGTCATGCGAACCATGGTCTCGTATATAGCCGCGTCGCCGTGGGGGTTGAGTGTCATGGTCGCGCCGGCGATCTTGGAGGATTTCTGCCGGTTGCCGGTGAGCAGGCCCATCTTGTACATGGTGTACAGCAGCTTGCGGTGAGAGGGCTTGAAGCCGTCAATCTCCGGCAGGGCGCGGCTCATGATTACGCTCATGGCGTAGGGCATATAGTTGCTCTCGATAGCCTCGGTGACCGGCTGTTCGACCACCATTCCGGCGCCTTTTATGTAACCGGTAAGCTCTTCGGTTTCGTTCTGGACAGGTGTACCTTTCTTTCGTGCCACTTCTCGTGACCTCCTGAACTGTGGTGATATTTTGCGCGGCAGAACGCCGCGGGGATATTACTGATCTTCCATCTCGAAGATGTTCATCTGGCTGCTCTCCGGCAGGCCGTGCAGAGCGCCTGCGTTGTCGAGAATCTCGATGATGCTCTTGGACACGCCTGCGCGCTCAACGATATCCTCCTTGGAGACGAATTCTCCGTCAAGGGCGGCGCGGGCAAGGTTGAGTGCCGCCGCTTCGCCCAGACCCTTGAGGGCGACGAAGGGCATTCGGATCTTTCCGTCCTCGGGAAGGAAACGCTTGGCGTCGCTGGCGTACAGGTCGATGGGGAGGAATTCGATGCCGCGTGCCAGAGCCTCCACGATGATCTGGATGATGGCGTAGGCGCCTTCCTCGGTCTGGCTGGCGCCCTTGCCCTTGCTCTCGATCTGGGTGAGCAGCTCGTTGGCTCTGCCGATATTCTCGGTGGCGTCCGGATCAAAGTTTTCGCACCGGGCGGTGAAGTAGGCGCAGTAGTATTCGATGGGACGATGAACCTTGTACCAGCCAAGGCGCAGCGCCGAGATCATGTACGCCGAGGCGTGAGCCTTGGGGAACATGTACTGGATCTTGAAGCAGGAATCGATGTACCACTGGGGGACGTCGTGATCCTTCATGGTCTGCACCATCTCGTCGGTGAGCAGCTTCTTTGCCTTGCCCTTACGGACGATCTCAGTGATCTTGAAGGCAAGGGCGTTGTCCACGCCTTTCTTGATGAGGTATATCATGATATTGTCTCGGGTACCGATAACCTCGGAAATGGTGCACTGGCCGCTGGCGATGAGATCTTTTGCGTTGCCCAGATAAACACCGGTGCCGTGGGACAGTCCCGAAACCTGCAGCAGGTCGGAGAAGGTCTTCGGCTGGGTGTCCACCAGCATCTGGCGCACGAAGGCGGTGCCCACCTCCGGCAGGGAGAATGTGCCGGTGGGGGAGTTGATATCCTCCGGAGTCACTCCCAGCGCCTCGGTGGAGGTGAAGAGGCTCATGACCTGCGGATCGCTCATGGGAACGTCCATGACGGGAATGCCGGTCAGGTCCTCGAGGTATTTGTAGATGGTGGGGCTGACGTGTCCCAGCAGGTCCAGCTTGAGTATGGTGTCGTGAATGGAATGGAAATCAAAGTGGGTGGTCAGTACGCCCGATTCTGCTTTGTTGGCAGGGTGCTGGATGGGGCAGAAGTCGTAAACCTCGTACTCCGAGGGTACAACGACCATGCCTCCGGGGTGCTGTCCGGTGGTGCTCTTTACGCCCATGCAGCCCTTTTTGAGTCGCTCCACCTCGGCGGAGGAAAAGTGCAGATCGTACTTCTCCTGATACTTCATGACGTAGCGGAAGGCTGTCTTTTCGGCGACGGTGCCGATGGTGCCTGCCTTGAACACGTTGCCCGCCTTGAACAGCGATTCGGTGTAGCGGTGGGCAGCGGTCTGGTATTCGTTTGAGAAGTTGAGGTCGATATCCGGCTGCTTGTCTCCGTTGAAGCCGAGGAAGGTTTCAAAGGGGATATCGTGACCGTCGCGGATATAGGGCACGCCGCAGTCGGGACAGTCCTTTTCCGGCAGGTCAAAGCCGGAGCCGATGGACAGGTCGTTTATGAAGAACTGGCTCTTTTTGCACTTGGGGCAGACGTAATGGGGAGCCAGCGGATTTACCTCGGAGATGCCCGCCATGGTAGCGACAAAGGACGAACCGACCGAACCACGGGAGCCGACCAGATAGCCGTGCTCCTCGGAGTTGGCAATCAGCTTCTGGGCGATCATGTACATGATGGAGTAGCCGTTGCCGATGATGCTGTTGAGCTCCTTTTCAAGGCGTGCTTCAACATACTCGGGCAGGGGATCGCCGTACATATTGCGGGCGCGCTCACGGGTGATGCGGCGCAGGTCGTCGTCCGATCCGGGAATGCTGGGTGGGAAGGTTCCCGGCGGCACGGGCAGTATCGATTCGCACATATCGGCGATGAGGTTGGGATTTGTGACAACGACTTCAAGGGCTTTCTTTTCGCCCAGATAGTCGAATTCCGCAAGCATTTCCTCGGTGGTGCGGAAATAGAGATGGGCAGGCACGTTGGAATCGCTCATGCCCAGCTCGGTGAGCAGAATGCGGCGGAAGATATCATTCTCCGGATCGAGATAGTGGGCGTCGCAGGTGCCCACAACGGGCTTGCCCAGCTTTTCGCCCAGCCTGACGATGGCTTTGTTGATGCGGATGAGTTCCTCCTCGCTCCTGACCTCGCCGTTGCGTATCATAAAGGCGTTGTTGCACAGGGGCTGTATCTCGAGATAATCGTAGAAGGAAGCCAGTCGCTGCAGCTCGTCCTGGCGCATGCCCGACTTGACTGCGGCATACAGCTCGCCGGCCTCGCAGGCGCTGCCGATAATCAGACCCTCGCGCAGCTCCTGCAGACGGCTGCGGGTGATGCGCGGCTGTTTGTAGAAGCCGGTGGTGTGGGCTTCGGAAATGAGCTTGTAGAGGTTTTTCAGACCCGTCAGATTGCGCGCCAGCACAATAAGATGGGTGGATTTGAGCTTGCGTGTGTCGCCGCCCTTTACGCTGGTGTTGATCTGGCTGACCCTTTCCAGCTTCATGCCGCCGGTCATTTCCGTAAGCATGCATTTGAAGATGCCCGCCAGCGCCTCGGCGTCGTCCACTGCCCGGTGATGGTTGAACTCAGGCAGTCCCAGATGCTTTACCACCGCGTCCAGCTTGTGGCTGGAAAGATCGGGATACATGGCGCGGCTGAGAGCGAGGGTATCAATAAAGGTGTTGCTGAATTCCAGACCCAGACGCATGCAGGCGGCACCGATGAAGCCGGTGTCAAAGTTGGCGTTGTGAGCCACCAGTACCGAATCTTCCGCGAACTCAAGGAAATCGCGCACGGCGACATCCTCGGCGGGGGCGTCCTTGACCATGGCGTTGGTTATGCCGGTCAGGGCGGTGATGTTGGAGGGGATGGGCATCTCGGGATTGACAAAGGAGGAGAAACGGTCGACTATCTCGCCCTTTTCCACCGCCACGGCGCCGATTTCGGTAATGCGTTCGGAGGACTGGGAAAGACCCGTGGTCTCAAGGTCGAACACCACAAAACGACCGTCCAGCGAAGCGTCGCTCGAACCGGTCACCGCGCCGATGGTGTCGTTGATGAAATACGCCTCGGTACCGTAGAGCACCTTGATGGGCTTGCCCTTTCCGGCGCACTCGGCAGCGGCGTTCATCGCGCCGGGGAATGCCTGCGCCACGCCGTGGTCGGTGATGGCGATGGCTTTGTGCCCCCAGTCGGCGGCGCGTTTTACGATGTCTCCCACATCGGACACAGCGTCCATGCGGGACATATTGGTATGCATGTGCAGTTCCACACGCTTGTGTTCGGATTCGTCTTTGCGCACCTTCATGCTGCAGGAGGCGATGTAGTTTGCCCGCAGGATGTTTTCCTTGTCCCATGAATCAAACTGGTAATCGCCCTGCACCAGCACCACCATATCGTTCTTGAGCGCTCCGCCCAGCTCCTTGTCCTTGCCCTTGAGCAGCAGCTTGATGGAGCAGGAGGAGGTGTAGTCGGTGATGCAGAAGGTGACGATGAGCATCTCGCCCGATTTGGTTTCCTTGGTTTCGTAGTTGAATATCTTTCCCCAGACAGTGGTGCGGGAATATTCCGGTGTCAGCTCGCTGATGCGCACCACCTGAGCCCTGCGGGGACGACCGTAGACGGCTTCCACGAGCTTGACGTGTCCGGGCAGCCCCTCCAGCTGAGGCAGAGAGCCCTTGGCTCCCATCTCGCCCTTGCCGAAGGATTTTTCCCTCGGGCGGGGTGCTTCCTGACGGGCAGCGGCAGCAGGTGCTTCGGGGGGAGGAGCGGCCTCCTCCCAGGGGGGACGGTCGTCAACCGGAGTGCGCACCGGCGCGTTGGGGGATTTGGCGGCTTTCGGGGTGGGCAGCGGAGGCGGAGTGACACTTTCGTCAAAATCCAGTGCCACGGTCACCTTCGCGCCGAATTCGGCTTCGATGAGCTTTGCCATCTCCGCCTCGAAATTCTGTCGCCGGAGCAGCGGACGGGCATCACGCAGCAGCAGCGCGGTGATCCTGTCACCGTCCATGCTCCACTTGCAGCCGGTGAAGGAGCCGTTGACCGAGCACAGGCGACGGCGCATTTCGCTGATGAGGTCGTCCATGACCTCCAGCCCGAAGCATTCCTGCGGAAAGCGGGGCTGAAAGCGCACCATGGAGAGCAGATAGCTCTCCCGTACAGCCAGCTCGGCGTTGTGCAGGGATTCACGGTCTATGTACCGGTCAAACTGAGCGGTGACGGTCATGTGCCTGCCGTTCTGGGCAGTGTCGATTTTGAGAATCTTTCCGTCACCTATGGATTTTATGTACTGGTTTTCCGCGCAGTCGCAGAAAAGAGTAGAGATATTTACTGCCATTTTCTTTCCTTACTTCGTTTGATTGCCTGTTCGTTCCCCGAAAAATCATTACAGGTTTTCTATTTCGGCAAGCAGCTCACGGACGATTTCAGCCTCATCGATTTTGCGGATGATCTCGCCTTTTCTGATGATGACCGCGCAGCCGTCGCCGCCGGCAATGCCGATGTCGGCTTCACGGGCTTCACCCGGTCCGTTCACAACGCAGCCCATGACTGCCACTTTGATATCTTTTTCGCAGCTTTCCAGCGCCTGCTGAACCTGCTCGGCGATGGAGATCACGTCGATCTTTGTGCGGCCGCAGGTGGGGCAGGAAACGAATTCCACGCCGCCGCGCAGACCGCAGGCCTTGAGAATATCACGGGCGGCCCTGACTTCCTCGGCGGGGTCGGCGGTGAGGGACACGCGAATGGTGTCGCCAATGCCGTCGCACAGCAGCGAGCCGATACCCACGGCGGATTTGATCATGCCCATGCGGGCGGTTCCCGCCTCGGTTACGCCCAGATGCAGGGGATAATTGCACCGCTCTGCGGCAAGGCGATAAGCCTCGATGGTGGTCTTTACGGTGGATGATTTGATGGAAATCACCGTGTCGAAAAAGCCAAGCTCTTCAAGGATTGACGCGTGATAAAGGGCGCTCTCCACCAGCGCTTCGGCGGTGGGAGAACCGTGTTTTGCAAGGATTTCCTTTTCCACCGAACCGGAGTTGACGCCGATACGGATTGGAATTCCCTTGTCCGCGCAGGCCTTTACCACCGCTTCGGTGCGGCTGCGCTCGCCGATGTTGCCCGGATTGATGCGGATCTTATCCACTCCCGCCTGCACGCACTCAAGGGCGATGCGGAAATCAAAGTGAATATCGGCAACGATAGGGACGCTCACCGCGTTTTTCAGCGCCTCGATGAGCCTTGCCGACTGCACGTCGGGCACCGCGGCGCGGATAATCTGGCAGCCGGCACGCTTAAGGGCGACCGCCTGAGCCACGCTGCCCTCAATGTCGTGGGCTTCGCGGTTGAGCATGGACTGTATCGTAACGGGAGCGCCGCCGCCGATGGCAACGCCCCCGCACATGACTCTGCGAGTGTTTTCTCTTGTCATAGAAATCTCCTAACCGGACTGTTGTCAGCTCAGCCCGAGCAGCCTGTGACCAGCTTCATAATGTCGTTGAAGGCGACGAACACCATCAGCGCCATAAGCAGAGCAAAGCCGACCATGTGAACGATACCCTCATACTTGGGAGGCACCGGTTTGCGCCGGATGGCTTCCACAATGAGGAATATCAGCCGTCCGCCGTCCAGAGCGGGCAGCGGCAGCAGGTTGAAAATACCAAGATTGAATGTGATGAGAGACATGAGATAGAGGATGTTGTTCACGCCGTCCATGAAGCTGGACTTGAATCCGGCGCTGGCAACCTCGCCGATGGCGGAGGCGATGCCGATGGGGCCGGACATCTCGCTGACAGGCACTCTGCCGGTGATCAGCATGAACAGAGACTTGTAGACCGAGCGGATCATATACTGGGATTCCAGCAGGGTCTGGGAGACCATTGTGCCGAAGGTACGGTCGATGGGATCAACGGTGAAATCCAGCACCGAGTAACCCTGAGGGCTGCGGTCGAAGGTCACTCCCCGGAGCTCCACCTTTTCACCGTCGCGGATAACCACCATGTCCACGGTGTTGTCCTGATCGACAGCCATCTCGAAATAGGCATCGTTGAAGCAGAAGGCGCGGGAGCCGTTGACCGAATAAATGGTGTCGCCGTATCTCAGACCGGTATAGCTGCTGGTGGCCTGACGAAGGATATGGCAGTTGGTGCCCTTGTCGCCAGTCTGCATGACGCCGGGCTCGTAGCCCCTTTCAAGAAGCTGTTCCCAGGTGATGCCTTCCATGTCGGTGACAGTTTCGTCGCCCTCGTTTTTCACCATCTCATAACGCTCCACCGACTGCTCGCCGGTAGTGCGGTCAAAGTGCTCAAGATAGCAGTAAAACACCTTGTCGCTGTCCTGAGCCAGTGCGTCGGTATAGTCGGATACGGAAACAGCGGAGGGATAGAAGCCGGTGATGGTGTTGGAGGCGTAAAGGTCCTGCTGCCCCTGAATGATCACCATGAAAATAAAACCAAGGATGATGTTGCACACGGCGCCGGCAACCACGATGATGATGCGCTTCCACACCTTTGCGCGGTTGAATGCGCGCTCGTCGGAGCTTTCCTCGTCCTCGCCCTCCATGGCGCAGTAGCCGCCGATGGGGATGAGCCGGACGGAATAGTCGGTTTCGCCCTTTCTCCAGCCGAACAGCCGGGGACCCATGCCTATGGCAAATTCGTTGACCCTGACCTTGAACAGCTTGGCGAAGGAAAAGTGTCCCAGCTCATGGATAAGTATGACCAGCATGAACAGTGTCACAGCTATCACAACGGTCAGAATTGTCTGTACTACAGGATTCATTCAAGCACCTCGTCGTTATATAATCATTGTCCCGCTCTTTCGTAAACAAACCGGCGGGCAGCCTTGTCGGCTTCCAGAACGTCCTCAAGGGTGTAATCGGGAGTGACCGCCTGCCGCTCCATTGCCTCCCCGACCATCTCGGCGATCTGCGGGAAGGATATTCTGTCGTGCAGGAACAGATCCACGGCGGCTTCGTTGGCTCCGTTGGCGGCACAGGGACACAGTCCGCCCCTGCGCATGGCCTGACGGCATATCTCAAGGCAGCGGAAGTTTTCCGTATCCGGCTGAGCAAATGTGAGCTGTCCGATTTCGGTAAGGCTCAGGGGCTTTGCCGGAGAGGGAGCGCGATCCGGCCACGTAATGGCGTACTGTATGGGTATTCTCATATCGGGCAGACCAAGCTGAGCGATGACCGAACCGTCGCAGTATTCCACCGCAGAGTGGATTATGCTCTGGCGGTGAACAACCACCTCGATCTCGTCCACTGACTTGCCGAACAGCCATGCGGCCTCGATGACCTCCAGACCCTTGTTCATGAGCGTTGCGGAGTCGATGGTGATCTTCTGACCCATATCCCAGTTGGGATGTTTGAGAGCCTGTTCCTTTTTGACGGTGGCAAGCTGCTCTCCGGTCATGCCGAAGAAGGGACCGCCAGAAGCGGTCAGAATGATCTTGCGCACCGCGTGATCTCCCGGGGAGCCCTGAAGACTCTGGAATATGGCGGAATGCTCGCTGTCCACGGGCAGGATGTCCACGCCGTGACGGGCAGCTGTGTCCATAACCAGCCGTCCGCCGGCCACAAGGGTCTCCTTGTTGGCGAGGGCGAGGCGCTTGCCCGCTTCAATGGCGGTCAGCGTAGGGATAAGTCCAACCATGCCCACCACCGAGTTGAGTACCGTGTCGCAGCTTTCAAGGGCGGCACACTCGCGGAAACCGTCCATGCCGGACAGCACCTTCACGGGAAGAGCGGCAACCTTTGTGCGCAGCGCGGCGGCAGCGTCCTCCTCCATGACCGCGACCACGGAGGGTGAAAACTCACGGATCTGCTGCTCCAGCAGGGTGATGTTGCGCCGGGCGGCAAGAGCCTCCACACGTATACCGAGGCATCGCGCCACGTCCAGCGCCTGTGTGCCTATGGAGCCGGTGGAACCCAGCAAAGATATTCTTCTGTCAGTATATTCTGCCATGATTATATCCTTTTATCAGCGAAAAAATCAGAGGGGAAATGGTCAGGAGACCATTATGATCACGGGGAACACGGCGTTGAACAGACACAGCACCGGGCACACGAACAGACAGCTGTCAAAGCGATCAAGCATGCCGCCGTGTCCGGGCATGATGTTGCCGAAGTCCTTGATGTCAAAGGCGCGCTTGATAACCGAGAAGGAAAGGTCGCCTATCATGGATATGACCGAACCTGCTGCGGTGATGATAAGCAGATAGACCCAGTTTACGTCAAAGGGAAGAATATTCAGCGGACCGGTGAGCAGATAGGCAATGCCGCTGACCGTCAGCAGGCAGAAGACAAAGCCGCCCACAGCTCCTTCCACGGTCTTTTTTGGGCTGATGCTGGGAGCCAGCTTGTGCTTTCCGAACAGTCTGCCGGAGAAATAGGCGCCGGTGTCAGTCATCCACGAAATAAGGAAGCAGAGGATAATGAGCGCCTGACCGACGTACTTGTATCTTCCGCTGTCATATCGGTTGGTCCAGTACATGTAAAGCATGGAATAATAGGGCATGGCAACCATCGCCGTGACCATCATTGCCAGCGCCACACGTTCCACCTGCAGCTTTTTGTGCGATGCCAGCAGTACAAGAAACATGATAAAGAAATACACTCCGCAGGCGGCAGCTATCAGCATCGACCAGTATTCCTTGGGGAATATGGGAATGCACACGGTAAAAACAGTCAGTCCGTAGCAGGCAAAAACAATGCCCTTGTGCTTCATGAAGTCGGTTGCCACCAGTATCTCATGCAGGGAGATGCAGGCAATAACGGCGACCACTACGCTCAGCAGCCATGGAGCTTTAGTTATATTCAGAGTAAAGACCACCACTGCCAGCAGAATGCCGACGGCAGCGGAAATAAGCCTTTGTTTCATAATATTTCCTCCGTTTTCTCACGTTTCTTTTCCTTGAAGGCCGCTATGTGTCATCCTTACGGATTATACACCGCCGTAGCGGCGGGTGCGGGCGGAGTAGATGTCGATGGCCCGCTCAAGATCGTCGGTGGTAAAGTCGGGCCAGAGTATATCGTCCATGAACACATACTCGCTGTACGCCGACTGCCACAGCAGGAAGTTGGATGTGCGGTATTCTCCGCTGGGCCGGATAATGAGATCAGGGTCGGGCTGACCGGCGGTGTACAGGCGGGAGCTGAACAGTTCGTCGTCGATCTGATCCGGCGAAAGCCTGCCCTCAGCGCAGTCGGCGGCGATGGAACGCATGGCGGTGATCATTTCCGCCCGTCCGCCGTAGTTCATGGCAATGTTGAGAACCAACCCGGTCTTGTCGGCGGAAAGCTCTTCGGTTTCAGCGATGAGCTGCTGCAGTTTCGGGTGGAACGCGGTTACGTCACCGATAAAGCGGGTGCGGATATTCTCCTCACGGAAATCGCGCAGAGCCTCCACCAGATAGTCGTAGAACAGCTTCATCAGCGCGTTGACCTCCTCGGTGGGGCGGCGCCAGTTCTCGGTGGAAAAGGCGTAGACGGTCAGTACCTTGATTCCAATTTTGTTGCAGTAACGGGTGATGACGCGGAAATTCTTCGCGCCGGCACGGTGCCCCTCCATGCGGGGCATGCCGCGTTTTTTTGCCCATCTGCCGTTGCCGTCCATAATAATGCCGATGTGGGCGGGAAGTATGCGCTGCTGGCTCATAATCTGCGCTCCGTTTCTTATTGATAAGCTGGATGAACGATAAAGAATAAAAAGCAGTGCAAGCCACGGCAGGTGCTTTGCATTATTCATCGTTCATGAATTTATCTCATTAATCCAGATTACGGGCTGCCACGGACGCCCCGGCACAGCGGCATGCTGCGTCCGGGATGCTGTCCCAGCGGCAGCCCGTTTGGTTATGCGGATATTACGATGCAAACGTGTGGAACACTGCTGTCAGGCAGGAGTCAGATCTCCATGATCTCCTTTTCCTTGGCAGCGCATTCTTCGTCGATCTTCTTGCAGTACTTGTCGGTAAGATCCTGCATCTTCTTTTCAGCCTGTTTGAGATCATCCTCGGTGATGGCGGAATCCTTCTTCATAGCCTTGAGCTTTTCGATGGCATCGCGGCGGATGGAGCGAATGGCAACCTTGCTGTCCTCTCCGGTCTTCTTGATCTCCTTGCACAGTTCGCGGCGGCGATCTTCGGTCAGGGAAGGGAAGGCCAGACGGATGATTTTGCCGTCGTTCTGGGGATTGATGCCTATGTCGGAAGCGTTGATGGCCTTCTCGATCAGCTTGAGAGCGGAAGCGTCCCAGGGCTGGATGGCGAGAATGGCGGGTTCGGGCACGCTGATGGCGGCCATCTGATTGATGGGAGTGGGCACGCCGTAGTAGTCAACGGAGATTTTGTCCAGAACGGCTGCGTTGGCGCGGCCGGCTCTGATGCCCTTGAAGTCGCTTACCATCACGCTGATGGTTTTTTCCATTTTTGATTCTGCGGTGCTGAATACGGTGTTCATTGTCAGGCCTCCTTAACTATTGTTCCCACTTTCTCGCCGCGCATGGCACGCACGAGATTCTGCGGGTCTTCTTCTATGTTGAATACCATAATTGCTATCTTGCTTTCGCGGCACATGGAAGCAGCGGTGCTGTCCATGACCTTGAGATCCTTTTCCAGAACCTCGGTAAAGGTCAGCTCGTCAAACCTGACGGCGTCGGGGTTCTTCTTGGGGTCGCTGTCGTAGACTCCGTCCACCATGGTGCCCTTGAGAATGACATCGGCACCGATCTGGGCGCCGCGCAGGGAAGCAGTGGTGTCGGTGGAGAAGAAGGGCAGGCCGGTTCCGCAGCCAAAGATGACCACACGTCCTTCTTCCAGATGACGTACAGCGGCATCGCGGTCAAAGGGTTCGGCAATGCCGGTCATGGCAATGGCGGTCTGCACGCGGGTGGGCACACCCAGATTTTCCAGAGCGTCGCACACGGCAAGGGCGTTCATGGTGGTGGCCAGCATGCCGATGTGGTCGGCACGGATGCGATCCATGTCGCCGGAGGTTCTGCCGCGCCAGTAATTGCCGCCGCCCACGACGATGCCGATCTGCACACCCATGTCCACACATTCCTTGATGGCGGTGCAGTATCTGACAATGGACTCGTTATCCAGTCCGAAATGCTTTTCACCCGCGAGGGCTTCGCCGCTCAGCTTGAGCAGCACTCTTTTGTATACGGTCGGCATAAAGCCACCTCCAGATTGTTGATTGTCCTTACGCTCAGGCACTTTTCTTATTCTACTATAAAACCGCCGTTTCGTAAAGGCAGAATTTGTAAAGATTGCGTGGTCATATGACGAAAAAACACGGAGAATCAATCGCTGGATTCTGTGCCGCGCCGGCGCTCCAGCCATTCCCGCCAGCTTACCCACACCGTGCAGGCGATGCACAGCGAGGAGTAGCAGCCGCTGACCACTCCGAACATCATGGGCACGGCAAAAGTCAGCACGGGGGTCAGTCCGGCGATTGCCGCCGCCACCGCCAGCACCGCCACAGCGATGAATACGCACAGGTCGGTGCTTACGGTGCGTCCCAGAGATTCGTTTATGCTCCGGTTTACCAGTTCCGCAAGGGGCAGGCAGTTGCCCAGCAGCACACGGTTTTCACGCACACGGTCGAGAATGACGATGGTGGAATTCAGGGAAAGTCCGATTATCGCCAGAATGACAGCGATAAAGTTGTCGTCAATGGGAAAACGGAAAAGCACAAAGGCAAAATACGCCGCCAGACAGTCGTGCAGAATGGCAACGATAGCGCTCAGTGCCGCGGTCCAGCCGCCTATGCTGCGGAAACGCAGTCCCACATACAGCACCATGAACAGCACAGCCAGCGCGATGGCCATAACGCAGCGCCCCATGAACTCGCCGCCTACCACCGGATCAACCGAGCTGGTTTCATGCAGCGTGAGGGTTACGTTTGGGTATTTCCTGCTCATGACCAGGCGGAAGAGACGGTCACTTTCCTCGCAGGTATCGAGATAGCGGTCAAAGGTGATGGTCAGACGCCGGTTCTCGCCGCCGGAGGGGGCAGCGGGGTCGGTGCTCAGCTTTACCGTGGCGCGCTCACCCAGCACATCCAGAATAAGCCGCTCGGTTTCGGCGGGAACAACGGCAGTGGAGTAGTCGGGTTCGATGCTGTCAGGTATCGCGAGGTCGGAAGATGATGCGGTGTCGCTGCCGGATACGGCATTGCTTCCGGAAACCGTGTCACTGCCGGACGCGGCGGGAGACAGGGGAGGATTTGTGCCGTCCTCAGGTGTCGTGGTTTCGCCGCCGGCATCGCTGCCGGAGACATCCGCGCCGGAAATGATGACCGGAACCTGTGCGGGAGCCGAGGGAGTATTCTGCACCTCGGTGTCGGAAACAACCGCGGGCACTACGCTTACGGGAACGTCAGCCGCGGATACGATTCCGCTCTCGGGGAATGAATAGCGCAGCACGGTGCCGCCGGTGATGCGGATATCCGTGCGCACACCCATGAGTATGTTGGCGATAAGTCCCAGAGAAACGATGACCACCGACAGCAGCCAGAAATTCTTCCGGAGGGACATAAACGGGAAATCACTCTTTGTCCGCATGGTCATTCACCTCCCCCGTACAGCTTTCTGCTCCGCAGGGATTTGAACGCGGGCAGCGAACGGAGCATAACGCGCGAGGCGGTCACGCCCATGATAAAGTTGAAGACAACGCCCACCAGCAGCGTATAGCCGAAGGAATAGACCGAGCCGGTGACGGCGGCGGGGAACATCCATGTAAAAGGACGGAGAATCAGGCTCCAGAGAGTGTCCGGCGGGCCGAAAATTCCCATGAGAATCACCGCAACGATAATGACGGTGATGTTTCCGTCAAAGATGGAGGAAAAGCTTCCGGTGCATCCGGCACCGATGGCACCCTCGATGGATTTGCCCTTGCGCATCTCCTCCGCAATGCGTTCGCCGGTGATGATGTTGGCATCAACGCCCATGCCGATGGACAGAATAATGCCCGCGACGCCGGGAAGAGTCAGCGTAAAGCTGTCGGTAAAGGTGAAAAATCCGGACACAGCGGCAAGTATACCGGCCACCTGTCCCGTCAGAGCTATGCAGCCTATCGCACCGGGCAGGCGGTAGCGGGCAATCATAAACACGCAGATCACCGCAAAGGCCACAATGCCCGCGATAAGCATAACGGTTACCGAATGACCACCCAGAGCGGCATCCATGCGTTCATAATCCATTCGTTCCGGAGAAAAGGCCAGTTCGCCGTTGTTGATAAGACTGACCAGAGCGTCGGCGTCCTGCGTGCTCAACCCCTCGGAGGGGGAGATAATACTCTCTGACATGGCACCGTCCACGTGCAGTTCGGAGATGGGCTGACCGTCGATGCAGAAGGTGATATAGCGGTCGTCACTGAACTCGCTGAACGCGGTCAGCCGTCCGGTGCTTTCAAGAAACAGCTGCCTGCCTTCGTCGGAGAAAGCAAGCTGAACGGCTGCGCTGCCGTCCTTATTCTTTACGCGTTTCGCAGATGTAATCTGGCTGCCTTCCACCGCCACGCGATGTTTGCGTCCGGCGGCATCAACAGCGATATTATGCTCGTAGTCATCGGTGTAGGTTACCACTATGGGCTGGCCTTTTGCGCGTCCTTCGATAGCGCTGATATGGGCAGCTGCCGAGAGCTGTCCGATAAGACGGTCCACGTCGCCGTCATCATCGGACCATGGGAAGCTGACCATCAGGCGGCTGTTTTCCGTGTCGGTGTAAATCTCATAGCTGCTCACACCGTAGTCTTCAAAGCGCAGACCGACAATCTGTGCCACGGAGCGCATCTGTTCGTCGGTAATCTCACCGTCTGCTCCGTCAGCGGGACGGAAGGTGACGCTCACGCCTCCACTGATGTCAACGCCCCAGCGGATATCTTTCACGCCGCGGATTATTGCGGTGCCGTCGGGAGAATGCAGTCCGCAGATGCTGAGCCATGTCAGCGCGGCAATAAAAAGAAGCATGACAAAAAAGCCTGTTCTGCCTGTTTTTTTCTTCACTTTCCCGACACCTCCCGTCTGCGGCACATAACACGCCCATATTATAGTATGTCAGTATGATTATAATAAACAGCGAAGTGTTTGTCAAATGCTTATGAACTGCGGCTTGTTGCGGCGCGGACATTGAAAAAAGAGGCAGATGAGGGTATAATCGATGTAATTATGGAACAAGGGAGGAACATTCATGTCTGCCGGAGAGCGACACGCCTATCATCTGCCCACACCCTGCGGAGGCATCACCGTACGGGACGACAGAAACAATCTCGTGCCCTTCGCTTTGAGGGAAAGCACATTTGCTGCCGCGTTTGAAGCCGGCTCCGGTGCGGTTTACAATACGCCGCACAAATATATCATCGCTCTGTCCGCCTCTATGCTGGAAAAAGGCAGAGTGTACCGCATCGCGCTGGAGGGTATCGGACTTTGCATCGGCAGCTCCGACGAGTGCTGTGAGTGCGTCTGCGGAAGCGGAAACGGCTTCAGCATCGCCATCGGAGCGTCCGATCCCAACGAGCCGGAAAAACACAGCCAGATGACCCGCAGCCTCACCCTTGAAGGGCTGGTGTACACCATCACCGCCGCGTATGATTTTGACCGCAGCAGCTTTACCCGCTACGACCTGCAAATGCTCCCCGATTTCTCGGGCTTTCGCTTCGAGCGGCTGGACGACCTGTGCGACGAGATCGTATTCCCGGTAGCGTGGCTGGAAACAAGTGACGACACTCAGTTCGAAACCGAGGACGCGGTGGAGTTCTGGGTGCTGTGAACAGGACAGATTATTCCGTGGAGGAGTTTCTCTGATGGATTTTGAGCGAACCTTTGACAACGCGACAAGTGCCTATGAGCAGGCGCGCCCGGCGTATCCCGATGAGCTGTATCGTGATCTGCTGAGATATAAACCGCTCGATGAATTCAGCCGTGTGCTGGAGATCGGCGTCGGCACGGGCAAAGCCACTCTGCCTATCCTTGCCACCGGCTGCCGCCTGACCGGCATCGAACCGGGGGAAAATCTGGCGGCGATGGCACGGGAAAAACTTGGCAGATGCGGGAATTTCACACTGCTTGTGCAGACCCTGCAGGAATTTGTGTGTCCGGAGGAAAGCTTCGACCTTATTTACGCCGCCACCGCCTTTCACTGGATTCCCGAGGAATACGGCTATCCGAGAGTGCGCGAACTGCTAAAGCCCGGCGGGGTCTTCGCCCGCTTTGCCTATCACGCCGCGCAGGACAGCGGCCGCCCCCGTCTGGCAGAGGAGATACAGGAACTATACGACCGGTATCTGCCGCGAACGGGGAAAGCAAAGGAGTTCGGTGAGGATAACGCAAAGGCGCTGGCTGAAACCGCGGTCAGATACGGATTTGCCGGCGAGGAATATCATCTTTACCGTTTTCCGCGGGATTTTACCGCGGACGGGTATATGCTTCTCCTGAGCACCTATCCCGACCACATGAATCTGGAGCCGGAGAACCGCGAGCGGCTTTTCTGCGGCATTCACGATGCCATAGAGCGGCACGGCGGGATCATCACCGTCAACTACATCGTCGATCTGGAACTGGCAACAAGATTATGATTGCAACAAAACCCGCCGGATGCGTTTTCAGCATCCGGCGGGTTGGTTGCTATATATGGCTTACTTAGCCAGCAGGGCCTCGATGGCGGCCAGCTTGGCGCAGGTGGCAACGATTTGTATGGTTTTCTTCAGCTCATCCACGCTGGGAGAGGAAGGAGCGATACGGATGTTGCGGTCATAGGGGTCGCGGTGGTACGGATAGGTGGCACCGGCGGGAGTCAGGGTGACGCCTGCACTGGTGCACAGCTCAACGGTACGGCGGGCGCAGCCTTCCATGACGTTGAGGCTGACAAAGTATCCGCCCTCGGGCTTGCTCCACTGGGCAGCGCCGCTCTCGCCGAACTCGGCGGTGAGGGTCTCGTCAACAGCCTGGAACTTGGGACGCAGGAGTTCCGCGTGCTTGTTCATCTGCTCCTTGAGACCGTTGAGGTCGCGGATAAAGCGCATATGGCGCAGCTGGTTGAGCTTGTCGTAGCCGATGGTCTGCACGCTCATGCGGGCCTTGATGGCGTTGACGTTCTCCACGGAGGTGGCCATACCGGCAAGACCGGAGCCGGGGAAGGTGATCTTGGATGTGGAGAAGTACATGTAGGCCATATTGGGATTGCCGGCCTTTTTGCATTCGGCAAGCAGGTTCAGCAGAGGCTTATCCGTGCCGAACAGATGATGGATAAAGTAGGCGTTGTCCCAGAAGATACGGAAGTCGGGAGCAGCCGGCTTGAGGTTGGCAAGACGGCGGACATTCTCGTCGGAAACGGTTATGCCGGTGGGGTTGGAATACTTGGGAACGCACCACATACCCTTGACCAGCGGATCGTTCTGGACATACTGCTCCACAACGTCCATGTCGGGGCCGTCTTCCTTCATCTCCACGGGGATCATGTCGATGTCGAAGTATTCGGTGATGGCAAAGTGACGGTCGTAACCGGGGCTGGGGCAAAGGAACTTGACTCTGCCCTGCTGAGCCCAGGGAGTACCGCCCAGCAGACCGTGACCCATAGCGGAGGAGATGGTGTCGAACATCATGGTCAGGCTGGAGTTGCCGCCCACGATGATCTCATCGCTGCTGACGTCAAAAAGGTCTGCAAAGAGCCTCTTTGCCTCAGGGATACCGTCGATGATGCCGTAGTTGCGGCAGTCGGTACCGTTCTCGCTGCACAGATCGGCATCACTGGAAAGCACGTCCAGCATGTCCATGGACAGCTCCAGCTGTTCCTTGCTGGGAATGCCGCGGGCCATGTTGAGCTTGAGCTTCTGATCCTTGAACTGCTCGTAACGGGCGTTCAGGCGCTTCTTTTCGTGAAGCAGTTCTTCACGGGTCATGGAAACATAAGGTGTCATATAATTCGCCTCCTGATAGATTGGAGTGGGTTTATTTTAGTGTGACAGCTATTTAGAAATCGGCGGAGCCGGTAGTTCTGGGGAAGGGCAGGACGTCGCGGATGTTGGCAACGCCGGTGAGGTACATGATCAGTCGCTCGAAGCCCAGACCGAAGCCGGCGTGTTTGTTGCCGCCGTACTTGCGCAGCTCGAGGTACCACCAGTAGTCCTCCTGCTCAAGACCGCATTCCTCCATGCGGGCGAGGAGAACGTCCAGACGCTCCTCACGCTGGCTGCCGCCGACGATCTCGCCGATGCCGGGGACCAGCAGGTCCACAGCGGCAACGGTCTTGCCGTCGTCGTTCAGGCGCATATAGAAAGCCTTGATCTCCTTGGGATAGTCGGTGACGAACACCGGCTTGCCGAAGACGACCTCGGTCAGATAACGCTCATGCTCGGTCTGCAGGTCGCAGCCCCAGCTGACTTTGTAATCGAACTTTTCGTTGTTCTTTTCCAGAAGCTCGATGGCCTCAGTGTAGGTAACGTGGGCGAATTCGGAATTGACCACGTGTTCCAGACGCTCGCGCAGGCCCTTGTCGACAAACTGGTTGAAGAAGTCGATGTCCTGGGGGCAGGTTCTGAGGACGTAATCAATGACATACTTGATCATATCACGGGCAAGTTCCATATCGTCGGCCAGATCGGCAAAGGCGATCTCCGGCTCGATCATCCAGAACTCGGCGGCGTGACGGGCGGTGTAGGATTTCTCGGCACGGAAGGTAGGACCGAAGGTGTAGACCTTGCCGAAGGCCATGGCCATGCACTCGGCGGACAGCTGACCGGAAACGGTCAGCGAGGTGTGCTTGCCGAAGAAATCCTTGGAGTAATCCACCTTGCCGTCCTCGGTTCTGGGAATGTTGTCCAGATCCATGGTGGTGACGGTGAACATCTCGCCGGCGCCCTCACAGTCGCTGCCGGTGATCAGAGGGGTGTGGGCATAGACAAATCCTCTGGAGTTGAAGAAGCTGTGGATGGCGTATGCCGCTGCAGAACGGACGCGGAAAGCCGCGCTGAAGGTGTTGGTTCTGGGACGCAGATGAGCCACAGTGCGCAGGTACTCAAGAGAGTGGCGCTTCTTCTGCAGGGGATACTCCGGAGCGGAGGCACCCTCCACGCTGATGGCGGTGGCGTTGATCTCAAAAGGCTGCTTGGACTCGGGAGTGAGCAGCAGAGTGCCGGTGACGCTCAGAGCAACACCCACGTTCTGGGCGGCGATTTCCTTGTAGTTGGCGACCTTCTCGGCCTCGAAAACGATCTGCACTCCCTTGAAGCAGCTGCCGTCGTTGAGGTCGATGAAGCCCAGAGCCTTGGAGTCGCGGATGGTTCGCGCCCAGCCGGCGACGGTTACTTCCTTGTCCGCAAAAGCCTGCGGATCGGCATATATTGCACTGATTTCAGTTCTTTTCATTCTTATTCATGTCCTTTCATCGAGACGCGACGTTTTTCTCTTCATTTCTCACCTGTGAGTGCATGAGTCCGGGCACTCTGACCCGATAGCAAAAACGTCGTTTGAAAACTTGTTTTCAAACTTTACATCTCTCCGTTTTCAATCTTAGTGTACATCTCCACACGACGGGCGTGACGTCCACCCTCAAAAGCGGTATCAAAGAACAGAGTGATCAGCTCGAGGCATCTCTGGTTGTCAATGACACGACCACCCAGGCAGAGAATGTTGGCATCGTTGTGCAGACGGGTGTATTCGCAGCTGTAGGCATCAGAGCACACAGCGGCGCGCACGCCGTTAACCTTGTTGGCACAGATGGACATACCGATTCCGGTGCCGCAGAGCAGAATGCCCTTCTCGAATTCGCCGGAGGCAACCTTGTGAGCCACAAGAGCAGCCATCTCGGGATAATCGGAGGCTTCCTGATCGTCGTAAACGCCGAAATCCTGATACTCAATTCCGCGTGCCTTCAAAAACTCCAGCACAGTATTCTTCAGGACATAGCCTGCACGGTCGCAGCCTATTGCTACCATACTATCACCTCATATCAAAAATGTTAATTATACGTTGGTTAATCGCATTACGCGAGGGTGGGTGTTATTTGTCGCCCTTTCGTGCCCTAAGTTCCCGCTCCGCCTGAGGCAGGCGCAGATACACGGGCAGCAGCGATGCGGCATCCACCGTGGGCAGATCCTGTGCCGCCATGGCTGCGCCATAGCCGCGCTGCCAGCGGACGCACTCGGGAACCATGCGCAGGTTGGGACATTTTTCTCTCAGCTTATCCATGCACAGCTGCGCACCGTCGCCGCAAAGCCATACGGTTTCCGCTCTCGCGGCGATATCTGCGGCAAGGTCGTCCAGCGAAATGGCGCGGTCGTCGCACAGTCGGGTGGTCAGTCCGCCCTTTTCGCAGGCGAACATGGCGTTGTACACCTGATCACGACGGGCGTCCATCACGGGACACAGCACGCCGTCGGCGCAGGCAGCTCCGTACGCGATGACCGCCAGCGTAGATACGCCGGTGCAGGGAATATCCCCGGCAAAGGCGAGCCCCTTGACGGTGGCGATGCCGATGCGCACGCCGGTGAAGGAGCCGGGGCCGTGAGACACGGCTATTCTGTCGATCTGCTCCAGTGTGACACCCGCACGCTTCAGCGTGTCGTCGATCAGGGGAATGAGCGTCTGGCTGTGGGTCAGACCGATATTGACAAAGCCCTCGGACAGCACTCTGCCGTCCTTAACAATGGCGCAGCCGGCAGAAACCGCCGAGCTGTCTATTCCCAGAATGGTCATGTCTCCTCCGGAATATGCTTAAAGTAATAATCAATCGGAAATATACTCAATGTTTATGCTGCGTTCGTCCTCGCGCTGAGGATTGTCCGGTCTGGATATGGTGATCTCCCAGCGGGGGGAGGGCAGAGCGTTTTCGATATTCTCGCTCCACTCCACCACATTGACGCAGCGTCCGGCGGATTCAAAGAATCCGGTGGAATCAAGATCCTCCCAGCTTTCCACACGGTACATATCGTAGTGGCACAGCTTCACTCTGCCGCGATGTTCATGCACGATGGCGAAAGTGGGGCTGGAGATCTCCTCGGGAGGCACCTCAAGTCCCTTTGCAAGACCGCGCACAAAGGCGGTTTTGCCCATACCCATGCCGCCGAACATGGCGATGGTCTCGCAGCCGGTCAGTGTCGCGCCGAAACGGGCGGCAAGCTGTTCGGTCTGCTCGGGAGATGCGGTAATGTGTGTTCCGGTCATGGTTTAGAACAGACCGGTGATGGTGCCGTCGGCGTCCACATCAATGCTGTTGGCGGCAGGCTTCTTGGGCAGACCGGGCATGGTCATGATGTCGCCGGTCAGCACAACAACAAAGCCGGCACCGTTGGACAGCTTGACGTCACGGACGGTGATTTCAAAGCCGGTGGGACGACCCAGCTTGGCAGGATCGTCGGACAGGGAATACTGGGTCTTGGCGATGCACACGGGCAGTCCGTCGGTCATGTTACCAAGAGTGGCAATGGACTTGTTGGCAGCGGCGGTGAATACCACGCTGTCAGCGCCGTAGATATTTTTCGCAACCGCCTCGATCTTTTCCTTGAGGGAGAGGCTGCTGTCGTAGATGAATCTGAATTCGGAGGGCTGCTCCACAGCCTTGCACACCATCTCGGCAAGCTCGATGCCGCCGTCGCCGCCGTTGGAGAAAACGTCGGACAGAGCGCACTGGGCACCCTTGGAGCGGCAGAAGTCGATGATGTAGTTGAGCTCGGCATCGGTATCAGTGGGGAAGCGGTTGACCGCGACAACCACCGGCAGACCGTACTTGCCCAGATTTTCGATGTGGGCTTCCAGATTGACGATGCCCTTTGCCAGAGCCTCGAGGTTTTCGGGAACGAGGTCGGTTTTGGCAACGCCGCCGTTATACTTGAGGGCGCGCACAGTGGCGACAAGCACTACAGCAGAGGGTTTGAGACCGGCCTTGCGGCACTTGATGTCAAAGAACTTCTCCGCACCCAGATCGGAGCCGAAACCGGCTTCGGTGATGCAGTAGTCGGCAAGCTTCATGGCAGCCTTGGTGGCGCGCACGGAGTTGCAGCCGTGGGCGATGTTGGCGAAAGGTCCGCCGTGCATCAGAGCAGGGGTACCTTCGAGAGTCTGCACCAGATTGGGCTTGATGGCATCGCGGAGCAGAGCGGTCATGGCACCGTCCGCCTCGAGGTCGGAGGCAAAAACGGGCTTGCCGTCGTAGGTATAAGCCACAAGGATGCGTCCAAGACGGGCCTTCAGGTCGGCAGCGTCGGAAGCAAGGCACAGAATGGCCATGACCTCGCTGGCGACGGAGATGACAAAGCCGTCCTCGCGGGGAACGCCGTTGACCTTGCCGCCCAGACCGACGATGATGTTGCGCAGGGCGCGGTCGTTCATATCCATGCAGCGGGTGATCTTGATCTGTCTGGGATCGATGCCCAGAGCGTTGCCCTGCTGCAGGTGGTTATCCAGCAGAGCGCAGAGGAGGTTGTTTGCGGTGGTGATGGCGTGGAGGTCACCGGTGAAGTGAAGGTTGATGTCCTCCATGGGGATAACCTGAGCATACCCGCCGCCTGCAGCGCCGCCCTTGACACCGAACACCGGTCCGAGGGAGGGTTCACGCAGGGCTATGATCGCTTTTTTGCCAATTTTTGCCATGGCCTGACCCAGACCGACGGTGGTGGTGGTCTTGCCTTCACCGGCGGGAGTGGGATTGATGGCGGTGACAAGGATCAGTTTGCCGTCCGGACGGCTTTCCAGTTCGGTAAGGAGCCGCTCGGAGAGCTTGGCCTTGGAGTTTCCGTAAAGCTCCAGATCGCTTGCGTCAATGCCCAGCCGGGCAGCGATATCGGTGATGGGCTGAATATTCGCTCTCTGGGCTATTTCGATGTCTGTAAGCATATACACTTCTCCATTTTCTAAAATTTTAACTATTATAACACAATTCACTTAATGTTTAAAGTATTTTGCTTGCATCATTACGCCAATAAATATATAATGTCCAATGTACTAATTTGTGTTTTTTGAGGTGAATACATTGCAATTTCTCAAGCAGCTCGGCAAGAAGATGTTCTATGCCGTGGTTGGCTATGTGCGCAACACCTATATCGCGCTGTGGCTGGTTACGCTGTGCGCGTCGGTGTACAGTGTCATGCTGGTGTACAGCGCCACCCTGAATCTGGGATCATCCCGTACCTACATGATGCAGATTGTGGCGTGCGTGGTAGGATATCTCGCGGCCATCGTCATCTCGCTGATGGACTACGAAAAGCTGGGTGAACTGTGGCCGATAATCGCCACGATATGCGTGGGCCTTGTCGGATTGACGTTCGTTGTCGGTCAGGGTGCGTCGGGTGAATACTCCCTGGCGGACGACCAGGCGTGGCTGAACATTTTCGGTGTCAGCTTCCAGCCTTCGGAGCTTATGAAAATCGGCTTCATGGTCACCTTCTCCTACCATCTGTCAATGGTAGTCCGCAACAAGCAGATCAACTCAGCGCCTCACCTTATCATGCTGCTTGCCCACATCGGCTTCCCGGCGGCACTCATCGTGGCGCAGGGCGACCACGGTACCGCTCTGATGTTCATGAGCATGGCTGCCATCATGCTCATCGGTTCCGGTGTCAGCTGGAAGTTCATCACCGTCTGCGCCGGTCTCGTTATGGTGGCGCTGCCGATTGTCTGGAAGATCATGCCCCCTTTCCAGAAGGAACGTATCCGCGCCGTTTACAATCCCCGTCCCGGCGACGAGGAGGACTATCTCTATCAGCAGACCCTTGGTCGTCTGGCTGTGGGCTCCGGCGGAATCACCGGACAGGGCTGGACCGAGGGCAAAATGATCCAGTCGGGATACGTTCCCGCCGACCACAACGACCTTATCTTCACCGTTGCGGCTGAGGAATTCGGATTTGTGGGCGCGTCGGTGGTCATTCTGCTGCTGGTCGCCATGATGCTTATGTCCCTGCGCACCGCGCTGCATGCCCGCGACCCGATGGGCAGATTCATCTGCCTGGGCTTTTTCGGACTGATCGCTGCCCAGACCATCTTCAACATCGGTATGTGCCTCGTGGTGCTGCCCGTTATCGGTATCACCCTGCCATTCTTCAGTGCCGGTGGTTCGTCAAGTATGTGTCTTTACTTCGGTTTCGGTCTGGTTTTAAGCGTGTATATGCGAAGTAACGAGGTCAACAACAGCCGCCAGTTTTCAATGATGCGGCGGGCGTAATATCTGTAAGAATAAAAAAAGCACTCGCTGAGCGTATCAGTGAGTGCTTTTTCTGTGCATTCAATTATTCATTCGTCGGCAATGTAGCAGTAGAAGATCTCGTCAACTTCGCCGTCAAAGGTGCATACCTGCACCTGGAACGAGTTGCGGTCCACATAGCGGTAACCGGCGGAAATAAGCTTGCTTGTGCCGATTTCCTCGCTCCATTGGGAGTGATATATGTTCAGCGGCTCTGTGGCGTAAAGCTCATTTACCGTGTCGATATCGCTGTTCAGAGTCACGCCGCCGGGAAACACTATTCCGCTCCGGTCACCGACGCTGTCCGCGTACACGACTATTCCGTTTACAGTGGAGAGTCCATCGGGAAGGTACACCTTGAACGAAACAGTTTTCATGCCGCTGACGACCGTTACCGTCCGAAAGAAATCTGTGACCCCTTCATCAGGAATCTGAACGTCCAGAGCGGCTTCAAACTCCTCGACGGTGCAGGGCAGTGTTATCGTCTGACCGCTGATGGTCACCTCTCCGCTTTTCCAGCAGACCGGTCTGCCAGCCTCGTAATAATATACCGCCGCCAGAGCTCCGAATGCCAGCGCGAACACACCGGCGCAAACCAGAATCACTGTCAGAAGTGTTTTCCACGGGCTTCTTTTCTTTTTCATTCACTCATCTCCTTTTTTCTCCGGCATCAGTATACCACACAGTCTTTCCCGTTGTAAAGACAGCAGCGGCCGCCCCGTCAGAGGCAGCCGCGTTATGCTATATGATGTTTTTCCACGACAGCCGCGCTTCCTCCAGCAGATGATCCACCGACACTCTGGCGTCGTCGCAGGCCATGCGGAACAGATCATATTCTCCGGTGTTCAGCGCGCTTTTCAGCTGAGTGAATGACCGTGTGACCTCCTCCAGTTCACTGTGACGCAGGTGCAGGGAAAGAGCCTTTTCGTCCTTCTCCCACATGGCGCACAGTTCCTCCGCCAGCACTGCCGCAGAGGGGGCTCCCTCCTCAACGGCGCACAACCGGTCAAGCTGGCCGTAGAGCCGGTCGGTAATCTCCCGTGTCTGAGCCAGCATTATGGCGCACAGCACCACCGCGCACAAAGCGATGCCTGCCGCAACCCATATACGCTTCATTGGCAGTCCCTCCTGAGAATCACGGTTTCCTGTCCGTCGGCGCGGGCGGTCATCATGAATACGTCCTCCGTCCGCAGTCCTCTGCGCTCAAGGGTGCTGTCCAGCTTCTGACGGTTCCAGCCGATGAGCCTCAGGGAATCGGGGCATATCTCCCCGTCACTGACTACCAGCACACGTATGCTCTCCGGCGGCACACTGATACCCGCGTCCTGCGCCGCAGGGGGCTGCGCGCTGGAGCGAAGCAGCACGCTCAGCTGCCCGTCGGTCTCCACGATGGCGTAGCGCACGTCCTCTATGTCGAACACATCCTTTTTCCGCAGTGATTCAAACAGATCCTCGTTGGTCATGCGCAGGCGGCGCAGCACCTGCCGGTCGGGCTTTCCGTCGCTCACCACCACCATCGGGCGGCCGTTGAGAAAGCGGTTGATCACGCCGAAGCGCACTGTCAGGCAGGATGTGGTGATCTCCAGAACCACCAGCACTGTGATGGGCAGAATTCCGCTGAGCAGCGGTATGCCGATCTCCTGCATGGGCACTGCCGCCAGATCGGACAGCAGCAGAGTGGTCACCAGCTCGGAGGTCTGCAGTTCGCCTACGGTGCGCCTGCCCATGAGCCGCACCGCCAGCGATATGGAAACAAAAAGGATTATCGTGCGGATAAGCACCGCGTACATTTTGCATCACCCGTAAAGAGTGTACCCTGAATCGGCGCGGATATTTCGTTTTCCGGCAGGAATTCGTCCTGCCGCTCAGATTGTGCGGCGCCAGACCTTTTTCACTCGTCTGCGCCTGCTGAGGGACAAGGCAAGTGCCGGACAATGATGAACACAGCGGTAGCAATTGATGCACCTGTCTTTGTTTATCTCCGGACTGCCGCCGTTCATCGCAATGGCAGACACGGGACAGTTCCGCGCGCATTTTCCGCAGCCTGTGCAGATTTCCCTGTGGAGGTAAATCGGAACAGTCACCGCTTTGCCCATCTTTTTGTTGGGATAATTCAAAGGCGCGTACCATTTGTAACGGGGCATATCGGCTTCTGCGCCATCAGTCAGCCTGCGAAGGAATTCATCTGTGTCCGAACGGATCCGGTCATGCAGGTTCCTTTCGTGCCCGTGCCAGCACTTCATCCACGGCGTGAGAAGGATACCGTCCGTTGCCGCGCATCGATAGCTTGCGTGGGCGACGGGGATAATGCCTTTTCGCCGGCACTCCTTTGCAAGAGTTCGCAGACAGTTTTCGGGATACATTCCGCAGGTGGTGAACAGAAAAGCGGGAATGTTTCCTTCGGGAGCCGCAGACCCGAGAAATCTCATCAGAGGCTCTGCCGGCCAGGAATGGTAGGTGGGAGTGCCGATAACTGCCGCGGAATAGTCCTCCCACGAAAAATCCTCCGGAATACTTTCAACGGAGAATATGTCCGCGTCGGCACGTTCTGCCATGTTCTGCCAAATGCGTTCCGCGACCGCCTTTGTGTTTCCTGCGCCGGAAAAGAAGATTATCGCGATGCGGATCATAGTTAAACCTCCGCCGTTGCGCTCTCCAGCAGGGTAATGGATTTTCTGCCGCAATCCAGCTCGGTCATGATGCCGTAGGGGATCACACCGATGGGCATGGCGTGACCGAAGTTGACATTGTAGATAATGGGCAGTCCGGTCAGCTTTTCTTCCTCAGCGACCACCTGCAGAATGGTCTGCTTGTATTCGTCGTAGTATTTCTCACCCTGAGGCTTGCCCACGATGATTCCGCTGAGTACCCTGAGGATACCCTGGGCGGCGAGGTTGCGCAGCGTCCAGCGAACGTACTCGGGCGGAGGCTGCACCTCACTGGTCTCGATGAACATAATGGCGTTCTTCCACTGCTCGAGGGAGGGGAATATCTCCGTGCCCACAGCCATCTGGAACACATCGAGGCAGCCGCCCAGCAGATGCCCGCGAGCCTTGCCTGTACCCTGCAGCACCTCATAGCCTTTTTCGTCGGGAACAAGCTGCTTGCCGATGTGCATGTTCTGTTCGTCCCACGGTACGAAATCCGCCGTCCAGAACGGACTGGGTTTTATCTCGTAGCCCGCAGTGTCGCCGAACAGCACGTCGCGCACCGCCTGCGCGGTGTAGTCAAACATCCTGATATACTCACCGAATTCGCACATTACAGATGGACCGTAGAAGGACACAAGTCCCGCCTTGTACATCATGAAATGATTGACCGTGCTGTCCGAGTATCCCATGAATATCTTGGGATTGCTGCGGATAATGTCGTAGTTGATATAGGGCAGCAGACGGATGGTGTCATCGCCGCCGATGGCGCAGAACACCGCCGCGATGGAACTGTCCGCGAAGGCGTCCATCAGGTCTTTTGCCCTCAGTTCGGGATGAGCGGCAACAAAAGCGGTACCCTTGAGAGCGTGGGGCATTGCCACCACCTCAAGACCGAAGTCTTTTTCCAGCCGCTCCTTTGCGATGTGGAATTTGTGTATGAGCGAATCGTCTCCCAGTCCGCCCCATGAAAGGCTGACCACGGCGATTTTATCTCCGGCTTTGAGCCGTCTGGGCTTTATCATAGCTGTTCCTCCGTTCTGACTATACAAAAACGACACCACGATGCGCGGTGTCGTTTATTTGTTTTCGAGGTTAAGAGTGCTTATCTTGTTCTGGTGGCGTGCTTGAGCATCTTGATTGCGTCCACAAGCTCCTGAGGATCGTCAAAATTCTTGCGGTAAACCTCCAGCATCCATGTGGGGTCGCAGCCGTTCTGCACCATGACCTGCTGCAGCTTGCCGTAATCCATGACACCCTTGCCCGGGAGCATGCAGGTGTTGGAGTGGTTGTTGTCGCTGACGTGGACATGGATAATGCCGTCACCCAGACGTTCGGCAAAGTAATAGGGATCGTAATTTGCGCGTACCGCCTGCTTTACGTCAAAGACGAACTTCAGGTCGGGACCGATCCACTCTTTCATGCGCTGCAGGAAATCGGGGCTCTGGCTGCGATGGAGGTTGACATTCTCCTGAGCAACAGTCACGCCGAATTTTCTGCCGCAGTCCATAATCATGTTAAAGCGCTCAAAGTATTTTTCGTCCGCCTTTTCGCCGGGCAGACGGTCACCATGGATGACCACAATGCTGGCTCCCAGCTGACGGCAGGCATAGAAATACCGCTGGTAATCGTCCATCATGTCGGTAAAACGCCGCTCGTAGTTGGAGAAGAACATGAACGGCTCCATGGTGGAGGAATAGGGATGGACCGAATGCACGTGGCAGCCGCCGCTGCGCAGAATGCGCTTGAGTCCTTTGATGTAGCTCTTTTCCAGCTCACTGCTGGTGTTGAAAAATATCTCAAAATCCTTGACACCCAGATCAACCAGCGTAGACAGGGCACGCTCGGTAATCATCGGGTACAGGCAAGCTGTTGATGCGCCGATCTTCATAAGATGAATCAACCTTTCCGTAGACTGACCGCGCGCCGGCGGTCAGGGCAGATGTGGCTTGTCCTTCGGAGGGTGTCCGAAATACAACGGATTTTACGTTCGGAATCAGTGTGCGGATATTGTCAGTTTTTAACTGTATAGATTATCCTGTTTACCCGCGCCGCAAGCTATGGTATTATGTAAACATCAAACATATAGCAAGGATGGTGCCCATGAAACGACCGGACCGTTCCGGAAATCCGGGAAGAACCGCTCCGGAAAATCCCGCTTCAAAAATACTGGTTTTCACTTATTGTGTCGTGACCGCAGTGCTGCTGTGCAGCCTGATAATACTGCTGTCTCTGCCGCTCTGGGAGGATCCGGCACAGGGAAGACAGCTTGCGCTCACCCTGTGTCACACATCGTTCCGACTGGCGGTTCTGGGAGTAATAAGCGGTTTGGTCACAGATATTGCCGCGGCAAACCGGCGGCAGTAGAATACATCGCGGATAATCCGCAGAATACCCGCGGGGCTCCGGAACAGTTTCATAATTCCGGAACCCCGCCGGTTTATGCACGGAAATTATTTCTTGAGGGCGATGGCAGCCTTTGCCTTGGCAACGATATTTTCGGCGTTGAGACCGAACATATCCAGCAGCTCGGTGGCGGGACCGCTCTTGCCGAACTTGTCCTCAACACCCACGCGCAGCACGGGTACGGGAACGGTTTCGGAAACGACCTCAGCGACAGCGCCGCCCAGACCGCCGATGATGCTGTGCTCTTCGGCAGTGACGATTGCGCCGGTAGCCTTGGCGGACTCGATGACCAGCTCACGGTCGATGGGCTTGATGGTAGCCATGTTGATGACGCGGGCGTTGATGCCCTCGGCAGCCAGCAGATCAGCGGCAGCCAGAGCGCGCTCAACCATCAGACCGCAGGCAATGATGGTGACGTCCTTGCCGTCACGCAGAACGTTGCCCTTACCGATCTGGAAGTCGCAGTCGTCGAACATTACGGGAATAGCCAGACGGCCGTAGCGCAGATAGCAGGGGCCGTACATCTTGGCGGCAGCCTTGGTGGCCTTGATGGCCTCGGCACCGTCAGCGGGGCAGATAACGGTCATGTTGGGCAGGGCACGCATAAGAGCGAAGTCCTCGTTCATCTGATGGCTTGCACCGTCCTCACCGACGGAGATACCGCCGTGGGTGGCACCGATCTTGACGTTGAGGTTGGGATAGCAGATGGAGTTTCTGATCTGCTCATATACACGGCCGGCAGCAAACACGGCGAAGGAGCTGGCGAAAACCAGGCTTCCGGTGGTGGCCAGACCGGCGGCGATGCCCATCATGTTCTGCTCGGCGATGCCGCAGTTGATGTGGCGCTCGGGGAACTGCTTTTTGAAGGTACCGGTTTTGGTTGCGCCGGCGAGGTCAGCGTCGAGAACGTACATATTCTCGATCTCTGCACCCAGCTCGCACAGAGCGATACCGTAAGAATCTCTGGTAGCTTGCTTGATGATATCAGCCATTGTTATTCCCTCCTCTGATTACAGCGCGGCGTATTCGGCTTCGAGACGTGCCAGCTCGGCATCCAGCTCTGCCATACCCTGATCGTATTCTTCCTGGTTGGGAGCCTTGCCGTGCCTTGCGGCCTTGTTCTCCATGTAGGAATCGCCCCTACCCTTGAGGGTCTTCATGATGATGGCGTTGGGCTTGTCAGTGCAGGCGTGAGCCTTCTGGAATGCCTCGTCCAGCTGAGCCATGTCGTTGCCGTCGGCGACGTTGATGACGTTCCAGCCGAAAGCGGCGAACTTCTCGTCGATGGGATAGGGGGAGTTGACCTCCTCGATGGTACCGTCGATCTGGAGGTTGTTGTTGTCAACGATAACGGTCATGTTGGTCAGACCCTTTGCGGAAGCAAACATAACGGCTTCCCAGACCTGGCCTTCGCTGATTTCGCCGTCGCCGAGGATGGAATAGGTCTTCCATGCCTTACCCTGAAGCTTTGCACCCAGAGCCATACCGGTGGCGACAGAGACACCCTGACCCAGAGAGCCGGTGCTCATGTCAACGCCGGGAGCGACGTTGCGGCAGGGATGACCCTGCAGACGGCTGCCGGTCTTGCGCAGAGTGGTGATTTCCTCCTCGGGGAAGAAGCCGCGGCGGGCAAGCACACCGTACAGGCCGGGAGCGCAGTGACCCTTGGACAGAACGAAGCGGTCACGGTCCTCCCACTCGGGCTGAGCGGGATCGATGTTCATTTCCTTGAAGTAAAGATAGGTCAGAGCGTCAGTGCAGGACAGGGATCCGCCCGGATGTCCGCACTTGGCGCTGAAGGTGCCGGTCAGAATGGAACGTCTGACTTTGCAGGCGTTAATCTTGAGTTCCAGCAGTTCTTTTTGTTGCATCGCTATTACCTCACATTTCAGATTTATTTGCTTGATGTGTCAAAGATATAACTGCGATGGCATGAAGAATCAGCTCTTTACTTCTGAAAATCCATGCAATCGTGTGAAACAACGTGATTGTCAGCCGCCTATTTCTTTCAGCACGGCTTTGAAGTAGTCCGGCATCTCCGATACAAGATCGATATGCTCACCGGTAACGGGATGCTCAAAAGCTATTCGCCGCGCATGGAGGCACTGCCCTTTGCAGCAGGCGAACTGAGACTTTTTTGAGCCGTATACCTCATCGCACACCACCGGATGGCCGATGTGCGCCATATGTACTCTGATCTGATGGGTACGTCCTGTTTCCAGCGTCAGCCGGATGTGGGAATAGCCGGGATATTCGGCTATGGTCTCCACATGGGTTATGGCCTCCCGCCCGCCGCTGATGACCGCCATTTTCTTGCGGTCGGCGGTGCTGCGGGCAATGGGGGCGTTGACAGTGCGGACAGTGTCGGGAATGTGTCCCACCACTATCGCCTCGTATTGTCGTGTGAAACTGTGGGCCTGTATCTGGGCCGCCAGCCCCTGATGGGCGGCGTCGGTCTTGGCCACGATGAGCAGTCCGCTGGTGTCCTTGTCGATGCGGTGAACGATGCCCGGACGCAG
>JAZUPE010000011.1:0-30591 GCA_045605025.1 Acutalibacteraceae bacterium
CCTGCACAATCTGGCTCAGACGGGTCTTTGTGCGTATGGATGTCTTTTTACTTTCACCGGAGGCCTGCCAGAACCGTAGGATAAGTCGGATCGTAGCCATGTCGTTCTGTGAGCCAAGGAGTTGATTTATGACATTGTCTTCCTAAGACCGCTTGGCCTCCGACTTTCCTGCACAATCTGGCTCAGACGGGTCTTTGTGCGTATGGATGTCTTTTTACTTTCACCGGAGGCCTGCCAGAACCGTAGGATATTGATGAGTTCGTCAGCGTCGTTCTCAAACTTCTGCTGCCCTTCAACGGTGCTCCACACCTCTATTCCCTGCTCGACAAACCATTGGACGATAAACGGCGTTTCATTCAGTTTTCGGCCGATTCGGTCGTACATAAACACCAACAAGATGTCAAATTCGCGTCGTTCCGCAGCTACCTTGATTTCGATTATCGCATCACGGTCACTTGCGGAAACCTTGAAGCCGGACACGCCTTTCTCGGCAAATTCCTTTACGATTTCCCACCCCATACGCTCGGCAAACTCGTGACATACCTGCTTCTGCATAGGGATATCGTTATTCTCCACCTGTCCTTTGGTTGAAACACGGTACAGGCAGTAAACTCGTTTTTTGTTATTCATGTGCACCATTTCCTTTCTTCATTTCCGAAAGGAAACGATGCAGGTGGGAGTAAATAGCTATATTCTTTTTTCAAGGTACAGATAGCAATTTCGATTATACTACACCGCACGCTCATCTGCTACCCCTCCTTCAGAAAAAAGCTGAAGATTATGCGGATTTTCAATGGTAGAAAGCAGAATATCCTTGATATCCTGCAGTGTTTCAGAATTATCCTCCGGTGCAAAAGTCATCCGGACAGCATGACCGTCAATTATCATTGCCTGAGTGAGAATTACAGCTTTGTTCATAGCAGCCACCTCACTTCATGTAATTGAGTACAACTACATCGACACGCTCAATCAGATGCGGTTCTACATCTGGCTGACCGTGTCCGAGATTGTGGCTGACGATGGCGAGCGCGGTGCGATCGTAGACCTCACCGTATCGCTCCCCACGGCAGCGATACAACCCACGGTCAACGATAAGATGTTCCTGATTGCGCATTACCTCATCGTAAAGCGACTTTGCATAATCACGGCGGTGCTGATGTAGCGGTTCACGCTCTGGGATTATGCGGTCTGGGAATACCTTTTTGCAGCCATCAGAGCGCAGTTCATTGCGCTGCCTTGCATCCTCGATTACTGAAATAACGAAATCGCGCTCATGTTCAAGCACTCGCGCCCATCGCTCCTTGCCGCCCTTCTCATTCAGACGAATCATCAGCCTGCCTTTATCGTCTGTCTTGAGGCAATCTTCGGTAAGCTTTTTAAGACCACCAAGACGCGCACCTGTCGCTGCTGCAAAACGGTGGACATACTGCGTTTCTTCACGGAATTCATGAATCGGCGGCGCATTTCTGGTGCGTTTGTTGTCGGCACTTTTCCTGTCGGGCAACTTAACACCAAAATCTTTGACATCGCAATTAAACACACAGGCAAGCGCATACGCCCTTGTGTGAACCGTACTCGCTGAAAGATTGCGAGCAATATTATCCTGCAGATATTCAGTCACATATTTCCGCGTCTGCTCGAGCGTTCTTTCACTCGGATACTTCTCGGTCACCCAGTTAATGAATGTCCGTGCCTGTTTCTTGTATGTTGCATCGGTGGAGTTCTCACCATATGAGAACACGCCTTTGACCGTATGCTTTTCGCCGGTTTCCCGACTGAGTCTGCGAGCTTCTTTCTTAAGCTCATGCTTATCCTCACCAAATCTATGGTGGGAGTTCACGGCTTTAATCATCTCGTGAACGATTCTGGATTTTCTGCTCATGTTGAGTCATCCTATATTATTTGGATTTCCCATTTCTGACTGGTCGTAAGGTAACCACCATCGTTAAAAAAGGCAAATTAATGCCTTAAGAACGGGAGCGCGAAAGGTTGGGCTGCTCTTCAGTGAGGCAGCCGCTTTTTCGCAGAATACAATCCGCACACATACGCCCGTTGTCGCTGTGTGCCGGCGCAGAGAAATCGCACGGTACTGCCGAATTGAGCAGAACATTTCTCCGCTGGTTTGAGATAAATATATATATAAACAAAGCGGCTGAATGACAATTTGCCTCATTCAGCTGCTTTGGTATTGCACAATCGCCCTCAATGCGAACAATCGTGACTTATTAAGTTTTGTCATAAAGCATCCGACGGTCAGTGTGCTGCGGCAGAGCGTTCCGGATATTGCCGGTTTGCGCTTGCTATGGCACCTATCATAGCTTTATGCGTTTGAATTATAGAAATAAATATATAATGTTTTCATTATATTTGTAAGATTTAGGTTGAATCGTCCGGCACATGGGTTAGATGCTCTCGGATTTCCTTACATAGGATTATAGATAATAGCAGCACAAAACAAAAAACCATACCAACAGCGTTTGCCGTTAACATGGTTTGTGGTTCTTGCAATATTCGCAAGTAATATAGACTCCTCAAGGGAGCCGAAAACTATCACTCGACAAAGGGTACACTTGCCCCTTGGAGCAAAAACAAAACACTAAAAGAGATATAACTACAGTTATATCGTAACACAACATATTGTGGCTGTCAAGCGCTAATGCTAATTTTCTCAACAACATATCGCACCTCACTAATTCATCAATATAATACACCAAGATATACAGGTTACCCTGCACTTGGCCGGTTACCCCCGCACAGTTTTTGTGCGGAAAGTAACCTGCCAAGGCCTGCGCTGGTCGTGTCGGGCTGCATCAGCTATAACAAAACACCTTTCCCGGATAAGCACTCAACCCAGGCAAGGTGTTCGTCATATGTCAGCCATCATTATTTATTGAATGTATGCGCGCAATTCCATTAGGCATTCAATCGATTCATTCAATATTTCATTGTGGTGCTCCAGCATGGCTATCTCTGCTTCAAGCTGCATTACAATGTCATTAAGCATTACAAGTGAATAATAACCATCCTGCATTAGTTCCCCTCCTTTCTTCTAAAGTTTTCGAGCCACAATTCAAGAGTTAACATTAGCTGAGAATTATGCCACTGGAGCTTAAATTTCTTCTCGGTCAACTCTTCAATATGTGCTATAACCTTTTAAGGAAAAGCTGATGGTATAGTGAGAAAACAAAGATGCAGGCGGAATTCAATTCGCTGCTTTGGATAACTTCATTAAAAAAGTCGAACCCCGTACGCCATAGGAGCTTAAGGGTTCGACTTTTTTATCTATTATTTCTTTGATTGAACACCTGTTCTTTCAACAAACAATTAAATTCCAGCCATCAGTCTATTCACCAAGAATATCCTTGTGGTAGTAGGCGCAGTGGTCGGCGCTGCAGTGGGTGCTACGGTTGGCGCCGGTATTGTGGAAGCTGTAGTTGGGGCGGGTGATGTTGGTACTGCGGTAGTAGACGACAAATTTATACTTGACCTCTCCTTCACTTCTATCCGCCTCTCCCTGATAGAAAGAGAATTTCAGCGATTCACATAATTATATGCCAGTCGTATAGAAATGTAGTATCAGACTCGGTTTCTTCTATATGAGAGTTATCGCTCAAATGATACTTAGAATCCTTGCGCGAGGAACTTATTGTATCACTGTTTCTCCAAAATTGACTTTTAGTGCTCTGACTATGAAAGACTAGTCGTCTTTAGATTCTTCGCCTGTTCTTGGGGCATCTTCGTTCGTGGAAAAAATACGATCAATCGCCTGCTGAGTCATCTTACTATAATGAGCATCGTTATCAAACTTAGCAAAAGCTTTATCGATAAACACCTCTCCATTAAGGTGATCAATTTCGTGCTGGCATACTATGGCAAGAAACCCGTCCGCATCGAAAGAAATCGGATTAAAATTTACATCGCGCGAAGTTACCCGAACCTTCTTATATCTCTTAACAAAAACGGTTATTCCCGGGAAACTGAGACACCCTTCCGGAGACTCAACCATTTCATCACCAATAGGAGTATATGTAGGATTAATCAACACCAAGGGATTCGATGCATCTTTTTTCTCATCAACGACAGCAACACGTTGCATAATGCCCACCTGAGGAGCAGCCAAGCCAACACCTGTGCCGCACGAATAGAGTGTATCGAACATCTCCTGAATAAAATCTCTGAAAGCTGGTGACTCGATCTCCGAACGAGTAAGTTTTCTAGATTTGTTTCTCAAAAATAAATCTTTATTATCGTAGTCTTTCTTATTAACTTTAAGTATTTGAAACATTCATGTCACTCTCCTATATGTAGCGTGATTTTATTATACGATACAGCACAAGTCGAAGTCAACAGCATTTTATATACAAACAATTATGTATATTTGTGATTTGTGTTTATTGTGCAACTGTTGTATGCATGGTATAATATAAAATATCGCTTTGCTATAGGTAGAAAATCGATAGAAGAGCGGATTCAAAGTATCTTTCTTCTAACATGGAAACAAAGCAAATTCAAGGGGAGGATTATTCATGGATGGTACAAAGAAAGTATTTGTTAGTTATGGACATGACCATTTTCAATCCGTGGTCGAACAATTCGTAGATTCACTAAAAAACGAAGGTTATACTGTCTTCATGGATAGTAAAAATCCAAGTGACGATGGTAAAGGTGTCGTGTATGGTATCCGTCCAGCATATGATTACAATGACGAGATTGACGATGCAATATGCGGATGTGACGCTTTTATTTTTTTCATGACTAAGCATTCTGTCCGTCGCGAGGGGTACTGTCTGAATGAGATAACGCGTGCTCAAGAAAAAAATAAACTTCTCATCCCAATTATGCTTGAGCAGGTAACAGTACCGCTAAATATATGTCGAATCCAATACATAGGTTTTCCTGTTTCGTATAACGACGCCACACAGCAGGCAGTATATTCCGAGGAGACTTTTTCCGAGGTATTCAGCAAGGTTGTTTCCTGTATAGAAAAGAAATCTGTTTTATCAGATCGCGCCTTGGTCGAACTTGAGTCTCCAAGTACACTCTATATGCTGCAGGAACTCTGCAACGATTTTGTTGGCAGAGAGTGGATGATGGAGCAGATCTCAAACTGGGTAACCAACTACACGCCCGCTCATTACAGTTGCATCAGCGGCTCCATGGGAAGCGGCAAGAGTGCTTTTTCTGCAAACTTTGCCATGCGGTATTCCGAAATAATAAAAGCGGTGCACTTCTGTCACGCTGACGATTATCTGTCGTGTGATCCGCGTGTATTTATGCGGATGATCGCAAACATGATGTCTATTCAGATGCAGACATATCGCGAAGAGATTTCGCGCATTCCTGAGCTTGGAGAGATAAAACAGTATTCTATCAGCAGAACTTTCCTGACCCTGTTTGTCGAGCCCTTGCGCAATATTGAACAGACCTCCGATAGCGAGATAGCTCCGTTCGCGGTATTGATAGACGGTCTTGACGAGCTACTTCGCGCACGAGGCCAAAGCGGATACTCCTCTATAAACGATCTGAGAGAGTTCATCAACTGCCTGAACAAGTATGAAAACCAGCTTCCTTCGTGGTTCAAGGTCGTAATGACATCGCGTCCTGACGGAGAAATTCGCGGAATGATTTCAGGAATGGATTTGTTTGATCTGGACGATCGCGAAGCTTCAAGGAAAGATTGTAGGCTTTACATCGAATCGATGTTGCCTTCATTCGGAATTAATACTGATTCAAGTGTTGTAGAGGCGATTTTAGAGCGGAGTGAATCCAATTTCCGCTATTTATCCATGCTTTTCTCCGGATTCAGACGGAGAAGTATATGCGAAAACACAGAAATTCAGGAACTGCTGAGCAGCATTCCAAACGGCTTGACCAGCCTGTATTACACCACTTTCTCTGAGCTGTTCTACGACGACTATCAATCTATTGCCCCCTTCTTCGCTTTACTGTGTGCGGCTGTGAAGAACTTGCGTACGACCACGGTTGCGAAACTGTTGGGAGTAAATCCGCGCGATATCGCCGAATTCAAAAACAGAGCACGAGGATTTGTCAGAGAAATAGCCGGAAGAGTAATGTTCAATCACTCATCTGTGCGTGAATGGCTTATGTCAGATGAGAGCAGAGAATTCGAGATTACAGCAAAAGAGGGCGAAGACATATTGGTTAACGCCCTAAAGGGATGTATAGATGATAGGAATTTCCCGAACAGCGGATATCTTGCAAATTACGGATTCTACCATCTTATCATCAACGAAGAATACGATCTCATTGTTCGAGCTTTTGAAAACAGTGTTTCTGCCTACGAAAAATTCGGTCATACCATGGCTGAGATGGATGTAGACATACAGAATCGTGTATGGGACAATCTTGCTTCGAGACTCGAAAGAGGAACAGCAAACAAAGTTGTTGTGGCTTACGCCAAAGCTTGTGCAGATACATATTTCGCCCAAAACGCCATAGACCTTTTAAGCCGCTCTGCGGTAAATAAGATAGTTGGACCGGCAAGCATTGAGTACGCCAGAAGCATTCTGTGCAACGACGACAGGTATAACGCTCTGGTATGTGCCCAAAAGGCACTTAATTACGCTGACGGTTCCGATGCGAGTGATTACGATTCACTCTACGAATTCATCGTATGTAGCGTAGGTTATGGCGATGTTCTGAAAAATACTGACAAATGCGAAGAGGCAATCAACGCATACAATGGCGCCGAACAGGCTTCGGACAAAGCCCTAGATTTATGCAAAGACAATGATTATCGTCTCAGAGAGATCAAGCATCTGAGATGCGAGTTATTTATTAAAAGATCAAATGTTGAAAAGGAGATTGATAACTTCTCGGATGCTCGTTTGTATGCCCAGAAGCAGTATGAACTGGCTTTGGATATCCGTACATCTTATCCTTCAGAAAACACCGATATGCTCTATAGCGAATCATTAATTATTATCGGCGATACAATGATGGATAACAAGACCGATGATCGTCCGGCAAAAGAAAGGCTTACGGAAGCTTTCAGAGTCTTTAACGAAGCTTTTGAAATTCGCGAAAAAATGTTTGAGGAACATCCAAACTCGGTAAATCGCGATAGCTTAACATACTGTTATGACCGATTAGGCGATGTCGCTCGTAGGTTAGGACACAACGACGAAGCCAGAAAACAATACACTTTGTTGCTTGCAAATTCGGAGGAGCTAGCAAAAGAGTTCCCTTCAAAGCAAAACAGACGTTCAGTAAGTGTTGCTTTAACAAACTTGGCATTGATAGCCAGATCGGACAACAACATTGCCGAAGCCGAGCGTTATGATACTGCTGCATTGGAAATCGATGAGGCATTAGCGAAAGAGTATCCCGGATTTGAGACAAAGCGAGATTATGCTTTCACTCTTAACGCGCTCTGTGCAGATGCTTTGGCTATAAATGACTGGAACAAAGCGACTTATTATTCAACTGAGGCATATAATCTCCTCACTGAAATTAATAACGAGTACAAGCGATTGACTGCTTTAAAGGATCTTCTTGAAGCAAAGACTCAGAGGGGAAGAGTTGAACTTCGCAAAGGCAATCACGAAAAAGCAATCAAGTATTTCAATGAGGCAACCGAAATAAAGCTCAAATTGATGCAGGAGTACAAAGTCAAGGACTCGCTTTTAGGTATCGAGTTTATTTTAGGTCTTGCCAATGCCGCAAGGAATGATGAATCTAAGGTTGAAAATGCTGTCGCTGGAACAGTGATCTCTCATATAGTTATCCACAATTTATGCAAGGATATGTGGATGAAGATCAACACCATTCCGGATCCGGATCTAACAGTTCATCTCTTAAACAACATCGAAGTCTTCTGGGCTGCAAGCGCTAAAGATACCATGGCAGAACTCTATTTGGTGCTTGCCCTCACATCCATAGGTATCAAATATTATCATAAAAAGGACTACCGCAATGCCGCAGGTTTCTTTATTGAAGCCTTGAATTTCTCTGATAACGAACATATAGAAAATGCAGTAAATAATTACACATACATGCTTCGTCGCAACGAAGTTCCCGAAGATATGATGAACATTGGAGCAGTCGAGGATATTCTTGCTCCGTGGGTTGAGAAAAATTGTGCGTTTCCGGTTGTTAATCTCTCACTGTATAAAGCTATCAACCAGCAGAAGTGGGCAGAAGCAGAAGGATGCTTTTCGAAACTGCTTGCCCTTTCAACTGATATTCCTGTAGAGGATAATTCTGATTCCTCAAGCGGAGAGAGAGCATTATCCGAAAGAGAAAAGAAAATGAACAGTATTGTCGGATGGTGGAAGGATACAGTTTATCAAGGAGATAATGACCCAGAAGGCGCGCTGGTACTGCTTTGGCTCAGACGTTTCGGTCTTTACGATGGTTTCAGAGGTGAAGATATCCCCAATGTATATCTCGAAGTAAATAACCACTACGATGGCAAGGTTCCTACATGGCTAAAGGAGAAACTTTCTGATGATAAGATTAAGGAGTATGAACGTTGGTATGCCCCCAAGGACGATTCTTCTTTCATAGATGTGTCACCATCTGCAGCTCTTCCGGAAACTTCAGGCGACATAATTCGTGCTTTTTCAAGTGAGGCTGTAGCTGCATCAGCCAATTTTGAAAATAGCTCTATTGGGACAGATATTTCTCCCGTTGATCGTTCTGAGAAGATAGCACCCATTCGTAAATCACGGCGCGGTAGAGGATTGTGGGTATGCATTGGATTATTGGCTGGATTGATTGCCATTGGTGCAGTTGTCCAATTCTCTGGCATCTTTGACATCCTCGGATGGATCAGAGATTTGATTTGATAACTGCATAAGCGAACCATTGCAATTCGTAATTTAATTAATGTGCCGCTTTAGTATGTAATACTTTTCACACCCGCACCCGGGCAAAAACCGAACCATCCGCGAGCGCAAATTGTATTCATAAAGCCCGAGCCAGCTGCCACACGGCAAACCGGCTCGGGCTTTAAATATTTATACAAAATATCAACTTATTATTCCAAAATGCTTCATTGCGTCGGTAATAGCCTTCTCCTTTTCCGGCGGACAAACCGGCACCTTCGCGTTATCAGACTTTGCTGCATTATAGCTCTCCCCCACGTCAAGACCAAGTTTGCGTTTGACCTGCGCAATATACAGCGTAGATACCTTAAGTCCGTAGTTTTCGAACACATAGCTCTGTATCTCCTGATATGTAGCCTTTGACTCGGCAGAAGTGATATCAATCTCGTCCAAATTAAGGTCGATATGTATTACATCATCCGGTGTTTTCTGGACAGCAGAGCCACCGTCTCGACATGCACCGTTCTCGGGAACATATCCACCGCGGTCAGCTTTTCCACCATGTATCCTCGCTCTGCCATCCGCGCGCAGTCGCGGGCAAGAGTGGCGGGATCGCATGAGACATACACCATCCGCTCCGGTGCCATCCGCACAGCACAGTCCAGCAGAGCTTCATCGCAGCCCTTGCGGGGCGGATCGACAATGATAACATCCGGCCGCTCTCCGCGTTCAGCAAGCACAAGTGCCGCCTTTGCCGCATCGGCGCAGATAAATTCTGCGTTGGTAATGCCGTTGAGCCGTGCGTTGACCTTTGCATCCTCTATGGCGGGAGCAACAATCTCTACGCCGATCAGTTTTTTCACACGCTTTGCCATGGTCAGACCAATGGTTCCCGCGCCGCAGTAGAGATCCATCAGCGTCATGTCTTCGCTCACGCCGGCATATTCTGCGGCAATGGAATAGAGCCGCTCTGCCTGAGGTGGATTGACCTGAAAGAACGACAGCGGCGAAATGCGGAACTGCGTTCCCAGCAGTGAATCGGTTATGTATTCGCTGCCCCACAGCAGGCGGCAGCGATCGCCCAGAATAACGTTGGTACGTTCGGTGTTGAAATTGAGCAGCACGCCGCTGACCGAACTGTCAGCCTGACGCACCGCGCTGACCAGAGCATCTTCACCGGGCAGCTTGCTGCCGTTAACGACAAGGCAGACCATGGTTTCGCCGGTTGCCACCGACCTGCGCATATAGAGATGGCGAACCATGCCGCTGTGCTTTTCCTCGTCGTAGGGCCGTACAGCATTATCGGTCATGTATTTCGCCACAGCGGAGCATATTAATCCGAATCCTTCCGGCTGCAGCGAGCAATCGTCACTGCGAACCACGCGGTGGGTATGTCCTGCGTAGAAACCGAAGCAGGTTTTCCCCTCACGGTCTGTGCGGCAGGGCAGCTGCGCCTTGTTGCGATAACGGGCAGTACTGTCCGACGGGATAAACCGTTCAGGAGAGATATCCAGTCCTCCTATACGGCGCATGGCATCAGCCACACGCTGCTCCTTTGCACGGCACTCCGCCTCGTAACTTATGTGTCGATAGGCGCATCCGCCGCACTGAGGATAGACAGCACAGGCACTGTCCACACGATCGTCTGATGGTTCGACTATTCTCTCGATCCGGGCGTAGGCAAGGTTCTTTTTGACCTTGAGCAGCTTTGCTTCTATTTTATCTCCCGGCGCAGCGGCAGGCACGAACACTGCAAGTCCGTCATAGCGTCCGATGCCTTCACCCTGTGAGCCGAGAGCGTCTATTTCCAGTTCAATTATCTGATTTTTCTTTAACTGCTCCACAATAAATTTTTCCTTTCACAAAAGGCTCTTGATTTTCCTGATGGCTCCTTTTTCCAGCCGGCTCACCTGAGCCTGTGATATTCCAACCTCGGCAGCCACCTCCATCTGGGTACGTCCATGGAGAAAGCGCAGGGTGAGTATGGTCTTTTCCCTGTCGCACAGGTCGCGGATGGCATCCTTGAGTGCCATTTCCCCCAGCCAGTTGTTGTCGTCATTGTTGTCACCGATCTGATCCATAACATAGATAGTGTCTCCCCCATCGGAGTAGACAGGATCATACAGCGACACCGGTTCCACGATGGATTCCAGTGCCAGCACAACCGATTCCTTCGGCAGATCAAGAACGGCAGCTATTTCCTCGATCTGCGGCTCACAGCCCTTTTCATTGGTCAGCTGCTCCTTGACCTGCATGGCACGATAGGCAAGATCACGCAGCGAACGGCTGACACGTACCGAGTTGTTGTCTCTCAGATATCGCCGTATCTCACCGATTATCATTGGCACAGCATAGGTGGAAAAGCGAACGTTCTGGGATATATCAAAATTATCTATGGCTTTGATAAGCCCTATGCAGCCCACCTGAAACAGATCATCGAGATTCTCGCCGCGGTTGGAAAAGCGCTGAATAACGCTGAGCACCAGCCGGAGGTTTCCGTTGACCAGCCGCTCGCGGGCATCTTTGTCACCCGCTCTGCTCTTTCTGAGCAGCTCGTTCTTTTCCTTTTCGGTTAGCAGCTTAAGTTTGCTTGTGTTGACTCCGCAGACCTCGACCTTTTTATACTGCATACTGACCCACTCTCCATCACGATAATGTCAGTATGAGTATTGACCCCTTTACGAAGTTTCATTCGTCTGCAAGTTGACCGCGCTGCATTTTTCAGGACGCGGCGCGGTCAACGGAATTCGATTATCTGAAATTACGCTTCCATTCGGCACGGCGCTTTGCACGCTTGATACTCTCAATGATATCTCCGCCGAAGAAGATGAGCAGAGTGACTGCGCAGGCAATGATGCATCCTCGGATCTGCCAGCCGCTCACAACGAACATATACGCAAAATATACCGCATCAGCAATGGCAAGCCACTTGATTTTTACCGGCAGCACAAAAAACAGCAGCAGCTGGAACTCCGGATTGAGTATGGCAAAGGCAAAGAACAGCGACATATTCAGGAAGTGATTGACCGCTCCTCCGGTGATAAATCCGGAAATGATGGTCAGTAAAACTCCGCAGAAATAAAAGAGGTTGAACTTGACCGCTCCCCACTCCTGTTCAAGAGTGCTGCCCATAAGCCAATACAGATAGAGCGTCAGCACCATGAAGATCGGACTGCCTTCCGGTTCAAGCAGGAAAGTCAGCACACGCCACACCTGCCCCTGCAGAATCATGCCGCGGTTGAATCCGGTGTACAGATAAATATCTATACCCTTTATCATATACAGCGCCATTCCGAGAATAAACACCGCGGCGGTTCCGCCCACAATATACAGCATCAGGTTCCGTATAGCCAGTCTGTTGAGCGTCCGCTTAAGATTAAGTGATTCAGGTCTGTTAGCCATTGCCAGCCTCCTTATTCATGCATGACCATCAATAAACTCTGCCGATAAGGGCGGTACGGGGCGGTATAGTCAATCCGCCGCCAAAGTCGATGGTCTGTCCGGTCACCAGATCGTATGCTCTGCCTGCTCCGGCATCAAAATGAGCGGTGTGAGCCTCACTGTCGGTATTGATTGCACAGATAACACGCTCGTCCTCGAAGCTGCGGGCAAATATAAGCTGCTTCGGTCTTACATAGAGCTGGTTGTAATCGCCGCGGCGCAGGGCCTTGGACTGACGGCGTGCCTCGTTGAGACGGGCAATGTAATCGGTCAGACCGTTGCTCATGCTGCCGATATCATCGCCGGTAAGCATCGGGCGAAGGGCGCCGTCACCCTGAGCCTTGTCGCCAAGGAAGCCGAATTCACTCCCGTAATACACGGAGGGAGAACCGGGCATAGAGTACATCAGAGCGTACGCCATGGGGATATTATCTTTTTCCTTGAGGATGCTGGCTATTCTTGATACATCGTGATTGTCGACAAAATTGTAGAGACACTTGCCACGATAGAGACACCAGTGCTCATTGCCGAACTGACGGTGGAGAGAATAACCGATCTCATGCATGTTTCCGTCATTGATGGAGGAATACACGCCCTTGTAGCACTCATAGTTGGTGACCGAATCCATCATGGCATCGTTGACCAGCTGGTTATAGTCACCATGGACACACTCACCCAGCAGGAAGAAGTCACTGCGCACACTGCGGCATACGCTGTGCAGTTCGCGCATGAAGTCGTGGTCAAGACAGTAGGCAACGTCCAGACGCAGACCGTCGATACCAAATTCGCTGATCCAGCCTCGTACGGCATCAAAGATATGGTTCTTTACGTCGGGATTGCGCAGGTTGAGCTTGACCAGTTCAAAATGACCCTCCCAGCCTTCATACCAGAAGCCGTCATTATAATTGGAATTGCCGCCGAAGTTGATGTGGAACCAGTCTCTGTATCGGGAACCTTCCCGGTTCTGCTGAACATCCCTGAACGCCCAGAAATCACGACCAACGTGATTGAAAACGCCATCCAGCACCACGCGCACTCCTCGTGCATGCAGAGAGGCACACAGGCGGCGGAACTGCTCGTTTGTACCCAGTCGGCGGTCGATGACGCGATAGTCTGCGGTGTCATAGCCGTGACGGGTGGATTCAAAAACCGGTCCGAAATAGACCGCGCTGAAGCCGCTGTTGGCAATGTGATCCACAAGTGCCATGGTATCCTCCATACGGTCGGAGGGAGCGGATGTAAAGTCGTTATACTCGGGAGCACCGAACATTCCAAGGGGATAAATGTGATAGAATGTGGCATCACGATGCCAGTCCTCGGCACCGCTGACACGCACATCGGCTACAGGCTCGGAACTGTGAGAGTATACGCGTCTGCCCACGGCATTGAGATTCTCGCTGTCGCCGGGATAGACAAGTCCCCACTGTGCGCGCAGACGGTCGCAGCACTCCAGTTCACGCATAGTCATCTCGGGAGTATACATCGGAGAACTGAGCAGACCCTTTTCAATGCACTCTGCAACGTGCATGGCTTCGTACTGCATACCGTTGTCCTCCGGCTCGCAGAAACTCTCGGCAAGCTCGCCGTTGATGTAAAGATAGGCCGAGTGAGCAAAACACCAGTCCGGAACAACCGCAAAGCCCTTTGTTCCCTCGATGACCGCCTGACAACCGGTGCGCTCAAAGCCGCTGGAGATAAATGCATCGCCGTCTTCGTACCGCAGATGGGCGGACATGATCTTATCCACTCCTGTGGCAGCTGGTGTCATTTCGGTATGAATGATCTCAGGCGCGCCATGCAGGAAGAGATTGGCCGCAAACAGCGGATATACGCCCAGGTCCAGCAGCGAACCTCCGCCCAGCTCCGGAGCATACAGACGGGATTCACGTTTCTCGTCGTTAAAGGCATGGAAACCGGAGGTCACTCTCACGATCTGGCCAAGTCTGCCCTCCTCCAGCCACTGGCACACCTTTACTACAGGGGGCAGAAAACGGGTCCACAGCGCTTCCATAAGAAAGACCTCGTTCTTTGCCGCGGCATCATAAAGGCTGCGTGCCTGAGCAGCATTGAGTGTCATGGGCTTTTCGCACAGCACGTGCTTTCCTGCGTTTATGGCAGTCATTGCTGCAGCACCATGATAAGGGTGCGGGTTGCCTATATATATGATATCAATGCTTTCGTCGGCGCACATCTCTGCAAGGTCGGTGTAAACCTTGTCGCAGCCGAAGCGGGCAGCAAATTCGCGTCCTTTGTCTGCATTACGCGAACAGACCGCACCTACGCTCTGGGTTCCGTTGGTTTTGTAGGTCAGGGCGTTGGAAAACTTATCGCAGATAACGCCGGTACCAACGATGCCCCATCTTAAATTCTTCATAATGATCAATCCTTTGTTTCCTTGCATACCGCAACCAGCGGCTTTGATTTAATATACCGGATATTATACCATTCATTGCTGTTCTTGGCAATCGAAATAAGATGTATTTATGGGACAGTATCCCGATTTTTGCAAAAAGTATTGTGCGCACTGACAGGATAAGCTATAATTATCGTAATTATCCGGAGGTGAATCCATTTGCGTATACTCAGACAGATTTTTTCCGCGCTCCTCGCGCTGCTCCTTTTTCTGCTCCCTCTCTCCGCCTGCTCAAAGGGTACTCCGGGAGAGGACAACCGGCCCGCACTGACCGTCTGGGTTCTTTCGGATGAGTACAAAACCTCTCTTGAGAGAGCCACCGCTGCCTCTCTTACGTCGGTCGACTGGAAGCTGGATGCTCAGGTGGTTGATTCAGCACAGCTCAACCGTCTGCTGGACGATTCCCGCGACAGCAGCATACCTCTGCCGGATGTAATTATGCTCTCGCCCTATCAGCTTCCCGCTTTCATCAACAGTGATGTAACCGCCGATCTGGGCGAGCTGGGCATCAGCTTTGACGAAAACCGCTATTACGGATACACCATCAGCGCCGGCACAACTGCAAACGGTGTGCTTAAGGCGGCGTGTTACGAACCCGATCCCGGACTTTTCTTCTACCGCCGCAGTCTGGCTGAATTCTATCTGGGAACCGACGATCCCATCCAGATACAGGAAATGCTCTCTGACTGGGAAAGCTTTTATGAAACCGCTTACGCCCTCGGAAAAGCCTCCCGCAACAACACCCGCATGGTTACCGGTGTCGATGAGCTTATGATGGCGTATCTTTCCGATCACCCGCTTGTGATCGGCGGCAAGCTGAGGATCGGTCCCGAAGGCGATGAATTCATGGATTATTGCCAGCGCATGGCATCCGAAGGACTCATCCTCAACGCTCAGCAGTGGTCTGAGGCATGGATACAGGGAATAAGCGATCCCCAGAGCGTATTTGGCTACTTCTCCTCCGGACTGGGAATGGAAAACGTGCTCAAACCATGTTCCGAGGGAACCATCGCCGGCGAAGGTTCTTTCGGCGACTGGGCAGCTGTGCCCGGTCCCGCGCCATACAACTGGGGCGGCTGCTGGCTGGCTGTACACAGCAGCACGGATATGCCCGAAGCCGCCGCGTTGTTCATCCAGTACTTCACAAGCGAAGAGGAAGCCATGCGCACCGACTGCCTTATTTCGGGATCTTTCTCCGCCAACCGCGCTGTTGTGGAACAGATCAAATTTGATCCCCAGTTCAGCGAATCATTCCTTTCGGCACAGAACTGCTACAATCTCATGTCTCAGACTGCCGACGGCATATCCATGGGACATATGAGCGAATACGACGCTGTGCTTCGTCCGCTGTTTGCCCAGTGCGTTTCCGAATATGCCTTCGGCTACAGCACAAAAGAGCAGGCACTTGCCGATTATGAACGCAGAGCCCTTTCTGCATATCCGCATCTTTCCGGAATCAACGATTAATATCATCCTGAAAGGCGAAAGCCCCGGACCTGCGGCAGTCCGGGGCTTTCAATATAGCTTGAGGGGGGTATTACTGTTCTTCGACCAGCTTGCAGCGGAGCACTGACGATCCGCTGCAGCTATCCGATCAAGGAATAGCAAAATTGAGGAGGGTAAACTGCGCCTGCAATCAGCACCGGTGCGGCTCCGTTGCAGATCACTTTCACTGGCACGATTATATTATAACAATTAATCGCGCTGAATTGTTAAAGCTATATGAACGCATTTTGAAAAAATTTGGTTTCACACCGCAAATTCTGATGCAGATGAACATATACCAAACAAATGTTTGCTTTTTATTGAATTGTGTGATATAATGTGGTAGCAAAAGTGTGTACATACATATCCACGGAGGTGCATTATGGCTGAAGGTCTTACCCGCTCACAGCAATTGATACTCGATTTTCTCAAGGAACGCATCCAGCAGGGTGTCCCCCCTTCCGTGCGCGAGATCTGCGAAGCCACGGGAATCCGCTCCACTTCCTCCGTACACAGTCATCTCTGTGCTCTTGAGAAGGGCGGATATATCACCCGTGCGTCCGGTCTTAATCGCCACATCAGACTTGCCGACGAATCGCCGGTAACACAGGTCCCTCTCATCGGACATGTCGCCGCCGGTTCTCCTCTCTATGCCTTTGAGGATGTCGTTGCCCATATCCCCTTCCCCGGCGACCGCTATGACGCGAGCCAGCTCTTTGCTCTGCGCGTCCGGGGCGAAAGCATGATCAACGCCGGCATACTCGACGGTGACATCATCATCGCAGAAAAAACTCCCACCGCCGCCTATGACGGAGAGATCGTCATCGCCATGATCGACGACGAGGCTACGGTAAAACGCATCTACCGCGAAGGTGACTCTGTTCGCCTCCAGCCGGAAAACGACCTGTACGAGCCTATCATCGCCAAAAACGTCAGTGTTATTGGCCGGGTAGTCTCCTGCATCAGATATTACGGATAATCTACCGAAAGGCAACCAATGAAAAATACCCATCGTCAGGCCATTGGTCTGGAACTGTTTTTCTCAACCCGTTCTTCATTCTTTTCCGGTCTGAGCGAGTGTACCCGGACGGATATTGACGATCTGGTGAATAACTCTCCGTTAGCATCCCGCTGTTCGGTTGCTTCCGACATGCAGCGTACCCTACGGGAGCTGGTCAGTCTTGATTTCTGTCCTTTTGATCAGATTCCGGAAAATGTTGTCCGGCTTGCCGACTGTTCCCTGCTTCAGTGCCTTCGCGCAGATTCTCTGCGTGCTTTTTTCGGCTGGCTCATCGACATTGCCCGCCGCAACGAATCCGACCGTGTGAACCGCGTTTCCGCGCTCAATACGGTCGCTTCGCGTTTTGATACTCAAACTGCATCGTTTATTCGCACCGGTCTGGCTCTCAACAACCAGCGCGTTGTCATAAAGCGCGAGCAGAACACGCTGCTGATCTCCTACGCCGAGCGCGACTGGGGACGGGTACGCGTTCGCTTTGATGACTGCCGTTTTCCCGACAGCTTTCCGGATTACTATATTCCGGGCTACGCTTTCAGCACAGAAGCGACCGGGACAGACGAAGGCTATGAATTCAGCATTCTCGTTGATACCCGCTTTTCTGACAATGATTATTGTCACCGGCTCATGCAGCCTGAGGGCTGGCACGAATTTTCCTTTTTCTGCAGGACGCTGAGCGTTGACATCACAGCGTGCGATTATGCCGGCCGTCTTTCCTGTCTGGGAACGCCCCGCGCAGAGATGGTTGACCGGATTTGTGCCTCACTGATCAGCAAACATACCATACTCGGCAGCGGCGGATTATCCTCCGGGGAGCAGGCAATGCTTCCCGCGGCAATGCTGATAACCGGCTGCGGCGGATTGCTTACTGCGCCTAAGGATCAGCGCTGGCAAAACGAGCAGAAAATACTTGACGCACTCGATAACCGCTATGCGATGAACGGGTTTTCCCGTCTGCTGGAAGACAGCCGCTGCCCGGAGTTGAGCAAATGCTTTGAAATGTGCAGCAGCGCGCGGTTTGAGGACAACGAACCCGCCGCTCTTCGCAGCGCGCGCCTGTATGCCGGATCATATGAGCTGCATATCGCCGACGGCCGTGCCCGTCCGTTCCTCATGGAACTTACCGATCGTCTTTGCGCCATGACCGCGCAGTACAAGGATCGTACCGGCCGCATCGAGGCAGAGGATATTATTGCCCGTCAGGTGATGCAGGCAGTTGAGCCCAGGCTTTCCGCCTTGAATTTCAAGGGGAAGTACCCCCACTACTTCCGCGAAAAGCGCAGACGTACCGAATATCTTTCGGTCATGCTCCTTCCGGCATCTGAAGTTTCAAGGCGTGGTATTCGTTCCTATTATGTTTCCCTGTCCGCAGCACAGATCTCCTCCGGACGCAGAGAAGCGCTGAACAACTGCGGTCTTGACTTGTCCCGTGCCAACGCACTTGACTGTCAGCCGGAGCTTGACTCCTCAAGCCGTTACGGGGAGCTTGCCAGTGCCGACGACGGAATCGTGCTGCGCGTTGACGCCGATCTTTTCCACAAAGGCCGGAGTTTTGCTGACGATTCGGCTCAGCTGGATAAATACATCTGCCTTGCTGATCGCCAGTTCCGTCTCGGTGGTCTGCACGCAGGTTATTCCTTGCAGCGCTTGTTCAGATCAACCCAGCCTTCTTCCGCACTGCGTATTCTCCTTTCTTCTTTCCCGCTGTGCGCAGCGTTTTCACTGGCACTGCTGGTTTCCTATCTGCTGCTGACAGAACCGCTGTCTCTGCCGCAGCTTACACCGGTTCAGGCCTTCGGCGGTGCCGCGGCTTTATGCGCTCTGTTAACGGTGCTGATTTCCCTGATACGCCGTATACATCACGCTTTTACCCTGTGGCGATACAGATAATTACCGATTCTCATAATAAGTATTTTTCGGTCATCTCCGGCATATAGCTTGTGTCGGAGGTGGCCGTTTTGCTTTACATCACACTTAACCGACGCAATATCAACCGAACAATAGTCAGGATTATTATCACCGCGCTGCTTGCGGCACTCTTCTGCCTGTGGGCTGTATCCGCCCGAAACACTCATAGTGCTGCGGTAAGCAACGGTGATGTATCCCCGTCAGAAAAATCCCCGGAGCCGCTTGCCTTTACCATTATTTCCACTGCAGACATTTCTGCAGAAAGCGCATCGCGTTCCGGATCTCAGCCTGAAAATGACAGCTTACCGGCAAACATAAGCCTTTACCCGTTTTCAATAAATCAAAGCATCTCGCTGCCCGTGCAGAATGCATTTATCAGCTCTGATTTCGGATATCGCGACCATCCGGTCAACGGCAGATACACCTTTCACAGCGGTCTGGATCTTGCCGCACCGGAAGGCACAGATATTTCAGCCATGCTTGACGGCGTTGTAATAACCGCAAAAAATGCGTCTGATTACGGGAACTATGTGGTTCTGGATCACGGAACCTTTCAGACGCTCTACGCCCATTGCCTGAGGCTTTGTGTTTCAGAGGGTGACACGGTCACCAGAGGTCAGAAAATCGCCGAGGTGGGCTCTACAGGTCGTGCAACCGGCAGTCATCTTCACGTGGAATTCCGCTGCGACGGCAAACGATACGACCCCGCAGCGGTTCTGGGAAGCAGCTATTCGTGAGTTTTCGTATAGGCAGCATAAGGGTTGACGTCAGCTATTATTTTTTCGCGTTGCTGACCGCATTTTTCCTTTTTGAGCCGGATAGTGCAACTGCCTGCGGCGCGCTGGCAGCCGTTGTGCATGAAGCGGGACATCTGATCGCAATGGTAGCCGTCCCGGGAGCCTCGGTGGAACGGGTAACCATAAGCGCCTGCGGTCTGCGAATAACCGCAAGACTGCTCGGCCATCAGCGTGGTTGGGCGTATATCTGCATCGCCGGCGCGGCGGTAAATCTCGCGCTGTTCGTGTTAGTTATCCCTTTTGCTTTGATTCTCAACAGCAGTTTCATGTCTGTATTGGCCTGCGCAAACCTGTGCGTGGGCGCGCTGAATCTGCTTCCGGTGGAGCCCATGGACGGCGGACAGCTTCTTCGCGCGCTGCTCCTGCGCATTACGTCTCCCGAAAACGCCGACCGCTTCTGTTTCACCGTTTCGCTGCTCACACTGCTTCCTCTGATATCGGTTGGCCTGTGGCTGCTGATGAAAACCCGCTTTAATTTTTCGCTGCTGATTCTTGGTCTGTGGCTGCTGGGAGGTGTACTGGACGAATACGTCGGATAACTCTGCCGTATTTCCGATATACAGAAGCGGCACCGGAACTGTAATCCGGTGCCGCTGTACCACTGCCTGTTTCTGTCAGCCTACTGTTCTTTCCGTTTCGTTCTTTTCTGTTTTTCTGCCGTGAGATCAAAACTGAGGTCGATAAGAAATTTCAGCCGTTCATCATCCGGGCAATCGTCTGCCGCCGCGGAAATCCAGTGGGACTTGTTCATATGCCACGCCGGATACATCCCATCCTCGCAGAGAAGCGAACCGATCATCACCGGATCGCACTTGAGGTTGACGATACATATCCCGCCTTCCCCATCCAACCCGAGCCTGCCCCTCGGTATCTCCATAACCACCGCAAACCATTTCCGGTTGTCTCTGTGCCTGAAGACAGTATGATCGGTGTCGGGAGCCCAAGGATGCTCCGGTTCGGCGTTAAAGGTTTCTGCAATGTATTCTTCAAGCTGTGATCGTGTCATATTATTCCCCATATGTTCCGCCGGTATTGCTCCTGTTGAGGGTCCCCTCTGTCTCCACAAGCAGACACTTGACCAGCCCCGTACACACCGGACGGTGCCGGGTTCCCTTTGGAATGATAATCATATCTCCCGCGCACAGATGGGTCATACCGTCATCAAATTCGATATCGAACTCCCCCTCGATGCAGTAGAACAGCTCATCTGACTGCTCATGAATATGGAATTCAAGGGTGCGGTTTTCCGCCTGCAGCACATTGAGCATGTGGTTGTTCAGCGTACCCACGCGTCTGTACTCAAACAGCTGTCTTACGCTGTCCGCCTGCTCAGGAAGATTGATTTTATCTATCATTATGATTGTTCCTCACTGTATGTTTTCCGGATATATCTTACCACATCCGCTCGGATTGTCCAGAAAAAACTTCACGCCGCCGCGAAAACTTCCGCAGCGGCGCCATTTGTTTCAGTTCAGCAGCAGATCAGGTATGCACACGACAAAACCACACAGACACGCCACCGGCACACCGATAATCATTCCGTAAAAACCGTCCAGTATGTGCTTGCGCCAGTTTCCTGCGTATTCTCTGTCCATGTGCTCCGTCCCCGGAAGCCGTATCCGTTTCCAATACGGAAACACGAGCATATCAAGAACGATCACGTCAAACACATTGACCACCGTCCAGATTATATAGCTGTACAGCGCACCTGTCAGAAATCCACGGGCACCGGCTATGTACACCATAGCCGACAGGATCGCCGCAAAGAGCAGGCTGACCAGTATCTTGCCGATAACAAGAGTGACTGTCCTCTGCGTCTTCCCTGCCCGTGCGTATTCAGGATTTGCTTCCAGAAAACGCTGCTGCACTTCCGGAGCGTAATCCTGCAGCCACGCTTCTTTCTTTATCAGTACCGAAGCGATTATCCCTGCACCGAATATCACACACGCCGCGACGCACTCAATTACCAGAATCATCGTTTATCCTCCTCCGTGCCGTTCTTTTTGTTTTTGAAGGCTTCAAGTTCGCGATTTAGCTGTTTTGTTGCCGCCGATCTCCTGAAGCTGTACAGCCAGTATGTGCATCCGTAGCACACCATCATAAAAATATAGAAAACTGCTGTGACAGCCATACTTCCGCCAAACCAGCCAAGCATCCGGCTTGCTGCGGCGTATACCAGAGAGCACCCTGCCGCGAGCAGCACCTCCCTGACCCCGATACTCTCTGATTCATCAAAATTCCCCAACAGAAAAAACTGCACGAACGCCATCACATAGGTCGCGGCGATCATCTCAAGCACCGTGAATATTTCAAGCTGTCGGCTTCCTGAAAGAAGTCTGCAGACAATATAAAAAAACAGCATCGAGTAAAAATACAGCGCCGCCTTGAATTCGATCCCTATCTCACTGACAAAAAACTTCTCCAGTTTCTTCATATTTATTCTCCTTTCAGAATACTTCTCAGCGCCCTGACATACCGCCGTGATATTATCAGATGCTCCCCGTTATCCATGGTCACATCCACACGGTTTCCTGAAATGCTTTTCAGATATGAAATATGGTAGATATTGATTACCATTGACTTGCTGCAGCGAAAAAAACCTTCACCGCAATATGTATTCTCCGCCGCTGACAGTGTGAGCGCGGTTTTTGCCACTGCACTTTCCATATATACATATACGCTGCCCTCAACGCTCTCAAGATACAGCACGTCCGAAGGAGATATCAGCATGCCTTCCCCGTCCTTTTCGGCATATATCCTGTCCCTGCGCTGCTCAAGACCGCGTATTATCCCGTCGATCTCCGGCGTCCGCTCACGATAGCGGATGACGATTTCGTCCTGACCGCCGGTAATCTGCTCCAATGTAATCTTCAACCTGACTCCCCTTTCACCTTTGCTCTGAACAAATCATAACTCATTCCGCAAAAAATGCAACCTCATACAGCGCAAGCTGCACTTTTCAGCATGCAAGCGGTCATTGAAGGAACATATAAACAACGTCCGGCAGCAAAAAACGCTGTCGGACGTTGAAAAACAATATCAGATAGCAGGCCTCATTTTATCAGCCTTTTTCCTGCGCCACCAGAAATACCGGATCAGACAGAACAGCGCACTGATCAGCCAGGAAATACCGGAGGCCCACCAAATGCTCCAGAAGCCTATTCCAGGAACCAGAACTATCCACATAGGAATCAGAATTCTGCTGATAATCTCCACAAAGCCGTTGATGAAAGCAAACAGCGCGTCACCGATACCGTTGAGTATACCTCGAGTCATGTTGATTATCGCAAGGAAAATAAAGAACAGGCTGATGATTTTCAGTCCGCCGTTGCCCATGCCGATAACCTCGGCTTCATCGACGAAAAGCGACATCATCGGTGTTCCAAAGAGCTGATAGACCACAAACAGCACTACAGTGTACACAGCCGACATCATCATTCCGTGCCTGAAGCCTGACTTGACTCTGTCCATCCGACCGGCGCCGTAATTCTGTCCGGCATAGGTCGCAAGAGCTGTACTGAGGGATCCGAACGGCATATGAGCCAGCTGCTCGATGCGGGAAGTGGAAGTGAAGGCCGCCATCGCCGTTTCACCGAAGGAATTGATAAAGGACTGCATTGCTGTGGTGGAAACCGCAACCATGGACCACTGCATTGCCAGCGGCAGACCGAGGCGAACCGACTGTCTGACCACAGCAGGATCATACTTCCAGTCGCTTCGGCTCAGCCTGAAGTATTCATTGCACCTGAAGGCATAGATCAGGCAGCCGGCACCCGCGATAACCTGCGCGACGATTGTTGCCAGCGCCGCTCCAAATACGCCCATCTTCCACACGCTCACGCACAGAAGATCCAGTCCGATGTTCAGAAAACAGGCAAAAACAAGGAAATAAAGCGGCGTTTTTGAGTCTCCCAACGCCCTCAGCATGGACGAAGCGTAATTGTACACCGCTACCAAAGGCACGCCAATGCAGCTCATTCGCATATACAGCACCGCGTCCGGCATGAGTTCGGCCGGGGTGTCGGTCATCTTCAGCGCCCACGGCGTGGCTATGTATGCGGCAATCGCCATAATTATAGATGTCACCATCATTATGTATGCAGAATTTGTGATGGCTCGCTTTATGCGCCCGGACTCACCCGCGCCGAAGCACTGTGCAGTCACTATGCCGCCGCCCGAACTGATTCCGTTGCATATAGAAAAAAACAGAAACGTCAGAGAATTGGTTGCTCCGACAGCAGCAAGCGCCGACGATCCGACGACCTTTCCAACGATAATTGAGTCCGCAATATTGTACGCCTGCTGAAAAATATTGCCGATAAGCATTGGCAGAGCAAACGCCGCCAGCAGAACAGTCGGATTCCCCTGCGTCATGTTAATGGTCCTGGACTGCTTCATATTACCTCCGTCACAACCAAGTATTTTTCATACACTTACACTTGCTTTTCACAAGTATTATACTCGTAATCGCGCCGTGTTCAATAGGCATAATTTGTTAGGAATCACCCGCATTTTGTGATGCTCTAAGCAGCGGTTGACCATTCCGCCTTTATCCGACAAGCCCGCAGTCTATCCTTTTTCTGTGCGGATCATTTCCTCTGGTCAGCTGTACATCAAGCGTGATACCGTGGCAGCCAAGAAGATCATTGCCGTCGTCTCCGCAGATACTTGCGTCAAGAGATGCATATACAGAATCCGCATCGTCTGTTATGGTTATCCCGTACAGTGTCAGACTGCGCCGCACATAATCTGAATCGTATAGTTTCCCGTCCCTGTCGCGCTCATCATAGTTTTCGCAGCACTCAAGGGTGTACCTGTACAGCATCTCAAGTAAGTCTCTGCTGTTCCTGTACAGATACACCAGCGCCGCGGTCACCGGTGACACATCGTCACCTGACACCTCGACAGTAAGCAGCAGATCCTCATGCCTGCCGAACGGCTTTTCCAGCCTGTATTCCTCAACGCCGACAGTGTTGTTGCGTCTGTCATGTTCAAACACAATTCTGCCGAAACGCTCATCTTCCACCGGAATTTCTGTAATAAACTTCTCTCTGTACTCCAGAAGTTCCGCTTTCTCCTTTTCCCTGATTCTGTTCTTTATGGAACGACGTATCTTTTCTGTAATCAGAGTAATCGCCCACCACGCAGCCAGCACAGCAAGCGCAGAAAGCAGATTTCCCGTTCGCATGAGAAAGCGCACCATAACAATATGCAAAACAACCCCCAGAACACACCATATCGCAGCAGCGGAATAAAATATATCAACCCATCGTTTTTTGATCATTATGTTTATTTCCTCCGTGATTGTTCAATTCCAAGCTCCATTATAGCTTTTTGATATGCAGGCCGCAAGAAGTTTGAGCATAATACGCTTGACAAGACCGCAGTACGGGAGTTTAATTAAGTCAGAAACTTATACGGGAGAGGATAGTATGAATTCCGGAAAAGGCAAAAAAGCCGGCAAAGTCATTGAGGTGGATTTTTCTGCAAAGACAACCGATGAGGACGATATCTATCTTGAGGATATGAACGCAGAGCAGCTGCGTGAATATATTACCGCGCTCAAAGCACAGCTTGATGAGCTTGATTCCCTTGAGCCAGCTGATGAGGAAAGCGAAGAATACGAAGAATGGGCAGACGAACACGAGGAGCTGGAAGATGTTATCGACGAGGCTCTTGATCGTCTGGACGAATTGCAGAGCTGATCGCAGCATCACAAAGCGACATTTTACCCGTTTATCGGCAGCTCACTGAAATGAATAAGGCTGCAGATTTCACCTTTAACGGCTTGAAACCTGCAGCTATATGAGGTAAAATATCTGTATATCAATCAATCAGGAGAGAATATGGATAACGATACCCTGACCGTTGGCGTTTCCCCCGACGGCATTAAAAACCGCACTGATATTCGTATACTGATATGCTATATGCTGGATCAGTTTGAAGAACCGCTCACCAAAAGCGATATCATCGAGCTGATCTTCATCAACAAATACGCAAACTACATTGAAGCACTCAGCGCCATTGAGCATCTGATCGACAACGACCATCTGATGCACAATCCCGAAACCGATGCCCTGCTTTTAGCGCCGCTTGGCAAGCGTGTGTCGGTGGATCTGAGCAGTCGTCTGCCCAACACCATCCGTCACAAATCCCGCGCCGCGATTGAAGCAAAACTTCGCCGCCGGCGCAATGAGCGGGAAAACGGGTTCATCTCTGAGCCATGTGACGGAGGCTTCAACGTCACTTTAGTAATCGGAAGCAAGGATCCTGCAAGCGGATTATTGTCCGTTTCACTCCCCCTCCCTACTCAGACAAGAGTAGACGAAGCCCGGGAGCGCTTCTATAATGATCCGGAAGCCCTGTACCGTCTGATATACGCTCAGGTAACCGGTGACGATTCACTGCTCAGACGCGACTGATATTCTTTTCCTTGCTCTTTCCAATGCTTCACAATACTCGTCCTCATCACAGAGGATTCCGATTGCCTCAACAAGGGCATTGGCTGTAAGCGACGCAGGCAGTCCCAGTTCTGCCGCCAGCAGACTTCGCATGGCCGAGCTGTTGCGAGCCCCGACAAGTCCATCTTCAAAGAGCCGCTGCTTATCAATGCAGACCGGCTCTTTTTTTACACATGAGGTTTCATTCACCGCTACCCCTGCGCGCTCAAGTGCCGCGACAAGAGTCTGAGTGTCCATTCCCTCAACACCCAGCAGACCTTCTTTTGATTTTTCAGTCTTTCGCGCTTCCTTACCCTTGAGCTGAGGGATGTATACATGTCTCAGCCGATGCGACGGAACACACCCGCGCAGAAAATTACGAATAACAAATCCGGCACTGTCGCTGTCGGTCATAAGAAGCAGACCGCGTTCCTCAGCCATACGGCGGAGCATGGCCTGCTTTTCCTTGTTGCTGAATATGCCGAAACCTTCTGTAGTAATAATGGTTGCGTCAAGCAATGAGGACAGGCGTATCTTGTCATACTTACCTTCAACAACAACCACTTCACTGACCGTTATGCGGCGGTTCATTTCCTCACTCCCTCTGCGCAAAGCCGCGCGACCAGCTGCTCAAGGCACGCCTTGCGGTCGGTACGCGCAGTCTTCAGCTTAAGCTCTGCCTCAAAGAGCAGTTCGATGTATCTGCGCAGACGGGCACCGGAAAACGATGAATGATCCCGCATAGCATTCGTAATACGGAACTCCTTGCGCGCGTAGTCTGCGTCAAAGGTGGAGGAAATATCCTTGGCGCTCATGCCTGCAGATGCGGCACACTTTGCCCGGTACAGATCGATGAAATCCGAGCAGAGCAGCATAAATATCTCGATTGGCTCGTTTTTCTGAGCCAGCAGACTGGATGTTATCCTGAACGCCTCATCGTTATCTCCACGGATTATGCTGCGCGAGATGCGGAAAACATCTGCCTCAAGAGACGGCGGGCAAAGCAGATCGACAGTATCCTTTGTGATGGACTTTTTGCCGACATATACCGACAGCTTGTCAAGCTCCGAATAAAGCGTAGTCATATCGTTGCCGCACCGTTCAATCAGGTGATAAGCCTCCGGGCGTTCGAGTTTTGCTCCAATGTCGGCTGCACGTTCCACCAGCATCGCCGCAAGCTCACCCGTCCGCGGTGTATCCAGCAGCATGGTGCTGCCCATCTTTGAGCAGAGTTTTGCAATCTTCTGCACCTTCGACTGCCGCGGACCGGCATCCAGATCGTTTGTCCAGAAGATAAGCACACAGAATTCCGGCACGGAATTTATACACTCCTGCAATGTATCTGCCTCAATGTCGCTCATTTTTGTGAAGTCATAGTCCTCCACCAGAACGCAGCGGCGCTCGGCAAGCATGGGAAACTGCTGCACAGCGTCAGCCAGTTCCACAGCCTTTGTTTTTGCACCGTCAAAGCGCTGATAGTTAAATTCAGCGGTATCTTCACTTACACACGCGTCCAGCAGCTTGTCCACAGCCTGACGCTTAAGGTAAGCTTCTGATCCGTATATAAAATACACCCGCGAGGGCTTGTTTGCCCGCAGCTGTTTTTCAAGATCATTCATTCTGATATCAGCCATTGAAGCCTCCGTTACTGTTCAATAACCCGTATTCCCTGTCCGCTTTTCGCTATATTCAGGCGGCTGTCATCCGGCACAGCGAACACATTTTTTACTCCACGATATTCCATACGCGCTGCCGCCCGTCTGGCTTCGGTGCTGTCCGCGGCAGTAATCATCACCGCAATCGGGTCGATTACTGTGACATTCGCAACCCCTTCGGCACACATAAGCGCAACATCAGGTCTGCGCCATTCCTCCGGAATCAGCAGGCAATCTCCCCGTTCCGGACAGACCAGCATCACAAGCTGCCCGCACTCTGCCAGTATCCAGATGTTATCCTCTTTGTCAACATAAGTCCTGAAGCGTATTCTGCAGCCCTCGGCAGAATAGCCTGCATCATTCACAAGGAACATGTCAGATCCTGTTTTGCGGGCACTTTGAGAAATCAACTCATACGCACTGCCTTCATCAGAAAGAAACACCGAATCCGGTTGATACATCTCAATCAGCTCGCTTGCATGCTCCGCATAACGCATGGTATTGTCCGGCAAGGCAACCGCCAGCACATCCGTGATATTATCTTCCGCAAGATATTCAGACGCAAGCCACCCTCTGAATCCATCCGTGCCGCATCCCACAATCACGCACTGACCACCGGAGTTAAGCGCTGTCATTATTCCGCTGTCCGAGCCGAACACCGTAATCCCACTGCTCGTCAGAACCGTTACATTATGTACCGCGACCAGAATCATCAGCACTTGCAGAATAGCTGCGCCGCACAGCCCAAAACTGTATGTCCGGCTGCTTTCCTTTCCAAAAAGCATATACCAGACAATCAGCATGCATATCGAGCCCGCGATAAATATTCCTGCAAAAGGGTAGTTGACCGATAATCCCGAACCGGGAATCAGCGCGATCAATCCTGTCAGCACTGTACACACCCTTCCAGCGATCCATGCGGGAATCATCAGAGCAAATCCCAGCGCGACACCGACAACCGGCACACAATACAGCGCAGTCGCAACCGCGCCGATAATCATAAATCCGGATGCAGGCAGGATACACAACACATTTGCAACAGGCGCGGTCAGCGACATCTGGCCAAAGCACAACACCGCTATCGGTGCGGTAAACACCTGCGCGATCATAGAAGTTGCAATGGTTTCAATAAGCGGACGCAGCACAAACGCAAACCTCGACTTTGGTTCAAACCGCAGCAGCGAACGCAGTTTTCTGCTGACCGGCACATACAAGGTAATGATACCCGCAGTGCTCCCGAAGGACATCAGCATTCCGGCATCGCCCGCAGCACAGGGATTAAGAATACATATTACCAGCGCGGCCAGACCAAGTGAATTGAGCGGATCATACTCCCTTCTGACCACAGCGGCAATCAGCGCAAGCAGCGTCATTATTCCTGCACGTCTGACGGACATGGAAAAACCGGAAAAAGCCATAAAGAACAGTACAAAAGGAATGCACAGAAAAGCAGTTATCCGGTAATCAGGAGTAATCCTGCGCAGGAACAGCAGCAGTGCCGCGGTCAGCACGGAAAGATGCAGACCGGAAACGCTGAACAAATGAGAAAGACCGCAATCTCTGAACCGCACGAGGGTCATGCTGTCTATCCCAGAGGTGTCGCCGGTAAACATACCAGTAAGCAGTCCGCCCAGCTCCTCGCCCATAAGTTCTGAAGCAGCAGAAGAAAAGGTCTGCCGGAGTCTGATGATCCATCCGTAGAGCGAAGGCGAACCCTCGCTTATCTCGGGCGTTTCTTCAAAAGGAAGAAAACCGGTAAGCATAATACCGTCTGCCTTAAGCGAGCGGGCAGATGATGATTTTTCATCCGGATAATTAAACCGCACCTCGGTCACTATCCTGTCGCCGTACTCCGCGTCCAGATCTTTTGCGGAGGACAACCTGAAACGAACCTTCTGCGGCATGGATTCCAGCAGCACACTGTCGGTCTCAATGATGTAGAAATTCCTGCCGTACGACTGATATGGCGCTTCACAGATTCTGCCTGAAAGAAGAACTGTCTGCCCTTCAAGCGCCCGCACCGGTTTTTCTCTGAACAGACTGTGGCCGGCATTGGCTGCAAAGCACACGGCACAGCTGAGCAGCACCGGCAGCAGCCATACCGGCCGATCCTTATAAATAAGCAAAACAACAAGGGCGCACAGCATTGCTACGCAGAACAGCGCGGTCGTAACCGCGAACCCGCATAACACCGCAACCGTCTGCGCGATCAGATATGTAATTCCAACCACTGCAAACGGTCGCTTCATTGCTGTGCGCCCCCAGATCAGTCAATAATCAACAATCAGTCCTCTTTGAAAAACAGAGGCAGCGGCTCAAGGAAGATGATATCATCACGCTGAGCAGCATCACCCTCGGCAAGTACAGCGACTTTACACGCAACAGTACCGCCCGACTTGGCGATGAGAGCCTCCACCGCCTTGAGGGATTCGCCGGTGCTGATAACGTCATCAACGATCATTACACGGCGGCCCATGATACGGTCGGCTTCCTCAGAGGAGATGAACAGATGCTGCACGTTGGCAGTGGTGATGGATTTGACCGCAACCTCAATGGGGTCGGTCATGTAAAGCTTCATGCCTTTACGCGCAACAATATAGGGTTTACCGCTCTGGCGGGCCATTTCGTACGCCAGAGGGATACTC
>JAZUPE010000012.1:0-14581 GCA_045605025.1 Acutalibacteraceae bacterium
TTCAAAATAAAAATTTTCTTGTCTCGATAGTGGTTCGATTACACTATCATCTCTATTGATTGAAGGTAATTGATTTACCAAGGTATTTTTTTACCCACCACTGGTAGAACCAGTGGTTTAGATTAAGCCTAAAGGCACCAACCAAAAAGCCTGCCGGTTCAGACTGAACCGGCAGGCTTTTCATGTTTATTTGCGTTTTTTGTTCGGACGATCGTCGCTGAGACGGTCGACGCGGCGGAACAGATCGGAGCGTTCATCGTCCAGATCGGTTCTCATTGTGGTTTCGTAATTGGTGCCGAAGCTCTCGTTTTCATTCTCGATACGCTTGGCGGGTTTGACCATATACCGTCCGGCATTTTTGCTTCTGTCGGGCACACGCTTTTTGGTACTCCTGGGAGCAACATAAGTGTTGCGGCGTTTCTTTTCATCTGCAGCCTTCGCGAAGCGGGAACGCTTCTTGCCGAACATCAGGCTGAAGAAGTCACGGATCTGGATAGAGCGCTCATAAAGCAGTTCACGCAGCGAACGTGCCTCACCCTTTGCCCAGTCGGAAATAATCGCAGCCTGATTCTTTGCCCTTTCGGCAACACTCATGGTGTTCACGGGCATTTCCTCGACCTCGGTCTCCTCCATCTTTTCCACAGCAGGTTTACGGGATTCAGGGAGAGACAGGGTAACGATGGATATTTCGGGCGCGTTAAGGAAACGCACGCCTTTTGTGCAGCCAAGACCGCGATTGACGATCATACGGCTTCCGTTCATTTCATATTCGCCGCCGGTGTATTCCGGAAACAGCTTGCCGTCATCAACGGGGAATACTCCGCCGAAATGCGGCAGTCTTACAATGCCGCCGTGGGTGTGTCCGCACAGAACGAGTCTGGCACCCCACTTGCTGTACGCTTCAAAATTCGCGGGATCATGAGCCAGCATAAGAACGGGAGCGTCAGAGGGGCATCTGCCAAGCATGGCAGGAATGTCTCTGTCCGCCACCTCAGCGTAATCCCACTGCTCAACAGGAACTTCCTCCTGAGGCTCGAGAGGCGCGCAGAAGCCGTAAACATAAAGCTTGCTCTTTCCGGAAAGCAGCTCGGCGCAGGAGTTGTTGAGAAGCAGACCGCCAGCATGCTCAACCTCACGGCGGAAGTTGCGGTGAATGGTGCCACCGCCAAGACGAAGATCGTCTCTGCCGGGAACCATGATAAGCGGAATATCGCTGCCCAGAGAATCGAGCAGGTCGTAGAACGCGTCGACATTGTACTGCTTTGCGTCGCCCATATCACCCGCGACAAAAATATAATCGGGGAACTCGCGGCGGATGTGCTTTGCCAGTTCCTCGTTGAAATCGCCGAAACGCATCTGATGCAGATCGCTGACCACGGCGATGCGTGTACCGTCAAAGGCTTCCGGCAGATCATCCAGCACAACTTCGCGGCGGGTGACCGACAGCACATATCGGCTGCGGATAAACTCAAAGGCGATCATTATCAGCGCAAAGACGATAATGCACAGCCAGATAATTGTTCCAACACGGGAGGAACCTCCGGGAATGTCGGAAGCGGAAGTGATAATCTCCGCGCCGCTGACTACGGCAGAGGATACAACATCACCGCCGCTGACCGCAGACGAGGATACAACGTCTGCAGCACTGACAGGAACCGGTTCGACCGCAGCTTCACCGACCGCCTGTATTATGGATCTGAGTCCGCAAAGTATCATTCAAACCCGCTCCTTTCTTACAGAAATAACATAAGGGCTGACCGCAGAACAACACACCGATCACGCCAGCGTATATTATAACACAAAGCGTAGGGTCGGTGTGAAAAATATAATCGAATAAAAAGTCTATATTTTGTAAATGATGACAGCCTTTGCCTGTCAGGAGTTATCCTGCGCCTTCTTCACAAGACCGTTAAGGGACTTGCCGAACAGCGACCACTGCTCAGGAAAACGGGACTGTCCGGACAGATGCTTTTCTCCGCCCTCATAATAGCAGTCGATACGCCAGCACAGACCTTCACGCAGCGAGGGCCACTGCTCCTTCCAGCCGAGGAGGTTGATTTCCTCCATTTCCTCGAGGAACAGTTCCAGATCTCCCAGTGTGGTGGGATAGGACTGGTAGTCCACATCCTCAAGCACCGGACGGCTTTCATCAAATCCAAGAACAGGCTTGCCCTCGGCATCATAGGAGATAAGTTCCACAAAGCGATCCTGAAGTGCCTCCAGCGCTGCGCGTTCATCCTGAACGGCATCGGTGGGCTCGTCCTTTACACCGCATCGCACACAGCGGTCAACAAAGTCGATCCAGATGTAATTGACCGGCTTTATCATGTTCCACACGGCAAAATGCAGGTCGGTAAAACCTGAATACGCAGGATTCTTTCTGCTATCCATATCGGACACCTCGTAAAATGCCGCGAAAATGGCTTCATCGTCGATTAAACGCTTGAATTTCAGCCAAAACGCGGTATAATAATAAAATAACCCTTTGCGCAGCAGAAGCGGCGATTTCAGCCGCTCTGCCGACTGCAGCTCGTATTAGTTTATCACATTCCTGCCGCCGCGTCAATATCTACGCATCTGCACGGATTTTCCCGACCGGTGGCGATTATTTCATCCGGAGGAGGTACCGGCATGGCGGGTAACCCCAAGCAGAAACTCAAGCTGCTTTACATCGCAGATTATCTGAGGAGATATTCCGACGAGCAGCACGCGGTGTCGGTCGCGGATATTATCGCTTATCTGGAGCAGAACGGCGTTCAGGCCGAGCGCAAATCAATCTACACGGATCTTGCTGTGCTGCGGGAATACGGCATGCCCGTGGAAAGAGGTACCGCTCCCATGCAGGGCTATTATCTTACCGAGACGGAATTCGAGCCCTGCGAGCTGATGCTTCTGATGGATACCATTCAGGCTTCTCCGGTTATCTCCCAGCGCAAGACTGCCGCTCTCAGCCGCAAGCTTTGCTCCATGACCAGCGTGTATACTGCAGAGAAGCTCTGTCCCGGAATTACCGGCAACAGCTACCGGCCTTCACATTCCCGTGTCAAAAGTGATAACGAGGAATTTTACTACAGCATCGACCAGATACACACAGCCATCATGGAAAACCGCAAGCTGCGGTTCATATATCACCATCGTGTGCTTGCCGGCAACCTGCCTGTGTTCAACGCCGGACGCGAATTCATCATCAGTCCCTACGCCGCAATCTGGCATCAGGACAAGTATTACGTTGTGGGCAATTACGAAAAATACGACGATCTTTCCCACTACCGCATTGACCACATGAAAAAGGTGCAGTGCATCAGTCAGCCCGCCCGCCCGCTCAGCGAGGTCAGCGACTACACCGACCGGTTTGACGCTGCCGATTACACCCGTAAAGTATTCAACATGTACGCCGGAACAGAACCGGTGAGCGTGGAACTTGAATGCGAGGACCGGCTGCTGGAAGCCATGATCGAGCGCTTCGGCATCAACGTTCCGTACCGTCAGCTTGCGGGTGGACGTTTCACCGTCAAGGCTCACGCCATCGCAAACGAAGGCTTTGAAAACTGGATTCTCAACTTCGGCGGAGGAGTTATTGTCCGCGCTCCTGCCGAACTGCGCCAGTCCATAAGAAGAAAACTGGCCGCAATGGCAGCACAGTATGACCACTGAGCTGACTTATAGATTTCGAGAGGAGACCGTTCCATGCCGGAAAGAAAATATCTCATGTCTCTTGATCAGGGAACCACCAGTTCCCGCGCTATTATCTTTGACCTTGAGGGCAATGCCGTTTCCACCGGACAGGTGGAATTCACCCAGATATATCCCCAGCCGGGATTTGTGGAACACGATCCCATGGAGATTATCTCCTCGCAGATGACCGCCGCACGTACCGCCATCATAAACGGCGGCATACTTGCCGGTGAAATTGCGGCCATCGGCATCAGCAATCAGCGCGAGACCACCGTTGCGTGGCGGCGCTCCACAGGACAGCCTCTGTACAACGCCATCGTGTGGCAGTGCAGACGAGGCGCTCCCTTCTGTGAGAAGCTGACCGCAGACGGTCATAAGGACTACATAAAGGAAAAGACCGGACTTATCATTGATTCCTACTTTTCCGCCAGCAAGATCCGCTGGCTGCTGGATAACGTTCCCGAGGTGGCACAGGCCGCAGCCGACGGTGACCTGTGCTTCGGCACGGTGGACAGCTGGCTGCTGTGGAACCTTACGGGCGGCAAGGTATTTGCTACCGACGCCACCAACGCCAGCCGAACCATGCTCTACGACATTGCCGCAATGGACTGGGACGACAAGCTGCTGGAACTTGCCGGAGTGTCCCGCGAAGCTCTGCCAAGGGTGTGCGACTCCTGCGGATTCTTCGGCATGACCAACGAATACATTTTCGGCGCCGAAATTCCCATAACAGGCATCGCCGGCGACCAGCACGCAGCCATGTTCGGTCAGTGCTGCTTTGACGAGGGCGTTGCGAAAATCACCTACGGCACCGGAAGCTTTATTCTGATGAACGTGGGCGACAAGCCTCCCGTTTCCGAATCCGGACTGCTGGCCACCATCGGCTGGCGCATAAACGGAAAGACCGTGTACGCCCTTGAAGGCAGCGCATTCAACGCAGGCTCTGCAATAAAGTGGCTGCGTGACGAGCTGCATCTCATTGAAAGTCCGAAACAGGCCGATCAGTGGGCGGAGGAAGTGGAAGACACCGCAGGAGTATCCTTCGTGCCCGCCTTTACCGGCATGGGCGCTCCACACTGGGATATGTACGCCCGGGGCGGCCTGATGGGTCTTACCCGCGGTGCCACCAACAAGCACATCGCCCGAGCTGTGCTGGAAAGCATTGCTCTGCAGTGCTGCGAGCTGGTATCTGCCATGAGCAGCGACACCGGAGTGGAGATCAAGGAACTGCGCGTGGACGGCGGCGTAAGCAACAGCCGCTTCGTCATGCAGTATCAGTCCGATCTGCTTGGCATTCCCGTTCTTCGTCCGAAGTGCGTGGAGACCACAGCCATCGGCGCGGCTATGCTCGCTGGACTGGGCTGCGGAATGTACTCCGACATCGAGCAGCTGCGTTCGGTATGGAGTCTTGACACACGTTTTGAGCCGGACATGACCCGCGAAGAAGCGGCGGAAAAGATGCGCGTGTGGAACAAGACCGTTCAGCGTTGTGCCGGATGGGCGCAGGACTGAACAGTCCGGACTAACACGTTCCCTCAGCATATAATGTGTAGTAACAAACGGTGACCGCCCATGTGCGGGGCATCGCAATATATAATGATTGGATGAAAGAATATGATTTACGACAGCGTTCTGCAGGCCATCGGCCACACTCCCATTATCCGACTGAACAAGATCTGTGAACCGGGCTGCGCCGAAATCCTCGTAAAATACGAAGGTCTGAACATCGGCGGCTCCATCAAGACCCGCACTGCCTACAACATGCTTCTGGAAGCTGAAAAGCAGGGACTGATCAACGAGAACACCATCATCGTTGAGCCCACCAGCGGCAATCAGGGCATCGGTCTTGCCCTTGTTGGCGCGGTAAAAGGCTACAAGGTGGTCATCATCATGCCCGACTCGGTGAGCATGGAGCGCGAAAAGCTCATGCGTCAGTACGGAGCCGAGGTCATCAAGATCCATGACGACGGCAACATCGGCCTGTGCATTGAACAGTGTCTGCAGACCGCCATGGATATGCAGGCAGCAGACCCCAACGTATATGTTCCCCAGCAGTTTACCAACAAGAACAATCCTCTCGTTCACAAGCGTCACACCGCTCTTGAGATTCTCGAGCAGGTTGCCGCTCCCATCGACGGCTTCTGCTCCGGCGTGGGCACCGGCGGCACCATCAGCGGCATCGGAGAAGTGCTCAAGGCACAGTATCCCGACATTGAGATCTGGGCTGTTGAACCGGAACACGCCGCCATTCTCGCCGGAGGCAACATCGGCACCCACCTGCAGATGGGCATCGGCGACGGACTTATCCCCGACAATCTCAATACCGAAATATACAGCCATATTCACATCGTAGCCGACGAGGAAGCACTTGAGATGGCTCGCCGCATGGCCCGCGAGGAAGGTATCCTCTGCGGTATATCCAGCGGTTCCAACGTAGCTGCTGCTGTACATCTTGCCCGCAAGCTGGGCGAGGGCAAGCGGGTTGTCACCATTCTCCCCGACACAGGCGAGCGTTATTTCTCCACTCCCCTTTTTGACTGAGCGGAGAATATCGAATATTTTTTCTTGCAGGTTTCCGCCTGCATCTGACAAGGAGTATACATGATAGACAGCATTATTTTTGATCTGGACGGTACCCTCTGGGACGCACGCGAAAACGTGTGCGAATCATGGAATGTGGTACTGGCTCAGAAATGGCCCGAGTTGGGTCAGCTGACTGTTGAGCAGTTTTCCGCGCAGATGGGCAAAATGATGCCCGATATCGGTCGCGCGCTGTTCCCTCAGCTCACACCGGAGCAGTCCAACGAGGTGGTTGACACCTGCGGTCTTTTTGAAAACGAATACGTCGCCGAGCACGGCGGCATTCTCTACGAGGATCTGGAAGCAGTGCTTGCCGAACTGTCAAAGAAGTACCGGCTGTTTGTGGTGAGCAACTGCCAGTCGGGATACATCGAGGCTTTTCTGACCGCTCATGATCTGAAGAAATACTTCAGTGATATTGAATGCTTCGGTAACACTCTGCTGCCCAAAGCGGACAATATCCGGCTGGTGGTTGAGAGGAACAATCTTGTTTCTCCCGTTTATGTGGGCGACACCGCTATGGACGCCAGCTCTGCAGTCAAAGCGGGAGTTCCCTTTATCTGGGCTTCCTACGGCTACGGCGAGGTCAGCGAATACGCCGGAAAAATCCAGCGCCCCGCCGACCTGCTCTACATTTGTGCCGAGATGTAATTCTGATAGAAACCGGAGATAGATCACCATGCCCATACGGCGCTGGGTGACCGCGCAGGGCGACAAGCAGCTCTCCCGCGGGATAGCCCTTAAACACGGAATATCGCCCTTCGCCGCGCATCTGCTTGTGACCCGCGGGTTTACGCAGGACGATGTGATCCGGCAGATGCTGGATCCCGCCGGATGTCCTCTGGGCAGTCCGGACGAATTCACGGATATGGCAAAGGCGGTGGAGCGTATCCGCCGCGCCATTAACAACTACGAGCTGATCACCATCTACGGCGATTATGACGTCGACGGTATCACCGCCACCGCGCTGCTGTACTCCTGTCTTGAGCGGCTGGGTGCGAGAGTGCAGTATATGCTGCCCAGCCGCGACGACGGCGGCTACGGTCTGCATTTGCCCGCCATTGACCGCATGGTTGAAAGCGGCACCGGACTTATCGTCACCGTCGATAACGGCATAACCGCCATTGACGAGATAAACTATGCCTACAGCAATGGGCTTGAGGTTATCATCACCGATCACCACAAGCCGCTGGATACCCTTCCCGAGGCGGAAGCAATTCTGAACGCGCACGTTGCCGGCAACCGCTGTTCGTTCACAGAACTTGCCGGTGTGGGCGTGGCTTTCAAGCTTGCCTGCGCCCTTGAAGGCAGTGAGTCAGAGGCCGTCAGCAGATACGCCGACCTTGTGGCACTGGGCACGGTTGCTGACGCTGTGGCGCTTACCGGAGAAAACCGCACACTGGTCGCGTTGGGGCTTGAACAGCTCCGCGATGCCCGCCGCACCGGCATACGCCAGCTGATAATCGCTTCAGGCGTTGACGCAGCACGGCTGAGTGCAACCGACATTGCGTTCTCTCTTGCGCCGCGCATCAATTCCGCAGGGCGCCTTGGCAAGCCCGATCGCGCGGTGCAGCTCATGCTGTCAACCAGCATCGATGAAAGCAAACAGCTTGCCATCTGGCTCAACGAAGAAAACACCCGCCGACACGCCTGCGAAAAGGATATCTCTCAGCAGGCATGGGCCGCTTTTGAGCAGGATCCGTCCATTGCCGACGACCATGTGGTCATTATCAGCGGTGAAGGCTGGAACAGCGGCGTTATCGGTATTTTCGCCGCCCGTCTTGCCGAGCGCATGGGCAAACCGTCCATCGTACTGGCAATCGAGGGCGATATCGCCCGTGGCTCCTGCCGTGGTCCCGAGGGTTTCTCCTTCCACAGGGCGTTGTGCGAATGCGCCGATCTGCTGACGGTTTTTGGCGGGCACAGTCAGGCAGCAGGATTTACTATCGAAACAGACAAAATTGAACTTTTCCGCCGCCGCATAAACGACTACGCGGCGACGGTGGATATTCCGGTACCTCAGCTTATGACCGACTGCGAACTGCCGGTGAGCTACGTCAATCTGGCACTCGCCTCCGGACTTGCACCGCTGGAACCTTTCGGAACCGGCAATCCCACTCCGCTTGTAACCATCAGGGGCGCTCAGTTGCGCGATGTGCGGGCTGTGGGCAACGGTGGTCACCAGCGGCTTACCCTGTCTGACGGCAAAGGTCAGCTGACCGCTATGCTGTTCGGCGTGGACACCGCAAGTTTCCGTATGCGTCTGGGCGACATCGTTGACTGCGTGGTTACTGTCGGAGTGAAGACCTTCCGCGGCGTCACTTCTGTGGATGCTGTGGTTCGCGATATACGCCTGAGTTCCATGGACTGCGAAGATATCATCAACGGCGAGCGGCTTTTTGAGCGTCTGCGGCTGGGGCAGCCTCTGGAACGCCACGAAGCAGAACTTCTGCACCCCTCCCGCGATGACACCGCCGCCGTTTACAGGTATATACGGGCCGGCGCAGGACTTGACGAACCGGAAACCATCTGTGCCCGTCTTGGCACTTTGCCCTACGCAAAGGTCCGCACCGCCATAGAAATACTTCGTGAGTGCGGTCTTGTTGCCGTAAGGATTACCGGAGGACGCAGGCTTGTTTCTGCCGTGCCCGCTCCTGTTGGATGCGAGCTTGAGCGCAGCCCGATGATGAAGCATCTTATTTCGCTGAAAGGCGAATGATATACACTGAAGGATCTATACTGAAGGAAAAAAAACGTGACAAGAGATACGAAAAGGAGTTGAGGATATGTCTGCTTACGCCAACTATGACGAGCTGGTTATGGCGATACACAACAGCGGCAGAGACTACGATATGAAAACGATTGAGCAGGCATATCTGCTGGCCAACGAGGCCCATGGCGATCAGGTGCGCAAGTCGGGCGAGCCCTATATTGTTCACCCGATCTCCGTGGCGCTTATTCTCGTTGAGCTGGGAATGGACAGCGAGTGTATCATCACCGCACTGCTGCACGATGTTGTCGAAGACACTGACATCGAACTTGCTTTTATCGAAGAGAAGTTCGGCAGAACAATTGCCGAACTGGTGGACGGCGTGACCAAGCTGCGCAAGCTTGCCTTTGCCAGCAAGGAGGAGCATCAGGCGGAGAATCTGCGCAAGATGCTCATCGCCATGAACCGCGATATCCGCGTTATCATCATCAAGCTTGCCGACCGCCTGAACAACGTTCGCACCCTGAATGCCCTCAACGAGCAGAAGCGCCGCGACATAGCAAAGGAGACCATGGAAGTCTACGCTCCCATCGCCCACCGCCTGGGTATCCGGGCGGTAAAAGAGGAGCTTGAGGACGTTTCCCTGCGCTATCTTGACCCTATCGGCTACCAGACCATCACCGACCAGCTGGCGGCCCAGCAGGACAACCGGGAGGCGTTTCTTGCCATCATCAAGGGCTCCATCTCCAGTGCCATACACCGGGATATGCCAAACGCGCTGATCGACGGACGAATCAAGTCCGTGCACGGCATATACAAGAAAATGTATGTGCAGAACAAGGAATTTTCCGACATCTACGACGTTTACGCCGTGCGTATCATCGTAGATTCCCTTGCCGAGTGCTACGCGGCACTGGGCATAATCCATTCCATGTTTGTGCCTATCCCCAACCGTTTCAAGGACTACATTACCATGCCCAAGCCCAACGGCTACAAGTCCCTTCACACAACGGTTATCCGCACTCAGGATCATTCCGAGGGACGCTCCGTACCCTTTGAGGTTCAGATACGTACCGCGGATATGCACAAGACCGCCGAATTCGGCATCGCCGCCCACTGGAAATACAAGACCGGCGTGCACGGCGCGGACAACATGGACGAACGGCTGCAGTGGATTCGCCAGATGCTGGAAAACCAGGGCGACGCAGGTGACCCCACCGAGCTCATGCAGCAGATCAAGACCGACATCACCCCCGAAGAGGTTTATGTATTCACTCCGCGCGGCGACGTCAAAATTCTGCCCAACGGCGCCACGGTCATCGACTTTGCCTACGCTATCCACAGCCAGGTAGGACACCGTATGTTCGGCGCAAAGGTCAACGGCAAGATCGTACCCTTTACCAGCAAGGTAAAGACCGGCGACATCGTTGAGATCCAGACCACCAAGGAGATCACCACCGGACCGCGCCGCGACTGGCTCAAGATCGTACGCACCGGTGAAGCCAAGAGCAAGATTCGTTCCTGGTTCAAGAACGAGCGCCGCGACGAGAACATCGTCAACGGAAGAGAGGACGTCGCCAGAGAATTCAAGCGCAACGGCATCAAGCTGACCGCAGAAACCGAGGAAGCCTTTATGGCGGACATCGTGCGCAAGGCTCACATGGACACTCTCGACGATTTTTACGCCGCTGTAGGCTATGGCGGCATCACTCTTTCCCGTATCATGCAGCGTATTCGCGACGATTACAACCGCATGATGGCGCAGGCCAACGCTCCGGTTCAGGGCGAGATCATCGCTCCCGAGCACAAGGAGCGCACCTCCTCTGAAGGAGTTGTGGTGGAGGGCATTGAAAACTGTCTCATCAAGATGTCCAAGTGCTGCAGTCCGCTGCCCGGTGACGAGATAATCGGATACATTACCCGCGGATACGGCGTATCCATCCACAAGCGCAGCTGCACAAATGTGCCTGTGGATATCGAATCACACGACGAGCCACAGCGCTGGGTAGGAGCCCACTGGGCAGAGCGCATTGCTGTGCGCGACTTCAAGTCCACGCTAAGTATGTACTGCAACGACCGCAAGGGACTGCTGGCAGATATCACAGTACAGCTTTCCAACCTGCATATCAGCATTCAGCAGATGAATTCCCGCCAGACCAAAGACGGTCACGCTGTCATCAGCACCACCATCACCGTCAACGGCAAGGAACATCTTGAATCCATCATCGCGAAAATGAGCCGCATCGCCGGCGTAATAAGCATAGAACGCACCGCCGGATGATCCCGGCTGAAAGGAACAACAATGAGAGCAGTTATCCAGCGCGTGACACACGCTTCGGTAACCATCGACGGCATTGAGCGCTCCCGCATCGGCAACGGTTATCTTGTGCTGCTGGGCATTCACGAGAATGACACCACAGCGCAAGCTGAGTTGCTGGCAAAAAAGATCGCCGGACTGCGTGTCATAGAGGACGAGAGCGGCAAGATGAACCGCTCGCTGGCAGACGTGGACGGTGAGATACTGCTGGTGTCTCAGTTCACTCTCTACGGCGACTGCAGCCATGGCAACCGTCCCAGCTTCATCGCCGCCGCCCGTCCCGGGACTGCCATTCCGCTGTACGAATACATGATAAAGCTTCTTGGCGAAAAGACCGGCAAGGAAATAAAGACCGGTGAATTCGGAGCGGACATGAAGGTTGAACTGCTCAACGACGGTCCGGTGACCATTCTGATGGATACCGACCAGATGTAACACAGGAGTAACACTATGAGAATCAGCAACTATGTCTGTGGTCCGCTTGGTGTAAACACCTATATTCTTCAGGACGAAGGCACCGGCAAGGCGGTCATTATTGATGCCGCCGAGCTTATCGACGAGATTAAGGAGCACATTGACCGCATAGGCAAGGAAAATATCGTCGCCATTCTGCTCACCCACTGCCATTTTGACCACACAACGGGCGCCGCCGACCTGCGCAATTACACAGGCGCTCCGGTAATGATCCATCACTTTGAAGAAGACTGGGTGGACAATCCGCAGTACAACGGCGTGAAGTATTTCATGGCGGCCCGCAATACGGTGTTTCCCAAACCGGACAAGGTTTTCCGCGACGGCGACGAGATCGAGGTGGGCGACACTGTGCTGAAAGTGATGCACACTGCCGGTCATTCCCCCGGAAGCTGCTGCTTTATCGCGGAGGACGTCATCTTTTCCGGAGACACCCTGTTCCAATGCAGCGTGGGACGCACCGATCTGCCCGGCGGCAACAGCCGTCATCTGCGCGAGTCGCTCTCAAAGCTGATGGCTCTTGAGGGTAATTACAAGGTGTACCCCGGTCACGGCTCCCCCACCGCGCTGAGCTATGAGCGCCAGAACAATCCTTTTGTGGAGTAACACGGTCAGACTATGACGATATTTATCAAAGGACACGATTTCCGCGTGGAGCTTGAGCGAGTGTGCCGGCTTTTTTTCCCCGACGAAAAGATACGCTTCATCGAGGAGAGCGAGGCACACGATGCGCTGCACACGCAGATAATCCTCGACGAAACCGACACCGCGAGCGCGGCGTTTATCATAACCGGTGAAAACGGCTGCGTCGGTCGTTACGACGCTCAGAGGGTCATCCCCGACGGGCTTGACGCAATGGACCGCAACCTTGTGCTTGCAGACGTGCTTTTCTCCACTCTGGTGGAGGCAACCGGATACAACCCTCCCTGGGGACTGCTGACCGGTGTCCGTCCGGTCAAGCTGCTGCGCATGCTGCACGAAACCATCGGCGTGGAGAAGGCAAAGGAACGCATGATCGATCTGTTCCACTGCTCACCGGAGAAATACCGGCTGTGCGCCGAAACCATGCGCTATGAGCAGCCTATTCTGGACTGTTCTGACGATAAGTCTTTCAGCCTGTATATTTCCATTCCCTTCTGTCCTTCCCGGTGCAGCTATTGCTCATTTGTCTCTCAGTCAATTGAGAAAGCCGGCAAGCTGCTTAACGAGTATGTTCCGCTGCTCATCCGTGAGATTGAGGCAACTGCCTCCGTGGCAAAACAGCTGGGACTGCGGCTTGAGACGGTATATATGGGCGGCGGCACACCCACAACACTCAGCGCTCAGCAGATGGCTGATGTATTGGCAGCGGTACGGAAGTATTTTGATCTGTCCGCGGTGCGGGAGTTCACCGTCGAGGCTGGACGCCCCGACACCATCACCGCCGACAAACTCATGGCGATAAAAAACGCCGGTGTACGCCGCATAAGCATCAATCCACAGACGCTTAACGACAGCGTACTGCAGACCATCGGACGCAGGCACTCCGCCGCGCAGGTATATGAAGCGATGGCACTTGCCCGTCAGTGCGGTTTTGACGACATCAACATGGATCTGATTGCCGGTCTGCCCGGCGACAACGTGGATTCCTTTGCCGCGACTCTGGACGGTGTGCTCTCCCTCGATCCGGAGAACATCACCGTGCACACCCTTTCCATGAAGCGCGCCTCCACCCTTGTGACCTCACTGGGAGCCGAAAGCGACGCCGTGGGCAACTGCGCCGGTCAGATGCTGGACATCTGCACTCAGCGTCTGCCTGTCAGCGGATATCATCCCTATTATCTCTATCGCCAGACCAGAATGGTGGGCAACCTTGAGAACGTAGGCTGGGCAAAAGACGGACATGACGGACTGTATAATGTGTACATCATGGACGAAACTCACACCATACTGGCTGTGGGCGCTGGCGGCGTGACCAAACTGCGTCAGCCCGGCGTAAACAACATCCAGCGGGTGTATAATTTCAAGTTCCCCTACGAATACAATTCACGCTTTGACACTCTTTTGGAGAGAAAGAAGGAGGTCATCGATTTCTATGAGGAATTTTGTTGATTACTTTATCAAGTACACCGAACGCGTCAAGGATATCAATGACGCGGCAATAAACGCGCCTGCCGAGCTGGTAGCTCAGATGGAAACCCAGTACCGCAAACGCATAAACGAGATCGCAGATTTTCTCAACAGCAACGGACAGCCGGGCAACAAGCTGATTATGCTTGCCGGTCCTTCCAGTTCGGGAAAAACCACCACTGCCTGCATGCTTTGCGAGCGTCTTGAGGAACTGGGCGTCCACGCGCGGCGCATCTCTCTTGATGAATTCTTCCTCGGCGCCGGACGCACTCCGCTGCTGCCCGACGGTACACCGGATTACGAATCCATTCACGCGCTGGATATTCCGCTGATGCAGGAATGTCTGCTGTCACTCATCGAAAACGGCGAATGCATGATGCCCCGCTTCAGCTTTGTCAAGCAGCGTCCAGAGGACGAACGCGTACACGTCAGGCTGGGCGAGAACGACGTGGTCATCGTGGAGGGCATCCACGCCCTTAACCCCCTTGTCACCGATTGCCTGCCGGATGATCGTATGCTCAAGGTATATATCAGCGTCAAGCAGGGCATAAGCGAGGGCGACCGGGAGGTTATCTCGCCCTACGAGCTTCGTCTGTGCCGCCGCATCGTGCGTGATATGCTCTTCCGGGGAGCCTCCCCGGAGTTTACCTTCGAGGTCTGGCCCAATGTGCTTGAAGGCGAGAACAAATACATCCAGCCCTACAAGCGGCTGGCCAACG
>JAZUPE010000013.1:0-78847 GCA_045605025.1 Acutalibacteraceae bacterium
CCGACTTCGGAAACAACCGTGCGGAGAATTTTTTAGTTAAAACTGTAAGTGATTATTGCGGAGAGCGGCTTAGTCTATTTGACTTCTGCAACAGTATCGCACTTGCCGTTTTCTCCACGTGCGAAAGCGCCTGCCGCGCCAATCATTATCCACATGACCGGCGACTGGATAGGAAGCTGATAACCGAAGAAGGCGTGGGCCATATAACTCACAACAGCCACGCCGAGTACAGGCGCGAATTTATTCTTGTCTGCGTTTCGGAAGCATGCCCACAGCAGGGTGCCGAAGAAGCCCAGAAAAGCGATCAGACCGGCGATGCCGTTATCCAGCAGCACATCAAGGAACTCGTTGTGTGCCTTGTCGAGGTTGCCGTTGGAGTCGGGAAACATTTCTTTGGCTTCCGCCTTGTAGTATTTTGCAAAGAATCTGGGGAAGTTATCAGGACCGATGCCGAACACGGGATTGTGCTTGACCAGAGAGAGTGTGCGCTTCCATGTGAACAGACGGTTATGACCGAAACTGTCGTCGAAATTGCCTCTCAGCATCTGTCCGAGCTCATGGATGATAGTGTCAGATTTCTCCTTGAGATCTACCGCAGAAAGGGTGTCGGTTGCTCCGGAAAGAGGTCCGGCAGCGGGATCATCCGGCTGCGTGATTATCAGAGAAACAGCAACACCACCGATTACGGCCAGCACCACGAGACAGGACAGCGCTGTGCGCAGACGGGCAGGAGTTGCAAAACGCTTTACACTTTCTTTGCTCCTGATGAACCTGGCAATAACAGCCGCGACACCAAAGAACGCGGTCAGCAGGCAAAGAACCTTGAAAGTGGTGCCATACTTATCACCACGAAGTGCAGTGTCAATAGTATTGTCGGCCAACACGGTTGCGGCAGCAATGGCAAAGACGTTCAGAGCGCGGCTCAGACGTTCTGCAGAACCACACAGAACAATGGGTGTGACGACAATCGCTGCTGCCAGAGCCACAAATCCGGCGTCGGTGTTGATGTTGAGTTCAGCGAACAGAATAAGCACAAAGCTGCCCAGCAGGCTGAAGCCGGGTGCAGACGCAATGATGAACTGCTTGAATAACTGCTTGAAGCTTTTTTCCTTTTTGTCAGGCTTGGTATTGGAACTGGGGAAAAAGAAGATGTTTGGTTTTACGCCGGTGATGTACAGTCCGGCGGCAATGACCAGAGTGATGCAGAGAATGTAGGAACCGAGGTTGACGTTTCCTACGGGGCCAAGGAAACGATAGGATGTGCTGTCCCAGAAGGGACCGGCGTAACTGCTGGAGAGAGTGCCGTCCACCCATTTTCCGTTCTTGAAGGACGAGTACTCGGTTACAGTGTACAGATCCACACCGTAGTAATGGAAAATGCATGGAATGGAAAGAAACGCACCTCCCCAGACAAAGAGGAGAGCCTTCCACTGAGCCGGCTTCATAAGGCGGGAAATAATAAAATACGCCGCTATGTAGACCGTCTGATAGATAAAACCGTTGTCGCGGGGATTAAGTCCGCGGAATGCGGTGGTTCTGTCGTCAGAAAGCAGACAGGATATCAGCATCAGCACCCAGTATGCGATAATGGCGATATCAGCCGGCAGCGTGGGACTTTCGCTGATGCGCTGCTTCAGCGGCAGATTGCGCCGTATTCCGCTGCCCGGAGTGGAATCCACAGTGTAGAGAAAAGATGAGGTCATCAGTATGATTATACAGATGAAAATAATTATGCTGGTGACATAGAAGAAATTTGCCTTGGCGGCGGTGATTGCCGTGTACTTTTCCTGATTCATGTACAGAGGTAATATCACTGCGGTGATCGCCAGATATAATGTTGCCACGATGTCGGTCAGCCGGGAAAAGAAAAAAGGAGTCTCGTCTGTGACGGTTTTCTTTCCGGACTGTCTGCCTTTTTTGACCGGGGCACTTTTCTGTGCCATGGTTCTACCTCCTGTGCAGCTGCGCAGCAGTAAAACGCACTGCTGAAGCTGCGATTATTTTTCATCTCTTACGGGATGCCACACAATTATATATGATAACTTCTGAAGAATCAATCATTATCATCACAAATTCACACGCCGGAGCATCCTTGGGCACTCCGGCGTGCGTTTGTCAGTAATTTCAGTGACAGATTCCTTCGTAGAATCCGTAGTTCCAGGGCCACGGATCCTCTGTCCAGCATCCGCCTTCGGTTTTGCCGGGCACAGCGGTGAGCGGACCGTAGAGCCGCTCATATTCTGCGCGCAGCTTAGCAGCCTGAGCGCTGTATTCAGCCATGGCGTTCATCGCTGCTTCGTCGCAGGGGTGAGTGTCGAGGAAGAGTCGTGTTTCGTGCGCGGCAAAATCAGCCGCCATCAGACAGCACAGCAGAGAGTGACGGTCAGCCATTGCAGCAACCCCCTTTTCCACTGAAGGGTTTGTCAAGAGCAGGGAAGAGGGTACCGCGGGAGAGTGCCTGACCGCAGGAATAGACGCAGTCCCATACCTGCGGCTCAACAAAAGCCATCACAGGCAGCGGGGAGCATACGGGTTCGACAGTACGGCAGGCCTGCTGCGGCTGTCTGCGGCAGGTACAGGCGTGCCCTCCGCAGGATCCGGAGTGGGCGTTGGTCATGTATTTCATACGCTTCTAAGCTCCTTGTTGGTTGTATTCTGCGCAGCGGTTCCGCGCAGTTGTTTTGCTTCATAATATGCGTAATCCTGCCGCAGGTGCATCGGTTACCGGCACAGCTGCCGGATAATTGCGGAATCACTGCTCGATATTTGCGGATAAAGCATTTATTACCCTTGAAAACGGGCGCGGAAAGTAGTAAAATGTACTCATCATGCGCGGCGACACTCGCCGTCTTTTTTCGGAGGAATAACAACCATGTGCTTTCGCAGAAAAAAGAATGCGGTAAAACCCGCGTCAAAATCAAATCAAGCAAAGGAATGTGCAGACATGAAGATTCTTGTCATCAATGCAGGCAGTTCGTCCCTTAAGTATCAGCTCATCGACATGACCGACGAGTCGGTTATTGCCAAGGGCAACTGCGAGCGTATAGCAATCGGCGACAGCTTTATCACCCACAAGCTGCCCAACGGCTATTCCAACCAGAGAAACGTTGAGATCAACAACCATGCCGAGGCTTTCATGCTGGTCAAGGAAGCTCTCACCACCGGCGAGGGTAAGGTTATAGACGATCTGTCAGAGGTTTCCGCAATCGGTCACCGTGTCGTTCAGGGCGGCGCCATCTTCAAGGAGTCCGTTCTGGTCACCGAAAAGGTTGTCGAGGATATCGACGGACTGAGCACTCTTGCTCCCCTGCATAACCCTGCTCACGTTCAGGGTATCCGCGCCGCTATCGACGTTTTCGGCGCCGATGTTCCCCAGGTTGTCGTTTTCGATACCTCTTTCCATTCCACCATGCCCCCCGAGGCATATATGTTCGCCATTCCCTATGAGTATTACGAGAAGCATAAGATCCGCCGCTACGGCGCTCACGGCACCAGTCACCGCTATGTAACCGGCCGCTGCCTTGAGCTGCTGGGCAAGGCGGAGAATCCTGCCGGCACCAGAATCATCAACTGCCACATCGGCAACGGCTCCTCCCTGACCGCTGTCAAGGACGGTAAGGTTATCGACACCAGCATGGGTCTGACCCCGCTGGGCGGTTTCATGATGGGCACCCGTTCCGGTTCTCTGGATCCTTCTGTTGTAACCTATCTTGCCGAGAAGGAAAACCTCTCTCCTCAGGAGATGTCCAATCTGCTCAACAAGAAGTCCGGTATGCTGGGTATCAGCGGTTTCTCCGATGACAGAGATGTCACCGCTGCCGAGCACAACGGCGATGAAAAGGCCATCCTGACCCACAAGATGCTCCGCTACCAGATCAAGAAGTTCATCGGCGCCTATGCCGCTGCTCTTGACGGTGTTGATGCCATCACCTTCACCGCCGGTCTCGGCGAGAATCAGACCGAGCATCGCCTTGCAATCTGCGAAGGTCTGGGCTATCTGGGCGTAAAGATCGATGCCGCCAAGAATGCAGCCGCCAAGGGTGTCGAAGCGGAAATCTCCACTCCCGATTCCAAGGTCAGAGTGTACGTCATTCCCACCAACGAGGAAATGGTCATCGCCCGCGATACCAAGCGCATTGTTGAAGGGCTCAACAAGTAACTAAGACACAATTCTGCCGCACCGGTGTTTCCGTATATCGAAAATCATCGGTGCGGCTTTGTTTTATCTGCAGCGATGCTGTGCGGCATCGGCTGCTGTTACGAGGTGACAAATGAACTATCTCGGAATCGATATCGGCGGCAGCAATATTGCCGCGGCAATTGTGGACAGCAACCACAGTTTTACCGGACGAGCCAAGATCAAGGTGCGCAAGGGGATAAGCGCGGCTGAATTCTGCGACGATATAGCATCTGTCGCCCTTGCTGCGGCAAAGGATGCCGGTGTGAATATGAGCGATGTGGCGTACTGCGGTATCGGCTGTCCCGGGGTCATCAGCTCCGGTTCAGGTGTGCTGGAATACGCCGGCAATCTGGGCTACAGCAATCTGCCGCTTGGCGACGAGATAAGCAGGCGGCTGGGAGTGACGACATTCGTGGACAACGACGCCAACTGTGCTGCGCTCGGCGAGGTGTATGCAGGTGCGGCAAAGGGTGCGGAAAGCGCTCTGGTCGTTACGGTAGGCACCGGTATCGGCGGAGGAATCGTCATCGGCGGCAGGATATATTCCGGAATCAACGGCATTGCAGGAGAAATCGGGCACATGACCCTGTTCCCAGGAGGAGAAGACTGCCCGTGCGGACGCAAGGGGTGCTGGGAGGTTTATGCTTCCGCGAATGCGCTCAAGCGTCAGACACGTGAAGCGATGCGGGCAAACCCTGATTCGCTCATGTGGAAATATGCCCCGGATCTCGAAAAAGTCAGCGGCAAAACCGCATTTCAGGCACAGCGTGATGGTGACGCTGCTGCTGTGCGTGTGGTGGAAACATACATATACAATCTTGCGGAAGGTCTTATCAACTGCATCAATATGCTTCAGCCGGAGGTGGTGTGCATCGGCGGCGGAGTGAGCAACGAGGGTGAGGCCCTGCTGGTTCCGCTCAGAGAACAGGTGCTCAGATACCGTCTCGGTGGAGATAATGTACGGCAGCCACGCATCGAATCCGCGCAGCTTTCAGGCGAGGCTGGACTGATCGGTGCCGCCATGCTTGGTCTGAGCAGAAAATAAAACACAGCAAAAAAAGGCTTCCGGCAATCACGCCGGAAGCCTTTTCGATACACAAATAATTATTTATTCTCCTCGACGAACTGAACCAGAGCGCCGACGGTCTTGATGTTCTCAACTTCGTGATCGGGAACCTCGAACTCGAACTCGTCCTCAAGAGACATGATCAGATCAACAACGTCCAGAGAATCAGCGCCCAGATCGTCCTGGATGTTGGTTTCGGTAGTGATGGAATCTTCCTCGACATCAAACTGATCGGCAAGAATCTTCTTAATCTTCTCAAATACCATAATAATGACCTCCTGAAATAAATAGTTACGCCGGCAAACAGGACTGCCATCCGGCCGGTCGGTTTGTTCAATGAAATATTATAGGGATTTTTCTGCTTTGTCAATACTAAATCGAAAATATCGGAATTAAATTTGTTTCCGGTATTGATTGACGGTAAAGTTAATATGTTCACGACAGTACAAGTTGTAAACTTTCTGTGACTGCAGCAGGTTTATCGGAGTTTTTTGCCGAAAAAGCACAAAAACTCTTTCGGCCGAGATTGACGCGGCGGCAGAATTGCAATATAATAAATATCTGTAACTGAGAAAATATGTTGAAAGGTGTGACCTGAAAAGTGAACACATCACCGAACAAAAAGCCGCTGCTTTATATTGGACTCATTCTGTTTCTTGTGATAGCAGTTGCTGGTTTTATCGTTGACATTATTGTAAGCACTGAGCCGGAGGGAATTCTCGCAATCATCGCCGTTGTGGTAGCGTTCCTTATTCTTGCGGTTTTTCTTGTGATCGATACCATTGCCCGCAAGCGAGCAATGGCGCAGGAAGATGAGGATGGCTTTGGCGGAGGGCCTTCCGGTGACGGTTTGTTCCTTCGTCATACTGAGGACACCGGAGAGGAACAGGATTATATCTGGAAACCAAATAATACCCCTCGTTCGGGGTTCGCAGGATTTGCACGCAGAGGATTTGAAAGTGTAAGTGATCAGACAGATGATCCCTTCGCTGAACAGCTTGAGGACACCGGTGTGAATATGCCTGCTGATCAAAACGAAGACGATTTTGAAACAGATGCGTTCCAGTCGGATTTTGATGACATTGCCGACATTGAGGATGTTTCTGACGATGATGTTTATAGCTTCACAGATGAGGAACTGACAGATGAAGCTCAGCCCGAGCCGGAGACGGCCGAATATGTGCCTGAACAGTCCGAGCAGCTTCCGGAAAATCCTCAGGAAAATGATCCTTTCAAGCCGGTTCTTAAACTTGAAGGTGCTCAGCCGGAAGATGTTTCCGAAGAGCCCGAAGCAATCGAGCAGGAAGCACAGCCTGCCGCAGAGGAGATTGCAGAACCAGCTGTCGAAGAAGCCGCTCAGCCTGAGGTTGAAGCGCAGCCGGTATCGGTTCAGCCGGAGCCTGAAGTCAAGGCGCAGCCCGTTCCCGTGCAGCCTACTGCTGCCGAGCGCCGCGCTGCCGCGGCAATTCCCGCCGTAGCCGTCACGGCTGCCGTTACAGGCGGTCAGACCATCGAATCATTCTACGACGAAATGAGTGACGAAGACATTCTCTACCGTGACTGCGTGGAAGTATGGGCTGCCGATGCAAAGCCTGCCGCTCTCCGTCTGATAAAGTATGTCGAAGGCATCGAGGATAAGCAGACCGCCGCCCTCATCGGACGCGAGGTTGAGTACGTCAATGCTATGATCGACCGCATCAACTGCTTCACCCAGCTTGAGTACATAGATGAATTGCTGGAGTACAGAGAGCACAATTACTCCACGCTGGTCAAGGACACCCTCAAGCGTTTCAGCCCCTTCTTTATGGAGAAACGTCTGGGCCTGCTCTGGAAGGGTCTTGATATTGACGTCATGACCGACCGCCGCTGGTTCATTTTCGCCCTCACTCAGGTAATCTTCAATGCAGTGGAGTTCACCCCCAACGGCGGCAAGATTGCCATCTCCGCAAAGAAGCACGATGACTTTATCGACCTTACTGTCGAGGACAGCGGCAAGGGTATCTCGCCCGAGGAACTGCCCTTCGTGTTCATGGCTGGTTACATGGGCGACGACGCTCCCAACGAGAGCGGCCGCCGTACCGGTATGGGTCTGTTCATCGCTCAGAGCGTCATGCGCAAGATGGGCGGCGATATGCTGGCTGAATCTACTCCCGGCAAGGGCACCCGCATCACCATGCGCATGCCCATCATTGAGCCGTAATCCAAAATGTTGCAAGCGGGGCAGGAATTCCTGCACCGCTTTTGATTTTGCCAACAATGGAAATCTTTTTCCGTAAGTCATGTGCTAAAATGACCGTGCAGTCTGCAAAAGAACAAAGGAGGAGATTCTTTGGAGCACCGCAGTATCATTCAGGCGGGCATAGACTATATCGAAAGCAACCTGAAAACGGAGATTACGGCTGCTGAACTTGCTGAGCGTGCGGGATTCTCTCTGTACCACTATTACAAGCTGTTCCAGCGCGAAACAGGCATGCCGGTCATGCAGTTCATTCTCCGCCGCCGGCTGCTTCATGCCATTGTTGCCATCAGCAGCGGCAGAACCAAAACCGATGCAGCACTGGAATACGGATTTGACACCTACGCCGGGTTCTACAAAGCGTTCCTAAGGGAATTCAGCTGCACGCCTGCGGAATATATCCGTTCGGGACGCGTCCGCCAGCCCTGTCGCATCGACCTTGAAAAGGAGGAGCACATGATAATAACACGCAAAAAATGCCAGGAGATCCTCAGACACTGGAACCTTGAGCATGAAGAAATAACCGATATCTACTACGATAACGGAAACCGCAGCGAGAATTCGTTTTACGTCGGAGATGATTACGTCCTCAAGCTGACCGCCGGATGCGACGGAATAGAACGGCATATCGCTTTGCTTTCGGAGATTGAGAATACCGGACTGAACGTAGGTTTTGTTGTTGAAACGGCGCAGGGGAATGACTTTGTCCGTGACGGGGATGTATGCTTCTATCTGACCCGTCGGGTGAAGGGAAGGAGTGCCGCAGCTGCGGATTTCTACGGAGCGGATGGTATCGCGAAAGCCCGTTTTGCCGGTGAAATAATCGGTCAGTTGCATCTGGTGCTGAGCAGGATAAACGCGGAGGCAAATGAGGCTGACCTGTATGGTACGGTTTCCGGATGGGCACTGCCCGAGGCAAGGAAGCACCTTGCAGTCGGAGACGATTTCTGGGAGAAATATCTTAATGCGCTTGGCGCACTGCATGAAAAGCTGTCCCGCCAGATTATCCATCGTGATCCGAATCCTGCCAACATTATCGCCTCGGAGGGAGAGTGGGGAGTTATCGATTTCGAAATGTCCGAGCGCAATGTTCGTGTCTACGACCCTTGCTATGCGGCAACGGCCGTCCTTTCCGAAAGTTTTGACGGAGCCGGCGAAGATGTCAGACTTCACTGGCTGGAAATTTACCGGGCAATTATCCTTGGCTATGATAGCGTTGCGCACCTCACCGACGAGGAATGGGAGGCACTGCCGTACATCGTGCTTTCAAATCAGCTTGTGTGCGTGGCTTACTTCTCGGGACAGGAGAAATTCCGGAAGCTGTTCGAAATCAACAAGCGTATGACGGAATGGCTGGTAAGCGTTTTTGGACGTCTCCGGTTTGACGACTGAGCAAAGAAATGACCCCACGCGGGATGAGAAATCCCGCGTGGGGTCATTTCGCTATTTTGAGTTTTTGCCATCAAGAACCATTTTCAGAGCCTCGCTGTCCACCACATTCACATCATTTGCGTGAGCGAAGCGCGTGGCGAACTCAACGTCCCTGATGCGCACCTCCGTGCCGTTAAGATAGTTCAGTGCGCCGGAATCGGTGGTGAAGCTGAAACGCAGCTTGTAGGAGCACAGCACCTGCTTGTTCTGCGCCGCTCCTTTGTTTTGCTTGTTGGTTCCGTATTTTCCGTCACCCAGCAACGGGTGTCCTACCGAGGCAAGATGCGCGCGAATCTGATGGGTACGCCCTGTCAGCAGCTCTACTTCCAGCAAACTAAGTCCGGGGCGGCGCGCCAGTACGTTATATCTGGTCAGGATGGTCTTTGCGCCCTGTTCGCGGTTGTCAACGATATATACACGGCTCTGGGCTTCGTTCTTTTCCAGATACCCCTTGAGAGTGCCGCGGTCCGGTCTGATGTGACCGTGAACAATGCACAGGTAATATTTGTCGATCTCACGGGTCTTGATCTTTTCGTTGAGCACGCGCAGCGACGCAGCGTTCTTGGCGGCAATGACCAGACCGGAGGTGTTGCGGTCGATACGGTTTGCAAGAGCGGGAGCGAAGCTCTGTTCGTCACTGGGGTCATATTCACCCTTTTCGTAAAGGTATCGCTGTATGCGGTCTATCAGCGTGTCTGCCTGCCACTGCTCATCGGAATGGACAAGCAATCCCTGCGGCTTGTCGGCAACGAGTATATTTTCGTCCTCATACACCACCGTCAGCGCTTTGCCTGCCCGCATGAACGATGGTTTGTCGTCCGAGGCGCGAGCCGGAGTAAGCACATCGTCAGGCAGATAGATGTCCAGCACGTCTCCCTCACTCAGCCGTGTGGATATTTCGCAGCGCTTGCGGTTGAGCTTGATATCCTTCTGACGGATTGCTTTGTACATCATGGACTGGGGCAGAGAGGGGAACGCCTTCTGCAGAAATTTATCAAGACGCTGTCCGGCGTCGTTTTTCTTTATAGTGACCGATACCACAGGTGGTCCTCCTTGGTCATGCTTTTCCAGTAGATTTTACTTCATTCGCCGCCTGATTGCAACATTAATTGACGGGCAGTTCGTTCCTGTATTATAATAAATTAGTAATTATACAGAAGGAGCGATCGTTATGAACACAGTCAATCAGAGAATAATCGATGCGGTCATTGCCAGAGCGGAGAAACTCTGCCCCGGTTCACTGGACCTTATTGGAGTGTATGGCTCGGTCGCCACCGGCGATGAATACGCAAAATCCGACCTCGACCTGCTCATTCTTGTCAATGACGATGATGGCTTCATACTGGGTACGGGCATGATTCTCGATGACATAGGCATCGGCTATGATATCTACTGCACCCGCATGGAGTGGCTGCGCGGTGACGCGGAATGTCACCACGCCCAGCTGTCCAGGCTGATGGATTCGCAGATAGTCTATATAAAGAATCAGAAAGCATATGAAGAACTGCTGAAGCTACGCCGGCAGGCTGAGGCTTTCCTGCAGTCGGATGATCGCTTTGAGCGCGTGGAGGAGCAGATAAAGCAGGCAAAGCAGTATTTCGCAGAAGCGTGCCTCGCCGATAAACTCAGCCGTGTGCGCATGAATGCCGGCGGCGTCATCGTGAGTCTGCTGTCGGCGGTGATGCTTTATCACGGGGCTTACTTCCGTCGCGGAACCAAGCGCACCTTTGACGAGCTGGCACAGCTTCCTCTTGCCGAATGCTTCCTTGACGATCTGCGCGCGATTCCTCTGTGCAAAGATGCGGCAGAACTGCGCCGGCTGATGAAATCGCTGATCAATTATGCGACCGCTTTCACTGCAAGAAAGAAAACACCTGTGCCGCCCTGCGCCGGCAACATCGCGGGAACCTACGAGGAGATCTATTCCAACTGGCGCAACAAGGTGGAGGAGGCAGCCGGTAACGGCGATTCCTATTCCTCTTTTATGAATATGTGCTTCCTTCAGAATATGATCGACGAGGTGGCGGCAGAGACGGATATCGGCACCATTGATCTCATGGAGCATTATGATCCCGACTGCCTTCGTAACAATGTACTGCTATATGACCGCTTCCTTGCGGGATATGAAACCGTATATGAAAAGGCGGGGATCAAGGTCAACCGCTTTGCGAATGTTGATCAGTTCTTCAGAAGCTACACAGAAACAGAATAATTATCAAGCCCCGGTCTGCGAAAACAGGTCGGGGCTTTGGTTTATATTGTCAGTGCCATATTGCGGGTTCGCCGGTCACCTTTTCGCCAAGCCGGCTCGCCCATGATTCGGTGAAACAGGCGGTGTAGGGGATGCCTTTCTCCTTCCGCATCCGTCGGAAGCACGGCAGATTTGCCCATGTGTATGAGACTATGCCCACGATGATCAGATACAGCGGCCCCAGCATAAGAGATTGTATGGTGTGACCGTATTCATGCACCCGGATTGGCTGGGAGCAGTATTTGTCTTCGGGCGGGGTGAAAATGAACAGCCCGAGGCTAAGACCGCCGGAATGGTTCCATCGGGTGTCTATGCAGCCTCGATAGATTTTGTGCGGACACCTGATAGTAGCCAGAAAAAAGAATAAGCCCAGCAGAGTCTGTGCAAGTCCCCATGTGCACTGCGCAATCACATATATCAGACGTTTCATACTTGCCGCCTCCTTCGCGTACAATATACAGAATTATAGCACGACGCATCGACATGGGCAATATATCAGCGCTTTCCAGATCGCTGAAAGCTGAGAAGATTGTGTTGTTTCTGTGAAAGTCAAAAATAGTCAAACTTTCTCTTGACTTTCTTTGACCTTGGTGATATTATATGGTCAGAAAAGGTCAAAGATAATCAAAGTCAGAAAGTCAAAGATAGTCAATGAATGGAGGAGTGCCCGGTGAATTTAAGTGAACTTGTGGCTCAGGCTATCATGCGGATGCTGGACGAATCGGGCGGTGCCGCGGATATACAGCGCAACGAGCTTGCGGCCACTCTCGGCTGCGTGCCCAGCCAGATAAATTATGTTATAACCTCCCGCTTCACTCCGGAGCGGGGATACACCGTAGAGAGCCGCAGAGGCGGCGGTGGGTATATCAGGATTACCCGTGTGCGCATGGGCGGCGCGGCTGCTGTGATGCACATTGTCAACAGCATCGGCAGTGAGCTTGATCAGAATACAGCCCGTGCGCTGATTAATGACCTTGCGTCCGGCGGAGTCATTCCTGTGCCCGTCGCCCGGGTGATAATGGCAGCCTGTACCGACGGCTGCTACCGCGATTGCGCTCCGGAGCAGCGAGACAAGGTTCGTGCTGCGATCTTCAAGCAGATGATAATGAACGCGGTTTAACGATATACCGCGCGGCCAATAATCAGCATTACGGAAAGAAAGTGAAGGAGGACGAGGATCAATGAAATGTCAGCACTGTGGAAAGAATGAAGCTAACGTACACCTCAGACAGAATATAAACGGACAGGTCACCGAGCATGCCCTGTGTTCCCAGTGTGCCGAGCAGATGGGCGTGGGCGGGATGTTTTCCGATTTCGGTTCCTTGGGCGGCTTCGGCGGTCTTGGAATGATGAGCGGTTTTGATCACTTTACCGGCCTTGGAAGTCTGCTTGGCAGCATGTTTGGCGGAACTCAGCAGAGAACTCTGCCTCAGACACGCCGCTGCGAGGTGTGCGGCTCCAGTTTTGAAGATATTGCAAATCGCGGCAAGCTGGGCTGCGCCGACTGCTACGAGCTCTTTGCCGATCGTCTGGCGCCCTCCATCGAGCGGATGCACAACCGCGCAAAGCACGTTGGCAAGCTGCCCGGTCGTTCCGCAATGAAAACCGTGCCTGCCGCCGCTCCGGTGAAGGCGCAGCCTGCAAACAGACCCGAACCCCGCACCGAAACTACCGAAGACCTGCGTGTTCAGCTCCGGGCAGCAGTGGCGGCGGAGGAATACGAAAAAGCGGCGATTCTGCGAGATCGCATAAAGGAGATGGAAAGCAAATGAGTACCGCAGCGAAGAAATGGTATCAGCTCAACGGCACCGATGCCGATGTGGTTCTGAGCACCCGTGTGCGCCTTGCGCGCAATATCGGCGGCTATCCCTTTCCATGCGTGATGAACGACGAACAGCGCGCAAAGGTCAATTCCCTTGTGCGTGACGCCGTGGAGAACGGCGGTTCGGTCATCGGCAGCCGCTTTACCTGCATCGACCTCTCGGAAAAATCCCGGGAAGAACTGGTGTCACTGGTGGAACGCCACCTCATCAGTCCGGAATTTGCAGGTAAGCCTGCAGGTCGTATGCTCATGCTCCTCGACGACGAATCGGTCAGCCTCATGCTCTGTGAGGAGGATCACCTTCGTCTGCAGGTGCTGGAGCCGGGCATGGCTCTTGATAAAGCTTACGACATGGCGGATAAGCTGGATACCCTGCTGTCCGAGCGGCTGAACTTTGCCGCCAGCGAAAAGCTTGGTTATCTCACCGCCTGTCCCACAAATCTCGGAACCGCCATGCGTGCTTCGGTGATGGTTCATCTGCCCGCTCTTGAGCGTACCGGAGCACTCCGCTCCCTCAGTTCCAGCATCGCCAAACTGGGTCTGACAATCCGCGGAATGTACGGCGAGGGCAGCGGTTCCCGCGGTGCAGTCTACCAGATATCCAATCAGGAAACTCTGGGGGTCACCGAAAAGAGTACAATCGAAAAACTCAGCGGAATCATATCACAGCTGATAAAGCTTGAGCGCGATGCCCGTGAAAAACTTATGGCGAATCCTGCCGAACAGGACAGAGTGTGGCGTGCGCTGGGCGTGCTCCGCACCGCACGGATGATAAACAGCGAAGAATTCATTGAACTTTACTCACTGCTCAGACTGGGTGTTGCGACAGGGCAGATCAAAGGCGTGACCCTTGACGCGCTCAGCGAGCTTTCAGCAAAAGTTCAGCCTGCGACCATGCTTGTGAACGCAGGCACGAACCTCACTCCTGCCCAGCGCGATGCCCGTCGTGCGGAAATGATTCGCGAAGCGCTTGGAGAATAATAGGAATTAACACCACAACGGATAAACGAAAGGGTGGATGGATATAATGTACAGTTTCAGTAATTTTACACCCAAGGCAAACGGCGCCATGAATGCTGCCATTGAGATCGCAGCCGGAAACGGACACACTTTCATCGGCACCGAACACATTCTTGTCGGTCTGCTCAGTCAGGAGGACAGTGTTGCTGCGCAGGTGCTCACCGCCGGCGGAGTTACCGCTGCCGACATGGAGGAAAAGCTGATTGCCGCCTACGGCAAGGGCGTTCCCTCCTCTCTCAATCCCAACGATTTTACCCCCCGCAGCAAACGTATCGTTCAGAATGCTGGCGTTTACGCCTCCAAACTGGGTCACGGCTATGTTGGAACCGAGCATCTGCTCATTGCTCTGCTTACCGATTCCGACAGCTATGCCGTTCGCTTCATCGCCGAAACCGGTGCCGACCCCGTTAAGCTGCGCAGTACGCTGCTTGAGTCAATCAGCAGCGGCGCGGCAGACGAATGTGATCATGCGGAGGAGCAGCAGGAACAGCCTCAGAACCCGTTCGCCGGCTCGCCCCTTGCCGGACTGTTCGGATTTGGGTTACCGAAGCAGTCCTCCGCGAAAGCCTCTGCAGGAGGCAAAACCAAGACCCTCGACCAGTTCGGACGTGACCTGACCGAGGCAGCAAAAAAGGGCGAGATCGACCCGGTCATCGGCCGCCAGACCGAGATCGACCGCGTCATCCAGATACTATCCCGCCGTACCAAGAATAATCCCTGTCTCATCGGCGAGCCGGGCGTAGGTAAAACCGCTATCGCCGAGGGACTTGCCCTCAAGATAGCGCAGGGCGAAGTACCCGACGAACTGCGAGACAAGCGAATCGTCGCTCTCGACCTGACCGGCATGGTGGCAGGCACAAAATACCGCGGCGACTTCGAGGAGCGTATCAAAGCGGCAATCGACGAAGTAAACGCCGCCGGCAACGTCATACTCTTTATCGACGAGCTGCACACCATTATGGGGGCAGGTTCCGCAGAGGGTGCCACTGATGCCGCGAATATACTCAAGCCCCAGCTGGCACGAGGCAAGTTCCAGGTCGTGGGTGCCACCACCATCAACGAATACCGCAAGCACATCGAAAAGGATGCTGCCCTTGAGCGCCGCTTCCAGCCGGTCACAGTAGGCGAACCCTCCGAGGAGGACGCGGTCCTTATCCTCAAGGGCCTGCGCGACCGCTACGAGGCCCACCACAAGGTGCGCATCAGCGACGAAGCCATCGAGACAGCCGTCAAGCTGTCCGCAAGATATATCGCCGACCGCTTCCTGCCCGACAAGGCCATCGACCTCATCGACGAGTCTGCGTCCCGCGTTCGTCTTAACCGTCAGACCGAGCCGGAGGATATCCGTGAGCTTGAAGCAAAGGCAAAGGCTCTTGCGGGAGAAAAGGACGAAGCGGTCATCGCACAGCAGTATGAGCGCGCCGCCACCCTCCGCGACGAGGAACGCAAAGTGCGTGAGCAGCTGGAGCAGCGCCGCAGCCAGTGGAAGGATTCCGCTGCCAAAACCGTCACCGATGTTACCACCGAGGACATTGCCGGTGTCGTGTCCCAGTGGACGGGTATCCCCGTCACCCAGCTCACCAAAGAAGAAAGCGAGCGTATGCTGCACATGGAGGAGCTTCTCCATGAGCGCATCGTGGGTCAGGATGAGGCGGTCAGGGCTGTTGCCAAAGCAATCCGCCGCGGCAGAGTGGGACTCAAGGACCCCAAGCGCCCCATCGGTTCCTTCATTTTCCTCGGTCCCACCGGCGTGGGCAAGACCGAACTGTGCAAGGCGCTTGCCGAAGCCATGTTCGGCGACGAGAACGCCATGATCCGTCTGGACATGTCCGAGTATATGGAGAAGCACACCACCTCAAAGCTCATCGGCTCTCCTCCGGGATATGTGGGTTATGACGAGGGTGGTCAGCTTACCGAAAAGATCCGCCGCAAGCCCTATTCCGTGGTTCTGCTGGACGAGATCGAAAAGGCGCATCCAGACGTATTCAACACTCTCCTGCAGGTGCTGGAGGACGGTCACATTACCGACTCCCAGGGCAGACAGGTCAGCTTCAAGAACACCATCATCATTATGACATCCAACGTGGGCGCACATCTGCTCACCGAGCGCAGAAAATCTCTGGGCTTCGGAGCGGATTCTTCAGCAGAAGACACCGGTTCCCGTGAGGGAGTGCTGGAAGAACTCAAAAAGACCTTCCGTCCCGAGTTCCTCAACCGCGTGGACGATATCATCGTCTTTGACAAGCTTACTGATGAGGACATCAGCAGGATTGCCCGCCTGATGCTTGGCGGACTCAACAAGCGTCTTGCCGCTATGGACATCGGCTTTGAAATTGCCGATGGCGTGGATGCAGCTATCGCGAAAGTGGGTTTTGATCCGGTCTACGGAGCACGCCCCCTGCGCAGAGCCATTCAGTCAAGAATCGAAGACCCGCTCTCTGAAGCACTCCTTGAGGGACGCTTCCAGCCGGGTGAGACGGTCATCTGCAGAATGGACGGAGACAAGTTCGTGTTCGATAAAAAATAAGTTTTTTCCTCATGGCGTAATGCCGGTTTAACGGCATGTTCGCGCCCCTTTACCTCCTCAACATGCCAGGCCGCTCTGTGCTTTCAGGTCAACTGTCAGCGCAGGGCGGTCCGGCGTTTTCTCTGAGGCTATTGACGAAACTTCGTCATAGAGGTAAAATCATTGCCATCACACCGAAAGGATGACCGCCAGTGAAGCATTTTCTGCGACTGACCGACCTTACACCCACGGATATTTCCCATATCTTCACCCTTGCCGACGAACTGGCAGGAGGCAGACATCGTGACAGGCTCCGTGAAAAGACTGCGGTCATGTTCTTCCCTGCGTCCAGCATACGCACACGTGTAACCTTTGAGAAGGGCGTATACCTGCTCGGAGGTCAGACGGTGCTGTTTGCTCCGGATACCCTCGATAAAAAGGAAGACATCCGCGACGTGTGCGGCTATCTCAACAACTGGGCGGATCTGCTCATCATTCGCCACAGGGATATCGCGCTCCTTGAACGCATGACGGAGTATTCTTCCGTTCCGGTGATCAACGCCATGACCGACGCAAACCACCCCTGCGAGATACTGACCGATCTTTACGCCCTGTCACAACTCCGCGAGGATATATCCAGAGACAGATATCTGTTCTGCGGCAAAAACGGAAACATCGGAGGCTCGTGGAAAGAAGCCGCCGACGTGCTGGGGTTTGAACTGGAGCAGTGCTGCGGTAGAGGTTATGAGATCGACGGAGTGACCGCACACCACGACATCAACTCTGCGATTATCGGTAAGGATATCATATGCACCGATTCGCTGCCTGCGGGAATTCTTGGCGACTTTGCTGCCTGTCAGGTCACAAAGACCGCCATGGACAAGGCCAATCCCGGCGCACTGCTAAATCCCTGCCCGCCGTTCTTCCGCGGCGAGGAAGTGTCCGCCGATGCCATCGCTTCGGATTACTTCGTCGGTTATGGATTTAAAAAGCACCTTCTTGAGGTTCAGCAGGCAATCATGCTCCACTGTCTTGACGCATAAATATACGCCCACGGTTCCGCGTGCACAACGGAGCCGTGGGCGTTTCTGTTGTTTATTTGTCCTCTGCTTCTGCACTGAGCTTCTTTTCTCCGGCAGGATTGATCTTCAGTCCCGCGGAAAGCGCACCCCATACGATTGCGGACAGCACCACGGTGAGAATGATCTCAGGCAGCATGGTTGCGCCGTTGTAGAAGAAGGAGTAGCTGTAGATCAGCGCGTCACCCTTTGCCAGCCATGTGTCCTGCAGGGAGGAGGGGAGAGCAGTCACGTCCACCCACTCCTTCCAGACTGTCACGCCGCTGAGAAAATGGCAGATAAACCGGCCCACGCCGGCGATCAGACCGGCAAGACCGGCGGCCAGCGGACGGTTGCGGATTTTGCGGGTGACACCGGAAAGACCGATAATGCCGAAGGCGATCAGATAATCAAACAGCGCGATGGCAAGCACTGCCCACAACGTGGCGGCATAGCTGAAGTTATCTATGCCGAAAAGCATCTGCACAAGTCCGTATACAGAACAGGCACCGATGCCCCAGCCCACGCCGTACATCTGTCCGATGAGCACCAGCGGCACCATGCTGCCGGGAGTGACAGTGCCGCCCATGGGCATTCTGATGGGGGTCATCTCGCTGAGTACGGTAGCAAGCGCCAGCATCAGCGCGGTAATAACGAGTTTAAAGGTTCTTGAACGGTAATCTAATTTCATAATGTTAAGCCTCCAAAATAAAAATAGCGTACCGGTCAATACCGATACGCAAACAAGACTTACATTATGACAAAACCGTAAGACTTCCTACGCCGGCATTATCCGGATCAGGTTAACGGGTCCGATGCGTCTGCGCATCATCTCAGCCGGCGAGGAAGCCAGCACCCCAGCTCGTGAACCGCGTTCGGGATTGGATCCTTGATCCCGGAGCGATCCGCTCGATTTTCGTTGAGATTATAGCACCGGCAAAGACGGTTGTCAACAGTAAGTTTTACAAAATTATCCAGCGATACCCGCAAGATCAGTGATATGAATCCTTCCGGATCGGGCGCGTTTCATGGCGTACTCCAGCATAGGCCGGGTGTTGCCTGCGGCATATCGCGCATAGGCGATCAGATAATCGGAATGATCGATGGAGTATTTGTTTGCGTGCATAATCGCGGCACGAAAAGGAATACCTTACATGTCCGGTGGATAATGTGAGCCGTCAAAACCGTCACGGATTTCAACAGGCTGTGTTGACGGATGGTACGGAATAAGCAACGTAAGGCTGATATCTGGGTACAATCTTTTATCCGCAATAACAGCCTGAGCAGCCATACTATCAAAATTGCCATAGTGCCCTACCACAAAATCGCTGACACCAAAGCTGACAATGTGAAACAAGACGGCTTCGTATATGAAAGGACGCAGAGTATCGGGTGCGTCTCTGTGACTGATAAAGAAACAGCTTGCCAACATAATCACCTCGCAAATTTAGTGTCACCAAATTTATTATATTTGGTAATACCAAATATATCAAGGCCCTTAAGGCATATAATAACCTTGCCCTAGGGAGGTGAGCAGTACGAGACTGAGAAAACTGGCGCTCGGCAAACGGAACATCAGCGGCAGGCGTGTAACCGAAGCGAGAAAAGCGAAAGGCATGAAGCAGATCGAACTGCTTGCCCGATTGCAGCTCAAAGGCGTGGACATGAGCGTGCCTGCTCTGTCGCTGCTGGAAGGGCAGAAGCGACCGGTGTCCGATATCGAGCTCAACGCGATTGCCGATATACTGGAAGTCAGCGTTGACTGGCTGCTTGGACGCACAGAATAGCATTTTCGTCAAATATTTCGGAGTTTCACTGTTCATCTTCGCCATCATTACAATTGACGTACACATACAAACAACGCTATAATATGAACGGCACTTTATTTGAATAAATCGGTGTCGTTCATTTTTTATTTTACAGGAAACGGAGTTTGATCCACATGGCTGAATTAAAAGGTATGCGCGCCCTGCGCTTTTCCGCTGCCGCCGGCGAGATCGGCGAGCTGTGCTGCCCTCCCTATGACATCATCAGCGAGGAACAGCGTCAGGCTTATCTTGCCCGCAATGAGCACAACGTAATCCGACTGGAGCTGCCCAAGGGTGAAGATCCCTACGGCGAGGCCGGCCGCGTGCTCAGCGACTGGATGGAAAGCGGCATCATCGCCCGTGACGAGGAAAGCCTCTACATCTACGAGGAGGAGTTTACCGCGTACGGTCAGCGCATGAAGGTCAAGGGCATGATCTGCCGTGTCAAGCTGGAGGAGTTCTCCAAGGGCATCGTTCTGCCCCACGAGGAGACCCTGTCCAAGGCTAAGGAAGACCGCCTCAACCTCATGAAAGCCACCGGCTGCAACTTCAGCCAGATTTACTCCCTCTATATCGACGACGGCAACCGCACCCGTCCCAGAGTTGACGCTCTGTCTGCCGGTGAGCCTCAGGTTGAGCTGACCGATGGTGACGGCGTCACCCATCGTCTGTGGCAGTGCACCGATGCCGAGCAGATCGCTGCCATCGCCGGCGATTTTGTCGACCGCAAACTGTACATTGCTGACGGTCATCACCGCTACGAGACCGGCATCAACTATCGCAACTGGTGCCGTGAGCAGGGCATTGCCAAGGAAGGCGACGCCTGCGACTACATCATGATGATGCTGGTTGAGATGGAGAACGAAGGTCTGGTGGTATTCCCCACCCATCGTCTCGTCCGCGACCTTGAGAAGTTTGACCTGCAGGCAACCCTCGCCAACGCCGAGGAGTTCTTCGAGGTTTCCAGGCGCGACAGCGTCGCTGAGATGGAAAGCGCCCTCACCGAGTATTACAACCGCGGCGAAAAGGCATTCGGCCTGTATGCCGGCGGCGACGAGTGGTATCTGCTCAAACTTAAGAGCCTTGACAGCATGACCAGGGAAATGCCCGACTGCAGCGAAGCTCTGCGCGGTCTGGATGTCAGCGTGCTGCACACCCTCGTTCTGGAGCGCACCATGGGCATCGACAAGGCAAACATGGCTGCCCAGATCAACCTGACCTATACCCGAAGCTTTGACGAGGCCATCGAGAGCGTAAAGTCCGGTGCTTCCCAGTGCTGCTTCATCCTCAATCCCACCCGCGTCACCGAGATCCGCGACGTTGCCGCCGCCGGAGAGAAGATGCCCCAGAAGTCCACTTACTTCTATCCCAAGCTCATCACCGGTCTGGTAATGAACAAGCTGGGAGAGTAATTGGAATATACCATAGCTCATAGGTAACTGCTGAACTGCATATATCATAACAATTACCCCCTGCACAGCCCTTCGTCGGGCGCTGTGCAGGGGGTTCGTCAGTATATAGGGGCAATTTGTAGTGTCAGTGGTTGTATTCGTGATATCCCAGCTCGCTTCGGAAGTTTTTTGCGGGTATGAAACCAAGAGCTTCCAGACAACTGATTCTATCCTCGATATTCGATGTCTTGATCTTTAGACTGCCAATGCCGAAATCGTCAATGAAATCGTCAATTGCAAGACGGGCTATCTCAGCGAAGTATTCTTCTGTATCGTAGCTGCGCGGCAAATCGATCCGTAATATGCCGAAGTCACCGCCAAAGATTTCCACAGTTCCAACCGCACGGTTTTCGGTTTTCAGAATCAGAGCGAAACGAACATAATATTTCATTTTATATTCATCCAGCCAGAATCTGATGCATTGCGTGATTTCTTCCGTGGTTGTGAAATAAAAGTGGCTTGTGCAGAAGTCTGAGTTGAATCTATTCACATTCTCTTTATCCGAATAACACGGAAGCAATGCTTCCGCGTCCTCCGGTTCTATCAGCCGCAGAAAAAAGGACTCGGTTTCATATACCGGACACTGTTCGTATACGTTTTTCATGCTGTACTGCCTCTATTCTATCGTGTTTCCGTGGAAAAAGCAGTCATAAATCTTTCTGCCCTCAAGATAAATGGCTTCATATCCCTGAAACCACTCAAAGTTGCCGTCCACGTCGCAGACGTAGGTGTATCTGCCGTTGCTGTAGAATTCAGGACCGCGATACGGGCGTTCAAAGGGAACACGCAGCAGTGCTTCCTTGAGAAAGTCACCGCTGAAGTTATCGCCCGTGACCTGCCCGGCGTAGTTCATACTCCAGCAGGGAACGCCGTCGAACCATAACGCTTCCTCTCCGGCAAACCGTCTGCCGCCCAGAAAGCTATCCAGATACATCAGCTCACCCTCGCAGTATTCAAGGTCGTGAGACGCAGGTCGGCTTGATGCGCTCTCAGCGCCCTTGCCGGCGTAAGTGGCTTTCTTGGCTCTCAGCAGAAATTCGATCAACTTATCTCTATCAATCATTGTGTACCCTCCGATGCATTGTTTTTTCTGTCATTATTATACATCTGCACGGTGAGGGCAGCAACACCATTGATGGTACAGCACTGCGTGCCTCACAGCCCGTATATCATTCGTGCGTTTTCGCAAAACACCAGCCGTCGCTCCTGTTCGGTCAGATTCAGCCTGCTGAAGAACTGCAGATGCTCTGCCTGGTCGCAGCTGCCGTAATCCGAGCCGAAGATAAACCGCTCAGGCATAGCGTGAATGACTGCTTCAAGAATCGGAATGAAGCTATCGTTGCTTCCGTCCGCCACGCTGGACAGATCAAAGTATACATTTTCGCAATCAGCCAGAACGCTGAAGCAATCGTCCAGACGCGGGTAGCAGCAGTGACAGCACACGAGCTTTATTTTGCGATGGATTTCCGCTGCTTCGCGGATGATTTCCGGTGTGGTAAAGTGAGAATTATCCCACCCTGAGTGGAAAAGCACAGGCACACCGAATCTTTCTGCAAGGATATACACCGCGTCAAGATTACCATCGGTGAGATAGATTGGCTCGTGCCCGCAGAACAGCTTGATGCCAGCCAGCAATCCGCTGCCAAGCAGTTTGCCCATCAGGACCAGCTGTTCTTCATAATTGATGTACGGACTTATTCCACCAACAACCGCTATGTCTGCGCAACCGGCAAACAGTCCGGCGCAATCGGCAAGGGAACCTATGCTGCTTGCAAGTTCGGAATCGGAAATAACGACGCCTTTGCTTACTCCGTTTTTTCTCATTTCTTCAAACAGTGCGTCTTTCTTCTGTTCAAGCGACACCGGATCGACCGGCAGATGCATATGGGCGTCGATGATGAGTTTGTTGATATCTTCCATAGTTAATTCTCCGCGAAAAATTGTGACAAGGCGCAAAAAAGCCGCAGAGATCACTCTGCGGCCTGAATAGATAATTGCAGAGCGAAAATCTAAATTGTAAACCGAAAACACCGTGCGAAAAATGCACAGCGTCAACCGGGTTTATCCAATTCTGATTCTCGGCTCTTTCCGATCATGCACCTGCCGTTATCCGCGGCAGATATGTTATCGGGAAAATCACTTCCTCGTGCTGTAATGTCACCTTGTCCGATGACATCATAGCAGAAGTGCCGCCGCCTGTCAACTGTTCTGACGGCCGCAATATGCGCCTATGGCATCTGCCATGAACTGCGCGGTGCCTTCGCCGTGAGAGTCAATGTTTCCGCGGAACCGCTCATCGGCAGTGTACATCTGTGCCAGTCCGGCAAGAATTTCGTCAGTGCAGCGATAATAATGCTCGCTGATAAAACTTTGCCATCGGTGCACAAGCTCCTGCGCTTTCTCACCGTCTGCAGATTCTCCCGACTGCATGCAACCGGCGAATTCTGCCATGAGATTATTCATGTCGTCCGTGATGCGTGACTGCTCATCTGCCGAATACGCTGCGGAACGCCGCTCGCTTTCTCTGTAAGCATCTGTGTGCCCCCAGCGTTCGCGCGCCTCCTTAGCGTATTCCTCGCGCTGTGAATCATATTGTATGCTGTCAAAAACCTTCATATCGATGCGTTCTCCTTTCGCTGAATCGTCAATGGCGGAAATCAGCCGCTCGATTCGCTCTTTTTTCAGAACAAGCAGATGCCTCTGTGCGGATAAAGCAGCCTGCCGGTCATAGTCGGAGGAGGAGATAAGTCCTGCAATATCCCTGAGAGGAAAATCCAGTTCACGATAGAACAGTATTTCCTGCATCCGGACCAGTGAAGCGTCATCGTATATGCGATAGCCGTTTTCAATGTCCACATCAGCCGGCCGCAGCAGGCCGATGCTGTCGTAGTAATGCAGCGTGCGTACACTGACACCGCATAGCTGTGCGAATTCGCGGACATACAGTTTCATTATGTCACCTCCCTCAAGTAGAGTATATACCATGACGCAGCGTCATAGTCAATGGTGTTTGCAAACATGATCTAAACCATAGTTCTTGTCGTTGACATCATATTGCCGCTATGGTATGATGTTTTTGCTCTATAAATTATGTATAGGCGATACTGAACTGAACAGAGGTACATATCTGTGGTATTTTCAAGTCTATTATTTATGACGCTGTTCCTTCCTATAGTGCTGCTGCTGTATTTCATACGCAGTGATATAAAATGGCGCAATGGTGTTTTGCTTGTTGCTTCGCTGATATTCTACAGCTGGGGAGAGCCGGTTTGGGTGATCTGCATGCTTGGTTCAACAGCAATTAACTATGTTGCGGCAAAGATGATCGTAAACAGTCGGTCGAAGGCTGCGCGGCGTACCGCTCTTGTTGTGGGTGTTATCGCTTCGGTGGCAGCTCTTTTCTATTTCAAATACGCCGCTTTCCTCTTCAATTCAATAACCGGGCTGATCGGGTCTCCGGTTACCCTGCCGGTACTCAATCTGCCGGTGGGCATATCCTTCTATACCTTCCAGGTGCTGACCTATACGGTGGATATCTACCGGGGCAAGAGTCCCGTGCAGAACAGTTTCTTACGTCTGCTGCTTTACATCAGCTGCTTCCCACAGCTAATCGCCGGTCCCATCGTGCAGTATTCTGATGTGGCACAGATGCTCGACGAACGAACCAGCACCGTGGACGACTTTGCGTCTGGAATGAAGCGCTTTGTCGTTGGCCTGGGGAAAAAGGTACTCATCGCTAACACATGCGGATTGATTATCGAGCAGCTTCCTCTGGCAACGGGTACTTCCTCTCCTTCAGTTCTGTGTGCGTGGTATGTGGCGCTGCTTTATTCCCTGCAGCTGTATTTTGACTTCTCAGGTTATTCTGACATGGCTATCGGCCTCGGACAGATATTTGGATTTACCTACAAGGAGAACTTCAATTACCCATACATATCCCGCAGTGCCAGCGAATTCTGGCGCAGATGGCATATTTCTCTGGGAAGCTTTTTCCGAGATTATGTGTATATTCCGCTGGGCGGCAATCGCAGAGGAAATGCGCGTACTGTAATGAATCTGCTTGTGGTCTGGATGCTGACCGGACTGTGGCACGGCGCCAGCTGGAATTTCGTGCTGTGGGGTCTTTACTACGGCATTCTGCTCATAATTGAACGCTTTGTGATGGGAGATGCGCTCAAACGCGCCCCGGCAATCATAACCGTTCCGTACACACTGCTTATTATAATGGTGGGTTGGATGATATTCTACTACACCGATATTAACAGTGTTTTCAATCACATAGGTGCCATGTTTGGCATCGGTGCCGATGGACTGTCCGATGCGGTAACACTTGCGGTGTTAAGAAAGTATTCCGTTCTGCCTCTGGTGGGAGTGGTTGCCGCGCTTCCCATCCTGCCCTCGGTCAGGCAGCACGTCCGGCAGGATACTGCCGCGTGGCGTATTGTATCGGTTGGTTCAACTGTCGTTCTGACTGGAGTATTGGTGCTCAGTCTTATCTTCATTGTGGGTCAGAGCTACAATCCGTTTATCTATTTCCGCTTCTGAGAATGTGGTGAGCTTTAAATGAAATCAAAATTTTCGTTCGTAATTACATACTGGTGGCTGCTGGTAATGTTCGTGTTCGGACTTGCGCTGCTTATCTTTGCAGAAAAAGAAGAGCGAATGTCTGAATCGGAGAAACGTATGCTCAGCGGCTTTCCGGATTTTTCTGCAGAGAGCGTTCTTTCCGGAGAATTTTCATCCGGCGTTGAAAGCTTTCTTTCCGATGGAGTTTTCGGGCGGGAAAGCATCGTCGGTATCAGTGAGAGTGTTCTGCGTCTGTTCAATGCAGGAACAGAAGAAGATATGGCACTGCTTGGCGATATTGAAATGGATGCCCAGCTTCAGGGCGTTCAGGATGATGAACTGACAGAAAACAAAGCTGAAAGCAATCAGGCTGGGGCAGAGAATGTCGGTGATAATGTAGATGTTCCTGTAAGTTCCGGCGACGCTGATGAGATGGAACAGGATACGGATGAACTGAACGGGTACGGTTTGTTTGCCGAGTATATCAATGGAGGGTATCGAAAACTCCTTACGGTTGAAGAAAGCCAGATCAAGGATGTTGTTGCAGCAGTCAATTCTTTCAAGGAATTCCTGCCTGAAGATGGTTACGTGTTTTATACAAATATTCCGCTGACAAGAACAGGAAACATTATCAAAAAAAAGGATAAATACTCCGGCTGGATCGATAATATGCAGGGGTGTTTCCAGAAATATGCCGCAGACAGCGTGTACTATGTTAATGCTCCTGAACTTTTGGAAGAGGATTTATTAGCCGGGCAGCACGTTTACTTCAGCTCGGATCATCATTGGACTCCGTTCGGGGCAATCAAGGTTGTCAATGAATGCATGAGAATGCAGGGAGTGCCAGCAGTTCAATATGATGAATATGCCTACAAAACCGTGCAGTTCACCAATACCGAGCAAGGAACAAGGGATGATATGGAACTGATGTATCCTCTGCAGAAGACCCAGGGGTACAGTATGGATAACGGAGAAGTGGGAAAAGAATGCAACATCATAGAATATACCTACAAAAATTATGTTGCGTATCTGGGCGGAGATCACAAAGTGTGGAGAAAATATGTTACAGGTTTTTCTACCGGCCGCAAAGCTCTGGTTGTTGGTGATTCTTTCTCGAACGCGTTTACTCCATATCTCACATCATACTATGATGAGGTTCATAAAGTCGATGCTCGCTATTATGACTTTGAAGCAAACGGCGGAACAGTGGGAAATCTGATAAAGAAATATGGAATCGACGATGTCTACATAATATTGTCGTATGCCAACGGATTCACGTCAAAAACATCAATGGAGAAACTGGAGATCATGTTGTATGGCAAATCATGATAATCTGAACAGAGACGAAGCGTACTTTGTGCAAAGAACAGTTCTGGTTTCGTTTGTCGTTCTGTCTGTGCTTATCAATTTGCTGGTGCTTGCGCTTCAGCGACAGGACGATATTCGTGCGCTGTTGGCAGAAATTCATGCAGAAACCGGCAGCTATTCATCTGCGCTGAGGCAGGTTGAAGATATTGAAGATAAAACAAAGCGTATTGATAATCAGTATATAGTTGCCTGCATTATGCAGGATAACAAGGATTTTGAGCCGGCGGCAGAACAGTTCCTGATGCTGAACGGGTACAAGGACAGCAGTGACAGATATCTCAGATGTCGTTATGACACCGCTTCACAGTATTATGACAGCGGAAGCTACGAGGAAGCACTGGAGATTTTTTCGGAACTGAATAATTATTCCGACTCGATGCTCAGAAAGAATCAGGTAATGTACAGCAAGGCAGAAAAAGCCTGCACAGAGGGAGAATATGCGCAGGCAATAATGCTCTTTCTTTCTCTCGGAGATTACGGTGATGCCGGGCAGCGCGCGTTTGATGCGGCATTGAAGGTTACCGGAGATCAGGCAGCTGCGGAGGAGATGCTTACCAATGGCGGAATGACCGGCGAGGAAATGGAGCGGGCAATACATATTGCAGAGCGTCGGTCTTTGATGCCGGAGTTCTCTATAGCCGCGGGCAGCTACCATACGGTAGTGCTGCGTCCGGATGGAACGGTTGCCGCCTGTGGTGATAATTCCAGCGGACAGTGCGACGTGTCCGGCTGGCAGAATATTGTTCAGGTGCATGCAGGATCAAAGCATACAGTCGGGCTAAAATCCGATGGCACAGTTGTTGCAACGGGTGACAACCGCTTCGGTCAGTGTAATGTGAGTGACTGGACAGGCGTAAGTGAACTGACGGTCAATGACTTCAACACAATAGCACTGCTTTCCGACGGTACAGTAGAGAGCTGCGGCTACAATACCTATGATTCTATAGAGCGGGCAACCAATGTGTCCCATGTTTTCTCCGGAGGGTACGGAGTGATTGCCATTACGAACGACGGAACCTGCATCGCCTCGCACAGGTCACATTCAATTATGCCGGCTCAAAGGATTATTCACGCGTCACTAAACACCGGCTATGCTGCGTTTGTGTACTCGGACGGAACCTGCGCTTTCTCTGTCGATCTCGGAGAGATCTGGGAGGGGATAGTGCATGTGGACGCAGGCCCTACTGCTGTTATCGGAGTGGATGTAAACGGCGGAATTAAAGCTCGTTTTTTCCGTAAGTCCGAGACCGTAGACATGACAACGGACAAGGAGGTTCTGCAGTGTGCCGCAGGAACAGCACATTTTGTGTTCCTCACTGCAGACGGAGAGGTTATCGCATTTGGGGATAACAGCCTTGGCCAGTGTGATGTTAAGGGGCTTCGCGAATAAATCACAGTAAAGACAAAACCACCGGTCTGAACAGGATTTTTTTCTGTTCAGACCGGTGTGATTTTTTTATTCATTGGAAGCGAAACGGATGAGAAAGGAATAATCAGCTGCGTCCGGGGCCGCCCGGACCTTCGTGGCCGCCGGGACCACCCGGCCCGCCCCCGTGACCGCCGGGGCCTCCCTGACCGCCAAAACCTCCGCCTCCTCCGTAATATGTGCTCACCTGAGACAAAGTCACATCACTGATCTCGGTTGCGCCGGAAAGAGTGCCGGAGGAGAAAATACCATTCTCCTGCTGTCCGTTGCAGCTGCCTCCCAGCCATAGTTTGTATGACAGTCCCACGGCCATACCCGGGAAGGAGACAAAAACAGAGGAGAAATCCTTTGCCGGAGTAAAGGCGTAGACAACGTTTCCGTTCTGGTCGGTCAGACTTACCAGCGTGCCGCCCTGTATAGCGGAGGTGAAGCAAAGCAGCATGTTGCCCTGAACAGAGGACTGACTTGCACCCTGAGCCATGCCGGAACTGCCGGAAACCGCCGCCGTGCCGCCGGAGACGATGCACTCTCCGGCGTAGTCGAGCGAACCGTTGCCGCTGTTGGTGGGACCGTTGATCACCAGCGTTCCGCCGAAAAGATAGATGTGCCCGTTGGAATCAATACCGTCGCCGGAAGCGTTAACCAGAACCGTGCCGCCGGAAACGGTGACATCACAGCTGTCGTCCACGGCGAACATATTTGCGCCCGGACGGTCGCTTTCACCATCGCTGCCTCCCGCGGAGTTGATGCCATCGTCGGACGCGGTAATATCAATATACCCGCCGGATATATCCACCCTTACGCCCTCGATACCTTCGCAGCTTTTCGAGATACTTACCATGCCGCCGGAGATATCGAGGATTGAATCGGCGTGGATTCCGTCGTCTCCGGAGAATATGGAAATGTCGCCTCCGGTAATGGAAATGCAGCCGTTGCTGTGCAGAGCGTCGTCGGAGGAGTCGATGACCAGCGTTCCGTTTTCGATGAGCACATTGGAACCTGCCTTGACCGCCTTTGCGCTGCCGCCCGAGCTGCTTTCCGCTGAGGCATGATCCTCAAAGGGACCATGCCCGCCGCCGAACCAGCCGTCAAAATTATTGCCCTGATCCCAGCTGCCCCAGCCGGAGTTTCCGGTGCTGCTGTTGGCGCTTCCGCCGCCTGTTGTGATATTGAATCTGCCGCCGCCGATGTGCAGGGTGGATTCTGCCTGAATGCCGTCCTGCCCGGCGTTGATGTCAAAGCTGCCGTCAAGAATGGATATCCAGCCCGCGTCGCCGCTGTCGGCGTTGTTGGAACGGATACCGTCGCCTCCTGCGACAACGGTAAAGCTGCCGCCTCCGACAGAAAGCGAATCCCTGCCGGTAATGCCGTGGTTGACAGCGTTCACAGTGTAGTTTCCACTGTGTATCTCAAGCGTATCCTTGCACTGAATGCCGTTGTTGAAATTCGCGTTGACCGTGAGTGAGCCGCTGCCCTCAAGGATGAGATCGGATTTGCTGAACAGTGCGGCGTTCGGTTCGTCTTCTGCCGCGTCGTCGTAAACATACTGTGTGCCGTCGGTCAGCGTGTTGACGGAGCCTTCGGCAAGTGTGATCGTCACGCTTTTTGCTTTTCGGATATATATCGGACTGCTGTCAGAACAGGTGATGTCGGCGCCGTTAAGCACAAGGCGTACCTTTTCGCCCTTGGCGTCGACAACAATCTGTCCGGAAAGACTGCCGGAGATGATATATGTACCTGCGGCGGTGATGGTAACCACTGGTCCGCTGACAAGACAGCCGGCTCCGTCTGCTTTTACGGTGCTGCCGTCAAGGGTGACACGCACACTGCCGTCAGAGGAGTAGCTTTCGGTCTGCACCAGCTCCGCCTGATGGACAGCGGTGCTTTGCGTCTGCTGGGTGTCTTCCTGCTGATTATTGATGTTGCCGGAAGCGCCGGTCGTTCCGGCTGTACAGCCGCTGAGAACGGATAGTACCAGCGCTGCACACAGCATCATTGTAACAATCTTTCTTTTCATTGACATTACCCGCTTATGTATTACAGGCTCAGCTCATCGGCGCTGTTTTCCGCTCTGCCGAAGATTATGGTCAGATTACCGTTGCGGCAGCGCAGTTCGTCGATAAACGCCTTTTCGGAAACATTCCGCTTGAGAGCGATGCGATAGCGCAGCTCGTAAAGACTGCCCATGTTGGTGGTTTTTACGCGGATGAGGCGGTTACGGGAAGTGAATTTGCCGAAGATATCATCAAATACCTCGGTGTAGTCAAGATCTTCGGGGATGGTGATGCGCAGGTCGCGTTCACCGCCGAGATTTCTGCCGTAGCCGGTGATGTTGAGAACAAACATGACCGCACACACAAGAGCCACAACGGTGATTCCTACCCAGATGCGTCCCACGCCGGTGGCGATGCCTGCAGCCATTGAAAGGAAAATGAAAAGGATATCACGAGCCGTGCCGGGAACGGAACGGAAGCGGATAAGGCTGAATGCGCCCAGAACTGCCACGCCTGTACCGGCGTTATTATTGACCATGAGAATTACCAGCTGAACGATTACCGGCATAGCTATGAGTGCCACGGAAAGACTGCGGCTCACTTCGCTGCGGAAGCGATAGACAAGAGAGACCAGCAGACCAAGGGCGAATGATACCCCTATGGCGATCAGTGCGGATTCGGTGGTGAGGTTGCCGGCGGAATCGTAAACGTAAATTGACTCAAACATGATTTTGCTCCTTTGCGATCAGTTTTTGATAATATGTTCCGTATTTGGAAAAGGATGTCGGATAGATCTGGTTCTGCGTCAGAAGGTCGCACATCCACAGAGGCATGGCTCCGGGAACCTTGATTTCCATGATGCGTTCGCCCTCGGGCAGCAGAGGCTCGCCGCGATCGCCGCAGGCGAGAGTGAGGTCGTCGCTGCGGGCACGGATATTGCTGTCAAAGGTCACTCTCAGACGAGGCTCGTCTGGATGATCCAGTGCGATGCGATCGTAAGCGATATACGCGCGCGGCACAGGTTTGTAGAAATCCCTGACCCAGCTTATTTCACGGATGATCTGCGTGCTTTCGCCGGGCGGCGCTTCCCCGGCAAGATAGCGTTCCGCGTCGGAAAGTTTCATTCCCACGCGGCGCTTGTAGACAACGCCCTTGAATTTCTTTTTCAGCTCCACAAAGACTGTGGTGTCGCTGTCTGGAATGCCGTAGGATCGCAACCGGATTTTCTCTTTGTATATCGGCTTCTGAATGGACGCGCGGATCATCCGGTCGCAGTGATCGTCGTAATAGACACTGCATATCGTAGTCTCGCCGTAGGCGTCCACCCGCATATGTTCCAGCATACCAGCAAGCACTGTCTCGTACTGCGCTGCAGTCAGACGGTATTTTTTTTCGGTGCGTTCAAAGACTGTTTTTGCCATTGCTGCATGTGCTCCGTTTCGTAATGTGCGGTCAGCGAGCCGTCAGGAAAATGTCCGGGACATTTTTAGCTGAAATTTTACCAGTCACAGGTGACCGCTTTGTGAAGATGAATTTTTCGTTCGATGAGATAAATCAGGTGCATATTAATCAGTGTTAAGAAAAAATATACAAAAAACAAGGATTTCTTCTTGACAACCTGTGCAATAGTTGGTTAAATTATGATGTTAGCTTATATAAAGTATACATATACATTGTATACCAATTATTGAACGGAGGCAATATCCATTATGAAAACTGTCAGCGAAGTCTTGAAATTCTGCAAGGACAACGATGTGCGCATGATCGACTTCAAGATGATCGATCTTGACGGACGCTGGAGACATATCACTATCCCCGCAGAGCGCTTCAACGAGGACACCATGACATACGGTATCGGCTTTGACGGCTCCAACTACGGTTATGCCGCGGACGAGAAGAGCGACATGGTCTTTATCCCCGATATCGCCACCGCAAAGCTGGATCCATACGTTGAAATTCCCACCCTGTCCATGAATGGCAATGTCTGCGTCATCGGCAGGGACGAGAACAAGCCCTTTGACCAGTATCCCCGCAACGTGGCTCTTGCCGCGATGGAATATATGAGAAGCGAAGGCATTGCCGATGAAATGGTCATCGGTCCGGAATTTGAGTTCCATGTATTTGACCATGTCTGCTATGAAACTCAGCCTAACAGCGTCGGTTACAAAGTGGACACCCGTCAGGCTGTCTGGAACACAGGCGTTGACAATGGCTGCAACAACGGCTATCAGGTTCCTCTGAAGGCGGGATATCACTGCTCTGCTCCTCAGGACATTACATACAACCTGCGCTCAAAGATGTGCATGACCCTTGCCGAATGGGGTGTGGATGTCAAGTATCACCACCACGAGGTAGGCGGCCCCGGTCAGCTGGAAATCGAAGTTGAACTGGGCGATCTGGTGGAAATGGCCGACAAGACCATGATCATCAAGTACGTCATCAAGAACGAAGCCGTCAAGGACGGCCGTACCGCGACTTTCATGCCCAAGCCCATCGCCGGCGAGGCAGGCAACGGCATGCACGTTCACATGCTCCTCCGCAAGGACGGCAAGCCCCTGTTCTACGACGAGAACGGCTATTCCGGTCTGAGTCAGATTGCCCACTGGTTCATGGGCGGTCTGCTCAAGCATTGTCCTTCCCTGTGCGGATTTACCAATCCTTCCACCAACTCATTCCGTCGTCTGGTTCCGGGCTTTGAAGCTCCGGTGACTATCGGTTACGCTACATCCAACCGCAGTGCCGTTATCCGGATTCCCGCCTACGCGAAATCTCCGGATTCCAAGCGCTTTGAACTGCGTAACCCCGACGCGACCTGCAATCCCTACTATGCCTACGCCGCCATTTTGATGGCAGGTATTGACGGCATAAAGAACAAGATCGATCCTGCCGCCAACGGCTGGGGTCCCTTTGATTTCAATCTTTACAAGCTCTCCGACGAGGAGAAGAAAAAGATTCAGGGTCTGCCCACCAATCTGGGTGAGGCTCTGGACGCTCTGGAGGCCGATCACGATTATCTGACCGCCGGTGGAGTGTTCCCCGAGAAGCTGATCGAAATCTGGATCAGAAAGCGCCGTGCCGAACTGGATAGAATCAATTCTGTTCCTCATCCTGCCGAGTTCGGGCTGTACTACGATCTGTAAGCAATTATAACTTGAGGCTGCCGCAGAGCATCATATCTGCGGCAGCCCGTTTCGATTCCGGACGATCGAACGAGGTAAGCAGTATGGTCCTTTACCATTATTATGACAGCAAACTTGAGCCTTTTCTTAATCTGTCCGATCTGCCGCGTGAAGAAGCGGAGACAGTGCTGGAAAACATCAGGCGAACCAAACCGGATGCCCAGTGTGCCCAACGTGATGCCGATTACATGTTCCGGCGCAGGATGTATGAGGATATCATCAGAAAGGAATTTATCAAAAAAGGCGGCATCGTACAGCGTGCGTCCCCACACTACATGGTGGTGGAACACAGCCCGTGGCAGAGCACATGGTTTGAGGACTGTGCTCACATCAGAATCCCGATAGAGGAATTCGACCTGAGAACAGTGTCGTTCACATACGGCGATTCCTTTCCCACATTCAGTCCGTGGCCGAGGGATGACGACTGGAAGGAATACCGCCGGAAGCTTTATACCTATGAAGAAATACTGGTGATAATCGAAAAATACGGTCTGCCCCAGGACTGGAACGACGACGGAAAACACGGCCCGGAGCGGTATGTGGAAGCCCATATCTGGAGCGACGAAACCATAGACCGGTACCGCGTGCAGCAAAATATCTGAGCAAGGAGCAAAAATGAAAAAGATACTGTCCATCCTTATGGTGATTTCCCTGCTGACCGGTTTCGCCCTCTTTTTCGCCTGCGGAAATACGGAACAGCAGGGAACCTCCGTGCCGGCAGAGGACATCGCAATCAATGATTCACAGGATGAAGAAGATAATTTCTCTGAAATCACTGCAGAACCTGCGGGACATGCGTCAGGTCTGGGACAGAAGGACAACCTGACCTTCCCCCGTGCCGAAACACTGAGAGGCGAAATCGCAACCATCGACGAGGCGGTCGATTATCTGGACAGCCGTTTTCCTGAACTGTGGATGTCAGCGCATTTCAATAACGGTCAGGATGATATATACTGGCTGCGCTCCGGCGGAGAAATCATCGAGGATGAGGAATTCAATCAGGCGGGCCGAAGCTGCATCGCCAACGCTGCTTCCTATCTGCTGAGCGATGACATGGACATCAGCACGGTCATCTGCTTCTGGAACGACGGCATGGAGGGTGGCCCGCTTAAGGCCGTCAATCGTATAAAAACCGACAACGGTTACCAGTTTGTGGACATTGCAAAGATGATGTCCGGCGACGAAATGAGCCGGTATGGTGAACTGCTGCCCGAGGGCAATTTCGCTTCCATGGACGATTACATCGCAGAGGTATTCTCCTCCGGCGAACAGTTATTCAGCATGTACGTGTTTGAAAACGGCGGGAAATTCATTTTCCGCATGCGGCAGGACGGCTGGGTGACCATGCTTTCCCCCGCTGTCGAGCCGGTTTACGCCGAACAGAGCCGCTATATTTCCGATGAGGAACTGGAAGAGACACTCTACGGACATATAAAACCGGAAAACATCGGTGCCTATCAGCTCTCCGGAATGCTGGGCGGCGTGACGCTGACCGCAGAGGAGGCTTATTCCCTTGTTGACGCGACACCCGAAGAAGCAAAAGAAAAAGTCAAAACAGCCGCCGATGTGCTGATGTATATGCTGGCCGCACGTACAGGCGACTGCGGTGGCTGCAGATGCGACCAATGGGACGGCTACACATGGCACACCAACCTGACCGCAAAGGAAGTCATGGAGCAGCGCGTCGCAAACTGCGGCGCATCTGCCAACCTTGCCAACTACTTGCTGGAGGGCGATTATGACGAAATCGGGTTTATCCTCCACGCATACTATCCCGGCAACGGCGGCGGTCATGTGTACAACTACATTCTGCATGAGGGAAAATACTATATCGTTGACCTGAGCTGGTATATCTTCGCCGGATACGATGTTTCCGGAGATTTCCCAGTAATGGTTCTTGATTCGCTTGAGCAGTACGGACAGCGCGTTCATGATCTCTATGGCGGCGTGTGTCTGGTGATAGCTCACACCTCAACCGGTCAGCATCTCCCCAACATCTTCGGCGATGATTTCGGGGACGCGCACTATTTCGTGCCCGAGGGCGCGAAATATACTGTGCTTTTTGAATCAGGCGACGGATTCCTCATCGGAGAAATGTCTCTGGACAAAAAGTATCACGACTGGAACGTGTTCTGGTAAACTGAATTACTTCATTCAGCTGTACAGGAGGACAGACTATGTATCATCTGCAAAACCGCTGGATAGCGGAAGAACGTAAGCTTATTTACTACGGTATGCGCAACAGGGAAAATCTGTTCCGCAACAGTGTGAGAATAAACGCAAAGCAGGCGGAGATAATCGGAAGTCTGCCCCGTGAACTGAGCCGCCGTGAGGTGCGTGCGCTGGGCAGGCTGGTCGGCGTGCAGGTGGTAACCGGTGAGCAGCTTCGGGCTGTTCCCGAGTCTGTAAGAGATGCCAGATTCTGCACCTCCTGCAGTGCCAACGACTACATCATCCCCGGCATCGAGTTTGACGAACAGGGACGATGTCCCATGTGCCAGACGGTGGAGGATACAAAAAATCTGCGCAGTCTGGTGCCGCTTGTTGAGGATATACCGAGGGCGAAGAACTCTCGCTTTGATGTGGCTCTGTTCTACACCGGCGGCAAGGATTCCACCTATATGCTCTATTACCTTGCAAAGGTCAGGAAGCTGAGGGTGCTTGCCCTTACATGGGATATCCCGTTCATGTCGGACAGTGCCAGACAGAGCATCGAAAACGCAAAGCACCATTTCGGTTCGGTGGAATTCATTTCCCGCACTGTCAACCGTGATGATATGCGTAAAATCTACTCAAAGCTTTATGAACTGAGCGAAAACACCTGCGCGTGTCCGTCTCTTGCCTATGTGCTGTTCTATCCGGAACTGGTTGCCAACCGCGTACCGTATTTCATGGCTGGAAACGAACCGGCTCAGATTCTGGGGTTATACTATAACCACATGGCGCCGAAGCTCGCCTATGCATTTCCGGACAGCCGCTTCCTGCAGTTTCTTGTGAACGCAGGACGTGTGCTGACACTGCATCCGCCTCTCAGGCGAGGGCAGTTCCACACGCTCACCACCATGAAGCAGCTGACAAAGAAGAAAACGGGCAGGATAACCGAACTTACCGGCTACAGAAACGAGCTTGTCAGCAACATCGTTGCCGCCATCAGCGAGGTGCCGGAGCTGGTTCAGCCGCTGAAGCGTGCCATTCGCTCCTCATCATGGAGCAGTCATATTCCCGCTTTTGTGCATCTTGATTTCAACGATATAAGCGGCGGAGAATACAACTGGCGCGCAATCAAGGAACTGATTGTCAACGAATGCGGATGGGTGCCGCCCGAAGACAGTGTCAAGGGTCTGCACACCAGCTGCAAAATAGAAAAGTGCAAGGAACATTCCCAGTTCACCAGATTCTATCACTGCCGCAGCAGAATGATTCCCTTCAGCGCACTGGAGATTGCCATCGCCAGCCGGAGCCGCAATCTGACCCGAGAGGAAGCCATTACCGAGATGGAACATTCACTGGGGTTTTCTCTTGAGGAAATACCCGAGTGCGCCGTCATGCGTGAGTTTCTGGGTGACAGCGAATGACAGCGGTTTATTATTTTTCCGGAACCGGACACAGCAAAGCCGTTGCGGAATATATAGCGGAAGAACTTGGCTGTACGGTGATTAGCATTGAGACAGCCGGCGAGACAGCCGCCACACACACTGCGGTTGTGGTGTTTCCTGTGTACAGCGATAATATCCCGTCACCTGTCAGACGTTTTCTTCCGGAACTCAGGAGCGTAAACGTTGCCTTGATAGCTGTATACGGACGAATGTCCTTCGGAAATGTCATCACACAGGCTGCGCGGTTGTGTGCCGGCAGAATAATCTGCGGGGCGTATATTCCCTCGGGACATACTTATCTTGATCAGCCGCCGGGATTTGATCGCGAATCTCTCGCGCCGGTTGTCGAGCGGCTACGCAGTCCGGAGTCTGCGGAGCTGCCCCGTGAGCGCGCAAGTCTGCTGGGCGGAATCTTTCCGGAGATACGAGCGCGGATGGCGGTGAAAATCAAGCGGAACGATCGCTGCACCGACTGCGGATTGTGTACTGCAAAGTGTCCGGTGCAATCCATGAACAACGGTATTACGGGCAGGGGATGCCTGCGCTGTCTGCGCTGCGTGAAAGAATGCCCTCGACAGGCATTGGATGTGAAATATCTGCCCATACTGAAATCGTATCTTAGCCGCGAACGAAAAAACGACACTGTAATCTACCTCTGATAACACAACAAACACGATCATCAAGGAGGAATTACCAATGAGCGCAAAGGTCTATTTTTCCAGAAGCATATCTCCTGAAAAGGTTCTGGAACTTTACAGACTGGTCGGCAAACCCATTGACGGAAGAATAGCTGTCAAACTTCATTCCGGAGAAAAGGGTAATCAGAATTTCCTCGGTCCGGAATTCTGGAGACCGGTAATCAATCATGTGGGCGGCACTGTGGTGGAGTGCAACACAGCATATGACGGCGCCCGCCGCTACACTGATCAGCACCGACAGCTGATGGACGACCACGGTTGGACAAAGCATTTTGATGTGGATATTCTGGACGCAGAGGGTCCGGATATGGTGCTGGATATTCCCAACGGCAAGCGTATAAAGAAAAATTACGTCGGAAGAAATCTTGCGAACTATGATTCCATGCTGGTGCTGTCCCACTTCAAGGGCCACCCCATGGGTGGCTTCGGCGGTGCCATCAAGCAGCTGTCCATCGGCGTTGCATCGTCCCACGGCAAGGCGTACATCCATGGAGCAGGCGAACCGGAAAAGATCTGGACTGCCGACCATGATTCGTTCCTTGAGTCCATGGCTGACGCTGCCGGTTCGGTGATCGAGTTCTTTAACGGCAGAATCGTCTACGTCAATGTGATGATGAATATGAGCGTTGACTGTGACTGCTGTGCCGTTGCGGAAGACCCCTGCATAGCAGACATCGGCATTCTCGCTTCCACCGATCCCGTAGCCATCGATCAGGCGTGTATCGATTTTGTGTACGCCTGCTCCGACCCGGGCAAACCTCATCTGCTGGAACGCATAGAAAGCCGCAACGGCACCCACACAATAGATGCCGCCGCGGCCATCGGATACGGTTCAAAGGACTATGAACTTGTTGAGATAGACTGAGCTTTTATCTTTTGTTCAGCTCCCGCGCAATGGTGCCAAGCACCCGCTTCTTGTCAAGACTCCACAGCGGGGCAGCCAGTTCGCTGCGGGCACCGTCACCTGTTATGCGGTGAACGACCATCTCCGGCGGAAGCATACGGATAAGCTTGGCCACGGTGCAGGCGTATTCCTCCAGTTCCATGACCCGAACCTTACCTGCGCGGTACATCTCTTCCAGAGGTGTACCGCGTAAAATATGCAGCAGCTGCAGCTTTATGCCCTCTGAGCCGGCGGAGATGATATGCCGGACGCTGTTCTCCATCTGTTCGACAGATTCTCCCGGCAGCCCGATTATCATGTGGGTGATTACTTCGATTTCCGCTGCGTGCAGGCGGCGCACAGCATCGTCGTAAACCGGCAGCGCGTAACCGCGACGGATGAGCTGTGCCGTCTCCTCGCAGGCAGTCTGCAGTCCCAGTTCCACCCATACCGGCTTTATACGGTTAAGCCGCGCCAGCAGCTCCACAACGTCATCACCAAGACAGTCGGGACGGGTTGCAATATCCAGTACGGCAATATCAGGCCGTTCGATTACCTGCGTGAACAGCCGCTCAAGGTAATCTACAGGAGCGTATGTGTTAGTGTAGCTTTGAAAGTAGGCTATGTACATATCCGATCGGTTCTTTGCAGCTACCTGACACTTTGCCTGTTCGATCTGTGCGTTGATATCGCCGCAGCTTCGCTGAGCGAATGAGCCTGAACCGTCCAGGCAGAAAATACAGCCACCGCTGCCCACGGTTCCGTCGCGGTTGGGACATGTCATGCCGCCGTCCAGCGTCAGCTTGTAGAGCTTCTTTCCAAAGCGTTCCATCAGATACGCGCTGAGAGAGCGATAGGGCGTGTTCGCCATTGCGGTCACTCCATAATTACAGATTTTGATGATTTTCCTCGTGTTTGGTATTGTAATGCGGGCTGATATGTAGTAGAATAAACAATACCGCTTGCGAAAAAAGGAGGCTTGTCTATGCTCGGAAACTACATCAGAGTTAAAGTCGATCCGGTATTCGAGCAGGGCAGCAGAGTCGCGCCCGGCGAACTCCGGGTAATCAACGGTACTGCCGGTGAGCTTGGCAGCCACGGCGAGCCTGCCGTCAAGGCGTATATATTCAGCACCACCGATATGCGCGGTCTGATGAAGCTGCGGGTTATCGCGGTGATTACCGAAAAAGCAACCGGTCGCGTCAGCTACGCAGTTGCCGCCGAACGTGCGGTAGTGTACGAGCCGCAGATCCGGGAACTACTGGACGACCGCATCAGCGGCGAGTACGACGTTCAGTGCCTCAATGAAAAATCCTGCGGTGCTGTCATTTACCGGCGCAAGAGCGGCAATCTGGAATTTCTGCTCATCAAGAACCGCCGCGGAGGCAACTGGGGCTTCCCGAAAGGACACATTGAACGCGGTGAGGATGAAAAGGATACCGCGCTGCGTGAGGTGAGAGAGGAAACCGGTCTGGAGGTCAGACTGACGGAGGGATTCCGCTCCCTGAGCGAATATCATCCCCGCGGACGTATCTACAAGCAGGTGGTTTTCTTCCTTGCCGAGATGCCGGAAGGCGGAGAAATCGTTCCGCAGCAGTCGGAGATAGATCGATACATCTGGGCTGATTACGGTCTTGCCATGCGCACGTTCCGCTTCAATAATGACCGGAACGTTCTGACAAAGGCCAGAGACTGGCTGCGTTCCACAAGGTAACACGACAAAACCAACGGCTGCCGCACGAATACGCGGCAGCCGTGTTTTGATTAATAATTTTCTTTTCCGAAAATATCTTCCGCGCGCTGTTCCATGCGCACATTAGGATTATACTTGCCGGACTTGAAAGCAGACACAAGCGATGCAGCCATACCCGCACCGGCGATGATATCATCAACCCAGCCGATAACCGGAATTGCGATCTCCGGCACAAAGTCGATGGGGGAAATGATATACAGCAGCATAACCGCTGCAGAAATCAGCTTGATTATTTTGGATAAAGAGGTCTTTTTCTGCGGGCTGTTTCCGTTGCCGGACGGAGCATTAGGAAGCTTGTCTAAACTAATCTGACTCATATCCTCACGACCTTTCTCCTTGTCTTTGAAGATATTATATCACGTCGACAAGGAAATGTAAATAACCGGTGATGGAAAGGGGTGCAATGTCGGAAAGGGTATATGAAGTGATATATAGCAAGTGAAGTTTGTAACGATTTACGCCTTTTCAGGTTGACAAGCCGGACCCTCGCTATTATAATATTTCAGTACATACTGGGGTGTAGCACATACCGGGGTGTAGCGCAGTTGGTAGCGCGCCAGCTTTGGGAGCTGGATGCCGCGAGTTCGAGTCTCGCCACTCCGACCATCATTGGGCTACAATATAGATGTCGCCCCGAAAAATCCGCACAATTGTGCGGATTTTTTCGTATCTAATGCTTGGCTTTATGACTTTCAACACCGTAGATGTCATCGTGTTTTTTACAGAGTCGAACTCGCGTATTCTCTGCTTTCTGCAAATATACACACATATAATTAGTACCTCAACGAGTCAATGCCCGCGGTTTTCTCGAGAAGAACTCCTTTGATAGACTGCGTGATTTATTAATTTAATCAAACCAAAGGAGATACGATTCAGATCCGTTTCGAACAGTTTGTTCTCCAGACCACGATAACCCTGCCAACCCAATCCGGCAACCACGTGGGAGGCTATGATCCTTTACGTATTAAGTGGTCACGACAACAATCGTTTCTACTACTGTAAAGACAGCAACAACAATTACTGCGACAGAGCATGCCGAAGCGCAATCATATTGCTTGGCAGCGAGGGAACGATGAAGTTCGTTGATTTTTCGCTATATCGCAAATAACACTTGACGCGTCCTCTTTTTTCTGCTATAATAATAAAGCCATTCAATCTTCGATTTTTCACGAAACATTTTGCACCAATGGTTTGGTAGTCGTATTGTGTTCTCTAACGTTTTGCTCCATATATGTAGTGTTTTTCCAATCATGTAGCGTTTTGTCACAACTAAAGAGAAACTTTTTCAGTATGCATTTATCACTCCATTTCGGAGATAATATTGGCATAACTTCGATACCTCTCTTTTTGCATTCTACGCTATGTTTTGCAAAATGATGTGTCACATTGGAGAGATTAATTTGAGTCTTATTCAAAAATGTGTTCGTGTCTTTTATTTGTTCAAGTGGAATTTATTGAAGAAAAATACGGATTTCGAATGTTATGTGCCAAAGTATTCCTCCGAAGGCGATGTCGACAAAAAAATAAGCGAATTTTATCGCCCGTAGATTAAATTGTTTGTTTTCTCAACCGCTCCGACAAGGGGCGGTTTTCCTTTTAAGCAAAATGAAATTATGGCAAAGATATATTCGATTATATAGCACATAATCTCAAATAAAGACCTTTCAAATAAAAAGCTCGTATGGACATAAGGCAAAAAGCACCATTACCCCATACGAGTCTTTTCACTTATAACTTCATTTATAACGATCAGCTCGCTATAAACAGAACAATATTGGCCGGTAGAGAAACGGACATAAATTAATATTTTATCAGCATGCTATTTGATAATAATAAACTAATTAACACATCTTACTCTCAAAATCGTTAAGATAATCATTAATTGATAACACCAAATGGTGTACTCTATTTTCATGCCATTCACCGTCTATATTAATTTCATCTATAATATTTTGACAGCATAGAGTCGATTTGGGATCCAGACTTGAAAAATATGATTTACCACAAGTCACTAAATAATCCACAATACGAAATATGACGTCTTTATCTCTAACAGTAATGAGAGCCAAAGAAAGCTTGCATTTTTCATCATCGTTGATGCTTTCTGATTTTACTTCTTCCGCTACAGAATCAATAATCTTGTGAATTTTAAGTGAAGAATCGCTTAATGAAAATAGTCCTAACTTATCATCAATATGCGTATACCAAAGAGTTTGCGTTGCATTTTTGATTTTTTCGGCTAAATCACTATAGCCTTTAAATATACTTCCTATTTGCATGATATAGTTTTCGGATACCTTTTTGCTATGAGGCCAAATGAGATTCCAATGACTCATCATACCTTTATCATCATCCGTTATTAATCTATCCATAGTTTTTATGATTATAAGAATTCTATTCAATAATTTCCAATAATAGTTTGCAGTGGTATCCTTTTCCGTGTTGCTTGCATTAATCGGGTCTTTCTCTAATTCTTCATTAAAAACACGTAGATAATCGCAAAATGACACTTTCAATGTTAATATGCTGATTAAATCAGAAAAGCATTCGTCGAACAAGTATACATATTGGCCATTAAAAGATGCGCGGTATTTATCACGTAAATTATGTGAATCGTTAATAAATTTGGGTATACTATAAGAAAATATGTGTTTTGTCTTTTCCTCGATGAAATTCCCTATATTTACTTCAAGAGAAGTCTTTAACCCTTGTTCTTTTGACTTTTCGTATGATGCCCGGAATTCTTTAATAATAAAGTTAGAAATATAGTTTGATATCATTGCTGATAAAGACTCTCCCCCAACCTCGGCACATATATTTTCCATAGCGGAGGAAAATGCTTCCATCATATATCTTTTATAATAATGTTTTTTGTCAACTTCAGACTCTTTGTATTTGTCAAATTTACCTTGCCTTTCAATTCTGTCTTGTATAAGCATGAAAATTACTTTATCAAGTTCTGGGTCAGATAGTACGGATTCGAAACAATTAACCAAATTACTTTCAAAAAAATGATATATATCGTCCGTCAAGCCGCAGCCGTTTCTACCGATTTCGAAAACAGACGCAATTGTATCGCTTTTCTTGAGCTCCCAGAATAACATAAGTTTATAATAACTTGTTATTGCTCTATAGTATCCATTCTTATAATAATAAAATCTATCCTCTCTACGTCGCACTTTGTACAAGCCATGATGACATACTTCATGAGCAAGTTGTATCATAGTCGATTTTATCCTGTATAAATTTTCCTCAGGCATTTTGCAGAGCATTATACGATTGTTGTCGAAATCACCGACCACCTCTTCGACAGTAGTTCTTGTATACAATCCCGGACAAATAATAAATGTATAAGAGTCTTGAATTATTTTGCTAATTCCACGCAAATTGGCTGAATTCCCCAAAAGAAGCTGAAATGGTGTCTCTTTGGGATACCTATTATAGAACATATGATAATAATTGACTAAATCGTAAATAAATGCAGAATAAAAGGCTCTTAACTTACTAGGGGCGTAATAAAGATTTACATGAAAGTTCGAAAGCTGAAACGTTCTGATATCTGAACGCATAGCAACAAGATGAGTGGAACTCACTTGGTAAAGGAGCCTTAATATACTAACATTAAATTCCTCCAACTTTTTAATATCAGTTGTTCCTTCTGGATTCTCATAATAATTATATATATGAACCAATATGGAGAAAAAAGCAAAATACAACGAGTAATATTCATACGCTCGACTTGGTGATTTCTCCATGGCTTCAAAAGCTTTTTGAAGCTGGTATATAGGTTTTATCAAAGGCGAGAATTTGCTGTTGCTTTGAATTATCAAAATAACACAAGTAACCATTTGGCGTAACAACATCGAATACCTTGAGATGTTATTGGAAGGTTCATCTCTGTTAGTAACATTCAGCTTTTTTGCTATTTCGCGAGATTGTTCTACATAAAAATCACAATTAATGTCTGAATCAAAACGACAAAAACCAAACTGTGGAGAGAACAAAGGAGACACTTCGCTATCCGAATCATCATAACCGAATAACTTAATAAATCTTGATAACTCTATGTTATGAGCCATAAACCGCACGTCTTCGTCTCCAATCATAGAGTAACTAAAGACCTCAGATCCGCCCGCTGCACTACCACTGCATAATTTTGACTTTAAATAGTCTTCTGCGATTAAGACAAAAGCATTTCTTGCCTCACTTGCACTAACAGTAATTCCTGATTTTTTTATTGTTTGAGATATATCTTCTGGCATGAATACTCCTTTTATGCATACCGAATCTAAATATTCTTCAATTACATTATTTTTGATTTCATCCAGACTATTTTCTTTAATATAAGAATTATTTAGCGCAACAACAGTATATGTGCGATATAAGGCTCGCCCATTTTCTCCGCAACAAAATGCCGATATAGCATTCATTATATTTTTATAAGCATTGGCTTTGATACATATTACTATATCAAATTTATCTATAGTGGCATATGAGCACAGTTTAAAACGAACATTTCCCGAAATCGCAGATTTATCAATATTGTCAGATAATTCTTTTTTAATATTTTTAATCTCTTGCGATAGTGAATCAATTTTCGATAAAGATTGCAGAAGCACTACAAAGGTGATCGGATAGTTGACATCCAATGATTCTTTGAAAGAACAAGATTTGGGCCAAAAGTTTTCATCTTCGTCTATTGAAAATCCGAAAATGTTTTGAAAGGAACAGTCAATACCTTCACATAACTTACTCGTTTGAGCGTTTGTTGTGCTTTGAGCATTCAAAAAAGCAATAAGTTTTTCTTTTTCTGCTTCCCGAGAGATCTTAGTCTCCTGATTGCCCATCTGAGATACACTTTTAGTCACTATTTGTTCCGATGTTTTCCATAACTGATAAAAAGGTTCATTTTTAGTCCTGCTATCTGATAACTCTACCCTCTGGGTATTAAATCCATCAAAAAAACCTAAAGTGGTATAAGCGACCTCTTTACACAAACGCTTAACATCAAAATAATATCGGTTATAAAACGTGAAGGCCCGACACACAACATTAGTCTGATTGGGATTAACAATAGATTTTTTGTTGTTTTTCTTGTTCCTTTTGTCTTTACACATTTAGCTATCTCCCTCGACTGATTTGAAATGAATTTTGTTCTACTGAAGTAAGTTAACTGAATACAAGAAGTATTTCAGGTCATTACAAGTTAAGTTAGATTCAATAGTACCATTGAAATTTTCGTGCTTTAGAATATAACCATACAAGTCAAGCATTTTTGAAGTTTTTCCATAAACAGAGACAAGGTCAGCTTTTAACCCAGGAAACGCGCTTGCTGATTTATTTGAAATCAACCACCAAAAAATAGCCGGCTTTATTTTCGGCAGAAGCTTATCCAAAGACTCGTAGTGAAAAAGTGATTCATCTTTTTTTTCTCCGATTCTGGTTTCAAATGTCGAAGTCGAAGACGGAGCAATAACGCGCGTTGGAACCGAAGACATTAGGTTGAACAAAACACTAACACCTGAAACGTATTCCTTCTTGAGTTTTCCCGTATTATCCTCCACTTTTTTATAATAATTGTGGCATCTAATGCTATCCTCGTTCCATAATATCACTATAGAGGCAATACCACGAATATATTCACGCCATTTCCCATAATCCTCAGAACGAAAAAGGCTTTCTTTTTTATGGTTTCCATGAAACGATATTAAGTAATAACGCAAATTCTCTAAAGTGTGTGAAACAACGCTCATAGAACATCCCCCTTCAAGGGAACCAATGAGAAGGCCGGCTACCGAATAAAGCAATATATCAAAGTAACGTATTTGTTGTTCCTCAGCATTTGCTGCTTTTGCCATATTTTTATTCCATACCGAATTAAGACTATCAACAACCATAAATACAGCGTTTTCCAAAAAAGAATAAATCGAATCCTTATCATCCGTTTCTTCTTTTTTAGAAAGAGCATAAGTAAATAAGCAGTAGAACAGCAAGTAAAAAGGATAAAAAATGGCAGAAACATCATACTCTTTCAAGAACTTATACATAGAAAGTTTTGTGGCTTTTGAAACAGATACACAAACTTGTTTTTTCCGTGATGCGGAATATTCAATGGCGTGTTTTACTACTCCCAAAATAAGTTGCTTTGATTCTGCTTGTTCCGTAACAGTAGAAGTTGCAAACGGAGAACATATTGTATTTGCAAGAACCGCAAAATTCTCTACTCGTGTACCCCTTAACCAATTGATTGCACGATATTTCATACTGCTGTTATCGCCGTATTCCAGCAGTTGTTTAGTCGAATCTACTATAGATGGCAATATATTGAGGGAAAAAGAATAAATCGTTGCCTGCTTTCCAGCCGAGTAACATAGACACAATTGCAACTGAACTGCAACCAAAAAAGTAATAAAAACAAACGCAAGAAGTAAGATTATCTTGCATCTAAGAATTAACGCAATTATGATTATAAATTGACCAGCAAAAAAATAAAGCTTATTTGTATGTAGAAAACCTCTATCACTCACGCAATTAATTGTTTCCTTTTTTACCCCAGCAATACTTTTACCATCAAAAACAAAACTAGTTATTGTATTTGTCATGGTTAGCACAGTAAATGTAGATGATAATATTGTGCTTCTAACTTCCCACAATGCTTCGGCGCACAAGGCAAGTTTTACCATAATTATATTATAGCAATTCAATAAGGGAGAATATAAAGGAGATAAAATAGAAGATAAAAAATTCAGAACAGAAACATTTGCAGTTTTAGTCTCACCAAATAGTGACAGGAAAACAAATAGAATAATCAATAGAAGAAACAGTAACATATAAATAATTCGTCGCCTAATTACAAACCAAAGCGCAGAATACCACACACTAACTCGAGTTTGTACTATATCATTCTTAACAAAATACCGATGTTTGTTCACTACTTCAACCTCTTCGCCGATTTTTTTAGGATTTTTGCAAAATTATACCGCAAGCCACTATCTATGTGAAATACACAGATAGCAAATTAAATTATCGCCCTAATTTTAAATTAACATATTTAACAACCGACCAATGTTGAACGATATTAAAATGTATTCTAGACATCATGTTGAAATCAAGTCATAGAAAAAATGTTAAAAAAATAAAGCTAAATTACTCAATATTTATATACACTACAAAAAAGGAGAAAATGTGACATACGATTTGCTTTTTTATAAAAATATGTAGCTTTATGAGAATAGAAAATCATTATAAAATGCTAATTCTTAAACCTACTCTCTATGGATTTGCTTTTATCTCTTGCATTGTGTTAAGAAGAATTTTCCAACCAGTTGTAACTCTAGGCGATGCGTTATCTTCCAATAAGGAGAGATCCCCCAAAGACTGCTGGCTTTTTCCATGTTAAATCAAACCAAAGGAAATATGATCTATGTGCTTTTTCAGACAGTACGTCTACATCCTTGACAAGAGTCTGCTTGACAGATAGAATTTATGATATAAGAGTAACACGAGAAAGCAACGGTTACGAATTGGATGTCTTCGCAACATCTTATACTCGTATAAATAACAAAAATAGAGGTGATATTGTGAGCAAAGAAAAACGACTGAATAGCACTCCAAATACAGCTGGAGATTCGAAAAAAACTATGCCTAAATCCTCGGCGGTTGTAATGCTGCTTTTCTTGGCTGCGGTGTTCATTTTTTTCATCTGCCTTACTCTCTCCAGATGCGGCGTTATCCCTCCGCTTATAGAAACACCTGAGCTGCCGGAAATAGGTGAATTTGGTGCGAATCCTGCGCCAGTAGTTCCTGAAGATTTTCAGGAACTACTGGACGGCATGGAATAACTTCCGTTTCTCTACACTCATTAATTCATGAAGCAATAAATCTAACACCTAAAATCAATAACTGAATACAATTGAATATCATAAGCGAAGCCCGCAGTTTACTCAAGGAGAAATCCTTCAATAGACTGCGGGCTTTTTCTATTTTAAACCAAACCAAAGGAGGTATGACCTATGTACTTTTTAGATAGTCCGTCCACCAGACCTCGCTTCCCCTGCCAGCCCGATCCGCCGACCACATGGGACGCTATGATTCTCTCCGTGTTGAGTGATCTCGATAACGACAGCTTCCGATACCGGCTCAACCGGATGATCATGAGAGGAAAGCAATCCGGGATATACTTTGCCAACGAAACTCATTACCGGATATTCTACCGTGGCTCAAAACAGCTCCGGCAGGATCGACCGTATTTGCTTTCGGTGGTGTACCTCCTGTCATCATGCAAGAAGCTATGGTCGAAGGTCTGCAGTGAGAAGCTGCCAAGCGAGATCATATTTGATGACAGGTCGATTGGCAAGGTCACCGCAAACGACTACACCATCTACTCATTCGCCAAAGATCTGCACACCGGCTCACGGCATATATCGGTCACAGATATGGCCGATATCCTCCTCATCCCCGACAAGCAGTTCGCTCTGATCTGCAATGCCATCACCATACACAGCTTTGGCACAGTGGCTCTTGACTTCTTGCCTGACAAAGCATAAGCGGGCATCCAATATCAACGCCGAATTATTGTGCATTGTTGGTATAGATATAAGCGAACCGAGATGATATTGTTTTGAACTAAAATACGCAGGAGGTGATCACCATGCAATCAGAAACCATCAGGCAGCTTTTCAACGGCACTCTCGCAGCAAGCGAACTGCCTTTGCCGGACACCTTTGAAAACGCTTCGCTCAACACTGAAATAACCGAACGGCTCAACGCCCTGCTTAATCGTCTCAGCGATGAGGACAAAGCATCCCTCGGAGAGCTGATGAGCATTAAGAACCTTATGATGCAGAGATATTCCGAGCAGGCGTTTGTTACCGGCTACAGGATTGCAACGAGTCTTCTGTTCGAGGGACTTGCCGGATCGGAACAAATCGAATAGTAAAACAACTCAGCCGCTATGCCGCATGAAGCCCAACCGTTTCGTGCGGCAATTTTTATAACCGAAAGGAGAAATTCACCATGAACGAATTCGAAAGAATGCGCCGTGCTGCAGAGACAAACCGGAGGCTTTATCCTCCCGGCACCCGAATCCAGCTCATCCACATGAACGATCCCTATGCACCCGTAGAGCCGCTAACGACCGGTACCGTTATCGATGTTGATGATGCCGGAAGCCTTCTCATGAAATGGGATAACGGCAGAACGCTTTCGGTCATTCCCGGAGAGGATACCTTCCGCAAGATCGCACAGGAGGCAGCTCAGTCTGCTGCAGAGCCCTCCGAAAGCGAAGCGGAGGAATCGGTCGAAGAATCCACAACAATGAATATGTAAGGAGTAAGCATCAATGATAACCATTTCCATTTATACTCACAACCGCCACATCCCGGAAAACCCGTTCAACTCTGACATAAACCTCCCTGCCGAAGCCATCCTCATCGAGGACGCTTTGAGCCGTGCAAGGTACAAGGACGACGATCAGAGCATCATCGCTGTATCTCAGTGCAGAGCCATCCCCGAACTGGAGGGCATGAACATTTCCTTTTCCCGCATCGATGAGCTGAACTTTCTCGCCGGTCGGCTGAACGCTCTTTCTGAATCCCAGCGCTCGGCCTTTGGTGCGATCCTCGCACGCGATGAATTCAAAGACGGAGCCACCCTCCGCGACCTCATCAACATAAGCTACGGCTTGGGCGAGATCCCCGTCTGGCCTGTGGGCAGCGATGAGGAATACGGTCGGATGATCGTTGAAAACAATATGCTTGAGGCTCTCAATGACGTTCCCGAATCTGCCCTCGGATATCTTGACTATGCCAAGATCGGAGAATCCATGCGCACCGCAGAGGGCGGTGTGTTCGGAAACGGTGTGTATGTCATTACCTCCCTCTTTGATATGCCAGATATCTATGACGGTGTCAATCTTCCCGAAGAAGCTCATGACACGACCGTATTCCGGCTGTGCTATCCCGACCGGGAGGACGATGAGGAATCTATTCTGACGCTCCCCTGCGATGCGCAGATGCTCAATGATCTCGACGGTGAGCTGGACATCGTGAGTGCCTTCCCCTGCGTAGATCCGGGCGACTTTGATGATCCTTTCACTCTGGAGGATCTCAATTCTCTGGCAGAGCGCATCCGGGAACTTTCGGAGGATGACCGCATCAAGCTCCGTGCGGTGTGTACGGCTAATGCGCCTCATAGCTGTGAGGATGTTCTCGACAGCATCGCATCGCTGGACGAATATCAGCTTGACACCAGCATATCCTACGCAGACGATTATGCAAAGGTTTACCTCGCCGAAAATCTGCCGGAGGGCTTTGACACCGGTCTGCTCAACGGTCTTGGGCTTTATGCTTTCGGCTCACGGCTCATGGAACGCCTGAACGTGACCTCCACACCTTATGGTTTCCTGTCTGCAAAGGGCGGTCAGCTCACCGAGGTGGTCAGAGCCGAGGTCATCGCAGCCGAAGATCAGGATGCAGCAGTTAAACTTTCCGATGACGAGGCAGAAGAAAGAGAAGATATGAAGGCATCCGAGCCGGAGGAATCCGTCGAACAGGAACCGCCCTCGGAGCCGGAGCAGAACGCTGACAGCGGCAGCGGCGACACCGGAACCGAACAGGATCTGACCTCCGAACGGCTCGATGCTGTTGAGGTATTCGGTCAGACCGTGCTCTTCTCCAACGCCAGAATCCTCGAATCCCAGCTTCCGGACGGTCTTTACAAATACGATCTCCGTGAGGGTGATGAGATGCCCTTTGCCAGTATGGAAAAGGTTATCGGCGTAAATCACGCCGGATCGCTCATTTCCTCTCAGCCCTTCGATTTTGCCGATGAGAGCTGCATCCCCTTTGACGAGGACTCTTCACCCAATTTCCTCGGCTACAGCATGAGTCTCGAGGAATATATGAACGCTTCCTTTGAGCAGTCCGATGAACAGACCGAAAGCCTTGATGACGGAGGGATCTCGATGTGATTAAGGAAATATCAGCCGAGGCTCTTCGTTCAATGAAAGGCAGCGAGGGACTTGTCATTCAAGGCTGCGGAGGCGACCTTAATGAATGGGTCGACGGCATCAATGACCTGCTTTCCAAAGCAGGGATACTGCCAGACGGCGAAAAATTCACCGATGTGTCGCACTTTTCCCATGACGGCGTGACCTGTCTGCTGTTCAAGTTTTCCGATAACCTGAAGCAGCTTGATGTGGGCAAGCTGGCAATGTGGCGTCTGCAGACCTATGACGCATTCTGCGGCACATGGCTTTCCGATTATGTCCCTAACCGCCTCGGAGGGTTCTTAAGCCCTTCCGGAGCAGAAAGAAAAAAGCCCGATTGTGAACTCATCGGTCAGGACGGCAACATCTTCAATCTCGTCGGGATAGCGGCTCGAACGCTGAGTCGCTGCGGGATGACTGATGAAGCCAAAGAGATGTCCTCCAGAGTTTTTGCATCGGGAAGCTACGATGACGCTCTGTGCATCATCAGCGAATACGTAAACATTGTCGGCACGGACGAGAGCTCCGACGAGGACTTCGACGAAGCTCTTGACCCCATGACGATGTAATAAAAATCAAACCGGCATCAGTCGTTCTGCGGAGTGAATGATGCCGGCTTTTTCATTTCCGCTGAACGGTTGATGCCAGCGGAGGTGAATGCCTATACAAAAACCCTATCAACCCCTTACAAGCCCGGTAACGTGGGTTGGCAACAAAAAGAGTATCCGCGACATTCTGTATGAGTTGTTTCCGGAGGGGTACAACAGGTTCATTGAGGTCTTTGGCGGCAGCGGAAACGTTCTGCTCGGAAAGCCGCCGGATCACTTTGAAGTTTACAACGATTTCAACCACAATCTTGTCAATCTGTTCCGGTGTATCCGTGAGCGTCCCATGGCTCTGTTAAAGGAACTCGGCTTTTTAGTTCTAAACGCAAGGGACGATTTCAGGGTGCTTCGTAGTTTTTTCAATCATGAGGAATTTCACGACGATTATCTTGAAGAGGAACTGAAACTGACACGAATCATGCTTTCTGATTGTGAAGCAGAGGAAATAATCGAGCTGCGGATCACAAAAGTCACGGATTATGATGTGCGCAGAGCAGCCATGTATCTGAGACTGATACGCACAAGCTATGCCAGCATGGGCAAAAGCTTTGCCAGCCAACCATTCGATCTCGACAAGCTGAATAAGCTGATATGGGATACATACCACAGATTCCAGCCTGTCATCATCGAGAACCAGAGCTACTCTGTGCTTATTCCTCACTATGATCGCAGGGGAGCATTATTCTACTGTGACCCGCCGTACCTCGAAACAGAGCATATGTATGATGCAATATTCAACTGGAATGACCATCGCACCCTGCGAAAACTCGCCGGGGACTGTATGGGGTATTTCCTGATATCGTATAACGACTGTCCGGAAATACGCAATCTGTACGACGGCTTCTGGATGTTTGACTTCAAGAGGGCGCACTGCATGGCGCAGAGAACCGAACCCGGAAAGGAATTTCCGGAGCTGCTCATTGCCAACTATGATATGTTCGCCCCGCATCGAGATAAACCGATGCAGATCACCTTGTTTGAAGAAGACAATAATCTTTCTGAAAAAGAAATAAACCAAATTATAAAGGAGTGCATTATCAATGGATAACCTGTATTTTCTCGTTGCCATTCCCTCCGATCTGATCGATGAATCGGGTGTCGACATTACATCGCCTATTGCGATATTTGCAAAAGACAGTCAAATCGTGATCGAAAATCATGACGACAGCATTTATGACTGCCTCGACGATTGCGATGATTTTGACGGCTGCAGAGCTTGCCGATGCCACAGTTGCAGATACGGTGATACGGCATACAGCATGGACAGAAAGAGAGGCGCGCAGTAATGAAGAAAATCTATAAGGTTCTCACCGATTGCGGCAGGGTCACTATCCCGTTGCCTATTCGCATGAGTTTGAATCTCTCCGACAATGATATCCTGAGTTTCCGTCAGGATGGCGACGAGATCATTATCCGTAAGGAAAAGCTGTGCGACAACTGCGGCGAACCCGCCAAACGTACCGCAAACGACAACCTTCTCGCCATTCTGGATAACCTCTCCCTGCCGCAGCAGTTCAAAGCTCTGACTCATCTGTCTGTCAAGTTGACGGATTGCAGTAACCGGTAGTTTACATTTTCTCTAAATGCAAACTGCCAGTTTACATTTTGCGCAAGGATGCAAAATGCCGGGGTGCGTGTTTGCATGGTTGCCTTGCATACTTGAAAAACAGCGTTGAGATGTAATACACGACCATCTTGGATGGCATTTCAAAGGAGGCAATGACCATATGCCAAGATCCCCTCCCCACCATACCCTGACACAACCGAATACATTTGCCCAGCCCGACCCGAAAAAAGGTCGGGCTTTTTTGTACCCATTTTTCGAAATCAACAACCAAAACCATAATAATTGGAGGAATTCAAAATGAAAAAGTTCAGAATCACTTCTCTCATCCTTTCTCTCGTTATGCTGATCAGCATCTGCGTCCCCGCTATGTCTGCCAGCGCAGCCAGCAACATCTATACCTCTGAAGCAAGTGAAGGCACCTATATCGTCGCCAATATGTCCGAGCTCGGCTGCGGTGTTCAGGTGCGTACCACTTCCAGCTACAGCTATGGCAGCCGGATCGCCACTGTCTTTCCCGACAGAGCGTTTAAATATCTCAACGTCACTGAAACCGATGAGCACGGCAGAGATTGGTACAAGATCCAGTACTCTACCAGTAAGGTCGGCTGGCTCTGCTCCCATTACGCCCATCCCGTTACCGTAAACTCCAGAAACCAGGTTCTCACTACCACCAGCCAGATCAATAAGCGTACAGGTCCCGGTACCAATTACGGTTCTCATGGCCTTTGCCGCGCTACCACATACTATTCCATCATCGGTGCTGCTGGCGAAGATTTCTCTCTGAACGGCAGCAAATGGATTCAAGTGCTCGACAACGGCGGCAATGTTTTCTGGCTCAAGGGCAGCCTGCTGTCAAAAGTCGAGGTCTACTCCACTGTGACCTGTGACGTGGATACCGGCACGTATTTTACCCGTACCTATAATTTCAGAAACGCATCCTATGCCCGTGTCAAGCCGACCACAGATTCCAATAAAGTCCGCAGCACTACTTTCAACACCAAAGCGATCATCGACATCACCAGTGTCAAGCTCAACAATAAGGGCGAGCTGTGGTATGGTGTCCAGATCCGTGACGGAGGCAAATTATATAACGGCTACGTTCTGAGCTCTCTGCTGAAGTAAGCCTCGCACCTCCACTTCATCATCACAAATAATTTTAAATAAATTGCAATCATATGATTGCAATTGTTTACAAATTAGGGTATAATGATGATGGAAACAGGAGGTGTTGATTATGGCAAATTCATTAGTACAATTCCGCACGGAAGAATCTTCAAGGATCAAAGCAACCAGCATTTGCGAACGGCTCGGCATTGATTTACCGACCTATATGAGAATGTGCATCTCAAGACTCATTCAAGAGAATGGCATTCCGTTCTCTATGAATCTCAATGAGATGTCCGAAAGCAAAGCCATTAACGCAATGAAGTCAGCCAGCAGAATTGCTGCCGAAAACGGTATTTCTGATATGACTATTGACGAAATCAATGCTGAAATTGCAGAGGCAAGGAAGCAGGCTCAAGGATGAAGTATTACGCAGTCATTGACACAAATGTACTTGTATCGGCAATGCTTAAATGGAATTCAGTTCCCGGTAATGTAATGGAACTTGCTTTTGATGGTCCGATTATCCCTGTGTTCAACTCGGAGATCCTTAAAGAATACCGTGAAGTGCTTTCCCGCCCCAAATTTCATTTGCCTAAAGATATCGTAGATGACGTACTTGAAAGTCTGGAGGACAGAGGGATCTGTATCGAGGCTCAAACCCTTGATATAGTCCTGCCTGACCCAAAGGACAGAGTTTTTTACGAAGTGGTTTGTGAAGAACGCAACAGAGAAGATGCGTATTTAATCACAGGAAATATTAAACATTTTCCGGTTGAGACCTTTATTGTTACTCCGAGGGAAATGCTCGACATCATATTTTCTGAATCCGAAAACGAATAACAACATCAAAAGAAATGCCGCCCGCATCGGAAGAAGCAGGCGGCATTTTGCTGTTCTTGTCAACACAGCCTATCGCAACTATTATCAATTAAGGAGTGATACCCATGCCCATCAAAGCAAAACCCAAAGATCAATCCCCCGAAGCCAAGTCCGGTGTACCCGGCATCGAGACCCGAATCGACCGGCTGGTCAATGAAGCCGGTACCAGCGTCAAGGCATACGCCAGCGTGACAATCGGTGGTATGTTCGCCGTACACGGTCTGCGCGTGGTCGACTCTGCCAAGGGGCTGTTCGTATCCATGCCCTACAACACATATAAAGATGCGCAGGGCGACACAAAGTATCAGGATGTTTTCCATGCTGTTACTGCCGAGTCCCGGCAGGCGATCATCGACTCTGTGTCTCAGGCGTATGAACAGGCACTCACCCAAAGCCAGACCGAGGGCGTCCCAGAAAATACCACCTCGCAGGAAATGTGACTTCTTCGTTAATTCTCACCGGTTAATATAGACTTGTCCGCCTTTAATGGTATTGTTGAATCAGAAACCGAAAGGAGGCTTCAGCAATGAAAGCAGTAAAATTCATCGCAGTATTCCTATGCGGAGCGATGGTTATGGCAGCCATGTCCTGTGCTCGTTCCGCCTGCGTCATACCGCAGAATGACGATCCCGCCTCGATGACCGATATCGTCTCGTCTGCCGACACGCAGGAGGTACCTGTGACCGATCCTGTCCCAACAACCACGGAAGCATCCGCATCTGTCCTCGACGCCCCCAACGAAACGACTGCCACTGCATCAACGCAGCCTCCGACCGAGGCAGCAGCGACAGTCACTACAGCGGCGACCATCTCTACTGCCACAAGAAAAACAACAACTACCACCACCGCAGCCAAGACTACTACCACCGAGAGAACCACGGCAGCAACCGTCAAGCCCACTGCCGCAAGCACAACAACGAAAAAAACGACCGCTGCGACAACGCAGACAACCACAACCACCCGTACCACCACGACTGCAAAGCCAACGACTACAACCGCCAAGCCGACAACCACCGGCACGGCGGCTCCCACAACGGCAAAGCCGACCACAACGGCGACAACGGCAGCTCCGGGATTCGATATCGGAAAATACAGCTCATACGCCAAGAGCTACGGTCAGAGCATCGGCCTGACCTACGACAGCGGCGTGAGCAGCTTCGATACCCCGCTCATCCTGTCCGCAGCCACTACCCAGCCGGAAAAACGAATCCGTGACCGGCTGGACGGATACGCCGCAAGCGGCTACACCCGCTTCAAGGTCTGGACAGCGCAGCGTGAATCGGATGGTAAATGGAAGCTCTACATCGCATACGGTTAATATCCGACCCAACTTCGATCAGCGTCGCAGGACACCCTCCTGCGGCGCTGTAGTCTTTACAGGAGGCAATTCATGAAATCTCATCCTCTTCTTTTTAGAAAAATAATCGCCATGCTCCTGCTGGCGGTCATGTTCTGCTCCTCGGCAGCACAGGTTTTTGCCGCCACGCAGGTGTCCATCTACTGTGTAAATCTTCCGAGAGGTGACGATCCCAACAAGACCGATTGGGGTCACGATCAGCTCACCCTCATGAACGGTACCACCTACAACTCCACCGACAAATTTGTCGCCAAGGGCGTTAACTCCTACACCGGCAAGGTCGCATACTGCGTCGAACCGGGTAAGGTTCTCAAGGACGGCGACGGTCTTGAAAAGGACGAAAACTTTTGGGAGAACCTTGAGGACAACAAAACCATAAACGCCAGCACCATCCAGATGTACATCAGCCGCATCATGTACTACGGCTATTCCGGCAAGCTGGATGTTCTGTGGTCATCCACCAACTCCGCCGATGCCAACGACATGGGCAACATGATCGCCACACAGATCCTCATATGGGAGGTTCTCGTGGGAGAGCGTGACAGTAAATTTGACAAGGTGGATGCCGCACAGTCCGGATACAACAATATCCTCGACACCATTACCTCCCGTCATCCCATCCGCAGCCAGATCATGAGCAACTACAACCGCATCGTAAGCTCGGTAAAATCTCATTCGGCGCTGCCCAGCTTCATGTCCTCCAGCAGCAGTACGGCTGAAAGCATCGATCTGATCTACGACAGCGGCTCCGGCAAGTACAAGGCTGTGCTTACCGACAGCAATAATGTGCTGTCCAAGTTCACCTTTTCTTCCTCTGATCCGGGCATTTCCTTTTCTGCAAGCGGAAATAAGCTGACCATCACCTCCGACACTCCTCCCTCCGGTAAGGTCAGCATCAGCGCCAACAAGTCCAACTGCACCACCGTAGGCATGATCATCTGGTCGGCAGGCGGTGTTCAGAGCGTTGTTACCTACGGCGAGGAAATCGAAGATCCTGTTGTTGCCCACATGACACTTGCGGTCAGCGCAGGTACACTGAAAATCGTCAAGACCTCCGAGGACGGCAATGTTGCCGGGATCGAATTTACCGTCACAGGCAACAACTTTTCAAAGACCGTAAAAACCGGCTCCGATGGCTCCATCAGCATCGATAATCTCGCAGCCGGGACATACACGGTCACCGAAAAAGCCATCGATAAGTACACCCTTCAAAGCGAACAGCACATCACCGTTGTAAGCGGTCAGACTGCCACCGTCACCTTTGACAATACCCTCCGCCGTGGATCTGTGGAGGTGGTCAAGGAGAGCGAGGACGGCAGGATCAGCGGCATAAAGTTCCGGCTGTACGGTACATCCCTGAGCGGTGCCGCCGTTGATGTCACTGCGGTCACCGACGAAAAGGGTGTTGCTAAATTTGAAAACATCCTCGTATCCGGCGAACAGCCCTATACCATCGAGGAAGTCGGAACATCGTCCAAATATGTGATCCCAAAGGCACAGAATGTTACGGTCAGATGGAAAGAAACCTCCAAGATCACCGTAGAGAACAAGCTCAAGAAGTTCTGTGTGACAGCCACCAAATCCGATGCCGAAACCGGCACAGCACAGGGAGGCGCTTCTCTCGCCGGAGCGGTATACGGTCTTTACCTCAACGGTGAGCTGGTAGAAAGCTGCACCACCGACAAGAACGGCAGCTTCACCACCGGATATCATCCCTGCGGTGACGGCTGGACTATCCGTGAGATCACCCCCTCCGAGGGATATCTGCTGGACAAGACGGTCTACACTGTGGACGGTTCTGCCAGCGGTACGAGCAATGTGGAGCTGAATAACGCTCCTTCCCTTGTGCTCAAGGAGCAGATCATCAAGGGCGATCTTTCCATTATCAAGCACACCGATGACGGCTCCACACAGATAGAGACACCGGAGGTCGGAGCGACCTTTGAAGTGTTCCTTGCCTCTGCAGGCAGCTATGATGCAGCAAAGGATTCCGAGCGTGATCTGCTTGTGTGTGACGAAAACGGCTATGCCATTTCCAAGAAGCTGCCCTACGGCACATACACCGTAAAGCAGACCACAGGATGGGACGGTCGTGAGCTGATGAAGCCCTTTGAGGCAAAGATCTCCGCCAACGGCGAAACCGTCCGATACCTCATCAACAACGCACAGTTTGAGGCATATCTCAAGGTCGTAAAGGTGGATGCTGAAAGCGGAAAAGCCATCCCGTATGCCGGAGCAGGGTTCCAGATCCTTGATTCCGACGGCGATCCGGTCACCATGAGCTATACCTATCCCACCGTCACAAAGGTCGATACCTTCTACACCGGCGATGACGGCAGCCTTGTTACTCCCGAAAAGCTCCCGCAGGGCAAATATAGCCTTCGTGAGGTTCAGGCTCCCCACGGTTATGTTCTTAATTCCGATCCGGTAAGCTTTGAGATCGATGCAAAGCACGCCTCTGATGACGGCGGCGTTACCGTTGTGAAGATCGTCAAGGAGAACATGGCGCAGAAAGCGACCATCGTTATCACCAAGACCGGTGAGACTTTCTCAAGCGTTACCGCAAAGAGCCATGCAGAGGAAACAAACGGAGCGATCACTGTGTCCGATACCATCTACACCCCGGTGTATGAGGAAACCGGTCTGCAGGGTGCTGTGTTTGAGGTAAAGGCTGCGACCGACATCTACACTCCGGATGGCACTCTGCGATATGAAGCCGGTACTGTAGTTGACACCGTGACCACCGGCACAGACGGCAAGGCGGTGACCAAAGCGCTGTACCTCGGCGAATATTTCATCACCGAGATCGAAGCCCCTGCCGGATACATCCGCAGCGAGGATGTTCACAGCGCAAAGCTGGAATACGCCGGTCAGCAGGTGGAGATCACCCAGCAGACTGTGTCCTACTTCAATTCCCGTCAGAAAGCCACCGCACGTATTCTCAAGGAGCTTGAGCAGAACGAGCTTTACGGCATCACCGGCGATTACAGCAAGGTGGTGTTCGGTCTGTTCGCTGCCGAGAAGCTCATCGCAGCAGACGGCTCGGAGATCCCTGCTGACGGTCTGCTTGAGATCGCCGGTGCCGATTCCGAGGGTAATATATCTCTCCAGACTGATCTTCCTTACGGCAGCTACTATGTAAAGGAGCTGTCCACCGACGGTCGTTATGTGCTTTCCGAAGAAAAGTACGGGTTCGACTTCAAGCTCATGGACAACGATTATGCCCAGATCACCATCCCGGTGAATAACGGCGAACCGATCATCAACAAACTGGCCTACGGTTCGGTGTGCGGCATCAAGACCGATAACGCGGGGGTATCTCTTCCCGGTGCGCTCATCGGTCTGTTCAAGCCTGACACCACTGAATTCACAAAGGAAACCGCACTTCTCACAACCACCTCTGCAGAGGACGGTCTGTTCCGCTTTGATGACATTCCCTGCGGCTCTTACATCATCCGTGAGATCGCCGCTCCGGAGGGATATGTTCTGAGCGACGAGGTGTTTGAGGCGGCTGTCACCGGCGACGATCAGATCGTGGAGATCACCCTGATCAACCGTAAGATGTCCGGGAGTGTCCAGCTCACAAAGGTGGACGAGGACTATCCCGAAAACAAGCTGACCGGAGCTGTGTTCGAGGTGTACATTGACGCGGAAAGCGACCTTGCTTTTGACGCTGAAAAGGATACTCTCGTAGGCACTCTCAACGAGATCGAGCCGGGTATTTACCGGCTTGATGACCTTGATTACGGCGATTACTTCCTCCGCGAAATCAAAGCACCGGAGGGCTTTGTGCTCGACACAGCGTTCTACGCTTTCTCGATCAAGAGTGACGGGACGGTTGAAAACATCGAAAACAAAGCCGGTATCGGCTTCATCAACAAGCCCATCACCGGTACTCTTAAAATCACCAAGACCGATCTGACCGATGGCAAGCTGATCCCCAACGCCGGATTCCGGATCAAGGACGAAGCCGGAAAGACGGTGGTTGAGGGCTATACCGACGAGAACGGTATTGCTGAATTCGAACTGCGTTACGGCAAATACACATATCAGGAGTTCGACGCTCCCGATGGATATCTGCTGGACGAATCGGAATATCCCTTTGAGATCACCGAAAACGGACAGATCGTGACCGCCGGTATGACCAACGAACTGATACCCGTTGAAACGCCCCAGACCGGCGATGACTCCGCTATGGGGCTGTGGATCGCCATGCTCTCCATCGGCGTTATGGGCATGGCCGCTCTGTGCGCCCTCTACTTCCTCGGCTATGCAGAGAAGCTGGATGTCAAGCGTTACGCTCTGGCTGCCGCCTGTACCGGAAAGGTCTTTGCTGTTTGCGCAGGAAACTATATCTCAAAGCTCACCGGTACTGTATACCGTTTTGCCAAAACAAAGCTGCTGTGCCGGTTCGCTCCCGCAATAAAATAACACAGGAGGACTCATAGATGAACAAGCTTAAAAAGCTGCTGCCGGTGCTGGTCATTCTCATACTGACGGCAGCACTCTTCTCGATGAATGTCTTTGCCACCGGAAATGTTTCCGACGCAATTGAAAACACTTGGAACACCGCACAGGAGCAGATCCGTGCTGTGGTGGATAATGTGGTATTCCCGGTAATTGACATGATCCTTGCGATCATGTTCTTTGTCAAGCTTGGCACCGCTTACTTCGACTACCGGAAACACGGACAATTTGAGTTTGCGGCTCCGGCAATACTGTTCGCCTGTCTGGTATTCACCCTGACTGCTCCGTTGTATATCTGGGATATCATCTAACTAACACCAGAAGTGCTACCACTGGCACTTGTCGTCGCTGTATGTTCACCTCCAATCACTTTATACTAACACTTAGAGTGTTACAAGTCAGACTAATTGCGTTAGTACGGAGGTTAAGTAATGGCTGACAAGCGCATTGGAGCAAGAATAAAGGAATACAGAGAAAAAGCCGGAATGACACAGGAACAATTAGCCGAAGCGGTTGATCTTTCGACCGGCTTTCTGTCCAGCATCGAACGCGGCGAAAAGTTTCCTCGCATAGAAAACCTGATCGCGATCCTGAATGTCCTGAAGATTTCTGCAAATGAAGTTTTCATTGATGTTCTTGATACCGCCAATCTGATCAAGGCTTCCGAGTTGACATCGCGCATTACCTCTTTGCCGATCATGGAGCAGCGGCGCATACTTGCCGTTCTGGAAACACTCCTGTCCGATGCTGAAAGCAGGAAATAATTGAATAAGAAATTGGAAATCTGCATCCTTAACCGGGTGCAGATTTTTCTTTTTCTACTGACTTATTTCGACTTCTTTCGACAAATCAAGTGTGATATACTAACACCGAAAGAGTTAGTTGTAACACTATACGAGTTATATAAAGAAAGGAACGACCAATCATGGAAAAGAAAAAAATCTGTGCATTCACCGGACTGCGCCCGGAGAAGCTGCCTATACTCACCGACCACTCCTCTCCCGAATTCATTGCTCTGAGAAAGCAGATAAAGGACGAAGTGTGCAGGCTGATCAGAGAAAAGAACGTCGGTCATTTCCTGTGCGGAATGGCAAAGGGCATCGACCTTCTCTGTGCCGGAATAGTGCTTGAGATCAAAGCGCAGCACCCCGAAATCACCCTCGAAAGTGTTATTCCCTACGAAAGACAGGCAGCATCGTGGAACGAGGCTGCCCGGAACGAATACTTCGACATCGCCGCACAGTGTGACAAGGAAACCCTGCTGCAAACCCAATACACCAACGGCTGTCTGCAGAAACGTAACCGCTACCTTGTGGACAACGCCGACATCGTGCTGGCTGTGTGGAACGGAGCCTCCGGAGGCACTGAGTACACGGTGAACTACGCCAACAAAAAGGAAAAGCTGTTGATCATCATTAACCCCGATCAACCGACAGAATAAAGGAGCAGGCGGCTGTTATGCGTTAAGCATGGCACCCGCCTGTTGCGTTGGGAGGTATTCAGTTGCTTACATTTTGTTTGATGGCATCAGAACACCCTGATTTTTAATCCATTATACATTGTGTGCGCAAACTAATCAACAAATATGTGAGGTGATTATAAATACTTGACTGGCTAATCAAAATCATAGAGGGAATCGGCGATGCCATCGGAGAAGTGTTCACCTTTCTCGGAGAGGAAATCTCCAACGTTATCTGGGACACCATGCTCCAGTGGTTTTACACGACCATATTCGATGCTGTTGCCAATTTCTTCACCCTCATGGGCAACATGGGAGCGGAAATATTTGAGCTTTCGTGGGTAGACGCTACTGTTCGGCTCTTCACTCTGCTGGGCTGGTCGCTGTTCGTCGCCGGTACTGTGGTAGCTGTTTTTGACATTGCCATTGAGTATCAGAACGGCAGAGCCAACCTCAAAACAGCGGTGATAAACATCATAAAGGGCTTCTTTGCAGCCAGCCTTGCCGGGGTTCTTCCCATCGAGCTGTATAAGTTCTGTATCTCTCTGCAGAATATGTTTTCCCGAGATCTGTCTGCAATATTCGCCGGAGGACAGAGCCTCGACCTGAGTGGACAGAGCATGACTGTGCTTGAGGGCAGCTTCCGGGTAGCGGAGGATGTGACCTTCTCGCTGTTCAATCTTCTCGCTCTGATCGCGTTCGCTTACTGTGTGGTAAAGATATTCTTTGCCAATATCAAGCGCGGAGGTATTCTGCTCATCCAGATTGCTGTCGGAACCCTGTATATGTTCAGCGTCCCCAGAGGATATGATGACGGCTTCAAACAGTGGTGCCGACAGATAATCGCACTTTGCCTGACCGCTTTCATGCAGACCACTCTGCTGTTTCTCGGTCTCCTCACCTTTACCGACAATATGCTGCTGGGGCTTGGCGTTATGCTTGCAGCCAACGAGGTACCGAGGATCGCACAGCAGTTCGGTCTGGATTCCAGCGTAAAAGTAAACATGATGAGCGTCGTGCATACCACCTCGACCGCAGTTAATCTAACACGCAGCCTTGCAAGAGGCGGCAAATAGGAGGATTCAAATCAATGACAACCTACATCTATCCGCAGAACCTCCGGGCTCACGCTAATATGTGGCTGTGGTCGCTGCGGGACTTTGCCATCATATGTGTGGCTCTTCTCATTTCTGTTCTCGCTATTACCCAGACCGGGATGCTTCTGCCCATGGCAATGACCATCGGATACGGATTCCTGTCCATACAGATGGACGGCATGACCGTGCTTGACTACATCGGCTACGCTGCAGGATATTTCCTTGCCGCACAGCAGCAGTACGAATGGAGGTGCGGCTGATATGGGCATCTTCAAAGGACGAAAACGCTCCACGAGAGAGCTGCTTGGAATAAAGACCTTTACCCGCTTCGGTCTGGAAACAGCCAAAGGCGAGCTGGTCATATTCGAGGTGGCTCCCACCAATATTTCTGTGCTGTCACCGGCATCCATCGAGCTTAAGATCCTGCAGCTCCAGCGTGTGATTCAGGCGATACCCGACATTGAGTTCATCTGCTGTGACTCCTGTGAATGCTTTGATGCCAACAAAGCGTATGTGGCCTCACGGCTCAACGACGAAGAAAACCCAATGGTCAGAACGGTGCTGAAAAAGGAAATGGAGTTCTTCGACAGCATCCAGACCGAGCTGTCCACCGCACGGCAGTTCATGTTCACCTTTCGTCTGAAAGCCAAGAAACCGGAGCAGCAGCTCGAAGCCGTGAACCGTGTTGAAAAGTGCATCTCCGATCATGGCTTTGAGATCCATCGCATGGAAAAGCCCCAGCTCAAGCGGATGCTGGCTGTGTATTTCGAAGCCAGCAATGACGGGGATGCCATCCCCGACTTCGACGGTGAACAATACTTCAAGGAGGATTCCGATCATGAAGAATAAGAAAATCAACAAGTGGGTATTCCTTTCCGCTATGGTGCTGTGCCTTGCGCTTGTGACTGTCGGCACGGTCTTTACTGTGCGTGACTGCTCCGAGCAGCGCAGGGATAAGAAGCTGTTCGATCAGCTTTCTGTGTTTGTGCCGGAGCCTGTTGTGTCTGACACGGACTTGGGATCGGATATCATTACTGTGTCTTCAGGGGATGTGAAACCCGCTGAAAAGCCCACCATATACTCCGGGAACCCCGAATGTATCGGATGGCTGTCCATCGAGGACACTAATCTGAGCTATCCTGTTATGCACACGCCGGATGATCCCACAAAATATCTCAACCGCAACTATTATGGCGATTACAGCAGCGCCGGTGTTCCTTTCCTCGACGCACGCTGTGATCTTTCAAACAGCGACAACCTCATATTCTACGGTCACCGCATGAAGAACGGCACGATGTTCTCCTGTCTTAAAAAGTACATCGACCAGTCCTTCCGGGACAGTCACCCCACCGTCACGCTCCAGACTGCGGACGGTGTTTTTTATTTTGAGGTGTTTGCAGTCATATCAACCGACAAGGTCGACCGCTGGTACTGCTTTACCAACGCCGTAAGTGCCTCGGAGCATGAAGCCATGATGGACTACGCCATCGAAAGCAGCCTCTACGATACCGGCATACGACCGGAGCCGGGTGACCGGGTGATATCCCTGTCCACCTGTTACGGCAGCGGCAAGGACGGTCGCCTCATAGTCATAGCAAGGGAGCTGAAATAACATTGTTTAAACGAAAGAAAGAACTAACTCCGGAGCAGCTCGAAGAGATCCAGACTAAGGACTTTTTCGACATGATAGTCCCCGGAATAATACGATTCATGACCGACTATTACATCTGCGGTGACACATACCGCTGTGTGTGGGTGGTAAGAGAATATCCGCCCTCCACCGAGGAACAGGCTATCCTGTCCCAGCTTGCCGACCGCACCGGTGTGTGCCTTCGCATCTACAGCCGTCTTGTGGATGCTCATGAGCAGCGCAAGATCATCCAGAACGCCACCCGAAAGAACCGCATGGCATCGGGCGGCAATGATGTTACGGAAACCATTCAGGCAGAGGGCAATCTGCAGGATGTGGTGGAGCTGCTTGCCAACATGAGAAAAAACAAGGAACCGCTGCTCCACTGCACCGTGTTCATTGAACTGAAAGCCAGAACCGAGGATGCTCTGCGCGAGCTTCAGTCGGAAATATCCATGGAACTGACCCGCTCAAAGATATCCGTAGACCGGCTCACGATGCGGCAGCAGGAGGGTTTTCTGTCGGTAACACCCGTAGGTGCAAACGAGTTTGGCAGCCAGTACGAGCGTGTGCTCCCGGCTTCCAGCGTGGCAAATCTATATCCCTTCAACTATTCCGGCAAGACCGACCCTCGCGGCTTTTACATCGGCAGAGATAAGTTCGGCACCAACATCCTTGTTGATCTCGACCGGCGCAGCGATGACAAGACCAACGCAAATGTTCTCATTCTCGGCAACTCCGGTCAGGGTAAATCCTTTCTCCTCAAGCTGCTGCTCACCAATCTTCGTGAAAGCGGAAAGCGTGTCATAGTGCTGGATGCGGAAGCGGAATACGATGATCTGACACGTGCGCTGGGCGGCTGCTGTATTGATTTCATGTCGGGACGCTACATCATCAATCCCCTTGAGCCGATATCCTGGTCGGACGGCTTGGATCAGACGGATGTCAGCAGCCCGGAGCCTTTCCGAAAGGTCACCCGGCTGAGTCAGCACATCGCATACCTCAAGGACTTTTTCAGAGCATACAAGGACTTCTCCGATCAGGAAATAGACACCATCGAGATCATGCTCACCAAGCTGTACGGCAGCTTCGGCATTACCGATCTGACCGACTACGGTCTGCTCCGGCACACCGATTACCCCACGGTGGATGATTTTTACTCTCTGCTTGAGGATGAATTTCAGAATTACAGCCGTCAGGTAAAGCCGCTGTACACCGATGAAACCCTCCAGAATGTGTGTCTCGGACTGCATTCCATGTGCCGTGGTGCGGAATCAAAATACTTCTGCGGACACACCAATATCACAGACGACGGTTTTCTGTGCTTCGGTGTAAAGGGTCTGATGGACACCAACAAGCGACTCAAGGATGCCATGCTCTTCAATATTCTTTCCTATATGACCGGGCAGCTGTTGGGCAGAGGAAATGTGGCTGCATCCATTGACGAGCTGTATCTATTCCTTACAAACATGACAGCCATTGAATACATCCGAAACGCCTCAAAGCGTGTTCGTAAAAAGGACTCCGCAGTCATTCTTGCCAGTCAGAACATCAATGACTTTCTCATGCCCGATGTTTGTGAACTGACAAAGCCTCTCTTTTCCATCCCCACTCATCAATTCCTGTTCAACGCAGGGCAGATCGATCCCAGAGCCTATACCGATACGCTGCAGCTTGAACCGGCTGAATTTGAACTCATCAAATACCCGGAGCGAGGCACCTGCCTGTACCGCTGCGGCAATGAAAGGTATCTGCTTCAGGTCAAAGCCGCACCCTTCAAGGCGGCAATGTTCGGAAAGGCTGGCGGTCGATGAGTGCAGCCGTTGGTGCGGCACTCAAAAAGATTGCCATAGCCCTTCTGAGCAACAAGAACGCCATCAAAGCCGTCGGAACCATTATTCTCATCATTCTGATCGTGATACTGATGCCCATCATCGCCATTGTCGGAGTGTTCAGTGGAGGCATAGAGATCGACACCGACCGGCTGTCACAGATGGTGATCGAAAATATGTCACAGGAGGAATCTGCCATGCTGATGGAAATAGAAACCACCATGAGCCGGATCGAGAGCAGTATGTGTGCTGCAGGGTATTCCGAACGGGTGCAGGAGGCGCAGGTGCTGTATGTCATAGGGCTGTCCGGCTTCGCTTCAGACAGCGGCTTTGTCGACCGGTTGGTAGGATGCTTTGCCGAAAGCCAGACCGACGCACAGCTCGTGTCAGCAGTGAACAACAGGTTTTCAACGAGCATTTCCGTGGACGATTTCCATAGCATCATGGACGGTATCCGCGCCGTAAAGATCGACATTGGCGGCTATGTCTCACCCGAAATCAAGAACAATCTTGACCTCGTAACATGGGCTGTAAACGCAGAGCAGGCTGGCTGGGGCTATGTGTGGGGAACCTACGGGACGGTACTTACCCGTACATATCTCTACGCAAAAGCAGAGCAGTATCCCGACCATGTCGGCGCAATGGAGGATTTCATAAAGCGCAGCTGGATGGGCAGACGGACAGCCGACTGCGTAGGACTCATCAAGGGCTACGGCTGGCTGAACCCGGAAACCCTCGCCATCGAGTACGGCACTCATGGGATGCCGGATATATCTGCCGACGATATGTACCGCAGCGCTACTGAAAAGGGAGCGATCAGCACCATACCGGAAATTCTCGGTCTGGCTGTATGGAAAGAGGGTCATATCGGAATTTACATCGGCGACGGATATGTCATCGAAGCTATGGGAACCCGCTATGGTGTTCGCAAGACCGAGCTGAAGAACCGCTCATGGACACACTGGCTGAAGATACCGTATATCACATATGAGCAAACGAACTGAACCTGACCTCGTCGCCCAGCTTCAGGAACGCTTCCGGTGCTGGGATGCTCTGTGTGAATACGGCGGCTCCGATCCGTTCTATGCCGATGGCGTGAACATGAACCTTGTGCGGAATCACATCATTTACTACAAGCGGCAAATCAAAGAACAGTACGGTGACGGAGAGCTGCCGGAGATATATCACCGACCTACTCCTCCGGAGGTGGACAACGATTACGTCGCCCGGAGCGATGAGATCCGCACCGCAGCCAAAGCTGTGCTCTCGGTGTATCTGGCAGACCCGCATTACAAATTTCTGAAATCGCACGCCTTGATGCTCGATGCAGCACAGACCAAAAGCACCTCCATAAAGAATGTTCTTGGCTACGCTGCGGCGCTTGAGCAAGCAGTTGCCGACGATGATCTGATAACCATGCGACGTCATCTTAACTCAAGCTCATATCTGCAATCCTTTGCCGAATGCGAGGAAAGGGTAAGAAAAGCACTCGCCGAGCCGCAGACACAGCTCAGTCTCTTCTCCATGCTGTGTGACGAAGATTCCGGAGAGGACGAATCAATTACAATGTAAAAAGGAGATCCCACAATGAAAAAAGCAAGCATAACCATATCCTATGACGAAGAAAAAATGTCTGCAATCCGCATATATCTGACACAGAAACAGCTGTCCATAGAGGACGAGCTTGTTACGGCTCTCGATGCTCTTTACTCCAAGCACGTGCCGGGTAATGTCCGTGACTTTTTCCAGCTGCGGCAGGACATCTGCGCTGCTCCGGAAAAACCGACAAAGCCCCCTGTCAAGAAAAAAGCCGCACCCGATGCCCCCGATCCTGAACGGAGTGAGGGCGATTGAGAACACAGCGATTCGGCGTTGAAATCGAAATGACCGGCATCACGAGAGCAGCCGCTGCTCAAGTGATAGCCGGTTATTTTAATACCTCTGCCACCCATTTGGGCGGTGGTTACGATGCCTACGCCGTTCGTGATAACGAAGATCGTCTCTGGAAGCTTGTAAGTGATTCCTCCATACGCCTTGAATCACGGCGCGGAGCATCCCGCGATAGTCATTACGCTGTAGAGCTTGTCACCCCGATCTGCAAATACGATGACATTGAAACCATACAGGACATCGTCAGAATCCTGCGCAATGCCGGAGCCAAAGTCAACTCCTCCTGCGGCATTCACATTCACGTGGATGCCGCGCCTCATACTGTACGGTCGCTTAAAAATATCGTGAACATCATGGCTGCCAAGGAGGAATTGATCTACAAGGCACTTCAGGTTGACGTTTCCCGCGAGTACTACTGCAAGAAAATCGACACCCGGTTTCTTGACGAACTCAACGACAAACGTCTGTGCAGCATGGATGAACTGGAACAGATATGGTACAACGGTCGTTCCGGTCGCCATCACCACTACGATGATTCCCGGTACCACGGGCTGAATCTCCACAGCGTTTTCTCCAAAGGAACCATTGAATTCCGCCTCTTCAATTCCACTCTTCACGCCGGAAAGATCAAGTCCTTCATCCAGCTATGCCTCGCCATAAGTCATCAGGCTCTCATCCAGAGAAGCGCATCACGCAGCCGAACGCAGACCAGCAATGACAAGTACACCTTCCGCACGTGGCTGCTCCGTTTGGGGCTGATCGGCGATGAATTCAAGACCGCGAGATATCATCTTCTCAAGAATCTTGAGGGCAACATCGCATGGAAAGATCCGGCGCAGGCAGAAGCTCAACGGCAGCGGCTTGCCGCCCGTGATCAGGAGAACAACTCCGGCGAGGAAGTATCCGAAAGCCCGTCAGACGAGCAGCCGGATGATATTTCAGCAGACGATTCAGAGGACTCATCGTTCTCTATGACAATGTAAAGGAGCATTCTACATGAAAAAACGACTATACGCCGCCTATGGCAGTAACCTTAACAAGGCACAGATGAAAGCCCGATGTCCCACCGCGAAGCTCCGTGGCACCGGCGTTATTCATGATTACGAGCTGCAGTTCAAGGGACAGTCCCACGGAGCATATGCAACCATCGCCCCCAAAAAGGGAGCCTCGGTACCCGTGGCCTTGTGGGAGCTTCAGCCTTCCGATGAATTTTCTCTTGACCGTTACGAGGGCTATCCCGGTCACTATTTCAAGGAAAACCTCACCGTTGACATGAACGGAGAAAGCGTTGACTCCATGGCCTACATCATGAATCTTCGCATGGGATTCGGTCTGCCCCACGAATACTACTACGACATCGTTCGGAAAGGCTATCAGGATTGCGGGCTCGATGTATCGGTGCTTAACGAAGCCGTAAGCAGCAGCGCACAGAGGTTTTACTCCGATTATACAGCATACGGAGCACAGCAGTCGCTGTTTGATCACCGTTACAGAGTAGTGACACCGGAAGCTGAAGATCCCGAAGATGCATATCAGGATGACGATATTGATGCATTTCCCGATGACGAGCCTGACGAATCCGACCCCTTCTATTGTCCCGGCATGATGTAAAGGAGGACGGTTCATGAAGCTAAAGCGACAACTGCTTAATGAGCTTGGCTCTCGATATTCGTATCAGCGTATCCTCTCTGACCGTGAGATATATGCGCTCAAAGCAAAGGGACTTCCCCGGAACTTTGACTATATTGCAGCCACTCTTACAGCCGGTTGTGTTCGTATTGATGCTGTAATTTATGACTCCCCGACAGGCTCAAAAATCGGATATGACATCTTCATCAAGGACAGTCCCGATACCCTCGAATGGATCTGCTATGACAGTATTGACGATGCGATAAGTGCCAAAGAGGGCGATATGCTCTCTGCTCTTAACCGAATCGTTGAGGATAACGGTCTGTCATACACGGAATGCTGTTTTCCCCGTCTGAACGGAGTGGATTACACCGTCAAAAAGGAACCGAACGCATAACGCCCCTGTTGGGCGCAATTTGCGCCCGTGTGACGATTTCAGGCTCGGGGTCGGGAAAAGGCCCGACTTCGGGCTTGAAACGAATGTGGGGCGTTTTTGAGGCTTTGTTGGAACAGCGGGGTATTTACGCTATCTCCACAGGGTTATTTTCGAAGCCTTCTACGAGGGTTTTCGAGGGTAGAAAACGCAGCAGGATAAAGGGAGTATGCTTTGTCACGCCCGCATCTCCCAATTCACACCGTCCGGCAACGCCGTTCGGAGGTTTTTACTGTATTACAAAAATCAGAAAAAAGGCATGAAGGTATGCCGAATAAAGAAAAAACGGCTTTAGCACCACCTTTTCTGGTGTGTCAGGCCGTGTGCACAGGAGGTTAATGAGATTATGGACGAAAACAAGCGGATAGGAATAATAATGAGCTCCGATTTATTGGAGCGATGCAACGGCAGCGTAGGGATGGACGATTCAAAATCACGCAGCGAATTTGTCTGCAACGCTGTCGAGTTCTATATTGCGTGGCTCAATAACGGAACGAACCACAAGGTACTCACGCCGGCTCTGGAGTCTGTTGTCGGAGCGAAAATCAAAGACACCGAAAACAGGCTTGCACGTGTGCTGTTCAAGCTGGGTGTTGAAGTTGCCATGATGATGCACGTGGTGGCAGCAACCAATAACATTCCTCTCACCGAGATCGAAAAGCTTCGCAAAATGTGCGTTGACGAAGTGTCCCGCAACAGCGGGCGATATACCTTTGAGGACGCTGTCCGGTTCCAGAAAAGCTGATGGCAGGGATAGTTATGAAGTCACCGTACATGAAGCCGGGAGCCAATTCTCACATCGGTACCTATACCCGGTACATAGCTACTCGCGACGGCGTTGAACCAACCGATGATACCTCACGATTTCTAAACGCCACCTACGTACAAAAGAATGAAATCCAGTCTCTGCTGAAAAAATATCCGGATAGTACTGAGCTTCCCGAATACGCAGATTACTGTGACAACCCTAACAGAAAAAACGCAGATGCTCTGATTATAAATATTGCCGAACAGCACCCGGAGGTACTTGCCTCACGAAAGGGATATGTCAGTTACATTGCAAACCGTCCCGGTGTAGAGAAAACTTCCGGCAACGGTCTTTTTACCGATGAGGGTGTTCCGGTTATCCTCGACGATGTCATGCGTGAGGTCTCCTCTCATCAGGGAAACATCTGGACACACATAATCTCCCTGAGTCGTGAGGACGCACAGCGGCTCGGATATGATACCGCAGGCGCATGGAGAGATCTGCTCCGGTCACAGCGCAATGTGTTTGCTCAAAACATGAAGATCATGCCGGGGAACTTTCGGTGGTACGCTGCATTTCACAACGAAGGGCATCACCCTCATGTACACATGATAGCTTACTCGGTCGATCCGAAAGAAGCATATCTCTCGCAGGTTGGTATTCAAAATATCAAATCCAGCCTTGCAAAAGAGATATTCACTCAGGATCTCATCAGCATCTATGAAAAGCAGACTTCTCACCGTGACGATCTGCGACAAAGCAGCCGTGACCTCATCGCTGACATAGTCCGTCAGATGAACGAGGGTGGTCACTGCGATCCGCGAATCGCCGAGCAACTGCTCAAGCTATCCCGTCGACTGGCTAACACCTCCGGCAAAAAGGTATATGGATACCTCAAGCCTGACGTCAAGGCTATCGTCGACGGCATCGTGGATCTGCTTGAACAGGACGAGCGCATTGCAAAGCTGTATGACCTTTGGTACGAACAGCGGTTCAATGTGCTTCGAACATATACCGACACCATGCCTCCGAAAGTTCCTCTGTCGCAGAACAAGGAATTCAAAAGCATTAAAAACGCTGTGATTCAGGAGGCTATGAAGCTGGTTCCGCTGCATACCGAAGCACAATCTGCAGAACAGATGCTCGGAGCATCAATGACCGGCGCGATCAATCTGCTTTATCATCTGAGCAGAATTTTCGAGGACAAAGATCATAACGGCGACGCTCCTTTGCCTGTGTCAAAAGAGAACTGGGCAGAAGAAAAAAGAGCCGCTCATGGTCTGAAACATGGATGATCCAATAGGAGGGATATTATTTATGAGCACTCATACCTATACCAAACAGGAAAAGTACGATGCCAGACACACCGACATTGCTGAATTTCTTGTCTCTCACGGGGCGCAGCTCAAGCGATCCGGCGGAGAATTGGAGTGGAACTACGGATGCGAAAAGATTACCATACGAGGAAGCGTGTGGTTTAACCATTATCGCATGGAGGGCGGCAATGCTATTGACTTCGTCCAGAAATTCTATGAGGTAGATTTTCCGACAGCAATGGAAATGCTGCTTGGCAGGGCAGGAAGCACTGAGCCTGTTCCTTGCTTTCCTCAATCCGAAAAAAGATTAAAGACAGAGCCCGGGGACTTCGCTTTGCCGGAACCCAACCGTAACATTCGCAGAGTATTTACCTATCTCCATCGGCATCGCCGCATCGATCCTGATGTCATAAATTACTTCCATGCAAAACGTATGCTGTATGAGGACACGCAGTACCACAATGCTGTTTTCGTCGGATTCGATGAGGCAGGTGTTCCCCGGCACGCTCACAAACGCGGCTCACACACTGCCACCACTTATAAATGCAACTGTGTCGCCAGCGATCTCAATTACAGCTTCCACCATACCGGAACAAGTGACAGGATATATGTTTTCGAGGCTCCCATTGATATGCTATCGTTCATATCCATGAACCCATACCACTGGCAGCACGACAGCTATGTAGCGTTGTGTTCCGTCGCTCCTGCAGCGCTGCTTCATCAGCTCAAGGTCAATCCGAACATACGATTCGTATATCTGTGTCTTGACAATGATGATGCAGGTAATGAAGCTTGTGAGCGCATAACGAATCTGCTCCGGAAACAAGGAGATTATAATGTGCAGCGGCTCACTCCGACGCTCAAAGACTGGAACGAGGATCTTTGCAGCATCGAGGAAGAAAGCCTCACACAGGGAATGTAAGAAAGGAAAATCAACATGGGTACAAGAAGCTATATCGCAAAACAAATCGCTCCGGATCAGTATCGCACCATCTACTGTCAGTTCGACGGCTATCTGGAGGAAGTAGGAAAAAATCTGGCAGCGCATTACAACACCGCACAGCAGCTCGACAAGCTGCTTGATCTTGGGGATCTGCACTCTCTGCAGCCAAAGCTGTCTCCCGATCCGTCTCTGCCGCACAATACCTCTGAACGTCAGAGAGATGTTACCATCGCCTTTGGCCGTGACTTCGGCAGTGAGCAATGCGATGCTGTTGTCAAGTCGATGGACGAAATACTCGATAACCCGGACGGCGTTGAATATGTATACATCTTCACCCTTGATGAAGAATGGAAGTATTTCCACAGCGATCAGTTCTGTGAGGGTATGCGTGATCTGGAATCCGCTCTTGATCATATGGGCATAGATTTCAGGCCGGATGATGTTAACAAAGAACTCTTCCATGAACAGGACGAACCGGACGGCGGGGATGAGGATTTTTCCGGCATGGGAATGGGAGGAATGTGACCGTGTCATTTTTCTCTGATTGGTTCAGAACAGACACCCTCGGCGGCATTGGGTATCTGATACTTGCCGGTGGACTTATGCTGATAGTGCTTGCCGGTATCCCTGTGCTGGCACACATTTATTCTCTGAACAACATCAAATCAAAAACGGTAGGCGACGGTCAGCACGGTACTGCACGCTGGGCAAAGAAAGGTGAGATCCGTAATGTGTATGCTCATGTCCCGTTCACTCCGGAGCTGTGGCGCAAGGGCAAATCTCTGCCCGACCAACAGGGGATCATTGTAGGCTGTACCGACCGTAAAGCCGGGACAACCGCCATCGTAGACACCGGCGATGTTCATGCAATGATGATTGGTGCGGCGGGTGTCGGTAAAACAGCGTACTGGCTGTATCCGAACATCGAATACGCCTGTGCATCCGGGATGTCCTTTCTCTCCACTGACACAAAGGGTGATGTTGCCCGTAACTACGGAACAATAGCAAAGAACTGTTACGGCTATCACATATCGGTCATAGACCTAAGAAACCCCACACGCTCCAACGGTAATAATCTGCTTCATCTTGTAAATAAGTACACCGATATGTACATGAACGAGCCTGATGAGCTTGTCTACAAGGCAAAGGCAGAAAAGTATGCCAAGATCATTGCAAAGACTATAATCCTTTCCGGCATGGATGCCGCCTCCTTCGGTCAGAACGCATATTTTTATGACGCTGCCGAGGGATTGCTGGCAGCCACAATACTGTTAGTGGCAGAATTCTGCGAACCGTCCAAGCGACACATTGTGTCTGTGTTCAAGATCATACAGGAACTGCTTGCTCCTCCCGAAAAGAAAGGCAGACACAAGAATCAGTTTCAGGAGCTGATGGAAAAGCTCCCTCCCGAACATAAAGCAAAGTGGTTTGCCGGTGCTGCCCTCAATTCGGCAGAGCAGTCCATGTCCTCTGTTATGAGTACAGCACTGTCAAGGCTCAACGCATTCCTGAACTCCGAGCTGGAGCAGATACTGTGCTTTGATACAGAGATCGACGCAGAAAGATTCTGTACCGAAAAGAGCGCCCTGTTCATTATCATGCCGGAAGAAGATCCAAATACATTCTTTATGGTCTCTCTGATAATCCAGCAGATGTACCGTGAGATACTTGCGGTAGCTGACGAGATGGGTGGCAAACTGAAAAACCGTGTGCTGTTCCTATGCGATGAGTTTGGAACCTTGCCCCGCATTGAATCTGCAGAGATGATGTTCTCTGCGTCCAGATCCAGACGAGTATCTATCGTACCCATAATCCAGTCCTTTGCACAGCTCGATAAGAACTATGGCAAGGAGGGTGCGGAGATAATCATAGACAACACGCAGCTTACCATCTTCGGCGGCTTTGCTCCCAACAGCGAATCTGCGCAGATCCTCTCCAAAGCTCTCGGCAGCAGAACGGTGCTGTCCGGCTCGGTCAGCCGGGGCAAGAACGATCCGTCACAGAGCCTGCAGATGATCGAGCGACCGCTGATGACTCCCGATGAGCTTAAGTCTATGCCCAAAGGTCAGTTCATCGTAATGAAAACCGGATTCTATCCGATGAAAGTCCAGCTCAAGCTGTTTTTCAAGTGGGGCATTGAATTTCTCGAACCATATATCATGGAGGAACGAGCCGGTCGAATTGTTCGCTACGCCAGCAAGGACGAACTGATGAGAGCTATTGATCCGCCGCCATTTTTACCTCTGCCAGTCGAAGCTGCCAACAACCCGGAAGATATGAATGATAACGCTATACCATTCAGCGAATCCTCTTCAGAAAACAAATCGGTACTCAAGACAGTAGAGAAAGCCGGAACGGAGGACAGCCATGAGTAATCTGCTTTTTCTTTTCAAGGAAGATCTGTCACACCGGGCGGTGGCGGTGTATATGTATCTCGACGAACGAAGCAACAAGAACGGTCAATGCTGGCCGGCGATCCCTACCATTGCCCGTGATATGAAAATATCCGTGTCCACCGTAAAGCGTGCTCTGCATGATCTTGAAAAGGCGGGGCTTATACAACGAGAGCAGCGATATCGTGCATCGGGAGGCAAGAGCTCGCTGCTGTATACGCTTAAGCGACCGTCGTAGAGCGCATTATATAGCAATCGCAAAAAGAAACACCACTGTCCATCAAAGGGCGTACTGTACCCTTTAGCTGGATGGTAATGGAGTAGATGAGCTATTCTCCTGAAGAATATTACTAGCAGAATAAAAAACATAACAAAGACTGATAAATCTTTAGTTCGGATTACAACTTAAAAAGTCACAATCGATCATTGCGTCAGGTGGAAATAGTATGCTTATTTGCCCTTCAGCTATACTTCTGGTGCAATAACCGAGACGGATGATTGGCGAATGATAAACAGAGCCCCCTCAAAAAACACTTGATACTTACTAAGTCAGGCACATAAACAAATTTCCCAAAGCCATCATTTGATCTTCATTAAGCATTTCATGGTTGGTGTGTTTCCAATCAGCACAACATAATAATGTTATTTTTATAATGCTAATTTTCTTCAATATCGTCAGGAGGGATCCTTTGATACATAATATCTTTAGTAGAAAACTATCAGAAGAAGAAAAGCACCTAATCCGCATATATCGAAAATCTTCGATTGAGGAGCGTGAGGCAATAAAAAAGAAAATGACCAGCCTGATTACTCAACGCAAACCGAAGCCTTATTCCAAATCAATCCAAGATAACAAAAAAACTAAATAAGTCAGAGCATTAACCATGAAAATGATGTGCATCAGAAACTCCGAAGCAAATATCTAGCGATATCTTCGCCTTCTTAGCTGAGGGCAAATAAGTAATGTTCAGCCTATCAAGATACCATCTCTTCTGATAGAAAAAGCTTTTTAGAATCCTAAAAAACACTTGAAAATCCGTCTAAAAACAAGCCACCGTCCATGAAAGGGCGTACTGTACCCATTAACTGGACGGTGGTACCGTTCACCATGGACGGAGTAGGTAAACCTTATCACTTGAAGTAAAGCGTACCAATCAGAAAAGAAAAAATAGAACTAAGCTAATTAAGAGAATATATAAAGCTGCCAAAAAGATCTGCATCAGCGGGACTGGAATGGAATCCGGATGCGGGCGGCAGGCTCTTTATTCCCGCCCCGGAAAGTAATTAAAGCACCCAGTGTTCAAGTTTTGGCTTTAAGCGTAGAACCTGGTATCAGCCCCAAAACCCATCAGTCAACTAGTACTTAATAAGGAAGATAACCGACTGCATCTGATGACTTAACAGTTCCAGAATGATAACCATATTTCTCACAGTAATAGCAGAAATTACATATAAGGACATATTAATTTGATGTACACAAAAGTTATGTTATAATTCGATGTGAATAAAATCATCCATATAGGAGAAATCAAAAATGCAGAAGCAAATCAACAATTCCAGAATAATCAAGTTCATCTGTAACTTGGCTTTATTCCTCCCTTCTGTTTTATTTTTCGTACAATTACTCGCGCCATTTTTGCTGATTTTCAATACACTTGGAAAACAGCAACTGTTTTTTCTCCGTCTCTATATCCATTATATATTAATTGTGACTTATCGAACAGCGACCGTCGTAATTGCGGATGGCTTTTTATACTGCGACAAAAGGAAGCACTACTGTTCACCTAAAGAATCTTTGTACCCTTTAGGTGAACAGTGGTACGAGTCGCAATGACCGAAGTAGGTAAATTGATCATCCGAAGAATTTTACGTACCAAAACAGCATAACAATCTATCGGAATATTAATTCACAGATTTGTTATGTTGATATCCTATCGTCTAACAAATCGGTGAAGTTCTATTCTCCAGAATTATTTATGGAGAAATAGTACTTTTTATATATGTTTCTCAAAGGGCATCGTCAACTATAATTCCATCAACAAAATCGTATGACAAGTTATCCTGGCAAAGATTAATAAACAAATTACTATTATTTCTAGCTACACCTTTAGAAAAAATAAAATCTGGAACGTCATTTAAGGAATGCATATACTTATCTTGTATACATTTTAGGTTGCAGTACCGTTTTGTTATTTCTTTTTTTTCATGAATGTTTA
>JAZUPE010000014.1:0-41638 GCA_045605025.1 Acutalibacteraceae bacterium
GCACGGTTGGGGTTGGCCTTGAGGCTGAGCATCTCTGCCTGAAGAACAAGCATCTCCAGGAGATTATCGATGCCCATACCGGTCTTGGCGGAAATGGGGCAAATGATGGTCTCGCCACCCCACTCCTCGGGCACCAGATTGTACTCGGTGAGCTGCTGCTTGATGCGGTCTCGGCTGGCAGGGGGCTTATCCATCTTGTTGATGGCAACAATGATGTCATGGTCGTTGAGAGTACCGTTCTGTACCAGAACAGTGGCAATGGGGCCTCTGCCCTTGTCCAGACGGGCTTCGATAACAATACCCTTGGCGGCGCGGTCGGGATTGGCCTTGAGTTCCAGCATATCGGCAACCAGCACGACGTTCTCCAGAAGTTCGTCGATATTCATACCGGTCTTGGCAGATACGGGAACACAGATGATGTCGCCGCCCCATGCCTCAGGCACCAGTTCATATTCGGTGAGCTGCTGCATGATCTGGTCGGGGTTGGCACCTTCCTTATCCATCTTGTTGATAGCGACAACGATGGATACTCCGGCAGCTTTGGCGTGGTTGATAGCTTCTACGGTCTGGGGCATGATGCCGTCGTCGGCAGCAACCACCAGAATGGCGATGTCAGTGGCCTGAGCACCGCGGGCACGCATGGTGGTGAAAGCTTCGTGACCGGGGGTGTCCAGGAAGGTAATCTCGCGATCGCCTCCCTTGACGCGGTAAGCAGCGATGTGCTGGGTGATGCCGCCTGCCTCACCGGCAGTGACGTTTGCCTTGCGGATGTAGTCAAGCAGAGAGGTCTTGCCGTGGTCAACGTGACCCATGACGACAACAACCGGGCTACGGGGAACGAGGTTGGCATCGTCGTCGGTGCTGTCGTCGATGATGCGCTCTTCGATGGAGACAACAACCTCACGCTCGACCTTTGCGCCCAGTTCGGTAGCGGCAAAGTAAGCGGTCTCGAAGTCGATGACATCGTTGATGCCGCTCATATATCCGAGCTGCATCAACTTTTTGATAACCTCGGCAGCAGTCATCTTCAGACGGGAAGCCAGCTCGCCTACAGTGATCTCGTCAGGAACGGTGATCTCGATGGGGCGGGCCTTGCGCTCCATAGCGATACGCTTCATGCGCTCAGCCTCGGTCTCGCGGCGCCCCTGCTTTCCCTTGCCGCCCTTCTTGTTGTACTGCTGGGACTTCTGGTTGAGCTTCTGCTTGTTGGTGGAATTCTCACTGGCTCTGCCGCTCTTGGCGGTTGCCAGATCGTCATATTTCTGATTGTAGCGCTCGATGTCAACGTGACCGGAACGGGTATCAACGATGCGGCGCTTCTGTCCGTTGTTGGCATCGGCAGCGGGAGCCTGCTGGATAATGACCGCGCCCTGCTGTACAGGACGGTTGCCCTGAGGACGGATAGTAACCGACTCGGGTCTTTTTTCCTTGGGCTTCTGAGGCTGCTGTGGCTTCTTGGCCTCTTTCTTTTCCTGCTTTGTGGGCTGCTGCTTTTCTTCCTTTGCCTTGGCGGGCTGCTGTTTCTTTTCGGCAGGTTTCTTTACCTCGCTGTCCTCTGCAGCTGTTTCGGCAGACTGGAGATCAGCGGGATTGGAAGTGACAACCGTGACTGCAGCAGGCTTAGGCGCAGTCACCTGAATGGGACGGGCGCTGGCTTCAAAGTCCGCAAAGCTGCCTACCTCATTCTGTCTGGTAAGCAGATTGAAAACCAGATCAAACTCGTCTTCATCGATCACTGTCATGGTGGAATATTTCTTGGCGCCGGAAGTATTGACCTTGAGCAGATCGACGATGACCTTGCTCTGTACGCCGTAATCCTTGGCTACCTCATGAATCTTGATTTTATTAGCTGGCATATGTTATTCCTCCCCGTTGCCTGTTTCCAGCAGCTCAATCATTCTTCTGGCAAAGCCGCTGTCGTTTATTGAGATAATCCTTACCGGTTTGCCGATCGCCGCATTGATCTGATCCAGACCGAAGGGTATCTCACGAATATCGATCTCCATTCCGCTCAGACGATTGTTCAGCTTGCGCATGGTGCCTTCCGACACATCCTCTGCAGTCAGAATGAGTTTGCTTTCCTGTTTCTGGACGCTGCCGCATACCGCATCAAAGCCCAGTGTCAGTCGTCCGGCTCTGCGGGCCAGACCAAGGAGTGACAGCAGTTTATCCATTGTCGCCGTTCAGCTCCTTTTCCATAATGTTGTATATATCCTCGCCTATCTGAACATCCAGAGCTCGCTCTATACGTCTCTTTTTGCGGGCCGCATTCAGGCACTGCACGCTGTGACAGAGATAAGCGCCTCTGCCCGGCTTTTTGCCCACGGTATCGAGGCTGACTTCGCCTTCCGGACTGCGCACTATTCTGACCAGTTCGGACTTCGGCTTCATTTCGCCGCAGCCCATGCACATACGAAGCGGTATCTTGCGTTTCTGCTGCATAAATCTCCTCCGGATGTCCGATGGATTTCCTTAATATTATTCCTCACCGTAATATCCGCTCTCAGGACGGATATCGATCTTGTATCCGGTGAGACGGGCAGCCAGGCGGGCATTCTGTCCTTTGTGACCGATGGCCAGAGAAAGCTGGCTGTCGGGAACACGCACACGGCACGCCTTGGGATTCTCCTCGTCCATTTCAACGCTGACAACCTGTGCCGGAGCCAGAGCGTTGCTGATGAACTCGGAGGGATCCTCGCTGTACTTGATGATGTCGATCTTTTCGCCGCCCAGCTCATCAACGATCTGGTTGACACGTGCATGGCGTACGCCGATGCAGGCACCTACGGGATCCACGTTCTCGTCGTTGCTGACAACAGCCATCTTGGTGCGGCTGCCGGCCTCACGTGCAACAGCCTTGATCTCCACTGTGCCGTCGTAGATCTCAGGCACCTCGGTTTCAAACAGGCGCTTGACCAGTCCGGGATGGGTGCGGGATACGGTAGCGCGAGGTCCGCGCTCACCGTCACGGATATCAACCACAAACACCTTGATGGTGCCGCCCTCTGTGTAAGCCTCACCCTCAACCTGCTCGCTCTTTGGCAGCGGGAGTTCGATCTTGTTGCTCAGCCGGATAATGACCGCACCGGTGCGGCTGTCGATACGCTCGATGGTTGCGGTGACCAGTTCCTGATCTCTGGAACGCATTTCGTCAGCAACCTGTCCGCGCTCGGCTTCACGGATGCCCTGACGGATAACCTGCTTGGCGGTCATGGCAGCGATGCGTCCGAACTCACGGGTATCCAGTCTGATACCGATAGTATCACCGGGCTTTGCCAGCTTATTGTACTTGGTCTGAGCCTCGTCGATGTGTATCTCTCTGGAATCGTCCAGAACCTCTTCCACAACCACCTTGTTGACGTATACCTCAAAGGTGGTTGTCTCAGGATCGATGTTGACCACCACGTTGTTGTCGCTGCCGCCTTTGCTGTTCTTTACAGCAACGGTGATGGCCGCGGTGATCTTTTCGATCATGTATGTCATTGGTATTCCGCGTTCCTGTTCAAACTGCGCGAGAGCCTCAAAAAACTCCTTGCTCATATTCTTTGCTGCGTTTTTGGAGCTCTTTCCGGATTTGCCTGCCATGTCGCTTCCTCCTGTACAGACTTATGTTGTTTGTTTCGCCCCGGAAATATTCCGGACCGGCTTATTTTGTGGTTATGTCTTATTCGTTCTCCGAGCCGTCGTCGTACTCGATCTCATCAACGTCATCGGGAATTTCGGTACTGTCAAAATCAATATCCTCGTCAGTCAGATGCACGCTGGACGCATCCTTGCGGGGAATCACAAACTCCACGCCGTCAAGATCGGCGAGAACAATATCCTTATCCCGCAGGCCGACCAGTGTGGCAATAACCTCGCGCTCGCCGTCGATGGGGCGGAAGAAGGTGACACACACTTCGCGTCCCGCCATCTTCTCAAAATGCTCCGGACGGGTAAGTTCACGCTCGATTCCGGGGGAGCACACCTCGAGGAAATAAGCCTGATCGATGGGGTCAAGCTCGTCGAGTGGCTTGTCAATGGCGCGGCTCATCTTTTCACAGTCGTTGATGCTCACGCCGCCTTCCTTGTCGATGAATATGCGCAGATACCAGGAGGCACCCTCCTTGACGTAACGAACGTCCCAGATGCTCAGTCCAAGTTCTCCTGCGATGGGCTCAGCCAGAGCGTTGACAGCAGATACGGTCAGACCGCCCTTGCCTTTGTTTTTCTTATCAGCCAATTCTGATAGTCCCCTTTCTCAGCTCAAGACACCGGTTTTGACAAAGGTGTTCAAATGCACAAAAAAGAGCGGGTCGCCCCACTCCTTTACTAAATCTTCAATATCCTCTTGTACACTATATTATCACAGGACCGCCGTGATTACAATACCTAATAGTATATAAATCGGCGGTCCTGCAAAACTTCTATTTTGTGGCAATTGGGCACTTGGCGCTTATTCAGCCGGTTTCCCGCCCTGACTGCCGGATCAGTCGTCAGATTCTTCCTCCGACTCCTCGTCAGCAGCCTCACCGAGGTCATCATCGTCTCCGTCGTATTCATCCTCAATAGTGTTGGAGTAGATTACCGCCTGAATGTAACCGACGATAAGTACAGAAACAAAGCTGAGGAACAGACCGCGGATCCAGCCACTTTCCGTGGCGAAGGCGCCGCTGTTCAGACCAATGATAATGGCACACATACCGACAAACGCGACCGCCTGTGCGGAAATGAACGCGGTAAAGCTCCATGTGACCGTGTTGTTCCTTACCCTGGAAATAAGTTCGCTAATTCCGCCCACTCCCAGCAGGACAAGAGATCCGGCCACCGCGATGATGGAAAACACGTTGAGCGCCAGCATCGGTTCTCCGGTGGATTTTCTGCCCACGAGACCGGTATAGAACGCCAGAGCGAAGGCACCGATCAGAAGCAGAATGGTTACTCCGTCAACGATAAGTTTCTTTTGTTTCTCAGTCAGATTCATTTCAAAATTCTCCTCAATTCTTGCAGATACGCATATTTTATCCTAACGGTCAATATTCGTCAAGTAATGATTGACTTCACTGCTCAAGTTTTGAGCACAGGGACGCAAGCTGATCTGCAAATTTAGCAAGCTCCTTGTTGGATTTTCCCTCGCTGGCGCGGATGGCATCCATGAGCCGCTCGCCTGCGGCAACAAGGCGCTCATAGGAAGTATTGCTGTTTTTCTTATCCTTGTTTTTCTTCTGAACCGGAATTCCGTCTGTCTCCTCCACCGGCTGACCGGTAATCAGATCGTAACAGGTTCCGGAATAAGGCGCGACGGCGTTGAATCCGAGGTCGTTGACCAGATGCCCGGTAAAGGATTCGCAGGAGCTGTCGTCCCCGTGGTTGACGAACACAAGCTGAGGTTTTTCCTTGAAGGAACAGATCCAGTCACTCAGGCCGTTGCGGTCGGCGTGACCGCTGACGCCGTTGAGGACGGCGATCTCTGCCCTGACAACTATCTGATCGTTGAACAGCTTGACTTTCTTCGCTCCGTCAACAAGGATTCGTCCCAGCGTACCCGCAGACTGATAGCCGACAAAGAGAATCAGACTCTCGGGTCTCCAGAGGTTGTATTTGAGGTGGTGTCGGATGCGTCCCGCCTCGCACATTCCACTGGCGGAAATGATTACCTTGGGGCGCTTGTCCACGTTGATGGCCTTGGATTCATCGGAACTGACCGCGGTGACCAGCCCCGGGAACATGATGGGATTCTCTCCGGCATCAATTATGGCTCTGGTCTGATCGTCGAGGAAAGACTCGTCACACTGCAGGAACACAGCTGTGGCTTCGTTGGCAAGAGGGCTGTCCATGTATACAGGGAAACCGTCATGACCTTTGACCATTCCCTTCTGCTTGATTTCACGTATGAAATAGAGGATTTCCTGAGTGCGTCCCACAGCAAAGGAAGGAATGACAACATTGCCGCCGCGGTCAAAGGTGCGCTGGAGCATACCCGCCAGTTCGGTCACATAATCACCGGGGCGATTGTGGGTGCGATCACCGTAAGTGGATTCCATGACCACATAATCGGCGTTTGTTGTGGTTTTATCATCACTGATAACCGGCTGGTAAACATTGCCGATATCTCCGCTGAACACGATCTTCCTTGTCTCGCCGTTTTCGGTGAGCACCATCTCGATGCTGGCAGCACCCAGCAGATGACCTACGCTGCGGAAGCAGATTTCCACACCTTCGGCAATCCGCACCGGCTGATCAAAATCGCAGGGGCGCATATTCTTTATCAACGTTTCCACGTCGCGGGTTTCATAAAGAGGCTCATAAGGCTTGCCGCCTGAGCGCTGAGCCTTCTTGTTGCGCCACTGGGCTTCCGACTCCTGAATGTGTGCACTGTCCCTCAGCATGATGTTACTCAGGTCACAGGTAGCACGGGTTGCATAAAGCAGACCCTTGAAACCGTTGCGGTAAAGCATAGGCATTCTGCCGGAGTGATCGATATGAGCGTGGGTAAGCAGCATGCAGTCAATGAGCGAAGGAGTGACCGGAATGTCCTGATTCTCAAAGACATCCGCGCCCTGCTCCATTCCGCAGTCCACAAGAATATATTTGCCGTTGACCTCAATCAGCGTGCAGCTGCCGGTCACTTCATGAGTCGCTCCGAGAAAGGTTATTTTCATAGCGCACCTCCAAAGTAGTTAACATAATTCAAGAAAATGTATTGACACTTCAATTATTTTCCAATATAATTATTATAGTCACGGAAAGGTTCCGCGGCAATACAAAAATCGGCATAAATGTGCTGATATTGTGATTTTTCACCCAAAGGCATCACTGCAGAAAGGAACATGACGAATGATTAAGAAACTCAGAGAATTCAAGGATCAGCGGAAACTGAAGCTGATAATTCTTGCAGCGCTGTGCGTAATAATGGTTTGCCTGTCGCTGCTCGGCGGCTGCACCGGCTGCGCTACATGGCAGCGTTCATGCAAGTCATGGCAGAGCGAAATTTCCGGAGGTCTGAACCGCACGGTGAACGTATACTCCTACACCGGCGATCTCATTGCCACCTACACCGGAAGAATCGACATCGAGGTGAACGAAAGCAAAGTTCTTTTCGATATGGACGGAAAGCGTTATATATACTACAACGCACTGGTAGAGGTTATCGAAAACTAAAATGCAGACATAAAAACGGCTGCCGCAGATTTGCTTCTGCGGCAGCCGTTTTTCAATCATTACCAGTGATAGTCGTTCATTCCATTATGCTGACGGAATCCTTCGCGGATTTTCGCAAAGTTTTTGCAGGTACGCCAGCTGCCGTTGGTGGAGCCATAGGTCGAATAGAGATCGAAAATGACTCCGGGCAGCGCCGTCTGGAATTGCTTCTTGGTTTCGCCGGACAGCTGAGAGCCGCACATCCATACACGTTCAAGATACTCATGCTCATACAGCGGAGACGGATCAGAAATCCGGTTCCAGCAGAAATTGACATCAGTCAGGTTAGGCATATATTTTACCACCGAAATGTCGCTGATGCGGTTGATGAACATTTCAAAATATTCCATCTTGGTCAGCTTGTACAGTGACGAAATATCCGAAATGTGGTTATCCGCGAGAATAAGCACCTTGAGGTTGGTCAGTTCGGTAAAGGGCTCAACGCTGGTCAGATCCTGATGTCCCAGATCCAGCATTTCAAGGTCGGTGCAGTACTTCAGAACCGTGACTTCTTCGTCCTTGAGCTTATAAGTAGGTTTTTCCGGCTGCTGGGTGGAAAACGCCGTGGCATCGGTGCGAACCGACCACTTGCCGAAATACACCCGCCAGATTACCTTGATGTCCTCGTATTTTTTGTTGAGCCCGTCCAGCGTTTCGTTGCTCAGACCGCAGTCACAAAGGATAAGCCGCTCGAGATCCGGCAGGAAAGATATATATTCCTCCAGCAGGGCAACATCAGAAATTTTTGTTCCGCTGAGATCAAGCTCTGTGGTGTCCGAAGGAATCTCGCGATCGAGTACATTCACCGTCCAGTTCACCGAGCAGTCCGGATTCGCTTCGGCAAACTCCGCGTATTTAGCGTATTCGGTACCGCTCAGCTCCACGGTTTCAAGTTCAGGAAGATAGCGGAGATTGTCTATGTCCTGCGCAGTGGCATCGCTCAGCTTAATGGAGACGGTAGAGCTCTTGTACTCCCTGCCTCCGACCGGAACGGTCCACACAAGCTCCCATGGAGCATCTCCGTTTCTGAGTTCCTCCATATAGTCATAAAGCCCGCAGTCGGTCACCGAGACTTTTTCCAGCTTATTAAAATAACGCAGACGTTCAAAATCCTCCACATCCGGCGCTCTCAGTTCCAGCTCGGACCTGTTGCTGTCCAGCAACTGTCCCGCAACAGGCACCGACCAGATGATCTCACAATCCGGCATTCTGCTGGTCAGTTCCGCTGCCTGCTGTTCAGTCAGCACAGAATCGCGAAGATCAATCTTCTTCAGAGATTTCATGCCGCACAGCCGGTTGATGTTAACCGACTGTGAGCCGCGCAGGTCGAGGTATTCTGTCCTGCTGTCATAAATCGTTCCGTTCACAAAAAAATAGTGACTGTCAACATACAGCAGCGCCACAACAAACGCCGCGGCAACACAAACCACAAGAGCCATAATCAGTGAAGATTTGGACGCGGTGTTTTTCCTTCGTTTCTGATAACGCACGTTCGTTCCTCCATCCCAGAATGTTGTGATACATATTCTATCACATTTCTTCAGGAAAATAAAGACGGTTTTGCCTGTCTATTCGTTGAGCATAAGTTTCGCTCTGCGAAGAACCATAACCAGAACCGGTATAAGTGCTACCTGCAGAATAATACCGGGTATGGCATTGACCACAGCCTGGGCAAAGAACATCTCCATGCCGAAGGGTGTATTGCGTACACCTGCCATCGCCGCGCTGAACAGTCCCCACGCCAGACGCCCCGCCGCCATCGAACAGAGGAGATTGACGTAGATGAACGGTATTCTTTTCGGCAGCAGCTTATATAGCAATCCTGTTGCCGCTCCGTAGACCGCAAGCTCAACTGCCATCGGTATGGCAGAAGCCATCTGCGGCATCTGGAAAATCAGTGAGCGCATAACCGGCGCAATGATCCCCACTGCAAGCCCCCACGGCCAGCCGCACACGAAGCCGCACAACAGTACCGGCAGATGCATCGGACATAGCATATTGCCCAGCTGCTTCAGCTGGCCGGTGAGGAAGGGCAGAACAAGAGCTATTGCCAGAAACAGAGCGGAAACCACAAGGCGTCTCAGTCTGAGTGCGCGTTCGGAATTGTTTTTCATGAGCATGATTCCTTTCTGAATCAAAAAAGGCGCTGTTTTCCCGACAGGAAAAACAACACCTTCATGGTATCGACTGAAAAAATATCTTTGCGTATAGTCAGGTGCGGACTTCAGTCCGTCACGGCAGCTTCCTGCTACCATCGTGGAACATTATATCAGCCACTGTACGAACCTGTCAAGCACCAAGTGTATGACGGGCGCAGAAAACCTCCGCAGGCAGCCGGCTCTGCGGAGGTTGATATTTTGCTTATCTGCGTGCGCAGACCGGAGATTACTCCACTGTGATGGTATTGTTCCACACGGGGAACTGGTCGATGTACTTATCCTTATCGGAGTCCTTGCAGTTGAAGAAGACCGCCCAGAAGGAGTCCGAACCCTTACGAAGGGTGGCGTAGTAGAAATGCATCTCCCCGTCCTCTGTTGCGCGGTGGGTTGCCACATAATTACCGTTTTTATCCGGGGTAAAGGATGTGCTGAATTCGTAGTAAAGACCGAACATCAGCGCGTACATCTCAAGATCTGCATCAATAAGATTCTCAGCTCCCATGTCTGCATAATTTTCGAAAAGATCCCGAACGACCATAACCTTCACATCTTCGTTGGCGATAACGTAATGGAACCCCTCCGGATCTGCCTTTTCGAAGTCGGGAGGCAGGCTGATGGAAATGCCGCCTTCAATGTCGTGGCTGACAAGATCGCTCTGTGCCGGAGCGGTCACATCACAGCCGGCAGCAGAAATCATCATCAGTACCGCCAGGACAGCGGCTGCAATTCTCTTTGCAAATTTCTTCATGATTTTCCCTCCTGATCAATTTTCTGATTTCTTTTCCGATCGCTTTGCGATCAAGGAAATTGTATCACACTCCATGGTAATCTGCAAATTTTTTTATTCTGCATCATATCGCTGCAGCACTGCCCGTCAGATGCCAATGGAACAAAAAAGCCCCCATGCATCAGATGCAAGAGGGGCTCATCGTTATATTGACAGTATAGAAAAATATCACTCAACCGTGATGGTGTCGTTCCACCGGGCAAACAGGTCGGCGTATATATCACGGTCATCTTCCTCGCAGACAAAATTGATGGTCCAGAAGCAATCAGAACCTTCGCGCAGAGTGGTGTAGTAATGGAATTCCTTTCCATCGACATCAGCGTTGTACGTAGTAACGAGATGACCGTTTTCATCGGCAGTGTAACCGGACTCCCTGCCATAAGTGGCAGCCGAAAGCTCTGCATACTCTTCGAGAGTGACATCCCCAAGGTTTACTGCGGCAAGATCATCGACGGACTCACGGATGAAGTATACCCCAAACTTATCGTTTGCCAGAACCTTCGCAAAGCCGTTCATCCCGATTTCCTGCATACCATCTGGCAGAACAATGGACAGACCGCTGCCGATGTCATACCTGACGGGTTCGCCTGAGGACTGATTGCATCCGGCAGCAGAACCCAGCATCACAACCACCATAGCGGCGGCCAAAAAATACGCGACGATTTTCTTCATGGGTGTTTCCTCCTCATTCTTCAGCACATACATATTTATAGAATTATATCACACTTCACAAATAAAGCAATATCCTGAAAACCGCTGTATTGCGCAGCTTCTGTTCGCTGTGTTGTACCGTCGCTGACAATTGCGGCTGCACAGAAAAAGAACCGTCCGCACAGAAAAAAGCCGCGCGGACGGTTCCGATTCGTTTCAAGTTGTGCGGTTAAAATCAGTCGACAACAATGGTGTTTGCCCACTCGACAAACTTGTCGGCATACTTATCCTTCGCAGAATCTGCGCAGGTGAAGCTGACGTTCCAGAAGCTGTCGGATCCCTTGCGGACGGTGTCGTAGTTGTACAGGTTGGTTCCCTGAATGTCCACGTTATAGGTGGTCACAAGGTTGCCGTTTGCGTCAGCGGTATAGGGATTGGGGATTTCATTGACAGCGGCATAAAGCTCTGCAAATTCCTCAATGGAGATCTTGTCGAGATCAACTTCGGCGAGCTCCTCAAAGGTATCGCGATAGAAGTAGACAGTGACATAGTTGTCGGTGAGAACCTTATCGAAACCTTCGGCCTCGATCTCGTACATTCCCATGGGCAGAGTGACGGTCAGACCGTCGACATCATAGCTGATGGGCTCGAGCAGGTCGCAGCCGACAACAGAAGCCAGCATCAGCACTGCCATCACAGCAGCGATGATCTTGGTGATGATTTTCTTCATGGTATTTCCTCCTCATTCTTCTGCGCGTAAGCACAATTTTGAATAAGTATATCACAATTCGCTCACAAAAAGCAATAACCCTGACATAATGTTACCATTTTGTTATATTTATCATCTCGCATCGCTCCTGCACAATCTGCTGAGCTGCCCCAGCAGATCCGCGCCGCCGGAGACACTGATGGAATCCACGCGGTCGCAGATTCTCTCCAGATACTCCAGCTCCTTAAGCCGCATAAGGGTAGGATTCTCCTCCATCATCTTCGCGGTATTGAGCAGACTTCTGGTGGACGCTACCTCCTCGCGGCGGGCAATCACGCTGGCCTGTGCCTGCTTTTCGGCAACGAGAACGGTGTTCATTATCTCACGGATATCTCCGGGAATGATGACGTCCTTGATGCCTGCTGAAGCAAACTCACACCACTTTGCGCAATCCGACTGCTGCAGGCGTTCCAGCAGATAGCCGGAGAAGTCGGAGCGCTTTTCCAGCAGTTCTTCCAGCTTCATGCTGCCCACATAGTCACGCAGAGCCAGCTGTGCGGTCAGACGCAGCTGCTCCTCGCCGTCGGTCATGCTCTCGGCATATACACGGGGCTGAGTGATGGTGTACTCGAGAGCCATGGTCACACGCACGGTCACCTTGTCGGCGGTCAGCAGTTCCTGCGCAGGCAGGGAAAGCAGCTGCTTTGCCACAGTCACCTGACGCTGTGTCACCTCCACGCCGTTCTTCCAGAACCAGTAGACACCGGTGGGCAGCTCACGGACAAAGTTATTGTCGTAATAAAGCATGGACACCGCGCCCACAGGGACAGCCAGACGACTGACCACGGAGATATTGGCGGCATTAAGCAGCTCACGAGGGAAATCCGCTGCGATCTCGGGAGATTCGGGAGTGAACATCTTAATCTCCACGTCCTCGAAAAGATTCCACCACAGAACGGTGCTGCCGGTAACGCACTTCACGGGGATACCGTCGGCAACAACGAACGCAAAAGAACCGGCGGGAACGGTCTTCTCCACGGTGTTTGCCGCGAAGAAGGCATCCTGCCGCATTCTTCTTACGGGAATGCCGCAGGTATCCACCGCACCCTTTGCGGACACTATTTTTACGTCGTAGCCCAGGGAGGGCAGGTAATTGTATCTGCCTGCCTCGAGCACCTTGACGAAGATGCCGTTACGGGTCAGGTAGCCGATCTGATTTTCATTGATAATGTACTTCATGATTATTCTCCCTTTCTTTCCATTCACACAATTATTCGTTCCCATATTCGACGGGCAGTGCCCGGAATTACGCGTCGGGTCAGACTGCGCATCCACGCTTCCGCAGTGGGGCACAGGTTGAGCGGCTGCACGATGGCGCGGTTCATGGCGAATGGCACCAGCGAAACAGCAGCGGTATCCCCCGCGCCGCAGGACTGCGGCGGCGCTGTCATCGTTCCCGCCTGCACGCAGGCAGGAACGATGACAGGAGGCACAGTCTTCCCCCTTTTTACAATCTGGTTCAATGCTTAACGGGCATTTCCAAATATTGAGCGAGCCGTCAGGCCCGCAATGGTGCCGCGGCACACCCTCACCTACCGGCGGGCGCCCTGCGGACGGTCATTTGCACAGCGCCGGACTATAGCAAATCCGATCTGGCCAAGTCCGCTGCGGCAATATGATAAAGACACACGGTCATTTATCCTGATTTGCGATCAGCCCTTGACCACAGCTACGGTCTTGAGGCGTTTGAGCGGGCGGACGCAGTCGGTCTGGTTGGCCATGACCGCGTCAATATCCTTGTAGGCAAAGCGGCTTTCCTCGGCAACGTCCTGCCTGCTGCGCTTGCCCAGCACAACGCCCTGAGCGTTGAGATCGTCCATGACAGCCTGCACGGAGAATTTCTCCATAGCTCCCTTACGGGAATACTGTCTGCCGGCTCCGTGGGAGGAGGTGCAGAAGCTCTCGGGGTTGCCAAGACCCTCAACCACATAGCTGTAGGAGCCCATAGCACCGGGGATGACCGCCAGCTCGCCTGCACGGGCACGGGTAGCGCCTTTGCGATGTACCCACACGTCGGCCCCGTAGTGATGCTCAATGGCGGCATAGTTGTGGTGGCAGGTGATCTCGGTGGTGTAATCTGCCTGCTGGCGGGTGAAATCGTACACCCTGCGCAGGAAGATATCCTTGACCACGTCCATCATGCGCTGACGGTTTTCGGCCGCGAAATCCATTGCCAGCTGCATCCATGCGATGTAGTCCCTGCCCTCATCAGTATCTGCCGGCAGGAAGGGCAGCTGCCATTCAACAGGCACCGAGGAATACCAGCGCTCGTTGAGTTCGCGGGCAATACGGCCGAAGTGCTTGCAGACGGTCAGACCGAAGTGACGGCTGCCCGAGTGGAGCATCAGGCCTACATATCCCTCGTCGTCCACCTGAACCTCGATGAAGTGGTTGCCTCCGCCGAGGGTGCCGATCTGATAGTAGCCGTCCTGCAGACTGTCGAACAGCTCCGGCTGATTCTTATATACATCTGACTGAGCAAAGGCATTGTCCATAACCGCGGAGGGCTGCTTTTTCTCGTGATGGTCAAAGCCCACAGGGATATTGCGCATGATCTCGCCTACGATCATCTGAAGCAGCGAGCCGCTTCCGGTGGTCACGCCGGCAATGGAATCAAGGCGGATATCGGTGGCGGCAAAGCTCATGCCGCAGCCGATGTCAACGCCCACCGCGTTGGGAATTATCACACCCTTTGTGGCAAGCACGCCGCCGATGGGCATGCCGTAACCGGCATGGGTGTCGGGCATAAGGCTGACCCACTTGTGTACAAAAGGCAGACGGGAAAGATTCATCGCCTGTTCAAGGCAGGTCTTGTCGAGGTCCTCCTTGCTCTGAAGCCATACTTTTACGGGTACTCTGCTGTTTTCTTCATTGATAACGAACATGAGTTTCGTCACCTCCGTTTTTGATTGGATTGGCGTCCGGAGGTGCTGTCCGGACTGTGTCCATATATTACCACCGGCAAAAATGATTATCATGAAAAAAAAGCTGCGACATCTCCCGACACGCAAAAACCGCCGCGGATTTTTCCGCAGCGGTTTTCAGCGTTTTTTCTTTAATACGGCGCAGTAATAGCGCATATTGTTTATCCCCAACCCAACGATAAACCCGAACATGGCACTGGCGATGACGGAAACAACCACCATCATGACATCCGGCACACCTTTTTCATCACTAAGTCCTCTGATGACGGGAACAACACTGACCGCCACCAGACCGGCCACCGACTTTGTCAGCGAACGATCCGTACCGGCTTTTCCTTTTCTTTTGGCCAGAGCGCGTATGCGCACCTCAGCCCAGCTGCGCATGCCTGCTGCAATACCGATTGCCGTCAGCAGAAGCAGCATGACATACAGCACCCATCTGCCACTGATTCCGGCACAGGCGAACGTCTGCATCATCAAACCCGCTGAAAAGACGCCCGCGTTGCTTACCGTCTGAGTCCGCAGGAAATTATCACGCACAAAGAACGACACCAGAAGAACCGCCGCCGCAAAACAGGGCAGTATGAGCAGCATAATTCTCTCGGTCGTACCTGCAGACCGTAAAAGCGCTCCGCAAAACGCCGCCCCGCCAAAGCCAAGCGCCGCGGCATATATCGTCAGATATTCGCGAAAGGTCTTTGAGGCATGATTACTGATATCGCTCTGAAAATAATCATTGAACTCCTTCAGCGATCTGCCTTTGTATGTTATCCCGAAATCAACAGGTGTCAGTTCTCTGAGCTTGTTTTTCTTCATTGATCTTTTGCCTTTCATCTGATACAGCAATAATAGCAAAAACGCAGATGATTGGCAAGGAGGCATATTGCGGCAGCGCGCTTTTCGGAGTATAATGGCTGCAATATCCTGCGAAAGGCGGTGAAACCGTTGTCCGAATACCGCGAAACCATAAAGAACCTTGCAAAGGTCCGGGGATATATGCGCGACCTGTATCTTTACGGATTCCGCACGCGCAGGGACTTTGACCGCAAATCGGCGCGCACCTACGACAACGAGCGTCGCCGCATCGAAAGCTGGCTGAGCGATTACATTCGCTTTGACAATACCGTCAAAGGCAAGAGCGTGTGCATCTCCCTTGACAGCGCGTCGGTCCGGTCAAACCCTCTGTTTGTAGCGTGGAAAAGCAAGAGCTTTACCGGCAACGACATCACGCTGCACTTTCTGCTCGCCGACGCTCTCCGTGACAGACGGGCACTGTCCGCTCCGGAACTGACCGAACTGCTTTCGGTTGAATACGGAGCAGACTTCGACCTGCAGACTGTACGCGGCAAGCTGCGCGAATACGAGCGCGAAGGCATCCTCTGTTCCGAAAAGGATGGCAAGGCGCTGAAATATCGTCTGAGCGGCTGCGGATATGACGCTCTGCCCTACCGCGAGCGACTGGACGACGCCATAGCTTTCTTCAGTCAGGTATCCGTTGGAGGATACATCGGAAGCACCATTCTTGACCGCGCAGAGGATTACGATAACCCTTTCCGCTTCAGGCATCAGTCCATTGCCCACACGCTGGACGACGGCATCACCATGGAGCTGCTGGGCTGCATACGCGAAGGAAGAATGTGCCGCATACAGGGCACAAACAAACGCACTCACAGCTTTGACGCGGAGTGTCTGCCGCTGCGTATTCTCGACAGCGTGCAGACCGGACGGCGGTATATCGCTGCTTATGAGCCACGTGTTCACCGGCTGGTCAGTCTGCGCATCGACTGCATCGACAGCGTACTGCCGCTGGAACGCTTTCCAGACTCCGGGAGATATCACGCCAAAGCTGAAGAAACCGCGCCGAACCGATGGGGAGTTTCCTACAGCGGCAGCCAGCGCATCGAGCAGCTGTGCATGAAGCTGCGCATAGACGAAGAAACGGAAAAACACGTCCTCGACCGCATCAGGCGTGAAGGGCGTTCGGGCGAGCTGATTCGTATCGACCGAAATACATATCTCTATACCGTAGAGGTGTACGATTCCAACGAGGTCATGCCGTGGATAAAGACCTTCGTGGGGCGCATAATCTCCCTTGAGGGCACCAACCGCGCGGTGGTGGATAAATTCTATAATGACATCAGGCTCATGAACGAGATGTACTCTCAGGAGGAGGCGGACAATGGAACACTTCTCTGAGATATACGGCGACAGCTACCGGGCTGTGGCGGCGGTGCTGGCACAGGCATCGCGCAATCCAGTCAGCGAACAGGAGATTGCTGACATCGTCAGGCTTCACACCTCCGACGAGAACACGCTTTTCATAGTCCCGAAGCTCACCTGCGGCAACTGGCCGCTGCTGCGCAGGAACGACGACGGGCTGTATTCCGCGGTCACGAAGCATCAGGGCAGCCTGCCGCTGACCGGCCTGCAGCGGGCGTGGCTGCGCGCCATACTGGAAGACAGACGATGCGCGGCGTTTTTCAGCGAGGACGAACGCGCGCAGATTGCCGGCGCGCTGGACTGCGCGCCGCTATATGACACCCGGCACATCGAGGCGGTTGGTGTTTCCTCCGACGGCGACAGTTTTGACAATTCCGGATACTCCGCGCGGCTGCGGATAATCCTCAACGCCGTACGTCAGCGCACGCTGCTGTATATCCGCTATACCTCAAGTACCGGCAGGCAGGTCAGCGGAGATTTTCTGCCCTGCCGTCTGGAATACTCAGCAAAGGACGACAAACTGCGGCTGTACGCTATGTTTATACGATACGGCAAGGCGATTTTTCTCGCCACAGTCAACCTCGGACGTATAGAAAGCCTGCGTCCCTCCCGTGAGCATTATGACGGCGAGGTGGATATCGACGGGCTGCGTATGCAGATGCGGTGCGCCGAACCTGCGGTGGTGGAACTGGTGGACAGACGCAACGCCCTTGAGCGGTTCATGCTGCAGTTTTCCAGCTACGAAAAGCGCACGCGCTATCTGGACGAGGAGGACAAATATCTCTGCTCGATTTACTACGACCCGTCCGATGAGCTGGAACTGCTGATACGACTGCTGTCCTTCGGGCCGGTGATAAAGCTGCTCTCCCCTGCCGCCCTTGTCGGCAAGCTGAGGGAGCGGATAGCGCAGCAATGGGAGCTGATCTCCTCCGTTGAGACGACGGGTGACCATTCTGACAGACAGGAATGAATGATATGATAAAGAACGTAATTTTCGATATTGGAAACGTGCTGGTGGATTTCAGCTGGAAACAGCATATGATGGATCTGGGCTTTTCCGGCGACTGCATCGAACGGCTGACCCATTACATGGTGCAGCATCCGCTGTGGGACGAGCTGGATCTGGGCGTACGCCATCACAGCGAGGTCATTGCCGATATGCAGGCACTCTCGCCGCAGTACGCAAAGGAGATCGACAGCTATTTCCGTAACCTTGACGGGCTGGTGCGCCTGCGCGGTGGTTCGGCGGCGTGGCTTTCAGGGCTTAAGGAACGCGGATACGGCGTTTATCTGCTGAGCAATTATCCCGACTGGATGTTTGATGTGCACAGTCAGGAATTCGACTTCATGCCCTATGTGGACGGCATGGTGGTATCCTCACGGGTTAAGGTGATGAAGCCCGACGAAGGGATATACCGCCTGCTGCTGGAGAAATATTCCCTGCGCGCGGAGGAATGCGTGTTCATCGACGACCGTGCGGACAACTGCGAAGCGGCAGAGCGGCTGGGTATCCGTGCAATCCGCTGCATCAGCGCAGAGCAGGCGCGGAGCGATCTTGAAAATATGCTGACGGGTGAATAACGGGCATCGCCCCGTATGTCGGAGCTGTATCCGGCATACGGGGCGATTTTCTGCAGGTCAAAGGAAATGTACATCTGCTCCGAAAGAAAGCTCCGCGCCACCCTGTACATGGTCTGCCGATGACTGTCCATCAGGTCGATGAACGCTTTGTCATCGCCCGATGCCGCCTGTCTGATCAATTTCTGCACCTGCTCACCTCCCTGAGAAAAATGATTACCGGTTTTCATTTTCACACATTAGACGGACGGTTGCATTATTTTTTTGCAAATTTCCAGACTTTTTCTGGATTTTCCTCTGACGTTTTTGCTCTATGCCAATATTGACCGCATTATATTTGTATGGTAAAATATTTGCTTAAGAATTACATTGACGGAGGTACGCAATGAAGCGGCATTTTCTCTGTGTTGAGTGCCTGATGAAGCGGCATTTTGAAAAGGCGGCGTCCATCGAAAAGGAAAGCGACCGGCTGGCGTATATTCTTGAAGCCATGAGGCTGCTGTCGGTAGATTCGGATGAACCCGCTCCCATCTTTTCCGCCCGCTGCCGTGAGCTGGAGGACAGATATCTGGGCATGACAGAAAAATACGCCGCCATCAAGAAGCATTACAACGCCCTCATGCTGGACATGGAGGCGGATATTGCCCGGCGTATTGAGGAGAGCGACGATCCCCTGCGCACCGCCATGCTGTACGCCCGCGCAGGCAATTACATCGATTTCGGCTCGGAGAAGTCCTTTGAACCGGAGCGGTTCAATGAGATTCTCGACAATGCCGCAAATGATCCGTTGGACGAGGAGACCTACGACCGCTTTGTTGCAGACATGGACAAAGCCGGCAGCATGCTGTACATTGCCGACAACTGCGGCGAGATCGTCCTGGACAAACTGCTGATGATCCAGCTGCACAGACGCTGGCCGGATGTAAAGAAAACCTTCATGGTGCGCGGCGCACCCATTCTCAACGACGTCACCCGTGAGGATGCAGAGCAGGTCGGGCTGGACAAACTATTTGACGTGGTGGACAACGGTACCGCTACCCCGGGTACCTGGATACCATCTCTGCCGGCAGACACACTGAATCTGCTCAATTCCTCCGACGTGATCATCTCCAAGGGGCAGGCAAACATCGAGTGTCTGGGCGGCTGCGGACTGAACATCTATTATCTGCTGCTGTGCAAGTGCACTCATTTTTCCAATGTGTTCTCCGTGGAGAGATACACGGGAATGTTTATCAATGAATCGGATGCGGGGAAACTGATGTGAGCAGGATTACTGAAAACAAACGCCCCTGTGCTCTGGTGCGCGCGGCGAGACATTTCCGCACCATCACAAAGCACCGCCACACGGTGATATATTACTGCGCACGCGCAGGTATCCTGTGGCAGGGGCTGAGGCACGACCTTTCAAAATACACTCCCACTGAATTTTTCGCAGGAGTGAAATACTATCAGGGCTATCGCAGCCCCAACGAAGCCGAGCGTGAGGACATCGGCTATTCAGGCGCATGGATGCACCACAAGGGACGCAACCGCCATCATTTTGAATACTGGACCGACTACGATCCGAAGCATCGGGGCAAGGTGCGCACCATCGAAATGCCCTATCGCTATGTTGTAGAGATGCTGTGCGACCGTCTGGCAGCCAGCCGCATATATAACGGAAAGAACTACTCCCCCGACGCCCCGCTGAATTACTTTCTGCCCGCCAAGCCCCATCGTATGATCCACCCCGCGACCTCCGACTGCATCGAAAAACTGCTGCGGATGGTGGCCGAAAAGGGCGAGGACGAGGTACTGAGCTATGTAAAGCAGACGGTCAGAGAGGACCGCGCGGCGCGCAGGGCTACCAGAAAGCACAGGTAGCCCGCGCATCTATACTGAAAGGAACTGAAAATTCAATGAGCAAGCTATGGGGCAACAAAGCCTTTTACCGGCAGACACTGGCTCTTGCCGTGCCGGTTATGATTCAGAACGGCATAACCAACTTTGTCAGCCTGCTGGATAACATCATGGTAGGTAAGGTAGGCACGGAAGCCATGACCGGCGTGTCCATCGTCAACACACTGATGTTCGTTTTCAACCTGTGCGTTTTCGGCGCCGTATCCGGAGCCGGAATTTTCTCCGCACAGTATTACGGCAAGGGAGACCATGACGGCGTACGCTACTCCTTCCGCTTCAAGATAATCTGCAGTATTATCATCTGCGCCGCAGCCATCGGACTGTTTCTGTTTCTTGGCAGCGACATGATCTCGCTGTACATTGAGGACGACGGCTCTGGGCTTGACCCGGCGCTTGTGCTGTCCGAGGGTCACAGTTATCTGATGGTCATGCTGCTGGGACTGCTGCCCTTCGCCCTTGTGCAGAGTTGCGCCGGCACACTGCGCGAGACAGGAGAAGCCAAGCTGCCGATGGCGGCTTCAATCGTGGCTGTATTCGTCAATCTGGTGCTCAACTACATTCTCATCTTCGGCAAGTTCGGCGCTCCTGCGCTTGGTGTTGTCGGAGCGGCTATCGCCACTGTAATCGCGCGCTGCATTGAGCTGGTAATCGTGTACGTCGGCGCCTTCCGCAGAAAGAAGGAATTCATATTCCTGCAGGGCGCATTCAGAAGCATGTACATTCCGATGCGCATCACCCTTGAGATAACACGCAAAGGTATGCCCCTTTTCGTCAACGAGCTGCTGTGGGCTTCAGGCATGGCAACCATGCGTCAGCTGTATTCCTCCCGCGGAATCTCGGTCATGGCTTCGCTGAACATTTCCAGCACCGCCAGCGACCTTTTCTCGGTGGTATTTCTCTCCATGGGTACTGCCATCGCCATCATTCTCGGTCAGCAGCTTGGCGCCAACCGCATTGAGGAAGCCAAACGCAGCGCCGTCAAGCTCATCACCTTTTCGGTGGTGCTCAGCGCCTGCGTGGGCGTAATCGTCGCGCTGGTCTCCCCCATTGTTCCCGTCATCTACAACCAGACAGGCGACGTGCGCACCATCGCCATACAGCTCATGTGCGCCAACGCCTGTCTGATGCCTTTCCAGGCGTTCATGAACGCAAGCTACTTCACTATCCGCTCAGGCGGCAAGACGCTTATCACTTTCCTGTTTGACAGCGGTTTTGTCTGGGCGATCATGATTCCGGTTACTTGGGCGGTCAGCACATTTACCTCGCTGCCCATTCTCCCGCTGTTCATCATCTGTCAGTGCACCGAACTGCTCAAGTGCGTCGTAGGCTTTATCCTTGTCAGGAGCGGCACATGGGCAAAGAACATCGTCAGCGAGGACGAGACCGCTGCCGCCGCGGCGTGACTCTCCCCTGACACCACAACACTTTACAATCTATCCGAGGAGGAATAAATATGAGCAAGATCAGAGTTGGAATCGCAGGTTACGGCAACATCGGACGGGGCGTTGAGACCGCTCTTTCCCGTGCCGAAGATATGGAAATCGTGGGCGTTTTCACCCGCCGCGATCCTGCTTCCGTAAAGACCGTCACCGGCGCGAAGGTTTTTCGTCTGGACGACGCTGAGGATATGCGCGATGACATCGACGTTATGATTCTGTGCGGCGGCTCTGCCACCGACCTGCCCAATATGGGCCCCGCACTTGCGCGCAACTTCAACACCGTGGACTCCTTTGACACCCACGCGCGAATCCCCGAGTATTTCGAAGCAATGGACACCGTTTCCCGCACCGCAGGAAAGATCTCCATCATTTCCGTGGGCTGGGATCCCGGTCTGTTCTCCATAAACCGCGCCTACGGCGAGGCAGTCCTGCCCGCCGGCAGCAACTACACCTTCTGGGGCAAGGGCGTCAGTCAGGGACATTCCGACGCAGTGCGCCGCATCCCCGGCGTAAAGAACGCCATTCAGTACACCATTCCCATTGACGAAGCCATCGACGCGGTGCGCAGCGGCAGCTGTCCTCAGCTGACCACCGGTGAAAAGCATCTGCGAGAGTGCTTCGTGGTTGCAGAGGAAGGGGCTGATCTTGCTAAGATCGAGCAGGACATCAAGACCATGCCCAACTACTTTGCCGACTACACCACCATCGTTCATTTTGTCACCGAGGAAGAACTGAAGCGCGATCATTCTGCCATGCCTCACGGCGGCTTTGTTATCCGCAGCGGCGAGACCTCTGACGGCACAAAGCATGTCATCGAATACTCCCTGAAGCTGGATTCCAATCCCGAGTTCACCTCCAGCGTGCTGGTCAGCTACGCACGCGCCGCCTGGAGGCTGTCCAACGGCGGAGACTGCGGCTGCAAAACCGTTCTGGATATCGCTCCCGGTCTGCTCTCCCCGAAGTCCGCGGCTCAGCTCCGCGCAGAGCTTCTGTAATCGGCGATGGTCGTACGGGTTAAGAAGCTTTCGGAGGGTGCCCGTCTGCCCGAGCGCGGCTCGGAGTTCGCCGCAGGCGCCGATCTGAGAGCGTTGCTGAACGCGCCGCTGACCATCCAGCCGGGCGGCACCGCCATGCTGCCCACGGGGCTTGCCTTTGAGATTCCCGAGGGCTATGTGGGACTTATCTTCGCCCGAAGCAGTCTGGGCACAAAGCGCGGTCTTGCTCCTGCCAACAAGGTGGGCGTGATCGATTCCGATTACCGCGGCGAGGTGAAGGTATGCCTGCACAACCATTCCTCCCAGCCGCAGGTCATCGAGCCGGATGAGCGGGTGGCGCAGATGGTAATCGTGCCGTTTCTGCCTGCGCAGTACGAGGAGGCCGAGGAACTTTCCGACACTGTGCGCGGTGAGGGCGGATTCGGCTCTACTGGGAGAATGTGATTTTTTCGCATAACACAAGCCACGGCGATCTGCGTTGCCGTGGCTTGTCTGGTTTATTGTCGTGATGTATTGTTGCAGACAGATTTGAATTTGTGGAGTTGTTTTCTATGAAGATTGAATATAGAAAAGCGGACATAGCAGATGCAGAATTACTGATAGGTATTTATAATTCTGCGTTTTATAGTGATTATATTAAATATGGTGAATGTCCTGCGTATGGACAAACAAAAGAAATGATGGAGAACTCCATTATAAATTATCCTAAGTTCATTATTCTATTTAATAACAAGCCGGTTGGCTGCGTTTCGTGTAAACAGGTGGAAGCAGGAATATATGAAATCGGCTGTTTGTGTGTTGTCCCAGAGTATCAAGGCAAAGGAATTGGAACACAGGCAATTAAATTTGTAACATCATACTACGAGGATTGGGAGAAAATTACTTTAATCACACCCATAGACAAAAAAGAAAACGTAAAATTTTATACAGAAAAATGTGGATTTGATATAGTGTCTACTGAAATGGATGGAAATGTTAAAGTAGCACGATTTGTTTTAGAGAGATAAATTCAATTTTACGGGTTTACGACATGGAGCAAAATGTATAGCATTTGTTAAGTATTTTAGTCAGGTGAGGTAAATTGATATGAAATATAAATACATGAGAATTCAGGGACGGGAGAATTCCTATGTCACCCGGTACCCGAAAGGCGTGTTCAGCCTTTGCTGGAATCTGATAAGAGACAACATACTTGACGAGGACGAAAAGGCTCTGTTTATTTCTATCGATAACTGGTTCAAGGATAATCTCCCCGAACCGGAGCCGTGCAGAAACCACGAAAAAGTAATAACATTCTTCAAGTGTGAAAGCACTGAGGAAATGCTCTCGAAGCTTGAGCCCGCAATAGCGCTGCTGGATAAATACGCAAAGGCATACGATGTGGTGTATACAAACTTTGTCGGCACAATCGTATATGAAGATGACTGGCAGGTTGCGGTCAGAGTGGAAGACGGCAGAATGGTATAAATTATCGATACGTCACGATTTCCGGAATTATGTCAGTACTGCGCGTTACCGTGGCTTGCTTTGTCCTATGCGCATAAAATTGGCAGATGAGCTTGAACTTATTCAAATGAACACGGAGAAATACTATGGACAGAATTGAAGCGGTAAGAAAAACAGTGGATAAAATCCTGTTGAATATGAAAGACGCAGAAGACCGCCGATGTGCATATTTACATATTTATGGCGTTGCGCAGGCTTGTGCATTGCTGGCCTTAAAACGCAACGAAAACACTGAATTGGCTGTTATTGCCGGAATGCTGCATGATATTTATCCCTGTGCATATGCGGACTGGAACGATCATGCTCATAAAGGAGCCGAAATGGCACGGAACATCCTGATTGATCTGGGTACTTTCAACGAAGATGAAATAGATCTGATCTGTTCAGCGGTATATAATCATAGCGACAAATCCACTGTGAACGGTCCGTTGGATGAACTTCTGAAGGACGCAGATGTGATGCAGCACGGCTTATATAATCCTCTGTGTGAAATCAGACCACAGGAGAAAACGCGCTTTAACGCGTTAACAACGGAGTTTGGATTAAGCGAACTGCAACAGTTCGGCTGTGCGTGATTCCTCTCAGGTATATCCGCCGCGAAAACCATGTGAATAACGGAGCTTAATTATGAACATAAATGAGATCATCGACAGTAATTTCAGAGGGACTGTCTGCATCGTAAAAAACGGCGAGGTCATCTGCCAAAGCGTGACCGGCTATGCCGATCTGGCTAACGAAGTCCCCAACACATTGGAGACCCGATTCGCCAGCGCGTCCGCAGGAAAGGTTTTCGTTGCGGTAGGCATACTGCAGCTGATCGAGCAGGGCAAAATCCGTTTTGACGACACCCTGGGACATCTGCTGGATATCGACCTGCATGACGTTGACCCTGACGTGACGGTGGAGCAGCTGCTGAACCACACTTCGGGCGTTCCCGATTATTTCGACGAGAGCGTTATGGACGAGTACGAGGAACTGTGGGTAGATTTTCCCAATTACAGGATACGGCACAACAGCGACCTGTTGCCGCTGTTCATCACAAAGCCCATGATGTATCCCTGTGGCGAGCGTTTCCAGTACAACAACTCGGGATATGTTCTGCTGGCGATGATAATTGAAAAGGTCACAGGCATGGATTTTGACCGGTATCTGAGGGAGGCAGTTTTTGATGCCTGCGGAATGAAATCAACGGGTTATTTCTCCTTTGACAGGCTGCCCTCAAAATGCGCCAACAGCTATATTTTCTGCGAGGACACGGAAGATTACCGCACGAACATCTATTCCGTTGACGCGAAGGGAACCGGCGCCGGCGGAGCCTTTGTCACCGCCGGAGATATCCTCAGCTTCTGGAACGGTCTGCTGGGCGGCAGAGTTATCTCAAAGGAGATGCTTTCCCGTATGCTCTGCAAACAGAGTGGAGACGGTACCGACCCGGAGGAAGGCTATTACGGCTACGGAGTATGGGTCATCGACAATCCCGACGGCGGGGATTCTGTTTACTTTCAGGGATGCGATCCCGGTGTGAGCTTCATTTCCGAGTATAATCCGGACAAAAAGATCATTTCCGTTCTGATGAGCAACTATGGAGACAACGTCTGGAAAGAGATGCGAAAAATCAGGGAAAGACTTTATTGACAGCAAAAGGCTTTTCGGCTGACGAGGTGGAAAAAATGGCAACAGGCATCATGATAACCGGTTCTTCCGGAGCGGGTAAGACTACGCTGGGCGAGCTGGTCGCCCGAGAGCTGGGATATATCTTCGTGGACATCGACGAATACATATGGCGCATGGATACAGATATCCCGTTTACCGCGATGTACTCAAGAGCCGAAAAGATCAGCCGGGTCATGGACGCGATATCTCAATGCGAGCATTTTGTAATGGCAGGGTCGATGGATTCCTTTCACGAGCATTTTGACCCTTTTTTCGAGTTGGTCGTTCATCTTAATGCCGACGCGCAGCTTCGTGCAAAACGCGTACACGAACGTGCGCTTGAGCGGTTCGGAAGTCGTGTTGAATCAGGCGGAGATATGTATGAGAGTCACAGGAAGATGCTCAGCGATATCGCAGGATATGATCACGGCAACGGCGGCTGTACGCTGCAGACCCACGAAAGCTGGCTGAGTTCTCTTGGATGCAGGGTGATAAGACTGGACGGTGCGGAGGATTTGGAGAAAAATCTGAATACCATTATCGAAACATACAAAGCGCGATGGAAAGCGGAGGACAATCATGCAGATAATTAAGGCACAACCAGATAACCTCAATGCCATAAAGCAGATTACCCATGAGACGATTTCTGAGGTGTACCACCATTATTACGCCAAGGGCGCGGTTGACTACTTCCTCTCTCATCACAGCGACGAAATCATCGCTAAGGATATAGAATCCGGAATCGTTTATCTGCTGATGGACGCCAAAGAACCCATCGGTACGGTAACGATCCGGGGAAACGAGATCTGCAGACTGTTCGTCTTGCCCTGTCACCAGCATAAGGGCGCAGGCAGACAGCTTCTGGATTTTGCGGAGAAAGCGATCGCGGAGGAATATTCTGAAATCGTTCTGGATTCCTCGCTGCCGGCAAAAAGAATGTACGCAAAAAGAGGATATGCCATCGTTGAATCCCACGCGATCACAACAGAAAACGGCGACGTGCTCTGCTATGATGTGATGAAGAAAAACAGTAATCACGGCAACACCTCTATCAATTACGACGGACGGATCTTTGTCCCAAAGGTCAACACCGAGAACGGCGAGGTTGATAGAAATACCGTATTCCGTTATCATCAGAAGGAAAACATCATATGGGCTGAGTATTCCGGCGGTGATATCCGTATAGGCTTTCTCATCGGCACGGTGAACAGCGACGGTAATCTGAGCTTCACATATCAGCACCTAAACGAAGCCGGTCAGATCAGACTGGGCAAATGCACCAGCACGCCTGTACTGAACGGTGATAAACTGGAATTGCACGAAACGTGGCAGTGGCTCAACGGAGATGAATCAGAGGGCACTTCGGTGATTTCTGAGATTTGAGCCGAATACGCCTGACTTCTGCCACTGCAGCACCTCAGCACACTTTTTCGTGCGGAGGTGTTTCTGTTTCCGATACTATTGTTCGGACAGGCAAATCGCCGCGCCACCTTGATCTTTTACCCCTGTTGGAGTATAATATCGTGGCGAATAATTCAGCGAGGTAACGATAATCATGTCCCAGCTTATTGAACGATATTCCGCGGCAAAAAGCCGCATAATGAACGCCGAATTCTCCCGCATGAACGACCGTCAGCGGGAGGCTGTATTTGCCACCGAAGGGCCTGTGCTGATCCTTGCAGGCGCAGGCAGCGGCAAGACCACAGTACTCATCAACCGCGCCGCCAATCTGCTGCGTTACGGCAAGGCCGCTCAGAGCAGCAGAACTCCTGCCGGTCTGTCCGAAAGCGATGTGGCTTTCCTTGAGGGCTACGATGCCGCGGTCCCCCATTCCGACGAGGAAATCAGCCGCATGACACGCCTCATCGCATGCGACGCGCCGCTGCCATGGCAGCTCATGGCGATAACCTTCACCAACAAGGCTGCCGGTGAGCTCAAGCAGCGACTGTGCGATATGCTGGGCGAGCAGGGCAACGAGGTTTGGGCAATGACCTTCCACTCCTCCTGTTCCCGCATTCTGCGCCGCTACGCCGACCGTCTGGGCTACACCAACTCCTTCGCCATCTATGACACCGACGACCAGAAGCGCGTGCTCAAGACGGTGATGAACGAGCTGAATATCGACGACAAAACCATTCAGCCCAAGTGGGTCATGGGCGAAATCAGTCGCGCCAAGGATTCCCTTGAGGACTGGGAGGATTACGCCGATCGCGTGGGCACGTCCGATTTCCGCACTCAGGCGGCGGCAAGGATATATCAGCAGTACCAGAAAAAGCTTGCCGATTCCAACGCCATGGACTTTGACGACCTGCTGTTCAACACGGTGCGTCTGTTCGAGGAAAACGACGACGTGCTGGAATACTATCAGCGCCGCTTCCGTTACATAATGGTGGACGAATATCAGGACACCAACCACGCCCAGTACAGGCTCATAAAGCTGCTGTCCGCCGGACACGGCAATCTGTGCGTAGTGGGAGACGACGACCAGAGCATATACAAGTTCCGCGGTGCCACCATTGAGAACATTCTGGGCTTTGAAAAGGATTACCGTGACGCACGGGTAATTCGCCTTGAGCAGAACTACCGCTCTACCCAGACCATTCTGGACGCCGCCAACTCGGTCATCAAGAATAATCAGGGCAGACATTCCAAGCAGCTGTGGACACAGAACGGACAGGGCGAAAAGGTCACGGTCTACACCGCCGCTGACGAACGTGCCGAGGCGAAATTCATCGCCGAGACGGTCACTTCCCATGCGGCTTCCGGAGGAAGATACTCCGACTGCGCCGTGCTTTATCGCGCAAGCTCCCTTTCCAGCGCAATCGAAAATCATCTCATGCGTGCCGGTATCCCCTATCGCGTGCTCGCAGGACGCAAGTTCTACGACCGCAAGGAAATCCGTGACGCTCTTGCCTATCTGAACGTCATCAACAACACTGCCGACGAGGTGCGTCTGACCCGTATCGTCAACGAGCCAAAGCGCGGCATCGGCGAGCGTTCCATTGAGGTTGCTTCACAGATCGCGGCAGGCATGGGCGTGACGCTGTTCGAGATTCTCGAAACCGCAGATCAGTATGCCGCACTCAGCCGCTCGGCAAAGAATCTCAAGCCTTTCTGCGCAATGATCCGCGAATTCGCCGACATGGCATACGATCCGGAGGTACGACTGGGAGACCTTCTCAACGAGCTTCTTGAGCGTACCGGCTACATCAACGCTCTGCGCGCCTCTGACGACAACGCCGAAGAGCGCATTGAAAACCTGCGCGAGCTTTCCTCCACACTGACCCGTTATCAGGAGGAACAGGGTGAAGAAGCCACACTGGGCGGATATCTGGAGGACGTGGCACTCATCACCGACATCGACAACTACGACCAATCCGCTGACTGCGTGACGCTGATGACGCTGCACGCTGCCAAGGGACTTGAGTTCCCCGTGGTGTTCATCCCCGGTGCCGAGGACGGCATTTTCCCCAACATGATCAGCATGATGGATCCTGCCGAGCTGGAGGAGGATCGCCGTCTGGCTTACGTTGGTATCACCAGAGCGAAGAAGAAGCTGTATTTCACCCACGCACGTATGCGTATGCTTTACGGACGCACTCAGGTCAATCCCCTCTCCCGCTATGTTAATGAGATCGACCCGTCACTCATCGACGCACAGGGTGGAGAGCAGGCAAAGCCGCTGCAATCCTCTGACAGAGGCTCCTATACCCCCGGTGCCCGTCCGGGCGCTGCAGGAGGTTTCACCGCAGGCGGTTCAGCAGCTCGACCTGCCGCTGCAGGCGGTTTTACCGGCGGCGGACAGAAATCCACCTCCTTTAAGCCGGGCGACCGCGTCAAGCACCGAGTATTCGGCGAAGGCGATGTACTGACTGCCAGCGCCATGGGCGGTGACACATTGCTGGAGATCAACTTTGACAAGGTCGGCAGCAAGAAGCTGATGGCGAATTTCGCCGGCCTGAAGAAGCTCTGTGTGCAGAACGATTTGCCCCCATCCCACCCCGGTTGACCAAAAATCCGCTCTTTGATGTCCAGCTGAAATAAGCACGGAACACGACCGGAAAGGCATAGAAAATTCAATAAATAACCCACAAAGCGCTCTGATTGGCATAGGCCGATTAGGGCGCTTTTGCTGTGCCTGAAACATAGATGAGATGCTAAGAAACGGCATAGATATGCGAATATCAACTCGCACCCAAGCCAACCAAACCCACAATTCGTACTCCAATATATCCCCCTCCAATCCCTCTCTGATTAGTCTCCGATTTTGTTCGGTTATCATCGGATATCACGGGGAATGGGACGGGATGAGACGGAAATTGCTGGACATTTGGGCCGGAAAGTTGGACAGCGTGGGGTGGAAAAGGACATAGTAATTTCGACTAATTCGAGGTTTTTCGAAAAACCTCCGAAGAATTACGCCAAACCCCTGTAATTATCTCACAAAATCAGTCTGCTATTTATGTGATGTTCCCACAAACATCTTTCAAAAACTCCGAAAAACTACCGGGAGGTTTTTTGAAATTTACTGAGGTTTTTGGGAGTTTTTCATAATAATTCATATTCTAACGGAGGACTCCAAAATGAGGAAAGCCAATGTCATTACCAGAGAAATCATGTTCGTCAGCAAAAAGGACGGACAGAAGAAAGTCGTCAACAACGACCCCGAGCACAAGTTCGCAAAGCAGCTTGAGGAAGATGAAAGCGTCTCTTGTTACTATTCCTCTGTTCCACTCGAGAACTGGGTTGGACGCATATCGCTGAGCGGCATTCGAAAATCATATCGAGAAACCGAATGGCTCACATCCTTTCTCGTGGAATATACAGACGGCAGCAAGGCGGTATATGAGATTGTGCGCTCATACACTTTGGAGAAAAAGGCGAATATCGAGAAACTGGAGATATCCCGAAGATACTGGACTGCGGTCGGCGTGGACAAGTGGCAGATGGTAGTTGTGAGAGGTGTAGAATATGGCCTTCGAACAATATCTTATTAACGGACAGATATATCGAGGACTGCATCGCTGTGAGGATGGCATATGGGTCATTGCGTGTTCGGATAATCCGTCCCAACCTATTTTAGCTGCACAAGACGAGCTTGAACCTGCAGAAGCGCCGACACCATCCCAACCCAAGCTCCTCACGCCTTCACAAATCCGCAAGCAAAAGGAACGGCTTCGTATTCTCCAGCCGCTTATTAACAGCACGGAGGCAATATATGACAGCACCATACGCAGAGCTCTGATTCGGGATATTTCCAGCCAAAGCGGAAAAAGTCGGCGGACTATACAGCGCTCGTATTATGCGTATCTCGCAGGAGGCCCAGAAGCTCTATATCCATCGCCAAGACCACCAAGGTCCAACATTCCTCCGTCGGATGCTAAGAACATCCGCTGGGCAATCAGAAAATACCATTATTCTTCCAGAAAGCTATCCCTTGCCAAAACCTATGAGATGATGCTAATTGATAAGTATCTCTCTCCTAATGGCGTTCTTGCTGACAACTATCCGACATTCTCTCGCTTTAAGCATTATTTCTATGACCACATCAAGAATGACACAAACGCAGTTATTTCCCGTAAAGGTCTTTCATATTATCAGCGCAATTCGCGACCGCTTTACGGGAAGACATCAACAAGCACAAAGGCTGTGGGAACATATGAAATGGACGCTACTGAAGCAGATGTATATCTCGTCTCCCGATATGACCGCACTCAGACAATAGGACGCCCAATCATTTATATGGCTGTTGACCGCGCAACCCAACTGATTGCCGGTATCTATGTTGGTTTAAAAGGCGGCGAGGAGGCGGTCATTGAGTGTCTGCGCAATGCTGTGTGCGATAAGGTGGACTTCTGTAAGCAATATGGAATAGAAATCACATCGGAACAATGGCCTGCATCAGGCATCCCGGGAACAATCGTCACCGACCGCGGAATGGAGTTTGCCAGCCAGCAGGTTAAGGAACTGTGTTCGTCCCTGAATATATCGCTTGAGATACTGCCGCCATACCGCCCGGAACTCAAAGGTATTGTTGAGAGTTCATTTTCACTTCTGCAAGGCCATATCAAACCGGTGTTATTCCATCAAGGCTGCATTGAAGGTGACTTCGCTGAGCGCGGAGCGCCTGATTATCGCCTTGAGGCTACACTCACGCTTGAAGAATACACAAAGCTGGTCATTCTATCGATAGTACATTGTAACAGCATGCGGATACTGGAAAGCTATCAGCGTCCGCCGGAGATGGCCGCAGAGCAGGTTAAGCACACACCAGCGGCTATATGGAACTGGCTGACGGATAACGGATATTCGTCTGTTAAGCCGTTTGCAGTCGATGCCGACACAATGGTTCTTCTTGCCCGTGGGCGCGCGCATTTTACCCGCCGTGGGCTTGAATTCCGGTCGCTTACATACCGCAACAACGCCTTCAATACACGCTGTGTCACCGCTGGTATTAAAGGAAAAGAGCCAGTCACGGTTGCTTATCTACCGAACAACACCAGTAGGATATGGCTGTTTGAAGATGATTCCTACTATGAATTTGAGCTGACAAGTGCTTCTGACGCCTTTACCGGCTTGACCTTTGACGAGGTGCAGGCTTACCTTCGCCGAGAGAGCAGTGCGCGCAATGAGGAAAAAGCGGCTCTGCTGCCGGAATCTTTGGCCAATACATCCGCCATGCGAGACATTGTAAAAGCCGCAGCGTCGTGCAAGACAGAACCCAGTTCCTCATCCCAGTTAAGCTATATGTTACAAGCCAGAGAAAGAGAGGACAATACAGATGAAAGCTGAATACATTCCAAGTATCGTTTACCCGGGAAATCCGTTTATCGAGGCGCTTCCGCCGCCTCTGTCAAAAGATGAACTTCTTCGTAATATCTGTACCCTACCCGAATACAATCCAACCCAACGGGAGCTTCCTGCAGAACACCGGCTTGCCTTGGCAGCAGAAGTTCTGAACGTCTTCCTTCCGATGGAATATGCCTGTAGTGCGTATTCTCTTATAAATCACGGTATCCAACGCTCTTTCATTGGAAAGAGCAGCCTCGCCGCTATACAGCAGATGAACAGAATTGCCGAGTGTAAGCATAACTCTCGCAATGAGGTACCTGCCTTTCCCTCTCAACCTGCCAGTTTCTCGATTCTCGGCGTTCCGGGAATCGGAAAGACAACTACCGTCAGCCGTATACTTGAACTTCTGCCACAATGTATAACACACACCGAATACAATGATAAGTCATTTGTAGAGACTCAAATTAATTATATTCATGTGCAATGCCCGAGCGATTGCTCCGTAAAGTCTCTTTGTTATTATATCATGGCAGAGATAGAATCAGCTCTGGCAGATGAGTACGGCACTAAGATAATACCGCATCGTTCATCCACCACCCTTGACTTGTTGATTTTGAATATAAGCCAGATGTGCATCTCGTATCATGTAGGTGTGATTGTCATTGATGAGATACAAAACATTATTCCAAAGAGTAACAGAAAGCGAAAGTCAACAGCGTTTCCGTCAGAAGAAATGCTGATTCGGTTTCTGGTTCAACTTATGAATAACACCGGCGTCTGCATCGCCCTCGTCGGTACACCGGAAGCCGAAAATAACTTTCAGCGTCATGCTCATCTATCACGGCGCACACGGGGATTACGACTTGACGCTTTGTCCTATGGAAAGAACTTCAACACGCTGCTCAATTGTTTGTGGCAGTACCAATATACCGTACAGACTTCCGAACTCACCGAATCTATCCGGAGAAAAGTATACGAACTTGCCGGAGGCATTCCCGCTCTGATGAGTCAATTAATAATGTATGCCCAGCAGTATGCTATCCAGTCAGGAGAAGAACACGTGGACGAGAACACGCTCGTAAAGGCCGCCGCTAAATATTCGATAAGAGGAAGCTCAACGCAAACTGATGACTCCTTTATTATGACTTTGACGGAACCACCGCTTGAAGATGTGTCCGTCGATGAATCCGTTCTGGATAAATCCTCAAACGAGCAGACAAAGATACCCTCTCAGAACACCGTTGGCAGACCAAAGTCGTTTCGTGATGAAAACGACCTGCTGAGCCTGTTTGAAAGTTATGGGCAAGACGGGTTCTTTGATTGTCTGAACGAAAGAGGACTTGCTGAATGGCTCGAATAGCTTTCTTTCCCACACCGTACCCAAACGAGCTTTGGTACTCTGTGCTATGTCGTTATCATTTAAGAAGCGGAAATCAATCCCCAAATATGACCATGGAACAGCTTTTCGGAGCGGAAGCCGTAAAAGTCAGTACATACTTCACAGGAAATCATCTCCAGAAACTGCTTTCTGGGCTCCCCTATGGGTTCATCGACATAGATAAAGTAATTAACGAACACACTCTGTTCCCGTTCGTGACTCGTTTTTCTTCTGTGCAACAACGGCAGGCAGTATATGATTACCTTTCAAGCGGTGTCGACGGAAACAAACTCAGCAGCACATTGCGACTGTGGCCATACGCGAACTGCAAAGTACCGCTGAGGTATTGTCCGCTATGCAATGCTGAAAGTGAACGGCGCTATGGCGAGTGCTACTGGCACACCCATCACCAGATTCGAACCATGCCTCTCTGCCCGGTCCATAAGTGTCGTCTGGTCAATTCAAATGCACTTGTCCGTAGCTCCGGCAGAGCATTTGCACCTGCAAGCCGATATTCCTGTCCGCAAACAGAGCTTGATTTCAGTTGTTTGCCATACGAGCAACTTCTCACAGATACATTGTACTCCTATTATTCACATCCTGTATGCCTTGATGGAAATCCATCATTCCGCAGATTTGCCTATAACAAGCTTGTATCAGACGAGCTGCTGCCTCGCTCGAGCAGCAAGATAATTCCCGCAAAACTGCGAGAATACATTATCGACATGGTGGGCAGTGATGTGTTTGATGCTCATTTCATAGACAAGAATTTCCGCAATACAATATATCTGATGCTCCAAAATGATAGCTTCACCATCCCCAACCATTACGCTCTCTTGTCAACGATAATGAACTTACCTCCCGATGCATTCCTGCATGACATCTCGGATGATAATACCCTCAGAGAGCATCTGATGGAGATGGCAACATCCCCCTATGTTCTCAGTAAAGCCTATGTTGCTAATGCCATGGGACTATCCAAAAGTAATCAGCTTGATACACTTGCCCGAAAATTAGGAATAGAGCCATTCTGGGAACAGCTTAAGACTCACGGTAAAGGAGATGAATCTATAATGAAGCGTGACTATGTGGCAATAAAGGCGTTACTAACTAAAGAAGAAAAGGCGATGATAACTGCTCGCATAGCAGAACTCGGTGTAGCCAGTTATTCTGAATATATTCGATACTGCATTAAACTTGAACTTGATGCTGTTGGGCTTGAACTGCCCAAGCGCACAAGAAACGATATTTTGCCTGGACCAAAGGCTAAGCAGGAGAAAAAGCCTGCTCGCTCGAAGGTTGCCAAGCCAGATAACTGGAACAGCATCATGGAGTTACTTCGTCAAGGAAGCATCAGCACCGGTGAGGCGATGCGCCAATCCGGGCTGTGCTCCACACGGTTCTACGCTTTTCTGCGAGCTGAATCAGATGCGGACGCTATTGTTTCTGCTGGAAGAAAAGCCAAGCGAATACCCTATCCTGACGATTGGGAGGAGATTGTTCAGGACTATGAGAGTGGTAGAATAAGTTGGAGCGAAGCCATCAGACGGTCGGGCTTCTCTGCCGGAACATTTTATAATAGGATGAAAGAACGACAGATGAAAATATGATTATGCTACCTTTCTGTTGTTTCCAAACAGGTTTTTGAAGTTACGCCTCGACATGCTGTAAAACAGTTCTTCCCTAAGGCCAAAGTAGTTAACGGCTTCAAGCAGTATTTCACGGTAAGTCTTATCTTGGGTTTCAACGACATATGCATCATCACCACTCCCAAGCATACCCTTTACAAATTTCCGTTGAACTGCGATTTCCGTCGGGCAGTTCCCGAAACGGCAATAATAGTAATTTTGAGGCACATTATTCTTGCCTGCCTCTGCCTGCGGGTTCTCACCTTTGGACAACTTCACCGTATTCACCTTTATGAAACCTAAGTCGCTCAATCGACGCAGATAGTCTCTGGCTGTTTTTGCCTGCATGGGAATACCATCGCCACTGCACTCGTTGATTAATGTGCTGATAGCGTGAGCCTGCCACCGTTCCGAATATATTGGCCCATCTTTATGATACTTCAATATGAATAGGACGACAGACCACATTTTTGAGTTTGATAAGCTCAAAATAAACCTTACTTCATCGTTAGTTAGCGTTAACTTGCCGTCACACTTGCCATAATATTCTTTTACAGCTATGTTTCTCTTTTCATCACGGTTCTCCTTGAATATGTAGGTTACTATTTCACTGATATCCGTCATGCACTGCGGCAGCGGTGTTTCGTACATGTTCGTGTCTTGAGCAGTCATCCATGCTTTCAAAAGCAATTCGCATTCTGATGCGCACACGCCAACGCTCTTTAGTCTGAGACACATGTCAAACAAAGTGATGTGCCTGGTATTAGGACATAGCAGTCTTCTGGCAAGAATACCTTCTGCAGATTCATCATCGTGTTCTTTTTTAGAAACGGCGAACCCATAATGAACCGACCTATTTATCGCCCTTTGAACTAAGCTGCTTCGACTGTTTTCACGACTGAGTGTTTTCATTACTACTCCAGTAAAATAGTCACGTGACATTTGTTCTATATTATGGATATACTCATAGCTCTCGATAGGTTTCATATTTCCCTTTTCGCAAAACCAACAGCGGCTTTCTGTAACGCGATGTATCCCCAATGGCATTTTGATTCCATAGGTCGGCGTTGGTCGGAGGTCAACCTTAAGGTCGACCATTTCCGGATATTTGTCACTGAGCTTAACCATGACACACGATTGAAAGAGATTAAGCTGATTCAGCTCCATTGGTCTGTCAAAAAAGCACGACACATGATACCCTTTACCGCCACTCAAAGAAACATGGATGCTGTTTTCCGGAACGCCGTATTCCTGCAATATAGCAATTATCCCTTTGACCGCCTTGAGGTTGTCCTCATCTATGTCAAAGACCATTACTTTAGCTGCCTTCTCTTCGCGGATACCAAAGGTCCGATTTCCGGCAAGATGCTCCTCGACATATCCTATTCCCAGATATGTTCCATCGTTTATGTGAGTGATATAACTTCCACCGCTCATCTGCTCTATATAGTTTTTATCATAATTTATATATAGTATTGATAGTCTGTGAGCAACTGCCGTTATTTGAGTATCCGTATTCTTCATCGCGTAAGACCTTTCCGTTCTGGTAAAATTTCAATGATAAACAAAGACTCAGTTTCATCTTCTGGTAAAATTCTTAACTGTATTCAGTGGCTCTTCTGTGTTATTTGTGTGGTACTTGTACGCTTTTACACATATAAGAGAAGGTTTATACTCGCGCTCGCTACGCTGCATCCTTACTTATTTGCTTTGCCTTGCCTGTAGCCATTAGTACAGTGTATTGTGATTCGAAGAAGGTTTCGTCCCTCCTGTACAGTGCTTCCATCACGGAGCATGCGGGAATGGAAAGACAGTTCGAGCAGGGCGCAGTCCCCTCAAGATAACTTTGCACCGCATTTCCTAACATATAGGTTGTAGCTTTAGGACCTTTATTTTTACTGTCAACGATAACGCTACTATCACTAATATCACCTTTTGCCAATACACCGTGGGCACACATTTCCGACAGCGCAGATTTAACTGTAGGCAAACTAAGTCCACTCAACCGGCTAAGAGTATCCGTGCTGGCAGTTATACTGTCCGTCGTGCTGTTCGTGGGGGTACTCTTCATGCACATCATCATTATCATAAGCAACATCCTTATTGATTTTTTTGATTGCCTGCGGATACACTCAGTTTCCGCAACCGTGAGATTAATAGTGGCTGGATACTCCGCAGGATTCAATAGCCTACCTTCATGCCATTCGGCTGGTTTTATCATGTTTCTTTCGAGTGTATCAAAGTCGTGTGCCAGCAGCACTTCAACCTGTGCGCTGCTAAGCGCTATGTGGCTCGACGCATATTTGCGAAGGTCGTGTATCGGCTTGAATGTGTGCGCATCCACAGGGGTTCGCCGCCGTTTGGTGCTCGGATTTACTCCAAAAGGCAGCGTAACATATGCTCGCTGTTTTGTCATTGGGCAGACATTAGCACCACAGTTCATCGCAGCGCCTGCTGAAGCATTAACAACGCTGTTCTGGAAGCGCTCAAGTTCAGTGGTCACCACAGACTTATGAAAAAACAGCATCACATAATAACCTCCCTCGCCATCGTCAAATACAGTTATCACTTCGGAGGGAATATCGTATTTCTTCCTTAGCAAGCGGTATACGCCTTTCGCCGCTCGCTCGACTGCATCCTGTTCATAACCTGCGACATGGAAGGCACAGAACTTCGTTTTTTTGCCAACGACAAACTGGACCTCTCTTGAACCGCTGACATACTCGTCCAGAATGCTCATATTGATTGACCAAGATTCTGGTTCGATTTCGCAGCCATATGAAGCTGCTGATGCTCTGTCGTAAGTAACTTCAGGCAGTATCTCTACATATTCATTATTTTCCGGGTCTCGCGGAGAAACAAAACGCTCCATCAGGAATAAAACTTCTCTTATGTTCGTCAAAGACTCAAAGCAGTGAAAATAACTGTATTTATCGCTGACTTGCGAAAGTCTCTCTTGTTTTCTAATCATTTCTCGGCATCTCCTTTTGTGCTGCTCCGATTACCGCGGAGCAGCAAACTGGCTGGAAGAACACCTTCCTCTTCTATATACAAAAGTTGAGATGCTTTCTTAAACTTAATTTCGCTGGTTCCAATAGTTTTTGTATGCGAAAAGAGCGCATTTATTTACCAATATTTAATAACCTCAAGGCTTTCCTTCTAAGAAAACAGTCTTGAGGTTATTACTTATATACAGGATTTCTCGTTCGCATATACAGGATTTCTTGTTCGCATTATTTGACTTGACAGATTATGCGTGATAAAATGATTATGAATATGTATAGCATTCACAAGGAGGCCGACATATCATGATTATCGGCGAGCTGAAGAACAGAATTGACAGTCTTTGGAACATTTTCTGGACGGGTGGACTGACCAACCCTCTGGATGTGGTCGAGCAGATGACCTACCTGATGTTTATCCACGACCTTGACGAGTCGGACAACCGGCGCGCCAAGGAGAGCGTCATGCTGGGATTGCCCTACAAGAGCATCTTCGAGGGCGAGGTATCCATCGGCGAGCGGAAGATAGACGGCAGTCAGCTCAAGTGGTCGGTATTCCGTGACTATCCTGCAGACCGTATGTACAGCGTCATGCAGGAGTTTGTGTTTCCCTTTATCAAAGGGCTTCACGGCGACAAGGAAAGCGCCTACGCCAAGTACATGGATGACGCAATCTTCAAGCTTCCCACGCCCCTGCTGCTGGACAAGGTTGTCACTGCGCTTGATGAGATTTATGCCATGATGAACGCCGAGCAGAGTTCCGATGTTCGCGGCGACGTATATGAGCATCTGCTGGGCAAGCTGTCCCAGTCGGGCGTAAACGGGCAGTTCCGCACGCCTCGTCATATCATCCGAATGATGGTGGAACTGATGCAGCCCAAGGCAGACGATGTTATCTGCGACCCGGCCTGCGGCACCTCCGGCTTCCTCGTCGGTGCCGGTCAGTACCTGCGGGAGAATCACAAGGAGGAGATATTCTTCGACCGTGTCAAGCGCGACCATTATATGAATCATATGTTCACCGGTTACGACATGGACAGGACAATGCTGCGCATCGGAGCCATGAATATGATGACCCACGGTGTGGACAGCCCTACCATCGAGTACCGGGACAGCCTGTCCGACCAGAATCCGGACAGGGATAAATACTCGCTTATCCTCGCTAATCCTCCGTTCAAGGGCAGCCTTGACTACGACATTGTCTCCACCGACCTGCTGAAGATGTGCAAGACCAAGAAGACCGAGCTGCTGTTCATTGCTCTGTTTCTGAGAATGCTCAAGGTAGGCGGACGGTGCGCCTGCATCGTTCCGGACGGCGTGCTGTTCGGTTCCTCTACGGCGCACAAGGCTATCCGCAAGGAATTGGTTGACGGCAACCGCCTTGAGGCTGTTATTTCCATGCCCTCGGGTGTGTTCAAGCCCTACGCCGGGGTATCCACCGGTATACTCATTTTCACCAAGACCGGCCACGGCGGAACGGACAAGGTGTGGTTCTACGATATGCGCGCCGACGGAATGAGCCTTGACGACAAACGCACGCCCGTTGCGGAGAATGACATTCCCGATATCATCGCCCGCTTCCGTAACCTTGAGGGCGAAGAAGGCCGTGAGCGCACCGAGCAGAGCTTTTTTGTGAGCAGGGACGAGATAGTGGAGAACGGCTATGACCTCTCTATAAATAAGTATAAGAAGACCGAATATGTTCCGGTGGAGTATCCGCCCACAAGCCAGCTGCTGGCGGAGATAAGGGAGATTCAGATGGAGATTGATGAGGGTCTGAAGGAACTGGAGGGGTTGGTGTGAGGAAGGTTTTCACGGACATATTTACCGATGTAACCAAGCAAGGACGAAAACTGCCAACAAGTGATTATCTCGAAGCAGGACTCCATCCAATCATTGACCAAGGGCAAAGTTTAATCGCCGGCTATACAAATGAAGAACATGGCCTTTTCACTGATGTTCCTGCAATAATCTTTGGAGACCATACCAGAGCGATTAAATATATAGAGACTCCTTTTTTTCTTGGAGCTGATGGAGTAAAAGTCCTAAAAGCAAATATTGATAATGCAAATTATCGGTTTTTATATTATGCTTTGTGTAGCGTAATAATCCCTGACACTGGCTATAACCGTCACTTCAAATGGCTAAAAGAGGCTGAAATACCAATCTATCCAAGTGAAAAGCAACAACAAATTGTTGAGATATTAGACAAAATACACCTTCTGATTTCACGGCACAGACAACAACTCGCAAAACTGGACGAGCTTGTCAAAGCCCGATTTATCGAACTGTTCGGCGACCCTGTTGCCAACCCGAAGGAATGGCCTGTTTGTGAATTGTCAGAACATATTAGTTTTCTCACTTCAGGCTCACGGGGGTGGGCGCAGTATTTTACAGAAAACGGCGAATACTTTATTACCATAAAGAATGTAAAGAACTGCCGGATTACTCTTGATGATGTGCAGCATATTGTTCCGCCAGATAATGCAGAGGCGAAACGCACAAGAGTACAAGAGGGAGACCTCTTGATTAGCATTACTGCTGATTTGGGCAGAACTGGTGTCGTCACAAAAGAAATTGCAGAATATGGCGGATATATCAATCAGCACTTAACTTGCATAAGGCTTAACAAAGACATTGTGCGCCCTCTCTATGTGGCATATTACATGGAAAGCGAAGCTGGTAAGAGTCAGTTCCAAGCGAAGAATCAAAGTGCAGTTAAGGCGGGGCTAAACTTCAATTCCATTAACTCACTACGGCTGATGGTGCCTCCGATTGAGTTGCAAGATAGGTTCATCTCTTTCGTCGAACAGACCGACAAATCAAAATTGGCAGTTCAGAAAAGCCTTGAAAAACTGGAAACACTGAAAAAACCCCTAATGCAGGAATTTTTTGGATGAAAAGAAAATGAATTAAGGTTTGTGTATGAAAATGACGAATGTAAAAATTGAAGTACCGTATAGTATAGTGAATTACAGAAAATGTAAAGATTTAAGAAAGCTGATACTAAATTTTGAACCAAAATGGCAATTCTTAAGCTATTCATTTTTGATTGCATCAAAAATTACAATTGTAGAGA
>JAZUPE010000015.1:0-58824 GCA_045605025.1 Acutalibacteraceae bacterium
GTCAAGCGCTCTCCCAAGTGAGCTACACCCCCAAGTATTTGCCAGTCTCTCGACTGCTCGTATATATTAGCACAATGCGATTTAAAAATCAAGCCCTAATTTCATTTTTTTTCGAAAAATCTGAGTTTTTTCTTCTGAAACCACGTAAGTGAAAATAGAAAGGCTGCCCCGAATTTTTACACGCACAGTGCGGAATACTGTTCTGGGGTGATTGCATGAACTCTCTCTGGAGAGATACAACCGTACTGCCTGCATTTAAAAGACTGGAAAAGCACATCAACACCGAGGTGTTGATAGTTGGCGGCGGGCTTGCAGGTTTGCTTTGCGCTCGTATGCTGACTGATGCGGGCCTTGATTGCGTGCTTCTGGAAGCCCGCACGCTGTGCGGCGGCGTAACTGCCAATACTACCGCAAAAATCTCTGCGCTCCACGGTTTGCTCTGTGCCGGATTGGTCGAGAACATTGGCGAAGAGAAAACAAGATTGTATTATGAGGCCAATCAGTGGGCGGTGAGGCAATACGCACGCCTGTGCGGGAACATCGACTGCAGTTACAGCAGGCAAAATGCGTACGTGTTTTCAAAAGATAGTGCTGACGCGGTCAGTCGGGAGATTGCAGCTTTGCGCGGCATAGGAATAGAAGCAGAACAGGCACCAAAGCTGGATCTGCCGTTCAGTGCACCTGCGGTGATGCTGCGAGGTCAGGCGCAGTTTAATCCACTGTGCTTTGCGGCACATATCGTCCAAGGGCTGAGGATATACGAACACAGTCGTGTTTGCCATCTGATCGGACACAAAGCTATAACTGAAACGGGTTCGGTGACCGCAAACCGGATCGTTGCTGCAACGCATTTCCCGTTTGTCAACCGCCACGGAAGCTACTTCCTCAAGCAGTATCAAAGCCGGGCATATGTAATAGCCCTGGAAAACGCGCCGCGTGTTGATGGAATGTATCTGCAGGATGCGCCAGAGGGGTTAAGTTTCAGAAGTGCGGGGGATTATCTGTTGATGGGCGGCGCGGGACACCGCACAGGGACGCCCGGCGGAGGATGGGATGAACTGGAACGGACTGCCGCAAAGTTGTTTCCCGACTCATCGGTAAAATACAGATGGGCTGCGCAGGACTGTATGACTTTGGACAGAGTGCCATACATCGGAAGGTATTCGGCGTGTACACCGAATCTTTTTGTCGCCACAGGTTTCAACAAATGGGGGATGACCTCGTCAATGATTGCCGCCCGGCTGATTACCGATCTGATTACGGGAAAGGAGAACGAGTGGGAGAAGGTGTTCAGTCCGTCAAGAAGTATGCTCTGCCGTCAGCTTGCGGTAAACGTAGTTCATGCGACCAAAGGTTTGTTGTCGTTCTCAAAGCCCCGCTGTTCCCACCTTGGCTGCGTACTGCATTGGAATCCCCATGAGCACACATGGGACTGCTCCTGCCACGGCTCACGCTATACCGATGAGGGGGAATTGCTCAACGAGCCGGCTCAGCGCGATAAAATGTTCGCGTCGCCGCATAAAACGTCAGGCAGGTGATATGCCTTTACAGATCAAAAAGCAGTCCGTGAAGAATACGGACTGCTTTTGTCGTGTCGGAATTGTTTTCCAGCGGCAGGAATAAGAATTAGCAAGCTAAACAGTGGAGGTAAACCTATGCGTAATCGCTGCCTGAGTGTTTTTCGGTCGGTTCGTTCTGCGGCAATATTGTCTGCCTGTCTGTGGGTTACGGTAATGTTTTCCGGATGCGGGGATCACAAAACCGAAATGCCCGAAGAAACCCCGTTCTGTCCTGTTGTGGTCTATGACGACGGGGTCTATGCCGTAATGTGTACCGATATGGTGTCGGATGACAGCGGGGTTGGTTCGGAACAGGTCAGCGTCAAACTGCACGTGACCAACAGTTCCACCAACAGCATTGCGCTGAGCAGTGTGCATGGAATTCGCGTAACCGCAGAGAATGCTCCGTGTCAGATTCTTTCTCTCTCGGAGGACAAAGCGCCTGTAGACGGCCTGATAGATGCCGGCTGCAGCCGTGAAGGATGGATAACGGCGGAAATGCCTGTGGAGGCGAAAGACTTTACGGTTGAAATGGCAGTGGATTATCTCAATGATGACTGGATAAGCTTTTCGATCAGCCGGTAAATCCTCCGGTAACCGGCAGAGTAGCGCCGGTTATAAAGGAAGCGTTGTCGGAAGCGAGAAAAAGAACCGCTGCCGCCACTTCCCCGGGCGTTCCCATTCGTCCGAGAGGGGTACAGTCGTTTAGTTCTGCCTGATCTTCCTCGCTGAGCCATGCGTTCATCTCTGTGGCAATCACGCCGGGAGCTACGCAGTTGACACGAATGCCGGAAGGACCAAGTTCCTTTGCCAGAGCCGAAGTCATGCCGATTACACCGGCCTTCGCTGCTGAATAATGCACCTCGCAGGAGGCACCGTATATGCCCCAGACCGAGGATACGTTCACTATGGATGATCCTTCACCGAGATAGGGCAGAGCGGCGCGGCAGCAGTTGTAAACACCATCAAGATCCGCACTCATCATTCTGCGCCACCGTTCAGGTGTGATGTCGGCAAAGGGAACGATATCAGCCACACCGGCGTTGTTTATAAGCGCGTCAAGTCCACCGAGACAAATGCGCACGTCTTCACACATTCTCTGCACGGAATCGTAGTTGGTAATGTCTGCCTGTACCGCAATGGCCTGAGAGCCTGCCGCTGAGATCTCATCGGCAATTTTCTGAGCAGACTGCCGGTTTGTATTGTAGTGGACGGCAACACGCCAGCCCGCCCTGCCGAAAGCAAGTGCGATTGCGCGGCCGATGCCGCCTGAGCCGCCGGTGACAAGCGCTACCCGCGGACGATTATTAGTGTCAGGCATAGTTTCTGCCCTTTCGTCAATCAAGTTTTTTTCTCATGTATACGATGGGGATACCTTTTCCGTCGATCACAAGCCCGCGACGCTTGTATCCGGTTTTATGAAAACCGAATTTCTTTTCATAAATGTGCAGCGCGCGCTTGTTTGATGCGCGGCATTCAAGTCTTATCTCTGTGAAGCCGTATTCCTTTGCATGGTCAAGGGCATGCTGCATAAGTTGCGTACCAATGCCCTGTTCGCGGTAGTCAGCGCGCAGCCCGATGCCGATATAGCCGACTTTTCTGCCGGTGATCCCACGGGGGACAATATCGCACCAGCCCACCGCTTTATCCTCGGAGTTGATGACATAATACTGTGGGTATCCGGCGTCCTCACACATCTTGAAGAAGGATAATATCGATTCGTAGGTGAATCCCGTGTTGTTGGAGAGATAAAGTCCCTCCTGAGCAACTGCGGTGATGGTGTCCGTGTGGCTGGCGCAGTAACACATCTGCGCTTCAACGATTCTTACTTCATCCATGACAGTCACCTCAGCGATATTGCGCGATAATCATTTCCGCGCAGCGCATGCCGTCTACCGCGGCGGACATAATGCCGCCAGCGTAGCCTGCGCCCTCGCCGCAGGGATATACTCCTGCCACAGAGGACTGTAGATCATCGCCGCGCACGATGCGTACGGGCGAACTGCTGCGGCTTTCCGGAGCGGTGAGAACCGCTTCCGGATTGCAGAAGCCCTTCAGGCGGCGATCAAACTCCCGACAGCCGTCCGCAATGCCGTTTGTGACAAAGTCCGGCAGACAGCAGCCGATTTCGCCCCAGACTACACCGGGACGATAACTGGGGACAACCGAACCACCGGCAGAGGTGACCTTTCCTGCCAGAAGATCACCCAGCAGTTGTGCCGGAGCTTTGGAGGAACGGGTATACAGCCATGCAGCGTGTTCGATGCGCCGCTGGAACTCAACGCCTGCCAGAGGGTGTTCTGAGCCGTAATCGGCGGGGGAAACGCCCACCAGGACTGCGCTGTTTGCGTTGGCGGCGTCGCGGGAATAATAGCTCATGCCGTTGGTCACGATGCTTTCAGGTTCGCTTGCGGCAGCAACCACATGACCGCCGGGGCACATACAGAAGGTGTATACTCCACGTCCGTCACGGGTGCGGGCGGAAAGCTTGTAGTCGGCAGCTCCCAGAGCAGGGTGTCCGGCAAAGCTTCCGTACTGTGCGCGATCAATAAGAGGCTGTGGGTGTTCGATGCGTGCGCCCACAGAAAAGGGCTTTGCTTCCATAACAAATCCGCGCCGGTGCAGCATCTCAAACGTGTCACGGGCGGAATGACCGGTTGCGAGTACCATGCAGCCGCAGTCGATTGTATACTCGCCCTGCGTGTCAGATGTGATCTGAACTGCCTCAAGTCTGCCGTTGCGTATGGTAATATCAGTCAATTGCGCGGAGAAGCGATACTCACCGCCCAGCGACTCGATATATCTGCGGATATTTGCCACAACGCCCCGCAGGCGGTCAGTGCCGATATGAGGTTTTGACGAATATGCGATCTCAGGAGGGGCCCCGAATTCCACAAGCGCGGCATTGACAGTACCAATGCGTGAATCCTTGATTCCGGTGGTAAGCTTGCCGTCAGAAAAAGTACCTGCGCCGCCTTCGCCGAACTGCACGTTGCACCGGCAGTCAAGTTCGCCGCCGGCAAAGTAGTTTTCCACGATACGGGTGCGCTCCTCCACGGGGCGGCCGCGCTCGATGACTATCGGACGCAGTCCGGCTTCGGCAAGGGTTAGAGCGCAGAACATACCGGCAGGTCCGCTTCCAACGACCACAGGCCGCAGTTCAGGGCATTTTATCACAGGCTGAGGTTTTGGTCGTATATATTCCGGCAATCTGTTACCCTTCATTGAATATTCGATAGAATATACAAGGCTGAGCGCGTCCTTGCGCCGCGCGTCAACCGAACGGCGTGAGACACGTATCTCACCCAGCTCGGAATCCGGAATATTCAGCTTTCGTGCGGCGGCTTTCCTGAGCGCCGCCGGAGTATCACGGTGAGGTGACAGCTTGATGTTGTCCAGCAATGGCATCAGTTTTTGCTCTCTTTCGTTTGTTTAGTTATTTGGCGGAAGCCGCCGCGCGTCCGGCGGTGATGCCTGAGCACCACGCCCAGTGCAGGTTGAAACCGCCGCAGTCTCCGTCGCAGTCCAGAACTTCTCCGCAGGCATAAAGCCCGGGGAGAAGCTTGGACTGAAGATGCTCGTCGAACTGATTCAGCAGCAATCCTCCGGAAGCCACCTGTGCAGCTTTCCAGCCGCAATTTCCAGTGACGGAAAAGCGCAGATCCTTGATGATTTTCACAAGAGTGTTTATCTCACGCTGTTTCAGCTGAGAAGCAGGACGGGCAAGGCCTGTAATTCCTGCTCGCTTCAGCAGATATACCGCCAGCCTCTTATTAAGCAGGCCGGAAAGAAACGTTTCCATCGGTACATGACCGAGCTGCCTGCTCAGCACGGTGAATTTATCCGTGAGCTGCTCAGGATTGTATTCAGGCAGCAGGTCTGCGGAGAGAACGCAGCCGCCGACCAGTCGTGCGGCGCGGGAGGACATCTGCATGGTCACGATGCCGGAAAGATTATCTTCGTTGAACTGTATCTCTCCGCTTTCCGAATGCACAGATATCCCGTCCTGAAGCAGAGAAAGACTGCAGCGCCAGCGCACGCCCTTGAGGGATTTCAGATCAGTACTGTCTACCTTCAGACCAACGAGGGCAGGGGAGAAGGGGATGGATTTGAGCCCAAGCTTTCCCGCAAGAGAAAGACCGTCGGCGCATCCACCCAGCTGCGGTGCCGCGGGAGAGCCGCATGAGAGGATAACCCTGCCGGCGGAAAAGGTCTGCTCTCCGGAGACAAGACAGAACCCCCGGTTTGTTTTTCTGATTTCGGTCACGCGCGCATCGACGACCACGTTCACTTTGAGCCGTTCCAGTTCCGCTCGCAGCATATCAAGAACCGACGTTGCCTGCTCCGAGCGGGGATAAACCCGCCCTTCGCGTTCCTCAAAGCATTCAAGTCCCAGCGAGGAAAGAAAGTCTTTCACACCGCTGCAGGAAACCCGATCCATGATCTTTGTGACCATAGCGTGATGTCTGCTGCGATAGTGTTCGGCAGATATTCCGGTGTTGGTGATGTTGCATCGACCGTTGCCGGTGGAAAGAAGCTTTCTGCCGATTCTCGGCTGGGCTTCGAGCAGCGTGACTGCCGCTCCGGTCCGTGCGGCAGCAATGGCTGCGACCATACCGGAGGCACCTCCGCCGATGACAGCGATATCGGTTGAATTGCCCATAAATCCTCCATTGTCAGAATCACTGCCGTAAGAGCAGCATCCGACTAAAAAACGGAGCTGCGTCACTCTGCTGAAAGTGAGGCAGCCCCCTTGGTGATTGAATAATATAGCTGCGCCGACGCGCGGTTATTCCTGTACGGAAGATTCCTCGTCTTCCGCAGGCTGTGCGGACTGATTGTTTTTAATGAACCCGCACACACGGGAAAGACGACCGCTTTCACCGTCAACACAGATGATTTCCTGACCATTGGCGCGGGTATCGGTTACCTCGAATTTTTCACCGTCGGTGCTGCGGTCAAAATAGCGCACGTACTGCTCAACCTGTGGGTGATGCTCGTTTTCCGGAGCATCAACAGGTTCTTCTGCCGGCGCATCAACAGGTTCATCGACAGAAAAATCATTAGCTTCGGAAAAAGCGGCATTGCTCTGGTGCAGAAGCTGGGAAGCCATTTCAGCTTCTTCTTCTGCGATCAGTGCCAGCAGATCTTCCTCGTCGGGAGCGTCTTCAAATATTTCTTCCGCTGCCGGATCGGGCTGAACTTCTGCGTAATCCTCAGAGGAAAAATCTTCGGAGGGATCACAGAAACCGGTCGGTTCGACGGTTTCCTCCGCATCGCACGGAACAAAGCCGATGGAGTTCTCAATGCGCTGGACAATTTCTTCCGTGATACCGGATTCGACGCTGTTTTCGTTCTTCGCGGTGACTTTCACGGGAATACTGATGCAGCTGCCTCTGCGCTTTGCTCGCGCAAGAGTGACGCTTACCTTTACGCCCGGTCTTCTGTGTTTATTGACCTCGACCTTCATTGCCGCATCCTCCCGAAATATACTGGTCTATGCCCGACATGGGCAATATATACTTATGATATAGTATACCAACAAAATCGGATAATGTAAAGCGGTTTTGTGTCAAATAATACAATTTTTGCAAGTTATTGCGGAGAATGGATAAAAATATATGTAACGGAGAAAAAAGATCACAAGCTGCATTCTTCAATGCATATATAAATTTCGCCGTCGTTTATCTCGATAATTCCGCAGGTTGGTATACCGCGGCGCGGCTCTCCTATCGATCCGGGATTCATGATGTAAAGGCCATTGCGTACGTCGTTGTTGGGAGTATGAGTATGTCCGTACAGACAGATCTTCGCGCCGCGCGCTCGTGCAGCCTGTTCTACCAGTGCTTCACCTGACTTTACACGGTAAGAGTGGCCATGCGTAAAGAAAATATCGATGTCTTCGATGTTTATCATATCGCTGCTGCGCACGCCGGACGCTGCCAGAATGTCGCAGTTGCCTGCTACGCCAACCATTGCGCGGTCGGGAAAAGACGGGCGTATACGTTCCAGATCGGCGTAACCGTCACCAAGATGGATAATAACCTTTGCGTCGGGATGAGCCTGAACAACGTTGTAGAGCGCACCCCATCTGCCGTGGGTGTCCGACACGACCAGTATTTTCATTTGTTGTAACACTTCCTTTTCTGCGGTCATATTATGGGATTGAAAAGCGTATTATTAGAAATGTAAGGTGGTGATCGTAATGAAAGACAACAGTCCGGACCCCGTCAGCACTGCCGCGAAAAGCAGCCCGGAACTTGCGAAAGCCATATCACGTCTTTCGGCTCAGGATATGGAAATGCTGCGTGAGGTGCTTTCTGATCCGGAAAAGACAAGACAGGCACTCAGTACTCCTATGGCGCGGCAGATGCTCAGCAGGATAAGCGGAGCGGACGGCAAAAACAGCAACTGAGCAGTACCGTGAGCGGGGAGGGATCATGTACTTATGGATAATCTGAATGAACTCAGTGCGATGGTTGCTCCCTTGCTCAACGATCCGCAGGCAATGGACAATCTGCGCAAGGCAGCAGAGCAGATGGGGTTGGGAGGCTTTCTTCCGGATTCACCCTCTGCCGAAGATGCCGGGGATAATGAGGGCGAATCCCGAGGCACACAACGCAATAAACAGCCGCAGTGTGGAGATGCGCAGCCGGATATGCTCTCCATGCTGACAAAACTTGCCCCGATGATCAGTGCCGACAGGGATGACGACGCAGCACGGCTTCTTTCTGCGCTGAGACCGTTTCTCAGCCAGCAGAGAGCCAGAAAACTTGACGAAGCCGAGCGGCTGCTGTCCATCGGCAGAGTTCTTTCCATAATCAAAGAAAGCAAGTTGATATAAATGCCATCAGTAAGATATTATGATTACGGCGTAATGCGCCATGAATCCGACCAGCGCATGCTCGAAGCGCAGCGCCGTTCGGTGCAGTACACAACGCCGATGTACCGGGTAACGCCCGAATGGAGCGAACAGGCGCGTCCGGCAGAGGGATCGCAGCCGATCCAACCGCAGGACGCGCCGGAATGCAGAAAATGTGATGATCAGAAAGATCTGTGTGAGCAGGAATACCGTGATACCGATGAGTGCGCCTGCGAAGTACGCAAAGAGCCTGAATCGGACCGGGCAAAACCAATGCTAAAACTGTCCGGGGAAGAACTTCTTATAGCGGCACTGCTTCTTCTGGCGCTCAGCGAGGGATGCGAATGGCCTCTTGTGCTCACTCTGCTATATCTGCTGATGTGATCAGCGGACGAATATTTCCACCTGTCCTTTTGAATTCTCCAGATGGAGTTCACCGTCGGTAATAGTATAGGTGGCTTCGATGCGGTATTCCCTGCCGTTGGGTGCGATCAGCGATAAGACAAGGTTCTGACCGTCGTCGGTAAAAGTTCCGGTCAGCTCGATGTCATCAGCAGACATGGTGACCTTGCCGGTGGAAACAAAAATGAGCTGTGTTTCCTTCTCGGAAGTGGAACGCCATTTGCCGATAAGGCTGTCGCCGCAGCCGCACAGCGATAAAAGAATCAGAAGCGCGCCGAAGGCGGCGGCAACTCTTGCTGCAATAGTTCTTTTCATAAATTCTCCTGAAAACAGAAATTTAAGATGATACGGGCACATTTGCGGGGACTTCCGCGGGTGTGCCCGCCTTTTTGTGCAGTGCCATTTTACCACGCATACCGGCGATTCGTCAACCCGCGCGGCGTGATTGACGGCTTGACATTAAAATGCCGCGTCAGTATAATTACGACTGACTGTGATAAATGAAGGACGAGAGGGGGTTCGTTATGGAAATCCGAAGGATATTTGACAGCAAAGAGAAAATGGATTCTGTTCGTTCTGTCCTTGAGGCGCTTCCCGATTGGTTCGGAATTCCGGAAGCTCGTGAGGAGTATATCCGTGAGAGTGAAAACCAGATCTGCTTCGCAGCTTACGATAACGAACGTCCGGCAGGCTTTCTGTGTCTGAAGGAAACCGGCAAGGCTACTGTGGAGCTTGCGGTTATGGGCGTGCTTGTGGAGTATCACCGCAGGGGAGTGGGCAGTGAATTGTTCCGTCTGGCAAAGGATTGCGCAGTGGAACTGGGATACTCCTTCATGCAGGTTAAAACTGTTCAGATGGGTAAATACGAACAGTATGACAACACAAACCGCTTCTATATATCGCTCGGATTCAAGGAGTTCGAGGTGCTGCCCGAACTCTGGGGTGAGTCGAATCCCTGTCAGATATATATTATGGCGCTTTAATGCAACGGATATTTTTTGGAAAACGGAGAATACAAATGTCACACACAAAGGATGCCGGTGAAAAATCCGGAACGCAGGCGATTTCAATAATACTGATTCTTTTTGCGGCGCTGTGCTGGGGCGTCATAGGCATATTCTCACGTGCGCTTTCAGATGCGGGCGCAGCTCCGATTCAGATAACCGCCGTAAGATGCGTGGTGACCGCGCTGCTGCTGGCTGGATATATGCTCGTTTTCAACCGAAAACTGCTGTGCGTGAAGTTTCGTGACCTGTGGATGTTTTTCGGCACTGGAATATGCAGTATCCTGTTCTTCAACGTCTGCTATTTCTATACACAGTCGGTCACATCGCTGTCTGTGGCGGCGATATTGCTGTACACATCGCCTTTCTTTGTTATGCTCATTTCCGCGGTGGTTTTCCGTGAACGGATTACTCCGGCAAAGCTTACCGCTCTGCTGGCGGCGTTCTGCGGGTGTGTGCTCATCACCGGAGTGCTTGGCGGCAGCGGCGCGGTTCCGGCGATTGCCGTGTTGTCAGGAATCGGTTCAGGACTGGGCTACGGGCTCTACAGCATCTTCGGTAAACTTGCCCTGCGAAAGTATGACATTCTTACCGTTACCGTGTATACGTTTATCTTTGCCGCCGTAGGCTCGGTGCCTTTCTGTGAGCCGGGCGAAGTGGTCGTGCTTGTACTGAATCAGCCGTCACTCATCGTTCATGCCCTGTTGCTGGGTATTCTTTGTACACTCACTCCGTTTGTTCTGTATACCAAAGGACTGAGCGGCATAGAATCAGGCAAAGCCGCGGTGGCAGCCTATGCGGAACCCGTGATTGCCACACTGACCGGAGCGATAGTGTTCGGTGAACGGATCACCTGGGAAAAAGCCGCTGGTGTCCTGCTGGTAATGGCGGCAATAATCCTGCTGAGTTACCGGAAAAAACAGACCAGATAGCAAAACGAGCTGAGATCGCGGGAGCGCCCCGTTATCTCAGTTCGTTTTTTGTGCGATTATCCAAAGGGATTACTCTTCGGTGACCTCCATCAGCCGCATGCCGGCAGTGTCAGTGACAGGCAGGGAGAAGACAATGGAGCCCGCCTTGGAGTCAATGCCGGCTTCGTCCATGATGGAACGCATAATGTCATTCTTGCGGTCGCTGCGAACGACGATGAATACCATCTCGCGCTCCGGAACCAGCGTTACGCCAAGGAATTTCTCGGCAGACCGGCTTCCTGTGCCCTTGGCGTGGATAACGGTACCGCCGGAGGCTTTGGCTTTTCTGGCGGCATCCATGACCTGTTCGGTGTATCCCTGGTTGGAAATAACAACCAGCAGCTCGTATTTTGTATCAGTCAACGAGGTTTCCTCCTCTTTTATATATGTCTGGTTTGCTGTCAGATAGTTCAGAGTCTTCTTGCCGCCGATGCTGCTCAGCGGAATGATGAAAGCGATTCCCGTTCCGGGAATCTCAATCTTCATCTGGGTACGCAAAGCCTTTTTTACTGTGGCCCAGGTTTCGTCGGTTACAACGTGGAACAGAACCGCCTTTTCGTTGCTTTCCAGACCGAAGTAGTCGAGAATCTCGCTGGCGGCAGTGCCGTGTCCAAGAGTGCCCAGAGATATATCCAGTCCGGATTCAGAATAAAAGGATGTGAATTTCTTTGCAAAGTTACGGTCGGTGATGGTTACCATCAAAAACAATCTGCTCATCTGAACTCACACTCCTTTACAGTTCAATAATGTCGTCGTCCTCAAACTGAGCAAGGGCGATATCCGAAGGAGTACCCTTTCTCTGCTGAATACGGTGGATAAGGCCGAGTATCTGGATGGTAATCAGCGGGGTCATTGCAACCATTGCCACCACGCCGAACGCGTCGCTTGCCAGATTTCCGCCAAGTGCCGAACAGGCTCCCTGCGCCAGCGGCAGCAGGAACGTGGCGGTCATGGGACCTGAGGCAACGCCGCCGGAGTCAAAGGCGATGGCGGTAAATATCTTCGGAGTGAAGAAGGAAAGGCCGAGTGCGATAGCATAACCTGGAATGAGGAAATACAGAATCGGGATTCCGGTGAGCACCCTTATCATGGCGAGCGCCACAGAAACCGATACACCCACCGAAAGGCTGATGCCCATGGCTTTTGCGGAAATACCGCCGTCAGTCAGCTCCTCAACCTGCTGGTTGAGAACATATACGGCCGGCTCTGCCTTGACGATAAAGAAGCCGATGAGCGCGCCGATAGGGATGAGGATATATTTGAAGGATTCGCCCAGAACACTGCCCAGATAACTGCCCGCGGGCATGAATCCCACGTTGGCACCGGTCAGAAACAGCGTAAGTCCGATAAAGGTATATAAAAGTCCGATGACAATCTTCTTCAGAGTGCGTCCGCGCAGTTTGAGTGATAAAATCTGGAAAAGACCGAAAAACACCACTATCGGAAGCAGGGAAACCGCGATCTCTATCATATACGTTGGCAGTTCGCTCGAAAACAAACGGCTCAGTTCCACGGAATCTGATACGTTATGCGCGACCACAGCGGATACCTCGCCGCCGTCCGGCATAAACACCATGCCAAGCGCAAGAACGGCGAGAATAGGACCGATTGAACAAAGAGCAACCAGACCGAAGCTGTCGTCCGCGGCGTGTTTGTCATCACGGATTGCGCAGATACCGATGCCCAGCGCCATAATGAACGGTACGGTCATGGGACCGGTGGTTACGCCGCCCGAATCAAAGGCGATGGCGCGAAACTCGTTGGGAACAAGGAAAACAAGCACGAACGCGACGATGTACAAAACCACAAGCATAGGCGGAAGCGGTATGCTGAACAGCATACGCAGAATGGCAATCACAAGAAATATTCCCACGCCCACAGCAACAGCCAGGATTATTGTCATATTTGGTATGGAGGGTACCAGCTGGGCGAGAACCTGAAGATCGGGCTCGGATATGGTAATGATAAGGCCAAGTACAAACGCGAGAAAAATAATCAGCAGCAGATTACGGCTCTGCGTCATTCGTGCGCCGACCTTTTCGCCCATGGGGGTCATGGACATCTCGGCTCCAAGAGTAAAGAACATCATTCCCACCATGACCAGTACAGCGCCCATGAGAAAACTCATCAGTACGCCTGTGGGCATAGGAGCTATTGAAAAGCTCAGCAGCAGAAGTATACCTACCACCGGCATTACCGCTACAAAAGCTTCCTTGAATTTGTGAGCAAGCTTCTGACTGAGACGAGACAAGTAATCACCTCTTGTATGTATTACTGGATATTTTATTTATTATACAGGAATTGCGGTGAAAATATAAGTATATTTGAAGAAAAAATTCACGCTTTTTTATTGATAGAGGTAAAATGTGTACGATGACAATATCTGCTGTGAAATACAGGCAATTGTACGGTTTTGCCCGGCTTTATTCCCGTAAATTTCTTTACTTTCATGCGGTGATATGATATAAGTATTCCGTGTAGTTTTTCGTGGAAATATTACGCACGAAATACGAGTTAACGGAGGAAATATACATGAAAAAATCTATCACCTGTGCCGTGTTGTGTGCTGCGATGCTTTCCTTGCTGTCCCTTTCGGGCTGCGGACACGAGCATACCGTCGGTGAATGGAAGACAGGCGTGGATACGCACTGGCAGGAGTGCAAAGAGTGCAGCGAAAAAATCAACGAAGCGGCGCACAGCTTTGATGAGTTTGAAATCTGCACTGAGTGCAGTTCTGCAGTCTATAAAGAGGAAGACGGCGCGGTCAGCATTTATACTTACGACGAGAACGGCAGCTTGATTTATAACGCCGGATATAATCCTGAGGGAGAGCTGACATACTATTTCAGATATGAGATTGTGTATTACAGTGACGGTAACACCAGAAGTACAAAAGAGTACGCTTACGATATTCTTAGTGAATTCAGAAAAGAATTCCTCAGTAATGAAATGAGTTTTGCTCCATGTGAAGATCCGGAAAACGGAGAGGTCTTTGTCAACTCTGAAACTTATTACAACGAGGATGGCTCCGGCATGTCCTACGAAAATGACGAAGTTCTGGGTGTTGTCAAAAGCGTGGCGTTTGACGATAAAGGCGTTGTTTACGAGGAGAATGTTTACGAATACGAGCTTGACGAGAACGGTGAGATAGTCAAAGAGTGCGTGCGCCGAAACGGAACACTGTACAGCGAGATATACTATTCTGACGATGACGAGGGCGGCAGATACGCGGAAAAATACCTGTACTACGATCAGGATGGAAACATCTCGGAAGAATATCATTACGATGCCTTCGGTGAGCAGATAGAAGCAGAATGATTATCGAACACAGAATTAAGGCAGCTGCAGAACTGATCTGCGGCTGCCTTTTTTGCGGATATATAAAATCAGCAACGGTCATTTCAATGTGTCTCTGAGCGAGATAGTAACCGGGATAGTGACTGTGCCTTTGTTTTCCTTGTGATTCTCTATGATATCGATCAGCGAACGTACCGCGGTTCTGCCGATATTGTCCAGAGGCTGACTGACGGAGGAAAGCTTGCGTACGCCCATGCGGCATATTTCAAGATCATCAAATCCGCATATCGCCAGATTATATCCGGAGAAAAGATTGTTTTCCTCAGCAAAATTCAGCGCTCCGATTGCAAGCATATCGGTTTCGGCAAAAATAGCTGTGGGAGGCTCATCAAGACAGTTGAAGTACCTCATGGCTGAGTAGCCGGTCTGCTGTGAGTGTGACCCATAGAAGATATATTCCTCGGAAAAATCGATTCCGTGTTTGGTGAGCGTCTGTCTGAAGCCTTCCAGTTTCAGACGTGAGGAAGTCGGACGGTGGCGCATGGCGATGTATCCGATTCGCTTGTGACCGGCGTCGATCATTCTTTCCGCGGCGAGGGATGCTCCCTGCCGGTAATCGCATACAACTGTGAGAAGATCGGTCTTGTCCAGCTGCTCGCAGCAGATTACCGATGGGATCTGCCGGTTGATTTCGTTCAGCTCGTGACCATCAAAAAAAGTGCCAAGGAAAATGAATCCCTTGACCATGTCCTTGAGCATGCGGTTGACAAGGGTCTGCTCGTACTCACTGTCATCGTTGCAGGCACTGATGAGCAGAGTATAGTCGTTGGCAATGGCCTCCTGCGTCATTGCGTCCACAAGTTTGCCGTAAAAGCTGGAAAGCTTGTATGGAAGAATAACCAGTATGGATTTGTTGACACCGATTTTCAGAATACGTCCGGCAGGGTTTGGAGTGTAGCCCAACTCCTCAATAGCAGCACGAACGCGTTTTCTGACCTTTTCGGTGACTTTTGGGGAATCATTGATAACACGGGAAACCGTCGCGGTGGAGGTTCCTGCAAGATTGGCAACGTCCTTAATCGTGGCGCTCATATATCATTCCTCGCATGATTTAGTTGTGTGATTATTCTATCACATTGTGCTGCAATTTACAATAAGGTAATGATGAGTGGTGATTGTAAGTTGGTGATAGACGTTCAGCGTCGAAGAACAGCGTTTCTGTGCGCAACGAGCATGCTGTGGGATGCGCGAGGAATAACTCCGGGGCATAACTTCTGAGCATAGCAGCCATCTGCTTGCCCGTTGTTTCATACAGGTGGGAAGGAATGATTATTATAACGCTTGTGCAGGGGTGCGATTTCCGGCTTTTTCTCACATACGGAAAGACATGTATGCTATTTAGCGATACTTTCTATGCTTTGTATAATCAACAGAAGCGGTGGGAACTACATGTGCGGGAGTAATGATCGCACAGAGTACAAAGACTGAGCATCAATCGAGTCAGTCTGGTGTAATTCACTACGGACTGTTAAGGGGTTAGTGTTGCAATAATGAGGCCGAAGTGTAAAAAGTGACGCACAAAAATGTAGCGGCTGCAGACTTTGTTTTCTGCAGCCGCTACGTTTATTGTATATTGGTTTTACTGTTCCTGATCTACGATTGCGATTCCCAGATCAGCAAGCTGAGCAGCATCGACCTCGCCGGGAGCGTTGGTCATAGGCTCGCTGGCATCCTTTACCTTGGGGAAAGCAAGCACATCGCGCAGTGATTCGGCCTTGCACATGAGCATGACCAGACGGTCAACGCCGATGCCCATGCCGCCGTGAGGGGGAGCACCGTACTTAAATGCATTTGTCAGGAAGCCGAACTTGACTTCAGCGTCCTCATCGGAAATTCCCAGAGCGCTGAACATCTTGGACTGCAGCTCGGGATCGGTGATGCGGATGGAACCGCTGGAAAGCTCGGTGCCATTGAGTACCAGATCGTATGCCTGAGCACGAACCTGACCGGGATCGCTGTCGAGGTACTGGATGCACTCCTTGAGGGGAGAGGTGAAGGGATGATGCATAGCGTCCCAGTTGCCGGTCTCCTCGTTGTACTCGAAGAAGGGGAACTCAACGACCCACAGGAAGTTGAACTGATCGGGAATGATATCCAGACGCTTTGCCATTTCCAGACGCAGAGCACCCAGCACACCAAATACGGTGGAGTTCTTGTCGGCAACAAAGATTGCGACGTCGCCCTTTTCAATACCCAGAGTCTCGATGATCTTATCGAGCATACCCTCGGGCAGGAACTTGGCAAAAGAGCAGGTGGGGGTCTCGTCTGCCCAGCGGATCCATGCAAGACCCTTGGCGCCGATACCCTTGGCAGTTTCAGTCAGCTTGTCGATCTCCTTGCGGGTATAGACAGAAGCCGCGTTCTTGGCAACAACAGCGCGCACACTGCCGCCGTTATCGATGGCACCGTCAAACACTACGAATCCACAGCCCTTGACCAGGCCGGATATATCCTGCAGTTCCATGCCGAAACGGGTGTCGGGCTTGTCCGAACCGTAGCGGTTCATAGCCTCGGCATAGGTCATGCGGGGCAGAGGAGTGGGAATGTCGATATTCATGGTCTCCTTGAACAGGGTGCTGATATAGCCCTCGGTGAACTTCAGCACATCTTCCTGCTCGACGAAAGACATCTCAAAGTCGATCTGGGTGAACTCCGGCTGACGGTCGGCGCGCAGATCCTCGTCGCGGAAGCAGCGGGCCAGCTGGAAATAGCGGTCAAAGCCGGAAACCATCAGCAGCTGCTTGTACAGCTGGGGAGACTGGGGCAGAGCATAGAAATTGCCCTTGTGAATACGGCTGGGGATAATGTAGTCGCGTGCTCCCTCGGGAGTGGACTTAATCATCATCGGAGTGTCGATCTCAATAAAGCCGTTATCGGAGAAATATCTGCGGGTGGTCTGCATGAATCTGTGGCGGAACAGAATGTTGTCGCGCAGCTCGGGACGACGCAGATCGAGATAACGGTACTTCAGACGGATATCCTCGCCGGTCTTGCAGCCGTCGACGATCTCAAAGGGAGGAGTGACAGCCTTGTTGAGAATGGTCAGCTCCTCTACCTGCAGCTCAACGTCGCCGGTAGGAATCTCGGGGTTCTTGGAGGAACGTTCACGGACAATACCGGTTGCCTCAAGAACGAACTCGGAACGGCAGGAAGACGCAGTCTCAAAGACGGCACGGTCGGTGGTCTCGTCAAACACCAGCTGCATGATGCCGCTGCGGTCACGCAGGTCGATGAAGATGAGCGAGCCCTTGTCGCGCTGTTTCTGAACCCATCCGCAAACAGTTACGCGCTGACCGGCGTGCTCCTGACGGAACTCTCCGCAATAATGTGTACGTTTCATTTTTATTTGACCTCTTTTCTGTCAGAGTGTTTTGTGCGATTATTCCTCATCCTCGCCGGAGTCCATGCCGAGCAGAGCGGCGAGTCCCTCAAGTCCTTCAAGACCGGACAGGGTTTCGCTGATGCTGTCGATGCCGGCAAGTGTATTCTGAATTCCCGTGTCGTAAAGCAGCTCAAGGATACCGGTATCGATGCTGACTTCGGTCTGTTCGCCGGTTTCCATGTTCTTTACTCTCGCGCTGCCGCTTTCCAGCTCACTGTCACCGATGACGCAGGTGAATTTGAAGCCGCGCTTGTCGGCGTACTTCATCTGAGCTTTGACCGAGCGACCGGAAAGGTCGGTTTCCGCGGCAAAGCCTTCCTTGCGGAGGCTGTTGCACAGAGCCATGCACTTCAGGGCAGCGTTGCTTCCCATGGGGGCCAGATAGATATCCGAAGACTGATCGGCAGGGAACTCGGTGCCCTGAGCCTCCATAACCAGCTTGATGCGCTCAATGCCCATGGCAAAGCCTACAGCAGGCATATCGGGACCGCCCAGCAGGGAGAACAGCAGATCGTAACGACCACCGCCTCCAACAGCCGCCTGAGCGCCGATGTCGCCGGATACGAATTCAAAAACAGTGCGGGTGTAATAATCAAGACCGCGTACGATAGAGGGATTGACGGTATAGTCGATCTCCATAGCGTCAAGACAGCTCTTGACCTGCTCAAAGTGTTCAGCACACTCGTCACACAGACAGTCAAGAATGCGGGGAGCGTTCTTTGCGATCTCCTTGCAGCAGTCAGCCTTGCAGTCCAGCAGACGCATGGGGTTGCGCTCCAGACGACCCTTGCAGGTTTCGCAGATCTCACCGATGTGGGGAGCGTAATACTCACGGAGCTTCTTGTTATATTCGGCGCGGCAGGTGGGGCAGCCGATGGAGTTGATCTCCAGCGCAACGTTTCTGAGCCCCAGTTCCTCCAGCGCAGAAACGCCCAGAGCGATAACCTCGGCATCAGCCTGAGGTGCGGCAGCGCCGTAGCACTCAACGCCGAACTGATGGAATTCGCGATAACGACCGGCCTGAGGATTCTCGCTGCGATAGCAGCTGCCTACATAGCAGGCCTTTACGGGCAGTGCGTCAAAAACCAGACCCTGCTCGACAGCGGCGCGTACAGCACCGGCGGTCAGTTCGGGGCGCAGGGTGATGGAGCGTCCGCCCTTGTCCTGAAAAGTGTACATTTCCTTCTGCACAACGTCAGTGGTTCCGCCTACGCCGCGCTCAAAAAGCTCGGTGTACTCTATGGCGGGAGTGCGCAGCTCTCTGAAACCGTACAGACGGGCGGTTTCAAAGCAGGTCTGCTCGATGTGACGGAATTTGCCCACTTCGGCAGGCGTTACGTCAAGTGTTCCCTTGATACTCTTTGTGATAAGTCCCATTAAGACTACCTTCCTTGCTGTAAATTTGCAAAAAAGCCGCAGCTACCGGAAAAGTGATAATGTATCCGGTAACTGACGGCATTCAATGTGCATTTTTGTAGATGTTGGCGTAAAGCTATCAGACCGAAGAGGATCTGACCAGATTGCGCCAGTCAAGGTCACCGCGCTCAAGACCGTGAATGAGTACTTCGCCGGTGGCGATATTGGTGGCGACGGGGATGTTGTGCATATCGCACAGACGAAGCAGATCGTGATCCTTAGGCTCGTGAGGCTTAGGGCTAAGGGGATCGCGGAAGAAAAGAAGCAGGTCAATTTCTTCGCAGCCGATACGAGCGGCTATCTGCTGACCGCCGCCCGAGCCGCCGGAAAGGTATTTCTGGATGCTCAGACCGGTTGCCTCCTGAACCAGCTTGCCTGTAGTGCCGGTGGCGCAGAGGGTGTGGCGGCTGAGAATACCGCAATAGGCGATGCAGAACTGCACCATAAGCTCTTTCTTGGCATCATGGGCGATCAAAGCTATATTCATATACTCTCCTGCCTTTCAATATTATCCTTATCAGTATAAATCAATATATAAAATCAAACATATTATCTCTGTCAGCTCAGCTTCATCAGCGGTATATCAGCACCGTCGATGCGCTTTGCGATGTTGGCACAGGCGGTGTCGGCAAGTCTGCCGCTTCGAGTCTGACCCTCCGGCAGCACGCCGATAAGCCGTGCGCTCACCCGGTCGATTGACCGGTCAATGCCCCACAAACCACCGGCACGAACATCCCTGACCGAATAGCCGGTCAGTACCAGCCGGCATCGACTGTCGGCTTCAGGGAGCCGTCTGCGCAGGCGGTACGCAGCACCCAGATGGAATTCGTCGGCTTTTGTACACAGCAGAGTCAGATCAGATACTGCTGCAACTTCGGATATAAACGACCAGGAGCCGCAGGGTGAATCAAACAGTACATAGCGATAACTGCACTTCAGCTCATCCAGCAGACCAGTCAGTGTGCGCGCCCGCAAATCACCGTCGTCCGCCGCTGTCGGCATGATATCCAGATTGCCGGAGGTATAGATGGCATCGCCGGTACAACAGCGCCCGCAAAGGGCATCGCCAAGATCGTAGGCGGTGGTACGCTCGGTACTGAGCAGCCATTGCACTCCCTCGTCGGAGCAGCCGTCGACCAACAGTACCTGTCCGGGGTACATTCCGGACAGTGTCAGAGCCAGCTGAGCGGCAAGGGTGGAACGCCACTGCCCTCCGCAGGGAGATACGATATTGACAATCATGACAGGGAACGCCTCCGTGGATGGTGGTGAAAAAACGCCTTGTACGCCAGTATCACATTATGGATATGATACCACAACTTTTGCCTAAAGTCAAAAGTTTTTTGCGTTCTGAGAGGCAAAATTTGTCAATATTATATTCAATATACAGGTGTTCAAAGGACTAACAGGAAAATATGAACTGGCCGTGAACATGGACAAACGGTGACAAAACACTTAAAGAACTGCTTCTCAGGATTCAAATGCCAGCATATGTCCAAGTGAAATCCGAAACCCCAGTGCTTTATACATTTCTATATCACAATCGGCGCATCCAACCGTGAGCGAACTGACACCGCTTTCGCGATAAGCGTATTCTGCAAGCTTTCGCGCAATGCCGCGGTGTCGATATTCCGGGAGAATGTAAAAATCCTCGAATACGCCTCCGATGCGATAATCAAATGTCGAAAACGTGGGGGATACGGAACAGCAGGCAACCAGCCGGCTGTCCTCAATGCATCCGAAAAAGATAATCCTGCCGGCTTGAATTGCCTGCATCAGGCGCGCAGAATCCTCGTTATCAGGTGCACTTTCGCAGATTTCGGTTTTATAGCCGTGCTGCAGTGCCATCAGATCGCCCATGTGCGTTTCGGTGATTCGGATAAGTTCCATGCTCGTTCCTCCGTGCTGTTGTCAATCCATAGTGGATTGGAAAAATGTCATTCAGACGCAGGCAGTTCCATTTCGTTCTGCATGGCGACAAAACCGAACCGCTCATAAAGCCTGCGTCCCATCGCTGTTGCCTCCAGTGAGATGGCGGTAATTCCCCGTTTCTTCGCCTCCTGCACAAGCAGCTCAAGGGTGTGAAAGGCAATGCCCTGCCGGCGATATTCCGGCGCGGTGTACATATTCATTATGTAGGCCTTGCATCCGCCAGGGTTGTGGTATGTGGGCATCACGCGATAAAAGCTGACCCCGCCCGTACCGATGACCTTGTTACCGTCAAGCACAAGATAAGCCACATGGTAGCCGTCAGCAAGTGCCTTGCTGTAATATTCCCGGGAAGCGCGCAGAACATCGCTCATGTCGGTGTCGTCGTCAAGTCTGTTGGCAGCTCTCAGCACCGTAATTCTTGTGTCCACCAGCAGCTCAAGGTCGTCTGCGGTGGCTTTTCGGAAAGTGTATTCCATGGTTGTTTCATTCCTCTGCCAGCTTTTCGCGCGCCAGCATCAGCGCAAAGCCCAGCAGGTTTTGCCCGCGCCATTGGCTCATATCAAACCGGCGCTCGTCGTGCATGGAAAGCCCGATGCCCCATATCCTGTCCTGCACTGCGCATTCTGCAAGCACAGCGTTGCCGGTAGCCAGCAGCTGCTCGCGCAGTTTGATGTTCTGGCGGAACTTCTCCAGCAGTCCCTTGTAGATGATGACCTGCCGCACGCCGTTCCATACGGTGTCGTTGTAATTGCGTACGTCACGGCCAAGCTGTTTGATGACAGCGACATCGGTTGTGTTCATTATGCGGGCGGCATATTCAGCGTCGCCCATCACCAGCGCCTTGCGGTGCATCATGTACTGCTCCATCGAGGAATACTTCACACCGCCCATATAGAAATCCGAGAGATACCAGTTGCTCAGGAAGCCGTAGTTCTCGTCCGGATTGTGAAAGCCTATGATCTTAATCATGAATTCTCCTTTTCCGCGTCCTCGTATCGCGGCATACCCCACCACATGGGCATAAGTTTCTCGAGCCGGACGGTTCTGCGGCTCCCATAGTCCTCAAGAATTTCCGTATCCCTGTTGCGTATGTCCAGCTGCATGAGAAACTCACGGCAGGCGCCGCAGGGCATACCGCTGCCCTCACCATGAGGCGGACGGTCAAGAAAGGCGATCATGCGCCTGACGTGGGTCTGTCCGCTGTTGACGTACATATTCAGTACCGCCACCCGTTCGGCGCACAGGTTCATAACGCCGCTGCAGCCCTCGATGCAGAAGCCGGTGAATATTTCGCCGCTTTCGCTTTCCACGGCGCATACCACATGATGCGCAAGGAAAAACGGTGAGATTTCCTCCGGGTGGTATTGCTCTTTTGCTGCAAGATACAGCTTTTCCCAGATGTCCATATCATTTGCCTCCGCGATCACGGTCGCTGTCAAGGAATACACGAGAGCCGGTGGCTCCGCGCTGTCCCTGATACTTTCCGTTGTAGGGATTGAGGGCAGGCGCGTCCATCTTTGCAAACACAAGCTGGCCCACTCTGCGTCCGGCCTTCAGCTCAATGGCGCAGCGGTTGGCGTTGAACAGCTCAAGGGTAATCTCTCCCCTGAAACCGGGATCAACCCAGCCTGCGTTCTGAATGAACAATCCCATGCGTCCCAGAGAACTTCTGCCTTCTACAAACGCAGTCAGATCGTCGGGCAGAGCGAAATACTCCATGGTAGTCGCCAGCACAAACTGACCGGGCAGCAGAATGTATGTGTCGGTCTCGATGGTCTTGTACTTTATCTCGTTCTCCATTGTGATGATGCCGGTGGAGAAATCCTCCACGATGCTGAAGGTGTTGCCCAGACGGATATCCACGCTTGCAGGCTGTATCTGCCCGTCGGACAGGGGAGAAATCTCCAGCGAACCTTCATCAAGCATCTTCGTTATGGTCTTGTCAGAGAGTATCATATTCGTTTCCTCCGTTATTATCTTATCCAAGTTTGATTTCGCCGCGGGCGATGCTGCCGATGACCTCCACAAGGAAGCTGTGCTCACGCTCCAGCACCCGTGCCGCAAGGCTCTCGGGCGTGTCACCCTCCATGACGGGTACAGTAGTCTGCGCCACGATCTCGCCGCTGTCGTATTCTGCGTCCACACGGTGAATAGTCACGCCGCTTTCCTTTTCTCCTGCGGTGATGACCGCGTTGTGCACGTTCATGCCGTACATTCCCCTGCCGCCGTATTTGGGCAGCAGCGCAGGGTGAATGTTGAATATCCGTCCGCTGTACTGCTCCAGCACGGAAATGTGCAGCATACGCATATATCCGGCAAGGAAAATCATGTCGATATCATGCTCTTTCAGCACCGCAAGCAGCTCCTCTGCGAGCTGCTCCTCCGAGCCGCACTTCTTCGCGCTCAGATGATAGCAGGGGATGCCTGCGTTTCTTCCGCGCTGCAGAGCCATGGAATCGCCGTTGTTGCTGATGACCGCCGCCACCTGCGCGCCGATGAGATCGTTTTTGCAGCCGTCGATTATCGCCTGCAGATCGCTGCCTCCGTGGGAAGCAAATACCGCTATGTTCATATCGTACCCTCCGTGTGTGTCGACGTATAATGATTATACGCACCCGGATACTAAAAATCAAGCGACCAGCAGTTGTACCGCTGGCCGCTTTGTGACATTGTTATCTGAAAAGCAGAACCATGATAAAGAAGATTGCAAGAGAGAGCAGTGCGCCGGTAACAGCCATAAGAATCTTCTGATAGGGTCGCTTGCCCTCCTCCTTGGCTACTTCGATTTCGTCAAGGCTCCTGCCCTCGTAGAACGCGACGATCTCCTTGTAGGTCTGGATGTTAAATTTCTTTTTCTGCCGCTCCACTTTCAGTGCCACGAACATGCCTGCGACAAAGACAAGCAGATAGATGACCATGCCCCACCAGCCTGCAAGCTTGGTAAGGGGGAAGGGCAGCAGTACCAGCAGAATAAAGAATCCTGCCAGAATATAGCTGTCTCTGCGGAAGATGGCGATGTCCTGCTCGGTGATTGCTTTTTTCATGATCTCGATGTCTCCTTTGACTAATTGATCCAGAGACACTCCGAAAACTTCACTCAGCAGAAGCAGACTTCTGATATCAGGATAGGTCTTTCCGTTCTCCCAGTTAGATATGCTCTGACGGGATACGAATATCTTTTCTGCCAGCTCATCCTGGGAGAGAGAAAGATGAGTACGATATTTTCTGATCTGCGACTGAAGTTCCATTTTCGTGTGCCCCCTTTTGGCTCAAGCATAGTCCGGAAATCGGGTTTCAGCAATCAAAGGTGCTTTACATCGGGCGAAATCAGCGTGTAAAAGGTGTTTTACATCGCATGGTTGTGCGCTTTTTGCGCTTGCTGGATAATAATGCTCTCTAAAAGAACTCCCCGCCGACGAGCAATCGTTGGCAGGGAGTAAAGTAGCTTAAGTTTACAGATTAATAGGCCTTGCCCCAGCAGACCATGTGCTTGGCAGGCTTGCCGCAGCATACACATACGTCGGAGAGCTCTTCCTGCTCGAAGGGGATGCAGCGGGAGCCGACACCGGTCTGCTCCTTGACCTTGTCCTCGCATTCCTCATCACCGCACCACATGGCGTAAACCAGACCGTCGCCATTCTGCTCAAGCAGCGGAACGATCTCGTCCATGGCCTTGACGCGGTATGTACGCTTCTCGCGGTTGGCAAGAGCCTTCTGATAAAGACCGTCGTGAACCTCGGTCAGCTTGGCCTGCACAGCGGCGACGATGTCATCCAGCTGGGCAAAGGACTTCTCGCGGTTGTGACGGGAGACCAGCACGCACTGACCGTTCTCGATGTCACGGGGACCGAGCTCGATGCGGACGGGAACGCCCTTCATCTCGTACTCGCTGAACTTCCAGCCGGCGGACTGATCGGAATCGTCCACCTTTACGCGGATGCCGGCAGCCTTGAGAATGTCGCGCACCTCGTAAGCCTTGTCCAGAACGCCGGGCTTGTGCTGTGCAATGGGCAGGATGACTGCCTGAATGGGAGCCACGGCAGGGGGGAGAACCAGACCGTTGTCGTCACCGTGGGTCATGATGATGCCGCCGATGAGACGGGTGGAAACGCCCCAGGAAGTCTGATGGGGATACTCCAGCTTGTTTTCCTTGCTGGTGTACTGGATGCCGAATGCCTTGGCAAAGCCGTCACCGAAGTAGTGGGAGGTACCTGCCTGCAGAGCCTTACCGTCATGCATCAGAGCTTCGATAGCGTAAGTGGCAACTGCGCCTGCGAACTTGTCGCTGTCGGTCTTGCGGCCCTTTACAACAGGCATGGCAAGATACTTCTCACAGAACTCGGCGTAGATGTTGAGCATCTTGATGGTCTCCTCGTCAGCCTGCTCGGCGGTGGCGTGGATTGTGTGACCCTCCTGCCACAGGAACTCACGGCTGCGCAGGAAAGGACGGGTGGTCTTTTCCCAGCGAACCACGGAAACCCACTGGTTATACAGCTTGGGCAGGTCGCGCCAGCTGTGAACGATGTTTGCGTAATGCTCGCAGAAAAGGGTCTCGGAAGTGGGACGGACGCACAGGCGTTCCTCCAGGGGCTCACTTCCGCCGTGAGTCACCCAGGCAACCTCGGGAGCGAAGCCCTCAACGTGATCCTTCTCCTTCTGGAGCAGGCTTTCGGGAATGAACATGGGCATGCAGACGTCCTCGTGGCCGGAATCCTTGAACATACCGTCAAGGATCTTCTGCATATTTTCCCAGATGGCGTAGCCGTAAGGACGAATGACCATGCAGCCCTTGACGCTGGTGTATTCAATCAGTTCGGCTTTTTTTACGATATCAGTATACCATTTGGCGAAGTCTTCCTCCATGGAGGTGATATCTTCGACCATTTTTTTATTGTTGTCAGCCATAATTCGGATTAGTCCTTTCGGAATGATTGAGTGAGCTTACTTCCTGCGGGGCTTGGTAGTAACGTTGAGCAGCAGAATGACCAGCATGATGATGATCATAACGACAAAGATGCCCAGCATGCCGTAACCCATGATCATGAAAGAGGTTCCCACGTTTGCGGGAGCGTCCTTGCCGGCGAGTTCCTCGATGATATCGGTAGCGGTGACAACATCACCGTTGCTTGCAGGTGCGGGAGCGATGAGCAGTACATCGGCCGGAGCATCATCAGTTGCACTGGCCGACTCGGCAAAAACAGGTACAGCACACATCAGCATGAGGAATGCAGCAGCCAGAACTGCAAAAAATTTTTTGTTAAGCTTCATATTAACCTCCGTAAATTACAGATTCTGCATCAGAGAAAGCACCAGACCGCCGGCAACGACCGAACCGATCTGGCCGGCGACGTTGGCACCGGCAGCGTGCATGAGCAGGTGGTTCTGGTTGTCTTCCTTGAGTGCCATCTTCTGGATAACACGGGAGGACATGGGGAAAGCGGAGATACCGGCACCGCCGACCATGGGGTTTATCTTCTTGCCGTTGGGAAGGAAAATGTTGAGTACCTTGGCGAAGAAAACACCGGCGATGGTGTCGAAGACGAAAGCAACGAGACCCAAAGCCATGATGACCAGAGTGGAAATGTCAACAAAGGATTCGGCTTTCATGGTAGCGGCGATGGTGATGCCAAGCAGCAGAGTGATGATGTTGCTGAAGGCGGTGGAAGCGGTCTGGGACAGGCTGTCCAGAACGCCGCACTCACGGATCAGGTTACCGAACATCAGGCAGCCGACCAGTGCAACAGAATCGGGGGCAACCAGACCGGCGATGATGGTAACGGCAACGGGGAAGATGATTCTGGTCAGCTTTGAAACTGACTGGGGATTGTACTTCATGCGGATCTGGCGTTCCTTCTTGGTGGTGACCAGCTTGATGGCAAAGGGCTGGACAATGGGAACCAGAGCCATATAGGAATAAGCGGCAACAGCTATGGCACCTACATACTTACTGCCCAGAACCTGAGAAACAAGGATGGAGGTGGGGCCGTCAGCGGCGCCGATGATGCCGATGGAAGCGGCATCAGCCATGGTGAAACCGAAATAGGGAGCGATGATGGATGCGACAGTGATGGTCAGGAAGATGCCGAACTGAGCGGCAGCACCGAACAGCAGCAGCGCAGGATTGGAAAGCAGAGGACCGAAGTCGATCATGGCACCGATGCCGATGAACAGCAGCAGAGGCATAGCCTCAGAAGCTTCAATACCAACATTGAACAGCCATTGGAGAATACCGACAACGCCGGTTTCAGTGGTTTCGACAGCACCGCTGAAGGGGATGTTGACAAGGATTGCGCCGAAGCCCATGGGCAGAAGCAGAGCCGGCTCCATGTCCTTCTTGATGGCAAGGAAAATCAGCAGAGCGCCGATTGCCCACATGACCAGCATCTTCCAGTTGTCGCCAACAGCGAACTCCTGGATGCCTCTGGTAATAAAGTTGAAAAATTCTGACATTTACACAGCCTCCTGTTTCTAAGTTTACAATGGAATGCAATCATACGGTATTATATAGCATCGACTGCCTTTTTTCAACTATGAAAATTCATTTTTTGGTAACAGTTAAGTAACGGTCTATAAATGACGGTGTGCCCGATATTTTTATGTGCGGTTTTTATCAAAATGCTGTACAAACGACATGGTAATATGCTATCATATACTATATTTATTTGGTAAACGTCCTATTGGTCCGGAATGGCACGCTGTTGCGTTTCCGTAATGATTACCTGACAGGAGGGCTTCTTAATAATGAAAAAGCTGATTTCCATATTGCTTGCTGCGCTGAGCTTCTGCGTGTTTTCTGCCGCTGCAGCTGCTCAGGCCGCACCCGACGAAAGCACGGAGACTGCGGCTACAGTAACAACGCAGCCAACCCAGCAGCCGGTTCAGTCCTTTGACGGAACCATCATGCTGACCTGCGATGATCATCCAACAAACAAACCGGTCACCGTAACCGTTGTAGTCGAGGGCGGTTCACTAATGGAGAGTGAGATCATTCGCTGGAGAACCTACAGCGGAACGGTGTCAGATGCAGATGCTGACCCGAATATACGATGGAATGATTACACCGCTCCTTTTGCAGTGGAAGACAACTTGAAGGTGGAAGCCGCGGTTTTCGCTGCTGATGGCAGAATTATTACAGGTGCATCGTGTGAAATCACTTGTATTGACAAGGTTGCTCCTTCAGCACCGTCGCTTCAGTCCTCTAATTCCGAGTGGACAAAGGATCCGGTAACGGTAACTGTGTCCGGCGGAGAGGATGCTCAGAGTGGTCTGCTGTACCTTGAATATCGGCTTGGGTCGGACGGCACGTGGTCAGAATATACCGATGCAATCAGTGTTGCCGCAGCCGGAAGCGTATATGCCCGGGCGGTTGATATCGCAGGCAACGCTTCTGAGGCAGCCGTGCTTGAGATCAATAATTTCGACTTTCTTGCACCGGATGTCTCGGCTCTCTCCGTAAAGGTTTCTGCCGCCGGAGCACCGGTGGTGGCAGAGTCCGGTGCTTTTGCCAAGTATTACGGCTCGGATGTTACGATTACCATCGATGGCGCTGTTGATGCGGGGAGCGGTGTCAGCAGCTATCAGTATCAGGCGGTCAGCGGAACCGAGTCGGTATCCGAAGAAAAATGGCAGAACTATGACCCGGAAAAAAAGCCGGTTATTTCCGGTGACTTCTGTGGATATGTCTATGCACGTGCCATTGATCAGGTAGGCAACAGCTCTGCTCCGGTGTCCTCCGAGGGCTTTGTGGTTGATGTCACTGCGCCTGTGGTGGAAAATATCAAACTGTCTGAAACGGCAGTCACGGGAAACCGTGTGGTTGTCACTTTCAATGTCAAGGATAATTACTGGCTGGAAACAGTCACGGTCAACGGCATTTATGCCGGTGTCTATGCATCTTCGTTTACTGCATTTCGCAATGATGATTACATTATCGAAGCGGTTGACAAGGTGGGCAACCGCACCGAACAGGTAGTGCAGATTACCAACATCAATACCACTCCGTTTACTCTGCTCGACACTTGGAAGAATATGAATTCTCAGGATTTCACCCCATCTTCTTGGGCTGTCGCGGAAAAGGCTGCGAAGGAACTCCAGACGCTGATTACGGTAGAGGCTCCGCAGGCGCAGGTTGAGGCAGCTGCAGGACAGCTTCTTACCGCACTTGAAAGCCTTGTTCTAAGAGGCGACGGAACACTTTCGCTTGAGCTTATCAGACGCATAAACGAATATGACAGTGAACAGTATACCGAAAGCTCCTGGACAAAAGTCGAGGAAGGTATTGCTGCTCTGGAAAAATGCCTTAATGATCCTGAAAGCACTCAGGAGTCGGTTGATTCCTTACGCCGTGCTCTTGAGCAGAGCCTTACCGAACTTGTGAAGCGAGCCGATTTTACCGATCTTGATCGTCTGATTACCCAGTGTGAGCGCATCGACATCGGTGTGTTCAGTGCGGAAAGCAAAAAAACGTTCAACGAAGCGCTTGACGAGGCTCGTGAGCTTTCACGCACCGATTCCGGTCAGACTCAGGCGGACGAAGCATATCAGAAACTGCTGTCAGCGATGGGCGGTCTTGAGGTTTCGGAAAAAATCGCGATAAATTTCACACCGCTTGTGTTTGTCATTCTTGGCCTGCTTATTGTTGCAGCAGCGTCGGCGCTGTTTATTGTGCGTATGCGCATGAAGGAACGGTTTGCTGCCGGAGAATATGAAGAAGATTCGGCTGTTGAAGAAAACAGCATCGGCGATATCTGCTTTACCGATGAAGATGAAAGTGATGAACAGTCTGCAGAGTCATACAGCGAGAGTTATATCGGTGCTTCCGATAATACGGAAGATGCTGGAGCCGGATCATACATCGGCGGCAGGAAAAAAGACTGATACGTATTTTCTCTCACAATAAATAAAGAAAGGCACCATATTATGGCTCATAAAACGCTCGACCTACAGAAAGAACTGGAAACCCTGCGTTCCAGATATTATAAAAGACCACTGAAAGATCTGAAGCTCAGACGCCCCGACTGGATGGGCCGTCACGACGGACTGTTTGTGGTGTTTTCGGAAAAGAAAACACTGCTGTCGTCCGGTCAGATCTATTTTGCGCAGGTTGTGCAGGCGAACGCGTACCTTTTCGACCGCAAGAGAAAAGAAGACTGTCCAGCGCTGTTCCTGTACACCACCGATTCCGCGGCGAATGCCGATCCAACCATACTCAACGGGCTTGCCCACAAGCTGTTCAGCTACAAGGACATGGATCCCGAAGATGTTCCTGAGGAATGGCGTGAGGCCGCAAGGATAATCACCGACGAGATGGACCGTTCGCAATTCAAATGCACCGTTCCCGGGCCGGACGGTCCGGTTGAGGTTATGGGTGTGGCGGTGATGGTGTTCCGCGAGTACCTGCCGGAAAAGACCATTATCGGCAGGACAATTCCCATTCTGGCGCTTCCGGGTCAGTGTGACTCCGTCCTTATTGTGCCAAAAAAATACTGGAGCAAGGACTTTATCAAAGCATGGGTCAACGGCGAGATCTGATGATCTTTTCCGCCGTCATTTCCCGATAGATATGAGGTGTAAATCTTGAGCGATAATCAACGCTATAATCTCAAACAGCTTTTCTCCTACATCCGTGCACTGACCGAACAGAGATACGGTCTTGTGCAGCGCTGGGATGATTACTCCTTCAATCTTCCGCTGTACGCAGTGCCGGAGCATGAACTAACCGACAAACCCAGCTTCCGTGAAAGCCCGGACGAGCCGCCCACTGATCTCATTCTGTCGGTTGGTAAGGCGGAAATCCCTCCCTGTCCGGAGATGCCCCGTTCACTTATCGGCTGGATTGAGCGCGGATGGGACAATCCCACCCAGAAGCTTGCCCCCGTGGATAAGCATGAATATCCTTCTCCCGACGATCCCGAGGCGACAAAGACCGAACTGTTTGCGGACGTTTCGCTGCGCGTCAGCGATCTTGAAACATGGCGCGCTCAGCGTGAGGAATGGGTGAAGGAAGCCATGCCCGCCTATAATGTCCGCCGCGTATACGATCGTCTGTACGAGCTTCATTCCGAGCTTGAACGCGAAAAAGACCGTCTTGAGCTGATGATCGGTGACGGTATTTTCGAGACCGTTCTGGAAGATGGCACAAAGGTGTGCCACCCTGTTGTTATCGAGCGTGTCACGCTGGTGTTCAACGCCAACGTGCCCTGCTTTACCATCAGCGACAGTGACGCGAACCCTGTTCTCTATTCAAAACTGCTGCGCTCTATTCCTGGTCTCGAGTGTGCGTGTCTTTCCGATTACTCCGCCCGTATTGAGCGTGAGCTTATTCATCCCTTTGAGGTCGCCCGTTTTGATGAACTGATGACCTCGTTCTGCAACGAGATATCCTCCGACTGCGAATTTATCACAGAGGAGAAAAAGAGCGGTGCGAAGTTCACCGTGCGCAGGGGAGCGGTATTGTTTACCCGCCTGCGTGCGTCGGGCTACAGCGCCATGCTGGATAAAATAATCGACGACATTGACGTATCTCCGGAACTGTCACCTTCTCTGCTCAGCATCATTGGCGAACACGATGCTGCTGACAACGCTGAGATCACCGTGGGCGGCGATGCCATGGAGGTCAACGGCATTTCCGCCGATGTTCTTCTGGAAAAGGCTGCCAACCGCGAGCAGCTGCTCATCGCAAAGAAAATAGCGGCCAATTCTGCGGTTCTGGTGCAGGGGCCTCCGGGTACCGGCAAGACCCACACCATATCAAATATAATCGGTGACCTTCTCGCGCGTGGACAGAGCGTGCTGGTTTCCAGCCAGACGTCCAAGGCGCTGGATGTCCTTCGCGACAAGATCAGCGAACCCATCCGTCCGCTGTGCGTAAGTGTGCTGGACGATAACCGCAGGCAGCTGGAAGAATCCCTGCAGAGAATCAACGAGTGCATGACCACCGACAATCCTGAAACGCTTGCTCAGGAAGCCGACCGCATTGCGAAGGAACGTGACGGAGTCATCGAGGAGATGACAGCGGCGAAGCGGGAACTGGTGGAGCTGGTGGAGCTGGAATACATGCCCATCAACACCGGTACCGGTGAATATTCTCCTAAAGAGGCGGCAAAACTTCTGTCGCAGGCTGTCAAAGTGGATTTTATTCCGGATTCCGTGCCGGCAGGAACTAAACTGCCGCTTTTTGAATCGGAACTCAAGGTTCTGTACTCAACAAACACTTCTCTGACAGCCCACGAGGAGGCGTTGCTGACCAGCGGTGCCCCTGCTGCAGACAGTCTGCCCGCTCCCAAGGACTTTACCCGAAGATGTGCCATTGTTCTGCAGACCGACGAGTCCCTGACTACCGACGGTCTGGATTACTGGCGCAGCGATGTCCAGCGTGATGCCGCGCAGGTCAACGACCTGGCAGCCGAACTGCGCAGACAGGGTGAGGCACTGAGTACCGCGGAAGAATGGAAACTGCGTCTGGCGCAGTCGGGCGTGGTCGGAACACCCGGCGGCGGTCTGTTTGAGACAATCAATGCCGCCGTTCCCAGCCTGCGTGCCCTTGCCGCTGAACTGAAACTTGAACTGGCTGACACGCAGCCGTCCATCCCCGAAGCTATCATCAGCGAGGAAACCGATACCCTGCTGCACGAAATATACAACGAACTTGACACCGAAAAGATCAACTGGCTGACTGTTGCCTTGCGGCCCAAGTGGAAGCAGGTGCTTGACCGCTGTATTATAAACGGTGAAAAATGCGACACCCGCACCGAACTGTACACCGTCATGCGCTATCACCACCTGCTGCTGGGCAGACAGACCCTCAGAAAGCGCTGGCAAAGCGCAGTGGAAAGCATCGGTGGTCCCGCAATCGGCGGTGACACTCCGGAAGAGCAGGCTGCTCTTGCCTGGCCGATCGTATCCGCGTGGGCAAAATGGTATCCTGTCACATGGCAGCCTCTGGCTGCTCAGCTGACAGCTATGGGTTTCAACCTTGATCGCTATTTTGAAAAGCTGCCCATGGAAGTGCGTATGGAAGGCGAAGTCAAGTCTGTGCGCTGCGCTCTTGAGCAGGGGATGGCGGATGTGGTGCAGGGCGAATATCTGCGCGGCGACCGCAGCGAGTGCCTCGCGCAGCTGGACAGCCTCGAAAAGGCTCTGTTGCCGTACACCGAGGATTATCCCGAAGTCAGAGCCATCCGCAACGCGGTGGTCAACCGTGACAACATCGGCTACACCGAAGCCTACGACGATTACGACCGCATCTGCATGAAGCGCGAAAGTTACGCGCACCGCGTGGAGCTTATCGAAAAGCTTCACGCCGGATGCCCTCTCTGGGCGGATCAGATAGCCGCCCGTGAAGGGGTTAACGGAGCGGGAGAACTGCCGGGAGACCTTGATGCCCAGTGGCTGCGCTGTCAGCTGCGCGGCGAACTGGAACTCCGGAGCCGTGTGTCTGTGGCGGACGTACAGCAGCGCATCGAGCAGCTTAACGGACGTCTTTCAGGTCTTACCCGTGATCTTATTGCGAAAAGAGCATGGAGCGCCCAGCTCAACACCATGCGTGACAGCAACAAGCGCCGTGCCCTCACCGAGTGGGCAGAACTGGTAAAGCGCATCGGCAAGGGTACCGGCAAGCGTGCCGAGCAGCTCCTTGCGTCCGGCAACCTGCGCACAGCCATGAAAAACTGCCGCCGCGCCGTTCCCGTGTGGATCATGCCTATCAGCTCGGTCGCCGAATTCTTCGAGCCTTCCGATGATAAATTTGATGTGCTCATCATCGATGAAGCCAGTCAGGCCGACCTGACCGCTCTCATCGCCCTGTATATCGCAAAGAAAGTTATTGTTGTCGGTGACGACAAGCAGGTCAGCCCCACACCCATCGGTATGGACGTGGAAACCACCTCGAAACTGAGGCAGGAGTTCCTCAGCGGTATCCCTGCCAGCTCCATGTACGATGAACTGGTGTCGGTGTACGATCTGGGCAAGGCGAACTACGAGCCGATAACACTCAAGGAACATTTCCGATGCGCCGACGATATCATCAATTTTTCGAATTACCACACATACAACGGCATCATTCGCCCGCTGCGTGATTCCAGCAGCATCCGCCTGCGTCCAGCCACCGTGTCGTTCCGGGTGGAGGACGGAATTGCTGCCCGCAAGACCAACCGCCGTGAAGCGCAGTTTACCGCAGCACTTATCAAGGCGTGTACCGAGATGCCAGAGTACAAAAAATCCACCTTCGGCGTCATTACCATGCTGGGTGACGAACAGGCGGTGGTCATTGACCGTCTGCTGCGCGCCAGGCTGACCGAAGCCGAATACCAGAAGCGCAGGATTCTTTGCGGAAATCCCTCGTACTTCCAGGGCGACGAGCGTGATGTCATTTTCATCTCTCTGGTGGACAGCAGCAAGGGTGACGGAAAAACACTCGCCATCCGCCGTGAGGGATACAACGAGATGTACGCCAAGCGCTACAACGTAGCTGCCAGCCGTGCCAAGGATCAGATGTGGGTTGTGCACTCTCTCGATCCCGATAACGACCTCAAGAGCGATGACATCCGGCTCAAGCTCATTCGCCACGCTGCCGACCCCGAGTCCACCGCAAAGGCTCTCTATCGCCACACTCCCTCGGAACTCAGCTCCATGGAGACGGCAGTCAGCGATTATCTTTCCGGACTGGGCTACAGAATGACCTCCCGTCAGATGGTGGGCAACTACACGGTTGCGCTCACCTGCGAAGGCGAAAACGGCAGAGTTGCCATTGAGACCGATGGTGATGGAAAGTATGATCATGACATCGTTGTAGATGAACTCAACAAGCAGTCGGTTCTGGAGCGTCTGGGCTGGCGGTTTGTACGTATGCGCGCCTCCGAGTATTACCGCGATCCGGAAGCGTTCCTCACAAGCCTTGCTGAAAGCTTGAAAAAGCTTGGCATCAAGCCCGGTGGAGCATCCGCAAAGACAGAGAACCTTTCCGAAAGGGTTATCGCCCGCGCAAGAGAACTGGTTGCTCAGTGGGAGGCAGAGGAAACTCAGTCCACTGCGCAGCCTGATGAACCGGAAGTGCCCGATTCGTCCGAGGAAGAACAGCTGTCCGCCGACGCTCAGACAGCTGACGATGGCGAACCGGAAGGTGTTGAGGTGCAGTCAGAGTCCGCGGAGTGATAAAAGAACATAACCGCCGCCGGATATTGCCGGCGGCGGAGATGATTCCGTGACGCGCTTTCCCGCGTCCGGATACTTTATTGAGGTAATCGGCTGAATCGCCCCTCTGCAACATCAAAAAAAGAAAAGGAGCATCAAAATGGCAAACGCAGAAGCAAAGGCCTTGAAAGCGGAAGCACGTCTGGCAAAAAAACAGCTCAAGGCTGAAAAGAAATTCACCAGAACCGAAAAGTCGTGGATAATGTACGACTGGGCAAACTCCATTTACGCCACCAACATTATGGCGGCAATCTTCCCGATTTATTTTGCCGCTGTGGCAACGGAGCAGGGCAATCAGATATACGGCTACGCAGTGTCCATTGCCAATCTGCTGGTGGCTGTCCTCGCGCCTCTGCTTGGATCTATCGGTGACTTCAAGGGAATGAAGAAAAAGCTGTTTGTCACATTCCTTGTCATCGGTCTTGTGTTCACGATGGTCATGGCGGTTTTCGGATCGTGGCAGCTTATGCTCCTCGGTCTTATCATCTCACGAATCGGATTCTCCGGATCGTGCCTGTTCTACGATTCATTCCTGACCGACGTTACCAAGCCTCACCGCATGGACAGGCTGTCTGCCTGGGGCTTTGCCATGGGATACATCGGCGGCAGCACCATTCCCTTTATTCTTTCCATTGCCATCGTCTTTGCCGCAACCCTTGATCCTGTTGTTAACTGGTACGCCGCAACATTCCCCGCGCTTGCGGCTTCCATCCCCGCGGATATCATGTCCTACAAGCTGTCCATACTGCTGGTAGTTATCTGGTGGTCGCTGTTCAGCATTCCGTTCCTGAAGAACGTCAAGCAGGTTTATTATGTCGAGGACAAGCCTTCCAACATTGTCAAGGATGCCTTCGGTAATATGATCCGTACCTTTAAGAGCATCTGCAAGGACAAGCGTATTCTCTGCTTCATTCTGGCATATTTCTTCTATATTGATGGCGTTGACACCATCATCAGCCTTGCAACCAACTACGGTTCCAGCCTTGGTCTCGGTACCATCAGCATGGTTCTTGCCCTGCTAGTTACACAGATTGTTGCCGTTCCTTTCTCCATCATCTTCGGCAATCTGGGCCGCAAGGTGGGAGCCATCAGAATGATCTCCATCGCCGTGTGCGTCTATTTTGTCATCACCATTCTCGGCTTTGCCATGGGTATCAATCTTGAGCACAAGTCCATTCCCTATGAGGATGCCATTGAAACATCCTATTCCCAGGCTGTTTCCGCGGTTACCCTTGAATCCGGTGAGGATAAGGCTGCCTTCGATGCTCTGATGGCAGATACCGATCCCGACAACACTGTTGAGGGGCGCTTTGCCGAGCTTGCCGCTTCGGTCATGCCCACAGTCGGCACCGAGGAAGACGGCTCAAGTTCCCGTGCTGCCGCCTTCATCGCAGCAGCAAATGATCTGCTATACAAGGATGGTCAGCCGGTCTGCAGCGAGGCTGTGACCAAGGCCGTGGAAGAGACAGTCATTCCTGCTCTGGCCGATACTCTTGAAAACTATCCGGATGTCAGCGGATACGAAAACGCTCTGTCTGTGTCGAATATGCTTTTCTGGATTCTTGCTACACTGGTGGGTACTGTTCAGGGCGGCATTCAGGCTCTGTCCCGCTCTTACTTCGGACAGATCATTCCGCCCGAGCGTTCAAATGAGTACTTTGGTTTCATGGACATCTTCGGCAAGTTCTCCTGCGTTATTGGTCCTGCCATGTATTCTCTTGTGTACAGCATGAGCGGACGCGCGTCGCTGGGAATCCTCAGCGTTATCCTGCTCTTCTTTGCCGGAGCCATCACTCTGCTTGCCGGCAGAAAATACTTCAAGCAGCCTGTTAATACCGAATCCGAAGCAGCTGCCGAATAATCTGAAGCTACGCGACGGTGCGTTGCCGGAGAATTTGCTCCGACGACGCACCGTCGTTTTTTTGTAGAACCGCTCACGTGCTTCAAATTATTGGTCAGATGCAAATTGTTACGGACAGGAGCGGAATGATTCAGTCGAAATATGTTTTATATTGACTGCCTGTATGCTGTGTGATATTATACCAATGTCGAGTGTTGATAATGAAACCGGACTGCAGGCTGGAAGATGAATAATAAGATCTGCACTCATCTGGATGGGGACGAATACTTTACAAGGAGCGATTTGCTATGAACGAAGAATGGGGAATGAAGAACGTTACCGGCAGAAGAATAAAACAACTGCGTGAGGAGCGCCATCTCTCTCAAAAGGCAATAGTTGACATGATGAATGGTATGGGGCACAACATCACTCCCTCCACCATCTCCAAGATCGAAATGGGAAAGCGCGGGGTCTCAGACGTGGAACTTTTGTCTTTTGCCAGAATTTTCAGATGTTTTGTCGACGATTTATTTTCCTGAAATATTGAAAAATCCGCCGGACTGCCAATGGTCCGGCGGATTTTTTGCGCTGAATTATTCAGTACAGTGTGGTAATGGAACGCGCACCCTCGGTCATGTGTATTCGGCCGTCGTCTGTTACGAACAGAGCTTCTGTGTCGTCAAGCGAGTCAATCAGCCTCATGCCGTCCTCTACGCCGAGGATAAAACAGATGGTGGCCAGCGCATCCGCCTCAGCGGAACTTGTTGCGATAACTGTAACGGATTCCACTCCCGTATCAGCGGGCATACCGCTAGTCAGATCAAGAATATGGTGGTAAACCGCGCCGTTAAGCTCAAACCAGCGCTGATAGGATCCGGCTGTCACCACTGAACAATCGTAAACGTTTACGTAACCGATGTTGCCGCTGTCATGGGGAGATTGTATTCCAACCTTGAAAGGCTGACCGTCCTTGTCTCCGAGAGCATATACATTACCGCCAAGATTGATTATCGCGCTCTGCACTCCCCGGGACTTTAGGAATTCTGCCAGCTTGTCGGCGATGTAGCCTTTCGCGATGCCTCCGAAATCAAGCTCGGTTCCGGCAGGAACGGTAACGGAGTTTCCGTCCAGAACAATTTTCTGCCAGCCTGTTGTCTCCAGTGCGTTCTTCAGACTTTCAGGATCCGGAATTGACGGCATAGCGGAGTTGAAATCCCATAGTTTTGTCACGTTTCCGCACGATATGTCGAAGCGTCCGCCGGATAGTTCCGCGTACTCAAGCGCAATGGAAATCAGATCAGCTGTGTCAGGATCCACCTCGACGGGAGTACCTCCGGAATGGTTGATTCGATATATATCACTGCCGGAAGTGAACCGGTCAAAGAGCCGGTCATAGTGTTCGCACAGGCTGAAAGCATCGTCAAGTACCGATGATGCATCTCCGGCGTATCGCAACTTAACGGAAACTATTGTATCGAACAAAAACGAAGTCCGCTCGGTTTCCTTGACTGATTGCATTGAGCAACCGAACAAAACAGAAACCGGAAAAAGCAATGCGAAAGCAATGCAAAACACTCGAAATACAGGCTTCTTTCTCATAAAGAATCAAACACCTCCGGTTGTTCCGGATGAACTGGAGAGTTGGTTGGGAATACGCTTAATTATCAGCAGTGTGGTCAGCCCAAGCGCGGCTCCGGTCAGCGTTCCGGTTGCCAGCAGTGGCGGCATAAGACCAAACAGCGCAGGGGTAGAGGTGAGAAATGCCGCGACCGCAAACTGTGCAGCGATATGCGCTGCTCCTCCGGCGGCGCTTACTCCTACCGGACTGAGCGCTGAACAACGGCACAGGAGCGCCATGACTGTCAGACTGACCGCGGCTCCGGCGGCGGAGTACATCAATCCTGACACGCTGCCGAACAGCAGTGCCGAAAGCAGTACCTTTGTGGCGGATACTGCAGCGGCGTGGCGCACTCCCAGTCTGTACAGCGCGATAACCACAGCAAGGTTTGCAAGTCCCAGTCTCAGCCCGGGCACAGTCGAACTGAGTGGAATCAGGCTGTCGATCCAGCCCAGTATCAGAGCCAGCGCGGCAAGAATACCCGCTCCGGCGACTCTGCCGGTATTCATAGGCGCTCTCCTTTCTCCGTGATTATCCGGCTCAGTCAATCGATGACTTCGCCGGTACAGGTTCCGTCAGCAACGGCAGTCAGCCGTACATTCACGATCTGTCCGCGCTCCGCAATTCCGGAAAAACGCACGGGCGTGTAGTTGCGGGAGTAACCCTCCCACATTCCGTCCTCGCGCTGACGCTCTGCCAGAACCGATGCGACAGTGCCGATCTGAGATTGCAGAAATCTGTCGGCGGCGGCCTCTGCAGCAGCGCGCAGCAGCGCTGCACGGGTGTTCTGGATATCCGGACGTACCTGATCAGGCATTTCCGCCGCTACAGTACCCTCGCGACGTGAATAGATAAAGCAGTGAGCGCGAGCAAAGCCCACCTGCCCGAAATAGGCGAGGGAAGCGGCGAATTCCTCGTCAGTCTCTCCGGGAAAGCCCACCATGATGTCGGTGGTGATGGACGGGTTGTCAAAGCGTGCGCGAATAGTCTCCACCAGTCGGGTGTAATCCGCGGTGTCGTATTTTCTGCGCATACGCTCAAGAGTGGCGTCGCAGCCGCTCTGAATAGACATATGAAACTGAGGGCAGAATTTCTTCTCCTCTGCAAGACATTCAAGCAGCTCGGAACTAAGAAGATCAGGTTCGACCGAGCCGAGACGTATGCGCTCGATGCCGTCCACCGAAGCCACGGCTTTTACCGCGTCGGCAAGGGTAAGTCCGCAGTCCTGTCCGTAGGCGGAAAGGTTGATTCCCACCAGCACCGCTTCGCGGTATCCTGCCTGCGCAAGAGACTCAGATTCCTTACGGATATCCTCCACTGCACGGCTGCGCACCCGACCACGGGCGTATGGAATGATGCAGTAGGCACAGAACCGGTTGCAGCCATCCTCAATCTTAATATATGCGCGCGAACGCTCACCAAAATCCACAATGCCGCTGCCCAGTCCTGATTTTTCGGTGTGGGGGACGATGTCGACGATGGGCGAACGCTGCTGGAGAAAATGCGTTATGTGCCCGGGCAGCACCTCGCGGTTGGCGTTGCCGATGATAATGTCTGCGTCGCCAAGTGTTGCCACCTTGTCCGGGCACGCCTGAGGCACGCAGCCGGAAACACATATCACCGCCTCGGGATTCTCGCGTCGCAGCCGGTGGAGCATCTGCCGTGTTTTCTGGTCGGCGGTGGAGGTCACCGAACAGCTGTTGATTACGATGACATCAGCTCCTGCTGAGGCAGTCTGCTGCTCCATTCCCAGACTGCGCAGCTGCTGAGCCATCAGCTGTGATTCGTGCTGATTGACCTTGCAGCCCAGCGTGGTCATATAGAATTTCATGGGATTATCCTTCCTGTTCATCGCACAGTTCCTCCAGCAGGGTGTACAGCTCACTTTCGCGCTCGGTCAGTGCGTTGAGTTTTTCGGTCAGCTCCAGCACGCGCTCGTAGCTGGACGCGGTCTCGGGCAGAGCCAGCTCGGCGTTGACCTGTTCCATTTCCTCAGCGATACGTTCCAGTTCCGCTTCGGTGCGTTCAATCTGGGTCTTGCGCTTACGGGCGGCAGATTCCCGCTCCTTGCGCAGCTTGTATTCATTAGCGCCGGCACTCTTTTGTTTCTGCTGCGGTTTTACAGTCTCCGCAACAGGCCGCCGTTCCTCGAAGTCGTCGTAGTTGCCCATGTATTCGGTAATGCCGTTTTCGTCCATATAATAAAGGCGGTCGGCGAGGCGGTTGATAAAATAGCGGTCATGGGAAACGATAAACAGGGTGCCTTCGTATTCGAGCAGAGCCTGTTCGATAGCTTCGCGTGAGGCGATATCAAGGTGGTTGGTAGGCTCGTCCAGCAGCAGGAGATTTGCCTTGGACAGCATCAGATTAAGCATGGCAAGACGGGCTTTTTCGCCGCCACTGAGCAGCTTCACCTGCTTGAAAACATCATCGCCGCGGAAAAGGAACAGCGCAAGAGAACTGCGCACCTCGGTCTCGGTCATTCTGGGATATCTGTCCCAGATTTCGTTGATGACCGTCTTTTCGGGGTGCAGTCCGCTGAGAGTCTGGTCAAAATATCCGATGTCAATGCCCGGACCGAGTGTAAAGCTTCCACGGTTGCCGGGCTGCACAGAAGCAAGCACCTTCAGCAGCGAGCTTTTTCCGCAGCCATTGGAGCCGATAAGGAACACGCGCTCCTGCTTCATTATGCGCAGGCTCAGCTCGGAGAATATGTGTTTGTCACCGTAACTGAGCGCCAGACGGTCGGCGGTCAGTACTTCGCTGGCGCTGCTTTCGCGCACGGAAAAGCGGAAGCAGATTTCCTTGGGCAGGTTATCCACCTTTACAAGCGTGGCGGCAAGGCGGTCAAGCTGCTTCTGTTTGCTGGCGGCGGTGACGTAGTTGTGCGCCTGATTCCACCGCTTTTGCTGGTCGATTATGCCCTGTATGCGCTTCATCTCGCGCTGGGTGTTTTCGTAGTGCCGCTGAGCAATTTCACGGTTTTCCATCTTCAGCTCAAGATAGCGGCTGTAGTTGCCGTCGTAGATGGTCAGCTTGCGGTTTTCCAGCTCAAGGGTGGTGCCGGTGACACGGTCAAGGAAGTAACGGTCATGTGATATGACAATGTACGCGCTGCCTGAGTTGAGCAGATATTCTTCCAGCCAGCGTGTGGAAGCTATGTCCAGATGGTTGGTGGGCTCGTCCAGCAGCATCAGGTTTGCGCCGGAAAGCAGCAGTTTACAAAGCTGCACCTTGGAACGCTGACCGCCGCTGAGTGTGTCCACCGACTGGCTGAGCTGCTGCTCGTCAAAACCAAGACCCAGCAGCGCAGAACGTGTGCGGGCGCGGTAGGTAAGGCCGCCGCCGTCGTTGAAGCTTTCGGAAAGACGCTGCTGCTTTTCGATAAGAGCCGCGTCACCTCCGCTGCGCTCCACTTCATCGTGAAGCAGCTCCAGCTGCTCCTCCAGCCTCATCAGCGGAGCAAACACTGTCAGAGCCTCGTCATACACGCTCAGATTTCCACGCAGTGTCATCTGTTCCATGTATCCGATTGTAGTGTTGCGAGAGGTGATGATATCGCCCTCATCCGGCTGCAGCTCTCCGGTTATCATCTTGAAAAGGGAGGTTTTTCCGCAGCCGTTCACGCCGATAAGGGCGATGCGGGTCTTTTCCTCCACGCCGAAATTCACGCCGCTCATTATTTCGCGCTCGCCAAACCACAGCGAGACGTTCTGTACGGTTAATAGAGCCATGATTCCTCCGATATATCAAGCGCCGCATCGGGCGCATAATGGTCTAGTTTATGGATTATGCGGTTCCGCCTGAGGGACAGATGTCCGCCAGTGTGCATTCGTTGCATTTGGGTGACCGCGCGGTGCAGACATCCCGTCCGAACAGCACAAAGCGGTGGCAGAGGTTGTTTCCCTCGGACGGTTCCACGATGGCGCGCAGTTGTTTTTCCACCTTCAGCGGATCCTTGGAATCCACCAGACCCAGTCTGCCGGAAATGCGTATACAGTGGGTGTCGGTGACGATTGCAGGCTGACCGTATATGTCGCCCAGCACCAGATTTGCTGTCTTGCGTCCCACTCCGGGCAGGGAAAGCAGATCATCCATGTTGTGCGGGACAACGCCGCCGAAGCGATCGCGTATCATCAGGCACATTCCGCTTATGTCTCTTGCCTTTGTGTGGAAAAGTCCGCAGGTTTTTATGATCTCCTCGATATCCTCCACAGAAGCGGAACAAAGGTCATCAAGAGTGGGGAACCGGTCAAAAAGCACCGGTGTCACCATATTGACACGTGCGTCAGTGCACTGAGCCGACAGCCGCACGGCGATAAGCAGCCGCAGAGGATCGCGCTCCACGAGGGAACATACCGCGTCAGGATAAAGCTCTTTCAGCCGTTCTACAACAGCGGCACACTGAGTTTTTTTATTCATTGGGATCACCCTTCTGCCATTGACATATCATTCTCGATTATGTATACTGAATTATTATGATAAAGAGCGAAACTCTGTTTCGACAAGATAAAAGCAAGGGAGCAAAGCGTTGTCTAATCTTGATGTAGGCATTGATGTGGGCATTGATCTTGGCACATCTGCCGTAAAGATATACACCCCAGATCGTGGCATAGTGCTCAACGAGCCGGCGGTGGTCGCGGTTGACCGCGATACAGATGATATCCTCGCCATTGGCAGCGAGGCATATAAAATGCTTGGACGAACTTCCGATCGTATCGCCGCGGTCTATCCGCTGCGTGACGGAGTTATCTCCAACTATGAGCTGACCGAGGCCATGATGACCACATTCGTCAAAATGGTCTGCGGCAATAAAATGATAATGCCGCGCGTTGTTGTATGTGTGCCCATCGGTGTTACCGAAGTGGAAAAGCGCGCGGTGGTCGATGCTCTGCGTGCCGCTGGTGCCCGCAAGGTATGCCTTATTGATGAGGCTATCGCCGCGGCTCTTGGTGCCGAACTCAATATTGCTCAGCCTTATGGCTGCATGGTGTGTGACATCGGCGGCGGCACCACCGACATCGGTGTCATGTGCCTCAACGGTCTCGCTGTGGCCGACTCCATCAAGGTGGCCGGCAATACCTTTGACGCTGCCATCGTCAAGCAGATCAAGCAGGCGCACAACCTGCTCATCGGTCCGCGTACAGCGGAAAATATCAAAAAAGAAATCGGCTGCGTCTATCCCCGTGACCGCCTGCTTACCGGCATTGTCAAGGGCAGAGATGCAACTACCGGAATGCCTCGCCAGATCGAGATCACTTCAGATGAGCTTCTGGAAGCCATGGAGGAACCGGCGATACTTATCTGCCGCGCGGTGCAGGGCGTTCTGGAGCGCACTCCGCCTGAACTGATCGGCGACCTTTACGAAAAGGGCATGATTCTTACCGGCGGCGGCTCCATGCTCTACGGCATGGATAAGCTCCTTGCAAAAAAGACAAAACTGCGCGTGCTGCTGGCCTTTGAGCCTCAGCTGTGCGTGGTGCAGGGTACCGGTGTGGCACTGGGGTTCATTGATGCTGTCACCGATGTTGAACAGGCAACCTCTCCGCTGGATATCTACAGCTACTGATACAGCTTTCAGGAGAGCATCGCGGGCCAAAGTGCCAGGATAAGATACTCGTTCTTCAACGAGATCGACAATGGCAACGGTGTTAAATGTGCAGAAAGAAAAATAATACTGTCAACAAACCAAACGAGGTAACGGCTTGCGCCGTTGCCTCGTTTTTGTGTGTTTATTGAGCGTTTTCCAGAGCGTCGGTGATCTGATAGCACAGCGTAAGCAGGCTGTCGGTCAGATGAACATTCTCCACCACCGCGTCGGGGTAGTACATGGGAATGTCGTAGTGGCTGAAGTTCCAGAAGCAGCGCACGCCGCAGGAATACAGCGTTTCCACAACAGCCTCTGCGCTGTCATCGGGGATGCACAGAAACGCAGCCGCCGGCTTGTGGTCGGCGCAGAAGTCGCTGAGCTGATCGGAATCCAGCACGGGCAGCCCCTGAATACTGGCTCCGATGAGCATGGGGTTTTTGTCAAAGGCGGCGGTAAGGCGGAAAGCGTCGGAGGAGTTGAGCAGATGAATGGCAACGGCGCGACCAAGGTTGCCGCAGCCCACCAGCACCGCGTCGTAGCGGTTGCCGATGCCCATGATATGCTTGAGTTCCTCGCAGAGCTTTTCCACGTCATAGCCGTAGCCCTGCTGACCGAAACCGCCGAAGCAGTTCAGGTCCTGTCGTATCTGCGAAGCCGTAAGCCCCATACGCTGAGCCAGCTCGCGTGAGGATATGCGGGTTATTCCATTTGCAAGCATGTCGGAGAGATAACGGTAATACCGCGGTACTCTGCGTATGACCGACATTGAAATGTTTTCACGCTTAGCCATTCTTTACTTCAGACCTTCCACAGTCTCCATGACGTAATTGCCGAACTCCTCACAGGTGCAGCCGGTGTCGCGGCCGGTGATGGTCAGCTTCTTTTCTTCGAACATGCAGATATCAAGAGCGCGCTCCAGCTTGTCGGCAGCCTGCTGGCGGCCGATGTGGGAGAGCATCATGACGGTGGCGCGCAGCATGGAGCAGGGATCGGCATAAATGCCGCGGCCCTCGGCCATCATTCTGGGAGCGGAACCGTGGATAGCCTCAAACATGGAGTAGCGCTTGCCGTAGTTGGCGCTGCCGGCAGTGCCGACGCCGCCCTGGAACTCTGCAGCCTCGTCAGTGATGATGTCACCGTACAGGTTGGGCAGAATGAACACGCGGAAGTCGCGGCGGCGCTTCTCGTCGATGAGCTTGGCGGTGGTGATGTCGATGTACCAGTCGTCAGTGACGGTCTCGGGATACTCTCTGCCGATCTCCTGACACAGCCGCAGGAACTTGCCGTCGGTAGTCTTTACGACGTTGGCCTTGGTAATGATGGAAACGCGGCCCTTGTTGTTCTTGCGGGCATATTCATAGGCAAGACGGGCGATGCGCTCGGTGCCCTGAGTTGTGGTGACGGTAAAGTCAACAGCCAGATCCTCGCTGACGTTGCAGCCGCAGGAGCCAAGAGTGTAGGCTCCCTCGGTGTTCTCGCGGAAGAAGGTCCAGTCAATGGCCTGCTCGGGAACCTTGACGGGACGCACGTTGGCGAACAGATCAAGTTCTTTTCTCATGGCGACGTTGGCGCTTTCAATATTGGGCCAGGGATCGCCGGCGCGGGGAGTGGTGGTGGGGCCCTTGAGGATGACGTGGCACTCCTTGAGCTGGGCCAGAACGTCATCGGGAATGGCCTTCATGCATGCAACGCGGTTTTCGATGGTCAGACCGTCGATGTAGCGGATCTCAACCTTGCCTGCAGCGACGTCGTCGGCAAGCAGATACTCGGTGACGCGGGCAGCCTCGTTGGTGATGACGGGGCCGATGCCGTCGCCGCCGCAAACGCCGATGATGATCTTGTCAAGCTTTTCAAAATCGACGAAATCGCCGTCATTCTTCATGCGGTCAACGCGCTCCAGCTGAGCAGCCATGACCTTTTCGAACTGCGCAACCGCAGCGGTAAGTCTCTCGTCCATTATAGTTTTCCTCCGTTATTATAGAATGGTAATCGGAATATCGTTCCGTTGATTACATGGATACAGTCTCTCTGGTGTAATTCAGCAGACCTCCTGCCAGCAGAATATCCTTCTGTCTGCCGGAAACCTCACACAGAGCGGTGAAGCTCTTGCCGGTGGTCTTGTTGATAACGGTCACCTTGCCGCCTGCCAGTTCGGAGCGCAGGTTGGGCAGGCTCAGCTCGTCCATCTGGGAAATGCTGTCGTAATCGGCTTCGTTCTCGAATACCAGAGGAACGATACCGGCGTTGACCAGATTGGCAAGATGGATACGGGCAAAGGACTTCACAATAACAGCCTTGACACCCAGATAGAGAGGAACCAGAGCGGCGTGCTCGCGGGAGGAGCCCTGACCGTAGTTGCTGCCGCCGATCACGATGCCCTTGCCCTCAGCCTTGCAGCGCTCGGGGAATTCCTTGTCGCATACGCCGAAGCAGAACTGGGACAGATAGGGGATGTTGGAGCGGTAGGGAAGAATCTTTGCGCCGGCGGGCATGATGTGGTCGGTGGTGATGTTGTCGCCCACCTTCAGCAGAGCCTTGGCATCCACGCCCTCGGGCAGAGCCTCGGTGACGGGGAAGGGCTTGATGTTGGGGCCGCGCAGGATCTCAACAGAATCCATCTCGGCTTCGGGAGCGGGAGCGGCGACCATATTGTCATTGATGAGGAAGGTTTCGGGCAGGGGGATGTTCACTGCCTCACCCAGCTCACGGGGATCGGTGAACACACCGGCGATGGCGGAAGCGGCGGCAGTCTCCGGGCTTACCAGATAGATCTGACCGTCGGCAGTGCCGCTGCGTCCCTCAAAGTTGCGGTTGAAGGTGCGCAGGGAGATGCCGCCCGAGTTGGGGGACTGCCCCATGCCGATGCAGGGACCGCAGGCGCACTCCAGCACACGGGCGCCGGAGGCGATGATGTCGGCCAGCGCGCCGTTGGCGGCCAGCATATTGTAGACCTGCTTGGAGCCGGGAGCAATACCGAGGCTCACATCGGGATGGACGGTCTTGCCCTTGAGGATTGCCGCCACGCGCATCAGGTCGAGGTAGCTTGAGTTGGTGCAGGAGCCGATGAGCACCTGATCGATCTTCTTACCCTTGAGCTCGTCAATGGTGCGAATGTTGTCCGGGCTGTGGGGAGCGGCAGCCAGCGGCTCCAGAGCGGACAGGTCGATGTCGATGACCTCGTCGTATACAGCGTCGGCATCGGCGGAAAGCTCGCACCAGTCGTCGGCGCGGTTCTGAGCCTTCATGAAAGAAAGAGTGATCTCGTCGGAGGGGAAGATGGAGGTGGTTGCGCCCAGCTCAGCACCCATGTTGGTGATGGTGGCGCGCTCGGGAACGGTCAGGGACTTGACTCCCTCGCCGCCGTATTCAACGATCTTACCCACGCCGCCCTTGACGGTCATGCGGCGGAGGACCTCCAGAATAACGTCCTTGGCGGAAACCCAGGGACGGAGCTTGCCGGTGAGATTGATGCGAACCATCTTAGGCATGGTGATGTAATATGCGCCGCCGCCCATGGCAACTGCTACGTCCAGACCGCCAGCGCCCATGGCAAGCATTCCCAGACCGCCGCCGGTGGGAGTGTGGCTGTCCGATCCGATCAGGGTCTTTCCGGGAATACCGAAGCGCTCAAGATGAACCTGATGGCAGATGCCGTTGCCGGGACGGGAGTACCAGATACCGTGCTTCTTGGCGATGCTCTGAATGAAGCGGTGGTCATCGGCGTTTTCAAAACCGGTTTGCAGGGTGTTGTGATCGATATATGCGACCGAACGCTCGGTGCGCACACGGGGGACACCCATGGCCTCGTATTCGAGATAAGCCATGGTGCCGGTGGCGTCCTGAGTCAGCGTCTGGTCGATGCGCAGCGCGATCTCGGAGCCGGGAGTCATGTCGCCCTCAAGCAGATGCGCGGCGATGATTTTCTGTGCAATTGTCTTGCCCATGATGGTAGTCACATCCTAACTGAATTTTTGATTATTATATTATCCTATTATCAGAGCGTTTTGTCAATAATTTAACGGATATTTATGCGAAAAAACCTTGTTTTCGCCTCAATATATTGTGTTATTCGAGTTGAAGAATCGCCAAAGCTATGGTATAATGCATATAATTGCCTTTGCTGCGAACAATTACCGCAGGAGGCGATTATCCATGGGAGAAAAGAAAAACCGGTCGGATGACTTCTGCCCGGAAAACGAAGAGCATATTGATGCCCTCAGTGAGGAGAAACTGGAACTCATGCGTTCCACCGGCTCGGTCACGTCGGTGGGCGGCAGGTATTGCATCCACTGCATGTCCATCATCGGACAGGTGGAAGGCCATCAGGTGCTTCCGCCCCAGAACAAATCCACCAAATACGAGCATCTCATGCCCCAGCTCGTGGCGGTGGAGCAGTCAGACGAGATCGAGGGACTTATCATTCTGCTCAATACCGTTGGAGGCGATGTGGAAGCCGGGCTTGCCCTTGCCGAACTCATTGCAGGCATGAAAAAGCCAACGGTGTCGCTTGTGCTGGGCGGAGGACATTCCATCGGTGTTCCGCTTGCGGTTTCGGCCAAGCGGTCGTTTATCGTTCCGTCGGCAACCATGACCATTCATCCGGTGCGAACCAGCGGTCTTGTTCTGGGTGTGCCCCAGACACTCGACTATTTCGAGCGGATGCAGAACCGCATCACCGGCTTCGTATCTGCGAATTCACGAATGGATCCGGAGCGATTCCTTCTGCTAAGCCGCAATACCGGTGGAGAACTGGTCACCGATATCGGCACGGTGCTGGACGGCCAGCAGGCGGTGGAGGAGGGGCTTATCGATCAGCTGGGTTCTCTTTCTGATGCCATCGAGAGCCTGTACAATCAGATAGAGCAGGCGAAAAAATCCACAGCGAAACCACGCCGCAAAAAGTCGGAGAATTCAAAATCCGGCAGCGGCACAGAACGTCAGAAACAGTAAATACTCGGAGCACCGCTCCGATACATAACGAGGTATGATTATGAGTATTCTTGAAGCCATCCTGCAGGGCATAGTGCAGGGTCTCACCGAATTCCTTCCCGTCTCCAGCAGCGGACATGTCTCACTGGTGCAGCATTTTCTGGGCGTAGATCTTGAGGGTGCCCAGACCTTCACGCTGTTCCTGCATTTCGGCACACTGCTGGCGGTGTTTGTGGTTTACCGCAAGCTTATCTGGGATCTGATCTGCGAAGGCTGTCGAGCGATTGCCGATCTGTGGCTTGACTTTGTTGATCTCATCAGAAAGGGTAAAGGAAAGTTCAAGCCCCGTTTCACCCTTAAAATGGACAGGATCAACGATAACCGCCGCATGGTCTTTGCGGTAATCCTCGCTTCCGCCTGCGCTATCCTTCTGTTCCTGCCGCTGTTCGGCGGACTGGGACTGACCGACGCCGCCGGCGAGGAAGTCAAGACCCTTGCTGACATTTCCGGCTACACCTCCGAGGACAGAGATATTGTCGTTGAGGGTATCTGCCTGCTGGGAACCGGTGTGCTGCTTCTGCTTGCCACATCCATCGCCAACCGCCGCAGGGATTCTGCAGTAAAGGTTCGCGATTATGTTGATTACAAAACCGCGGCAGTCATGGGCGTTGGTCAGTGCTTTGCCGCGATGCCCGGTCTGAGCCGCTCCGGCACCACCACCACTCTCGGCATGATCTCCGGTACCGAAAAGAACGCAGCCCTTCAGTTTTCATTTATTATGAGCATTCCCGCGGTTCTCGCTGCAAACGCTCTCGAGGTGGTCAAGATGGACAGTGCCGGATGGGCTGAGTTTGAGGCCGTGCCCACCATTCTGGGAATTGTTGTCGCCGCTGTATCCGGAGTGCTTGCCATCGCCGGACTCAAGTGGATTGTTTCCAACGACAAGCTCAATTATTTCGGTTACTACTGCCTCGTAGTGGGTGTGATCATCGTTGCCATCGGCATCGCTGAACACATCACCGGTGTTTACGGAGCTGATTTCTTCCGTATGCTTTCCGGTGCTGAGATTGCGCAGCCCGCAGTCGGCCCCGATCCCGGCTTCATGCTGTAATTATTCGAGAAAATTTTGTTTTCTGCATTCGGGCACTTGGCGTAGGTCGGTGCCTGTCCGGAGGAAATAATGGCATATTCAACCAGAGATAGAAACAATACAGGCAGGCGCTCGGGTCGGTCGGATTCACGTTCGACCCCCTCGCGCAGCCACAAGACAAAAGCCGCCCTTGAGCGGGAACGTCAGGAAAAAGAGCGCAGACTGCAGGAATTCCGCAAAAAGTGCAGAATTACTTCGGTGGTGCTCTTTGCCGTGAGCATTCTCTTCCTGCTGCTCACGCTGTTCAGCGGGCTTTCCCCTGCGCTCAACGAGGTCATCTTCGGACTGCTGGGGTGTTCGGCGTATGTGTGGGTGGCAGTGGGCTTTTCCGTGTCAGTGGTTCTTGCTCTTGACCGCCCCGAAAACAACATAAAAAGCAAGGTAATTCTGTTTCTGCTCGCCGGAGCTATGATAAGCACATTTATCCACCTCGTCTCACCGGTGTCCTCTGAGGTGGAGGGTTTCAGCGTTGCCAGAACCATGCAGACCATGTACTACGAGGGAATGCTCGCCAACGGAGCCGGAGCTCTCGGCGGCATGATCGGCGCACTGTTCGCCGCAATATTCGGTCGTCTGCTGTCCATGATACTTCTTGTGCTGGGCACGTTTGTCTTTGTCATGATTGTGTCCGGTTCCGATATTATCAGGCTGTTCAAGGGTGTGGCCAAGCCGGTGCAGAAAGCGTCGGCAAGAGCCGCCGAGTCCATGGAACGTGCCGCGGAACAGTATCGCATCACCATGGAAGAGCGCCGCGAGGAGCGCCGCCGCAGGGCTGCGTTTGTGGATGTTCCCATCGACGATGAGGATTATGAGGAGGAAGACGAGCAGGTCGATGAAGCTCCTCCCGAACTGCCGCCGAAGCGCTCGCGCCGCAAAAAGACTGCTTCGCCGGCTGACGAAAACCAGCAGTTCATTCCGGTGGAAAGCGAGCCTGAAGCCGATACATATGCCGACGACGAGGACATAACTCCACTTGAGGAGATCCGCATCGCCGGAGAGAAGTCCAACCGCAAGACAAAAGCGAAGCCTGCTCCTGCTCCCGCCAAAGAGGAACTCAAGAAAGAAAACCAGATCGACGAGGACGAGTTCGAGCGCCTGCTTATGCGTTTCTCCGGCGCCCAGGACAACAAAAAACAGCGTCAGGAAGAACTGGCAAAAGAAGTTATTGCTTTTGCTCAGGAGATAAAACAGCAGGAAAAGAAGACCGATAACTACATATTTCCTGAAACAAGTCTGCTTATCCCTGCCGAAAACGACAACGAGGGTGACATCCGCGACGAACTGCGCCGCAATGGCGAACAGCTCGTTGAAACCCTGCGTGAATACGGCGTGGAGGCTTCCGTTGTGGGCATCAGCCGCGGTCCTGCGGTTACCCGCTACGAGCTCAAGCCGGCTCCCGGTGTCAAGATCAACAAGATTACCAACCTGAATAAAGACATCGCCTTGCGCCTTGCGGCCAAGGGCGTCCGTATCGAGGCTCCCATTCCCGGCAAGGCAGCCGTGGGCGTGGAGATACCAAATCAGAATCTTTCCATTGTTCGTATCCGCTCTCTTATCGAAAGCGAGCAGTTCCGCGATGCAAAGAGCCCCATCACCGTTGCCGTGGGCAAGGATATCGACGGCAGCATTGTGCTCACCGACCTTGCCAAGATGCCTCACCTGCTTATTGCCGGTGCCACCGGTATGGGTAAATCGGTGTGTATCAACTCCATGCTCATGAGCCTTATCTTTAAGTCCTCTCCCGAGGACGTGCGCCTCATCATGGTCGACCCCAAGTCGGTTGAGCTGGATGTGTACAACGGTCTGCCGCATCTGCTGGTGCCTGTTGTGTGCGATCCCAAGAAGGCGGCAGGTGCCCTCCAGTGGGCGGTCACCGAGATGGAAAAGCGTTACGCTCTGCTCCGTGAACAGGGCGTGCGCAACATCGACGGCTACAACAAGATCGCCGAACGCAGCGACGAAATCCAGAAAATGCCCCGTATAGTAATCATCATCGATGAGATGGCCGATTTGATGATGACCGCTCCCAAGGAAGTGGAAAACACCATCAGCCGTCTGGCTGCCATGGCCCGTGCCGCCGGTATGCACATGGTGCTTGCCACCCAGCGTCCCTCGGTGGATATCATCACCGGTACAATCAAGGCAAACGTCCCAAGCCGGATCGCTTTCGCTGTTTCCTCCGGTGTGGATTCCAAGATCATTCTGGACGAGGGTGGTGCCGAGGAACTCATCGGCAAGGGCGATATGCTGCTCCATCCCGTAGGCATGCCAAAACCAAAGCGTGTTCAGGGCTGCTTTGTTGACGACAGCGAGGTTGAAAAGGTTGTTTCCTTCATCAAGAGCCACTGCTCCGCCGATTACGACGAGTCCATCGCCCGCGAGATCGAGCGCAACGCCTCCGGCGGCGAGGAGCACGGCAAATCAGACGGAGATGATGAATACAGCAACAACGACGAGTTTTTCATCAAGGCCATCGACGTGGTCACCGAAGCCGGACAGGCTTCCGTTTCCCTGCTCCAGCGCAGACTGGGTGTGGGCTATGCCCGTGCAGGTCGACTGGTTGACCAGCTGGAGGCCAACGGCATTGTCGGGCCTCATGAGGGATCCAAGCCCCGCCGGGTGCTTATGTCCCGTGCCCAGTATTTTGAGATGACCGCCATGCGTGAGAGCCCCGTCGGTCAGACCACCATTGATCTTGCTCCTGCCGGCGGGCAGGCAGCAGTAATTCCGCCCGTCCAGCCGGAACGCTATGTTCCTAAGGAGCAGTATGCGGCGCCTGATACCGACGAACTGCCCGTGGTGGATAATCAGCCGGAGGATGAACCCGAACCCTATACCGTTCAGCCTCACCAGCCGCAGGGAACTTCTCTGGGCGGAGTGCTGGACTCACTTCCTGTCATTTCTATCGAGGAGGGTAACGGAGAGGACGATGACGACGCTCCGTTCTGATGCCTATGTTTCTTCCCGTCAATCGTAAAGATATGGAATCACGCGGCTGGGAACAGCCGGATTTTGTTCTGGTCACAGGCGATGCCTATGTTGACCACCCCAGCTTCGGCATCGCCATAATCGCGCGAATTCTTGAAGCCGAGGGCTATAAGGTCTGCATATTGGCTCAGCCTGCGTGGAAGGACGAAAGTGAATTCAAACGCTTTGGTCGGCCCCGTCTGGGCTTTATGATAACCGGCGGCAATATCGATTCCATGGTCGCGCATTACACCGCCGCGCGCCGCAAGCGCAGCGACGATTATTATTCTCCCGGCGGTAAGGGCGGCTACCGTCCTGACCGTGCCACCATCGTTTACAGCAAACTTGCACGCAAAGCCTATCCCGATGCGCCCATAATCATCGGCGGTCTGGAAGCTTCTCTGCGCCGCTTTGCCCACTACGATTACTGGTCGGATAACGTGCGTCCGTCCATTCTCGTCGAATCGGGCGCGGATATCCTGTCCTACGGTATGGGTGAATACCAGACCGTGGAACTGGCGCGCCGCCTTGACGCAGGCGAACCGGTGGGGGAGATACTGGACGTGCGCGGTACCTGCGTTACCATTCCCGTCAGCGAATATAAGCCCCGTCCTGTGGCGGAGTGTGCGTCCTACGAGCGTGTTTGCGAATCAAAAAAGGAATACGCCGTTGCCTGCCGCATCCAGAACGACGAGCATGACCCCATACGTGGAAAGACCATAATCCAGCGCCACGGCGATCGTATGCTGATTTGCAACCCGCCTATGCCGCCCGTTACCACAGAGGAGTTCGACCGCGTGTACGAGCTGCCCTATGAGCGCCGCCCCCATCCCATGTACGACAGTCAGGGCGGCGTTCCCTCCATCGAGGAGGTGGAATTCTCTGTCATCCATAACCGCGGCTGTTTCGGTGCCTGCGCTTTCTGTTCTCTTGCCTTCCATCAGGGCAGAATGATTTCCACGCGCAGCAGAGAATCGGTCATCCGTGAGGTAGAAAGCTTTACAAAAAATCCACGTTTCAAAGGCAACGTTCATGATGTGGGCGGCCCCACGGCCAACTTCCGTCTCCATTCCTGCAAAAAGCAGGATTCCGCCGGAATGTGCAAGGGCAAGCGCTGTCTTGCGCCGCAGCCCTGTCCTGCGCTTCAGGTGGATCACAGCGAGTATCTCCAGCTGCTGCGTGACCTGAGGAAAATCAAGGGAGTCAAGCGCGTGTTTATCCGCTCCGGTATCAGGTTTGATTATCTCATGCTGGACGAGGACGACACCTTTATGCGCGAGCTCATCAGGTATCACGTCAGCGGCCAGCTCAAGGTCGCGCCGGAGCACTGTTCCAACAATGTGCTGGATGCCATGGGTAAGCCGCACATCGAAGCCTATCGCGAGTTTTCAAAGAAATTCTTCAAAATAACCGCCGATGAGGGCAAGGAACAGTACCTCGTACCCTACCTTATGAGTTCACATCCGGGCAGCACTCTAAGAGATGCCGTGGAGCTTGCTCTGTTCCTCAAGGAGCAGAAACTCCGTCCCGAGCAGGTGCAGGATTTCTATCCTACTCCGGGTACGATTTCCACCTGCATGTTCTACACCGGACTTGATCCCTACACCCTCAAGGAGGTGTACGTCCCAAAGACTCCGGAGGAAAAAGCCGAGCAGCGGATGATGCTGCAATATTTCAAACCGGAGAATCAAAGAGCTGTGGAACGTGCCCTGCGCAAGGTCGGGCGCGCCGACCTCATCGGTACCGGCAAAAATTGCCTGATAAAGCCCTCACCCGCCACGCTGATAAAGCAGGCGCAGAGCAGCAAGGGATCCAGAAACAACCACCGTTCGGGAGGAAGTCGTTCCGGCGGAAGAAAACCGGTCGGCAATTCCCAGAGGAGGAAACGCAAATGAGCATAGGCAGCGCAGTTCATTCTGCGCGTGAACACAATATATCCTGCTATTTTTCAATGTGGCTTCAGCACGATTGCAGTGGCATTGAAAACCTGTTTTCAAACGATGTAGTGTATATTGAAAGCGATGGCAGGGAGTATCACGGCATAGAACAGCTGGTGCGCTGGTTTGGTGACTGGTTTGCTCACGGCAAGGTTGAGCGCTGGGATATCACCGCTTTTTCGCACGCCGGCAACAAGTGCTTTGCTGAGTGGTACTTTGTGTGCGTCTACGATGGTAACCGTTCCGGGGTTGATGGTGTAACCATTGCTGAATTTGACTCAGAAGGCAGAATATACACACTCAGAGAGTTTGCGGCAGCTCATGAGCGTTCGCTGCACTATGGTGACTGACCATGGCGCGGCAATACGGTTCAGACCAGCAGGCTCGCCGCCGTAAGATTGACAGAGGTATCTTCGCTGCGGTCTGCAGCGTTGTCGCTATGCTTGTGCTTATTTTTGGCACGGAATCTGATCAGTTCAATGAGCTTATCGACGGATTTACCAGAGCCTGCCGTCAGTATTCCCACAGTACTGCCCAGGTGCCCGAGGGTCAGATGATTATCCATATGATCGACGTTGGGCAGGGAGACAGCGTGCTTGTGCAGACCAGTGAGGCCAATATCCTCATCGATGCCGGTGAAGTAGGCAAGGGCGATGAGGTGCTCGATTATCTAAGAAAATCCGGCGTGGACCGGCTTGACTGGGTGATATGCACCCACCCTCATTCCGATCATCTTGGCGGAATGACGGCAGTTCTTAAGGAGATGCCTGCCGATAACGTGATGATGCCGTACTATCCGGAAAATCTGGAAGTGTACGATCGGTTCTATCTTGAGCTTCGCGGTATATTGGAACTCAAGGCAATCCCAACTGTAACGGCTCAGCCGGGCACGGAATATTCCTTCGGTGAGCTGAAAATGAAAGTCCTGTGGCCTGCCGACTGGCAGTTCAGCGACGATCTTAACGACTGGTCAGTCGCGTTGCGGTTCTCGTATGGCGAACTGGATTTTCTGACCTGCGGAGATATAACTGAAAAAGCCGAGCTGCAGATGCTCATGTCAGGTGCGGCTGTTGAAGCCGAGATCATCAAGAGCAGCCACCACGGCAGCAGCTATTCAAGCTGCGAGGAGTTCCTTTCCGCAGCGGCTCCCGAACTGGCGCTAATATCCTGCGGTAAGGGAAACGGCTACCAGCATCCCCATGATAATCTACTCAAACGGTACAGACAGCATAACATCAAATGGAAACGCACCGACGTATGCGGCGACATCCGTGTCGTATGCGAAAACGGCGAATACACAATCAAAACGCAGAAATAACTGCGGGTATATCGAAAGGAAAAGTTCAAATGAAAAAGCTTACAGTTGACCGTCTGGAAAAAGAATATATCATCTGCCGGGGTGAGGACGAGCGTATGTATGCTCTGCTCTACTCAGAGGCTCCTGAAGGACTGAAAAAGGGAGACAAACTGGTTATTACCAACGAGGGTACTGTCATCAAGGACTGACAGCCGGCGGTTCTATCAGAAAACTGGAAGGTGATTGCATGATATCCATTTCGTACATGCAGATGGTTGTCTTTATCAGCGTGGTCTGGATAATCGTCAGAGCCATCTGCTGCGTCCGTAAAGGAAAGTTTGACATCGGGCGTGAGGCGGAGCTGCTGCTGGTATATATCTGCATTATCGTTGTTGTTCGCTTCACATTCTGCCCGTTTGCCGCAATAGACGGCAAGGTTCAGCCGCTGCTGTTTGACAAGGACAAGATAATACCGATGTGGGTCAACTTTGTGCCGTTTGTCTATCTGTTTGACTACCCCGAAATGCGTGACGCCGTCCTTAACCTTGTGGGAAACGTCGCTATGTTCGTTCCGCTTGGTATCGTCTGGCCGTCAGTGTTCAGGAAACTGAACACACCTGCCAAAGCCATCAGCGCGGGAATAGGCGTTACTCTTTGCATCGAAATTTTGCAGCTTCCGTTCTTTGATCGTGCCTCAGATATTGATGATCTGATTCTCAACTCGGCGGGCTACATCATTGGTTACGGTATTTACGCAGCGTTCAGAAAGCTCTCTGCTCTCCGCAGAAGAAAAAAAGAGAGCTAATAAAATCAAACTTAAAACAACCACGCACCCGCCTGCTACCGCTTTACGCGGACAGGCGGGTGCGTGGTTGTTTTGCAGACTGTGCAGCAAGCAGTCTGCGCGGTCTGACTCCGGAACGGGGCAGATCGCCTGCCGCGGCTGAAAGGAGCAAAGCAGCCCGCGTGCATATACGTACCGGAATCAAAAGTAAAAGAGAGAAAAAGTGAGGGGTAAAGCGAAAATAAGGGAGGTATGTGAAAAATATGACTTCAGGTGGAAAAATCAGGCAGCTCTGCCAACCGACTCGGCAGCGGCGGTCTCGGTGAAGGCGGCAAAGCAGGAGAGCGGTCTGCGCTGGCTCTGCGCGATAATGCGTTCCTCTTCTGCACGCTGCTTGGCGGCAGCAAGCTTCTTTGCGCGTGCGGCGGCCTCACGGCGAGCTTCGCATCGGAAAGAAAGCACGATCAGGGCGCATACGGCAATCTCAACAGCGTAGAACAGTACTCCGCTCCAGGAAGAAAGGCTGCCCACGGTCAGCAGCATAACGATACCGGCGATTATGCACACGCCGAACAGTGTGAAGGCGTCATCACCCTCCGGGCGGTACCTCAGCTTAAAGAAAACAGCGGCGACAATAATCGCGATTGCAATAATAATTCCCATAATATCTACCCGGTCGCTCAGGAACTGCCTGAAACGAGCCTTCTCCTTTCCAAAGAGTAAGATTGTTTCTGGTTCTTTGTAAGACGCTTAATATGCCGGCTTTTCACGGCAACGTTCGTTTGTTCGCCTTACAATGATATTATAACGGATTTTTTCAAAAAATCAACCACTATATATTGTGTAAGTACTAATAAACGGACTAAAATTCGAGCGTTTTCGACGTAGTTCTGTCCCAAAATATGGACTAATACAAACGCGCGTTCATTGAGTTGCCTCCGTTTATTCTGTTTATTATAGACGCTGTTCCGTCAAAAGCGTAAAGCTTGTGTATGTGTTTGCAACAGATTCGAGTAGGAATCGCTGCTATGAACGATTATATTTGCATATATATTTGCATATATCACGATAACCCGATTCTGGACTATCAAGCTATTTGTCCGCCACTCACTGACCGTGGTTCCTGACAATATGTCCAACAATTTCCGTCCCAACCCGTCCCATTCCCCGTGATATCCGATGAGAACCGAACCATATCGGAGACTAATCAGAGAGGGATTTGAGGGGAAGGTGGTGAGAGGCTTGGGGAGGCTTGGGTGTGCGTGGATATTCGCGTAACCACGCCGTTTCTTGGCATATCCGAGTAAAGCAAAAGCGCCCTAATCGGCCTATGCCAATCAGAGCGCTTATTGATTCTTTATTGATTTTTCTATGCACTTCCGTCCCGTATCCGTTCTCTTCTCCGCTGCTTCTTAGATGGTCAGCGAAGCGCGGATTTTTGGTCAACCGGGGTGGGATGGTGGCAATCGTTGTCCCTTTCCACCCCAGTCTGACCAAAATTCCGGCTCAAATGTCCAGCAATTTCCGTCTCATCCCGTCCCATTCCCCGTGATATCCGATGATAACCGAACCAAATCGGAGACTAATCAGAGAGGGATTGGAGGGGAAGGTGGTGAGAGGCTTGGGGAGGATTTGCG
>JAZUPE010000016.1:0-62820 GCA_045605025.1 Acutalibacteraceae bacterium
TACGAAAAGAAGTCAATATCTCAGTGGCAAATGATACATATTTTGAGTTTTGTGCCATTTATATGAAAGAAGGAGTTTTATGTATTTAGAAGGAATTGAGACCAACAGAACCCGACTATGGATACTGAACAGTCTGCTCGAGTTGGTCGGTCAAAAGGACTACAATTCGATTACCATTGATATGATCGTCGACCGTGCTCAGCTTGGCAGACGGACTTTTTACCGCTATTTCAAAACAAAAGACGACGCTATGAAATATACCATGCAGCTTCTCATGAATATATTCGCCGAGGAAATCATGAAGAGTCAGGCTTCCGGAATAGAGCAGGTTACCATAGTATATTTTGAGTTCTGGGAGAGATACATCGACATTCTCCTACGGCTCAAAAAAGCCCGAGTTCTTTATTTTATTGAGGATAATCTTGCCGATCTGATTATGGATGTTGCAGGTAAAGTCAAGCATATTCCTCATGACGCAGCTGATAGATATTCAGATACTGCTCATGATAAATACTATTATGAATTCTTCATCAAGCTGGCGGGATACTGGAAAGCAACCACAATATGGTGCGAAGAATATCCGCGAAAATCACCGCAGGAAATGGCGGAGATTCTCACGCAGTTGTTTCGGTAGTCTTTTTTCTTGCTGCATTTTCAATTTCTGAAATGACGGCTTCCCAGTCTTCACAATCTTTGATATGCCCTGAAAGCTCTTTGATTTGTCTGTTTATCTTTTCGTCGTTATATACTTCGCAGACCGCTCTGTACAGGTCCTTTCCACGGCTTGGGAATGAACGCACTCTCTTTCCGATACCCAGCTCAACGATGCGTTTTGCGTTCTCTGTCTGATCGTTCACAAAAGGCATTGCTACCATCGGAACGCCTGCAAGGAGCGACTCATTCACGCTGTTCATTCCGCAGTGAGTCAGAAACACATCTGCGTGGTCAAGTACCTCTATCTGCGGAACGAATGAATAGGCATAGATATTATCGGGTATCCTGCCGAGAGACTCAGGTGCAATATTGCCTGTGTTGAGAATTACAGACATATCCTTTCTGCCGAATGCCCGGATGCACTCCTTGCAGAAGCCTCGATTGCTGATGATGCTACCTAATGAGATATACACAACAGGGTGGCGCATTTCTTCATAAGGGATAACAGTATCACAGCTGTGAGCCTGCTGAGGAGGTACGGCGAATATGTAGTCATCACCGAAATCCTCGCGATGCTTCTGAAACTCCTCTGGCACATACACGATATTCAGATTCGGTCTGTCGTTTACAACGGCATTTGACATCGATCTTTGAACATTCATCCGCCCGCGGTTCTTTCGGTTCATAACCTGACTGTCGATCAGCTTTGCGGATATACGAAATACAGGCGACGCTTCTTCAAGCGTCCTCTGTGACCATGCAGGTTGAGAGAACTGCCTGACGCAGGGAATTCCCTTTCTCTGGGCAATATCTATGCCCGGATAGAAGAACATTTCATAGATGAGAATGTCGAATTGTTCATCCAGAGCCATTGCCGTATCATAGGCCGCACGGAAGCAGCCGCATTTTATCTTCTGGTCACTCAGACCGACCGGGAAGTCATTATAAGGAACGAAGCGTGCGCCGGTTCGCTCTATCTTACCGCGAAAGGACTCGGCGTTTATATAAGTGACATTATGCCCTTTTCTGACGAGCATCTCGGTCAGCGGCAGTGTGGGATTGGTGTGACCCGAATAGGGCAGATTTATCATAAGTATATTCATCTTTATTTCCTCCGTCACAGCAAGCGGTCCAACAGCTCACAGAGGGTACGCTGGCGGTCCTGCAGAGCCATTGCAGCAAAGCTTTCCGAATGTATGGTCGCTGAGACAGCATAGAGCAGCTGGCCTGCAACAATATCAATCGGTTCGTTTTTTCTGGTTCTCCATCGATCAGCCAACTCACAGAATATGGGCTTCAGCTCTTCCAGCGTGCGTGCGGACATTGCGCTGCTTATTGTCCAGTGCATATTTGGAGAGATCTTATGGAACAATGCAATACTGTTTTCGTAGTGAGAGAGCAGCTTCATGACCAGCTCTTCCTTCGTATCGCAGTGTCGTGCTATTTCCTCAAACTGCTTCCGATAATCAAGGAAAAAGCGATCGACAACCTTCTGGAATAATTCTTCCTTGGATTTAAAATAATGGTAGAACATTCCCACTTCGCCGCCGACACGGTCAAGAATCATCCTCACAGAGGTGGCTTCATAGCCGTTTTCAAAAAACAGCTGCATGGCGGTGCTGATTATTTCGTCACGTTTTCCGCCCTCAAGTACAGGCTTTCTCGGCATATTTATCTCCCTTTGTGTTTATTAACAGAACGATATTCTGTTAATAAAATAGCATACTATTCGGATTTTGTCAAGATATATACAGAAAAGCCTCCATTGCACTGCCGTTGTGCAATGGAGGTCCTGCTATATCGAATGTGCGATTTGATTTTTCGTATAGAATGTGTTTTTGCCTGTGCCATGCTTCGCAATATAGCCATCTTCTGTCAGTTTCTTCAAGTGTCTTTCTACGGTGGAGGCGCTCAGAGACGTGCACATCTCAAGAATTTCTCTCTTGGTGAATTTCCCAAGCATATTATCGATTGCGTTTCTGACAGTATCGAGTGATGTAGGGCTGATTATCTGGATTCTGTCATCAAAGTCGCGATAGGCGGCTATGATTGTGCTAAGCAGATACTTTACAAAGGCGGTAGGATCATCTTCTTGTTCGTGCCAGCCTGTCTGTGCCTCTTCCAAAGCTGCATAGTAACCATCCTTGTTTTTGGCAATCTTTGCTTCAAGCGAAATGTATTTTCCAATTTCAAACCCTGCCCTATACAACAGCAGCGTAGTGAGAAGTCGTGACATTCTGCCGTTGCCGTCTATAAACGGGTGAATGCACAGAAAGTCGTGGATAAACACCGGAATAATCAGCAGCGGATCAACCTTGCCTTCGCCGATAGCTCGGTTATATTCATCACAAATTTCCTGCATAGCCGTCGGCGTCTCGTATGGCGGAAGCGGAGTGAAAAGTGTAAACCGCCTGCCGTCAGCACCCGTAGCACTGATATAGTTCTGAACAGTCTTGAATGTTCCTCCAAAAGCGGAGTCGGTATGACTGAAGAGTATCTTATGAAGCTGCAGTATATAATTCGGTGTCAGAGGGATGTATTCAAAATTCTCGTGGACGATATTCAGTGCATCACGATAACCAGCAATCTCTTTCTCGTCACGGTTGCGCGGAGCCGTCTTTTCGCTCATAAGCTGACGCAGACGCGTCTCGGTCGTGCGTATTCCCTCGATGGAGTTGGACGCCTTGGTACTCTGCACCTTTGCTATCTCGACCAATCGTTCTATTTCCGATGGTTTCTGCTGAATATATACCGACTGTTTGCCTTTGTATTCATGAATCAATGACAGATAATTGATGACCTCGTTGTCCCATGTTTTGTTTATCAGAGAAAAATAATCAAAGCTACGCATCTCGTCACCTCCTGCATCTTTCTCGTCAAGTATATCACTTTTGACGAGAATGATCAATGCGTTAGGAATAAAAAGCAATACCAAATATACACCAAACCTCCTTTGCACTACTATTGTGCAAAGGAGGTTCTGCTATAACGAATGTGCGAATTGTCTTGTAGTTTTGCTACGACAAAACACAATATTATTCTATCTATTTACAACTGTTAGCAACAGACCGGAGTAAGGAGGTAAGTTGAATATGAAGTTACTATCCGATCCTATAACAACACTTTCTGTTTCAGGAGTGTATCCGGCAAAACGCTGCCAATCGGTATTCAGCAAAACAGTCAGCGATTCTGCATCAGATACAGTCAACCTGTAATCATTTTGAGCCTTGTTGCTGAAATTAAAAAAGCCGATCATTCGCTCTTCTCCTGCACGTCGTTCTATAACATAAACACATCGCTTCTCCTGATGACAATCAAGCCAGTGGAATCCATTTTGCTCGTAGTCCTCACGATACAGCGCAGGACTTGAAAGATATATTCTGTTCAGTTCGGAAATGTAGTGATAGAAAGCATCGTGAATCGGATATTTTCTGAGCATCCAGTCCTGCTCTTGCTTTTCAGACCATTCGCGAAGCTGCCCAAGCTCGCTTCCCATAAAGTTGAGTTTCTTTCCAGGATGCATCATCATATAAAGATACATTGCCCTGGCCTGCGGAAATTTGTCTTCATACTGTCCGTTCATCTTCTGCATAATCGTTGCCTTGCCATGGACAACTTCATCATGAGAAAAGGGCAGCAAATAGCGTTCGTTACGAAAGTACATCATAGAAAATGTCAGCTTGTGATAATCCGTTGTGCGGTATTCAGGTGGTGTCTGAAAAAACTCAAGTGTATCGTGCATCCAGCCCATGTTCCATTTGTAATCAAACCCCAGTCCGCCGCGATCAACAGCTTTTGTTACTCCGGGATAATTAGTAGAGTCCTCCGCTATCAGTATACATCCTCGATTGCGTTCGTGCAGACCTTTGTTCATTACCTTTAGAAAATCCACTGCATTACCGTTTTCTCCTCTATGTTCATCTCCCTGCCAGTAGATTATGCGGCTGATTGCATCCATTCGCAACCCGTCAAAATGGAACTCCCTGAGCCAGTAATTTGCACAGGATTGCAGAAAACTGCGAACCTCACCACGAGAGTGCATGAAGTTGCAGCTTCCCCATTCACTGATGCCTACATCGGTATGCGGATATTCAAAAAGGCAGGCACCATCGTATCGTGCCAATCCATAATCGTCCACAGCAAAGTGAACAGGTACAAAATCGAGGATGACTCCGATATTGGCACGATGCAATTGGTCGATAAGCTGCTGTAAATCAAATGCTGTGCCATATCTGCTGGTTGGGGCGTAGAATCCGGTGTTTTGATACCCCCAGCTTTCATCGCATGGATGCTCACTTATCGGCATAAGTTCAACATAATTATAACCGGATTCCAGAAGATATGGAATGAGCAGATCAGCTATTTCAATATAGCTGTACCACTCATCATTTTCTTTTCTGCGCCATGAACCAAGATGAAGCTCATATATATTCAGTGGTTTATCAGAACAGGTTGTTCTGCGTGATATCCAGTTCTTATCGCTGAAACAGTATTCTTTGATATTTCTTACTACTGAGCGATGAGCAGGGCGAAGTTCCATCCCAAAACCAAAAGGATCACAGTGATCACGGTAACTATGATCTTTGGTATAGATTCTGTATTCGTAGAGATCTCCTGCTGTTGCCTGTGGTATGGTCAGCTCGTAGAAGTTACCGTCGTGTACCTTATTCATCGGCAGTTCCTGATCGTTTATGAGAAGACAGACTTTCTCCGCGTTTGGGGCAAAGGTTCTGAACACAACACCGTTCGAAACAACATGTGCTCCAAGCCATTCGTACGCATCAAAGCATTGTCCAGTATAGAAACTGTAAAAATCCATTGTGTTACCTCCGTTAATTGACAGCAGTCTATTATTATGCTATTATCAATTATATTTATTGCAAGCCAAATCTTCAATCTGCAGAATACGCAATAAGTAAATTATCAGACTATTTCGGCGAAAGGTACATTATCTATGGATCTCAGACAGAAGAAAACACTCAGAGCAATAAAGAATGCCTTTCTGCAGCTCCGTTCATCGAAGCAGCTTGAGAAAATATCAGTTACAGAGCTGGTGGAACTTGCTGAGATAAGCAAGGCGACATTCTATCTGCATTACCGGGATATTTACGACCTTTCGGAGCAGCTTCAGGCGGAAACAATTAATGCTGTCTACAAAAGTATCGGTCATCCCGACTGGGCAATTACAAATCCTGAAGAGTTTGCGAAAGAGCTTTTTATGGCATTTCTATCGCAGAAATCGCTTACTGATATTCTCTTTTCAGGAAGTCAGGCAGCTGTGCTTCCGCGCAGCATAGAGCATGGACTACGAGAGCATTTGTTTTCTATAATGCCGGAATATAAGAATAATCTGCATATAAATACTCTGCTGACCTATACTGTGCAGGGGGGATATTATGCATATCTTGAGAATAGCAGCGTATTTCCGCCCAACCTGGTCAATGAAGAGATAATTAGAATATCGAGAGCGGCGTTTGATATTTCGGAACTCTAAGACAGAGGCACTACCGACTTTGCTGTTCGGCAGTGCCTCTGTTTTATCTTAATCCTTCATCTCCCTGAACGGCGCATCGTCGCTCATAAACGTATCTATCGCAAATCTTGCACCGAGGCGGAATCCAACTATAAATGCATCGAGCTCTGATGTTGCCATCAGTTCGGCGTAGACCTCGACATACCGCTTGAACATCTCTTTTTCCTCGCCGTCGAGGCGGTCGTTAAGCTGTTCCTCGATGTTCACCATTTCGGCGGACACTTCGAATATGTGGCTGCCCTGACGGTAGCATCGTGACTGCGGATCAATATTGCCGTAATAGAGCTCTTCAAGTATGCTCTTCACTGCTCCTCGCCTCCCTCGGCGGGTATTTCATCGAGTTTATCAACGAGAAGCGTGAACTCGTGCATTGCGGATTTGTGCCATGCGTTCTTGTTTGCAAAGGCTCGGAAGTGATGGGAGCACAGGAACTCTATGAGTATCACCTTTGGAATATGGTTACGCTGAGCTCGCTTGAAACTCTGCAGATCACCTGATGCACACCACCTGTTGACCGTCTTTGTGCAATAACCGGTTATTGCTACGATGTCAGGTATGGTCAGCACATCTGGATAATCGCTCATCATATCCTCGTAGAAATGCTGCATAGCCTGTCGTATGTTCGGTGGCAGGTGCTTTTCGGTATACGCCTCGTATGTGACTGTACGCTCTTCGCCGCTGCCCGAGAAGCATCTTCTGGGCAGATCGTCACGGCTTTCGAGATAGGCTCGCACGTCCTCTTTTCTTATGTAGTAGCATTTCGATTTCTTGCCGGAGTAGCGGCAGGGCACTTCGCCCGTGAGCAGAAGATTTCTCGCTGTGTTCTTTGCAATGTGACAGAGTTTGCAGAACTGTTCCTTCGTAATAACGTTAGGAACCTGCTCCCAGTCAATAGTTATTGCTTTGGTCTTAGTCATTATCATTACACCTCAGAATAGTATTTTCTGTCGGCGCAATGTTCTGTTCTTTGATGTGCAGCTAACAAAAATTGTTCGCGTCAGCCGTATATCGTGGCTTCCGCTCCAATTTTTGAAGCAGCACGTTATCAAATCTCAGAACGTGCTTCCCTGATGATGTAATGCCGCGCATTTTCAGTTCTTTCCGTTCTTTCCGCAGTTCTTTCCAAAACTCGGAAAATCTGCTCATCCGAACCGTTGGCGCGGTTGTCGCGTTTTTGGCGATTCACACCTTAAAAACGGCGTGGCTGTGCGGATTTTTGCACAGATGAAGCTGACTGAAAGTGACAGTTTCTAATACGTATCTGACGGAAATTGAGTAAACTCGAAATGCTGTGTGGGGAAACTCACCTAGGGTTCGAATCCCTAACTCTCCGCCAAGAAGAATCCTGATAACCCTGCGGTTTGTAAGGATTCTTCTTTTTTTGCGTTCTTGCGAAAACCGGTCATTTTTGCCTCGATTTGGGCTGTTCTTTCCATAATTATGGAAAGAACAAAAATGTTGTGCGGCACACAGTAAATAAATTTTTTACTCGTCCGTATCTGTGTCATCTTCGTCGATTATATTGTTCCACTTGCTCGAAAACTGACTTGACGGAAGATTGCCCCCTTCCACCATCGCCTGTGCCGAGGCAAGCTTTGCAGAGTAATCAATATGAGCGTAGATGTTCGCCGTAGTCGAAAAGTCACTGTGTCCCAGCCACTCCTGTATATGCTTGAGGGGTGCGCCGTTTGCGAGCAGTAGTGAAGCACAGATAATAAATCCCCTGAGTATACATCAAATCATTGCAATTTATCACAGGTACAGCGGCAAGAAACAGCTTCATCTCCGCGAAAACACAGAAAGCACTTCAACTGCCCGAAATCGTCAAAGACGATGCCCTTAGTCCCAAGAGATACTATCCTTATCGGTTTTACCATTCAACTTCATACAGCTTGACATCCAGCGACAATCTGTGATACAATCTTAAGCAATGAGGGAGTAGCAAGCGCCCTACGCGTAACAAGTCAACATACTGACCTTTTGGTCTGGCTTGTTTTAATTTGCGAGACTCATGTATAACTGTAAAGCTATGCATGGAGTCTTTGTATGACATTTTACCCAAGTGTGGCTTTTGGCTGTGCTTGGGCATTTTTATTCTCTGGAGGTATTATCATGTTGAAAATGATTCTGTCAATTGCACTTGCAGGACATGTTCTGTGTGCAGTAACCGACTGTCTGCTGTCCTACTCACCAAAGGGCAGACTTGATTTCCGCAATCTGAAGGATCCGGTGAAAATGAGAGAAATGTTTGCAGATATGCCGATGACATATCCGATGATGTCTATGATCCTCGGCGTTTTTGCTCTGCTTGCAATGTCGTTCGGATATTTTGGACTGGCTCATTGGATAGGGCAGTATTCTCAAATGTATTCAATTATTTTGTTCGTTTCGTCTCTGGTTTTCTTTATTCCCATATTGCCTCATCACGTTTTCTGCGGCACGATCGAATGGTTTTATCTTCGACTCGGAAGAACAGATGAAGCAAGGAACGCTGTCCTTGAATTCCAGAAAAAAACAGCTGTGACAGGCATCGTAGGCTATCTCGGAATACTCGCATTTGCCGGAGCACTGTTTGTCGCTATAGTAACAGGCGTTACCTATCTTCCATGGTGGATATGTTTCTTCAATACACTGCCGATTACAATTGTTCTTTTGCCAACCAAACTTCCGGCAAAGGGAAATATTGCCGGTGCGTTGATGTTTCTTGGCTTGATTATTTTTATTTAAGCACCGCAATGATTCCATTAAGACTATGGCGCACAAGGTTATCACCTTGAAGGACAGACTCATAACCGATGAATACTTGAACGAAACAATACTGCCTGCTGTTATGCCGAAGCCTGTTATGCGGATAGTCTGACAAATGACAATATGGGATATACACTTGACGTGAATGTTCTGACCATTCTAATAGGCACAGCAATATCCATACCTTTTTAAAAACTGCTGGTCGATGCGATTTTCCCGGACCGTTCCTTTTGTTGATAATTTATCATTCTTGATATATAATCATCAGCAGACTGATAAGTCTCAACTATCACTTGAGGTATATACGCGAAAGAATAATGAAAAACAATGAACTCACCTGGGATAAGCACCTTGGAACAAGAACAATCGGTCGGGATGATTCTAATTCAGACCAATATCATTACCCATATGAGCCTACACCATATTGTGTTTTGGAGCGCTTGGTAAACAGCGATCTAATTTGCAGAAATGATGTGATTTTAGATTATGGCTGCGGAAAAGGTCGTGTCGGTTTTTTTCTGTCGCATCAGACCGGAGCAACCGCCATTGGAATTGAATATGATGAACGAATTTATCAGGATGCACTGGACAATCAGAAGACGGCCGTCTCCGGAGCAGAAACTGAATTTGTGCTCGGAAGAGCAGAGGAGTATGAAGTGCCTGCGAAAGTCAACAGGTATTATTTTTTCAACCCTTTTTCTGTAGAGCTGCTTCAAAAAGTGATAGCAAGGATAATGGATTCCTATTATGAGAACCCAAGAGAAATGTATTTATTTTTTTATTATCCGTCAGATGAATATATTGCATATCTTATGACAGTGGAAGAACTGGAGTTTTATGATGAGATAGCTTGCGGTGACCTGTTTGCAGGAAACGACAAGCGGGAATGTATTATGATTTTTGCTTTACGTTACTTAGCGTATTAACATAGCCGTCTGTCCGCAAATTGAACAGACGGCTATCAGACTTCAGCGTATGCTGCCGAATGGCAGCATACGCTTTTTTGGGCATTTCCGGTGCGACCCGAACGCGCTGCATTTCGCTTATGAGTTCATCATATAGCATTTCAGGAGGCACCGCAAAGCACTGCGGCACCTCCTGTTTTTTCGCATGGTTATCGCAAAAAGAAGCGATGGGGTTAGTTTTTTGATTACAGATTGAAATTGATGAATGGCAGGATTTTCGGGGTAATGTTCACCCCCTGTCATGACATACTATATCTCAAAAACGCTTTCCTGCGTTTCCTCACCTGTCACCTCAAAAGGCCCCGGGGTTACATTGCCGGCAGGACGCTTCTTGCCGAAAAAGTCTGTGTCAAACACAATGTTGCTTCCGTCAGGATTTTCATATGCCATTTCCGCATGATAAGATTCCCCCAATGTGTCCGCAGATAACAGCACTGAACCTTCACCGACGAGCAACTCTGCGTTCCTGATGCATATAGTAACCTTATCCTTTTTTTCTGAAAGCTCTACTGTAACACCAGGCTCTACACAAACCTTTGCGTCCGGTTCATGAGCGCAACCAACAGCTCCTCCAAAATATGCGTTTCCTTTCATCTTAACAGGAATCGCCCAACGACCCAGAGGGTAAATGTGTCCGAACTTCTCTATTCTTTCCTTGCGTTCTTCCTCTGTATACTCCCAGGGCATCTTTTCGGTACCGTTAGGATACTTATCATAGGCAGAAAGTCCTGCCGGATACAGATAGCACACGGAGTCATCCGGTACGCCGTCCATAATCTGCCCCCTCTCCTTATTTTCTGTACGTGGAGGCAACGGCAGATGTTCAAAGAAAGTCATAGGCTTAACAGACTTATCCTCATCTCCATCAAACAGGAACAGATTATTCATATACCGGTCATCACCGCCCGTGAAATTGCTGTAACCTGCCACCGCTGTATCATGAGCGAAATGGTAAGGGGTCCATCTTGACAATTCCTCACGCAAAACCATTCTTCCGGCAAAAAGGTTATGCACAGAAGCTCCGCCCTGTGCCAGATTTCTGAAGTTCATCCTGGACAGGAACAGATTGTGGTCAACCAGATAAGGTCCATGGCATACTTCCACGAAGAAATCCTCTGATTTATTATCAAAAAATACATTCCTGCTGATTCGGGTTCCCTGTGCCTGCCAATCAAGCCAGACAGCACGGTAACAACCATAAATCTTATTGTTGACAATCTGCGTATCCAGAGACGCATGCAGCTTGATACCTGCCACTTCCGCACCGTGGAACAGCATCTTATGGTGAATATGGTAAATGGTATTGCCTTCAATGGTACTGAACGCACCACCCAGGTGACCTACCACGCCGGCCTGTTCACAATCGTGAATAATATTATTGCGAACAATATGACCGCCGATATTATCCTTGTGCCAGTTACCTTGCAGGGCATGGAAAATCACTTCCTGCTCTTTCTGTGTACCGCCTTTTGATTTTCCTTTCGGTCCTCTGTTGTGTCCTCCGTCCAGATCCTTTCCCAGACTGACACCTACACATTTGGTTCCGAATATTTCATTATCCTCAATGATCCAGCCTTTACTCCAATGAGGTCCGATCATTCCCTCCTGCAACGCGGTAGGAGGCGCCCACTGAGGCGCCGCCTGACAGATTGTAAACCCTCTTACGGTGATATAATTGAGCCCTGTCTTCTCCGGCCAGAAACAAAACGGACGAACAACGATCTCAACATATTCTTCTCTTGGGTCTGTATCTCCAAAGTTTGCCCAGAACTTCGTTGTGTGTTCTCCTACCTCCGCATACCATACCAGCTTCGATTCTTCCGCATATCTGGCATCTGGCCAGACCTCCGGCTCCCACACCTTCTCTACGGATGGCGCTTCATACAATGACTTGCCATTCAGATACACATCGCCCAGATGCGAAACAAACTTTCCCGGAAACAGCCAGTCTCCGCGCAATTCCTCCTTGAATGGATTCCGTACGGTAAAGATACTGTTATCTACCTCTGCAGTCCACACCTGACCGCCCTCATTTTTCCAACCCTTTACCTGTTCCGCACCGGAAATCACAACTTTACCATCACCGGCAGACTGATACACAATTCTTGCGTCTTCAGTACCACCATTTACGGGACTCACCCATTCTCTGTACACTCCGGCATGTACTATTACAGTATCTCCTGCCATTGCAACGGATGCGGCGCCTGATATTGTTAAAAACGGCTGTTCCCTGGTTCCTGAAAACTCATCATTTCCTGTTTTCGCTACATGATACTCCATAATATCCGTCCTGTTTCCTTCTCTGTAATCGTTGATTATTTCCCGCTTTTCTTGAAAAGCCTGACTGGTTCAATTCTTCGTCAAAAATAATCCGTGCTTTCTGCTCCGGCGAATTAACCGCGTTCAACTTGTCCTGAAAGCGGATTAACACCCGGTGCCGGTCACGCAGAAATACACATTTCACCGTTACGATATTAGCACAAAACACGATAACATTCAACGCATAGATTATGTGTCATGTTTCCCTGTCCTTGGAGCAATCATCAAATTCTGGCAAACTCAGGGCTTTCGGCGCTGGATATATTTGCTTCCCGATCAGCAAAGCATCGGACTCGTGTCACAACTGATTTATCGCATTGCACGGCGATTTTCGATCGGTTCGGTCGGACGGGAGGGTGTGAAAAGCGCCTGCTGCCATAAGGCAGCAAGCGCTTTTTGGCACTCCCGGCGAGACTCGAACTCACTACATTCCGCTTAGGAGGCGGACCCTCTATCCCGGTGAGGTACGGGAGCTAATAAACCATTGAATAACCAACCATTAATTCAATATGCGAAAATAACCGTATATAATTAATTATTATATATGTTAGCATCTTGATTGTCAATCAGAAAACTTATCTGCAGCATATTACAATAAGACAGGAAGAACGTGCTCCGTCGTTTTTCGTTCTTCCTGTCTGTTACTATTCTTCGACGTTCTGCGCCGGTTTATTTTTCGACGTGAAAAACACCGATCAATATATATTCTCGAGTTCCTGACGAAGCTGATCGATTATGCGCTTCTCAAGACGGGAAATATACGATTGGGAAATCCCCATACCGGAGGCGACCTCTTTCTGTGTATGTTCTCTGTATCCGTTCAGCCCGAAACGCAGATTCATTATATGCCGCTCGCGGTCCCCCAGTCTTGAAACTGCCGCCAGCAGCAGGCTTTTCTCGGTCTGATCCTCGATATCACGGCTGACGATGTCCGGATCGGAACCAAGCACATCTGACAGCAGCAGTTCGTTGCCGTCCCAGTCGGTGTTGAGCGGCTCGTCGATAGACGTCTCCTGACGAAGCTGCGAGCTTTTGCGCAGAAACATCAGGATTTCATTCTCTATACAGCGCGAGGCGTATGTCGCCAGCTTAATGTTCCTGCTTGGGCAGAATGTGTTTACGGCTTTTATCAGTCCTATTGTTCCGATGGATATCAGATCCTCAATCCCAGCGCCGCTCGATTCAAACTTACGTGCGATATATACCACCAGCCGGAGATTGTGGGTTATCAGCGGTTCACGGGCTGACTCCTCGCCGCTGTCAATGAGATCAAAAATCCGCTGTTCCTCTTCCTTGGGCAAAGGGGGCGGCAGTGTTTCAGGCCCGTTTATATACGCTACGCTGTCTTCTCTGCCTGACAAGTTGCGCAACATTTTCATTATATAGCAGCGCACACGGAAGATCATCCGATCAATCCTTCGAATTATATTCATATCAGTTCCCCTTTATTTTTCGGTATTTTAATCAGTATTCATTGTTCACAGAAGTATGTCAGGGCTGACGATCGCGTGATGCTCCTTCCCTACCCGTCCGGTGCGCAGCACGCCGATGTACGCGTCGGCAACACTGGGACGTCCACCCGGAATAACTGCCGTTATCTTGTCCGGACGAAAGGCAAGCATCATCCCTCCCCCGCCTACTCCCGAATAGGGTATCACCCGCAGCCCTGCGCACCCGTCTCCACTTTCAGGATACCGTTCGAAGCCTTCCGGCAGCACCGGCAGCAGCGCGTCGTATTCGGCTACTATCACCGGCAGCCCGGAAAAAGGTTCGCTGAGCAGATTGCCTGTGTCGACGATAGCGTCCAAATTCACGCTGCTTCCACCTGAATATATGGTAACCATACACCGTGAACGGATGAGATTTCTCCTTCGCAGGCGTCCGGAAAACAGCGACAGCACCGCGTAAGCCACTACGGTCACTGCCACAAGCAGCCCGGGTGGGATATCAATATACACCGAGCCGTTGTTTACAATTAGTCCGCAAGGAGCCGCCACCAGCCACACCGCCAGCATCAATCCCGCGTAACACACGGTGACCAGCATCACATACGCTGCTGTCCGAAGATACTTTCGCCAGCCGCGAAAACCGAAAGCTATTAATGTCATCAGCCCGCAAGTGCAGACGGTAATCAGTGCGTTGAGCAAAAACGGCAGCGGCGGCAACAGCACCATGCACGACAGGCAGGCTCCCGCAAACGCTCCAAGGCATAGTCTTATCCGCGAAATCGACGACGCGGAAAGCTGTCCCGCGGCATACAGCAGGAAATAATCCACCAGCAGATTTACCGATACCAGCACATCAATGTATATAGTCTGACGCATAGCCGTCCACTCCCCCTGTTGCTTATATACGGATTATACAGACTTCCTGATGTATAAAAGGTCGCAATTCCGGACTGAGACCGACATTGATTTAAGCTGTTTTGCTTCTTTTGAATTTATTTCCAAAAAATTGAAATTAAGTATTGACAATCAAAAATAACTGAATTATAATCACTATAGATTCTAAAATAGTAGTTCGGAAGACCAACTACTGTTTGAATCAACGACACGACTGTCGCTCCGGATATCCGGAACCGGTCCGGCAGGGAGAAATCATCAAGGAGGATGATCAAGCATGATGATTCAATTCAAAAAGGGCGTGCTCGAGCTGTGTGTTCTTTCCATGCTCAAGCAGGATGACCAGTACGGCTACGATGTGGCTTCCAAGCTTTCCCAAAGCATAGACGTTGCCGACGGTTCCATCTATCTGGTACTCAGGCGGCTCAAGCAGGACGATTACGTTTCGTCCTATCTGGAGGAATCCTCCGGCGGACCGCCCCGCAAATACTATGTCATCACCCGGAAGGGTGAGCAGTTCCTCGATGAGCTTGTTTTGGAATGGAGGCAGCTTGTGGACAGCGTTAACAGCATCATCGGAAACAGTTCCATCTGCGATGAAGTCAACGCAGCTATCCAGCTTGCCGAAAGCGTATCAGTGAACGGAGGTTACAACAGTGAACAAGAGTGAATTTATTGCGGCGATGGAGGCTCAGCTTCTCCGTCTTTCCAAGTCTGACAGAGACGACATTCTTAACGATTATGAGAGCCATTTTGTCAACGGCGTAGCCGAAGGCAGAACCGAAGAAGAAGTCAGCGCACAGCTGGGTGATCCCGTCGAGCTGGCGGCGGTCTATCTGGAAAACCTCCCCGAGAGCGCAAAGGGCGCTCCCTATATCCCCGAGCCCGAGACCAAACCCGAGCCCGAAGCAAACAGCGCATATTACAGAACAAGCGCTCCCTCTTACGACGCTCCCGCCGGCAATACCTACACAGCGGGTCAGCAGACATATGCCGCTCCTTCCGCGGCAGCCGAGCCCAACACCGGCGGTATTGTTGCCGTGGTACTCATCTCGATCTTTGTCGCGCTGCCTGTGCTGTGGTGCATCGCGGGACTGATCATGGGCGCTTTCGGCGTCTCCATCGTCTGTGTAGCCGCCTGTGCCTCTCTGATCACTCTGGGCGCTACCACCGCGGCCTGGGGCGCTATGACCGCCACCGGATTTATTCTGATCGGCGTTGCTATGATCGCCATGTGCGTGCTTTCCATCAGTCTTGGTATCCTTGGCATCAAGGGTACCATCCAGCTTGTCAAGTGGTACATTGAACTGTGCAAGAAGATGATTGGAGGTTCCAAGTAATGAGATACAGAACTACTGTTACAGTGGCGCTTACCAGTTTCGCCATTTTCCTCGCCCTTGTTGTAGCGGGCGGCATTTGCGTAGCTTCGGGCTTTGCTGATTACGCGAAGAATTCCGGAGTTGTAGACAGCGTTAAGGATGTGTTAGATTACGTCAGCGATTTCGATTTTGAATTCTCCGCTGTCGACACCGATAATGCTTCCGCCGAGTACGTCCGTGAACTGAACAGCGATGTGGAAAAGGTCATTCTTTCCACCGGCGGCTACAGCGTTGACGTACGCAACGGCTCCGAGTTCTCCGTTGTCTTTACCGGCAAAGTGACCGCCGGCAAGTTCAGCGATCTCGATCAGAGCGGAGAAAATGTCGTCTCCTCTGCCGACACGGCAGCCTATTACGACAACAGCGGCATCATCAACGCAGGCTTCAGCAAAGGCGTGCTGGAAATCAGCGTTGACTCGGTAAAGACCATCAGCGTTATCGGCTTTAACTCCGACAGGTCCATCGGACACGTTACCGTGACCTTCCCTGATTCCTACAACGGCAGCTTTGAGCTTGACGACAGCTTTGCCGAGGTAAGCTTTGCCGGCACTGATTTTGACGAGCTGACTCTTGATTCCTGCATGGGTGAGATCAGCCTCTACGACTGCAGCGCTAATATGCTCACCATCACCAGACTGGCAGGTGAGGTCGAGGTTGACGACGGCAATATCGCCGGAATCCGCTTCGAGAATATCGCCGGTGAGATCAATATTAACACTCTCTGCGAACTGACTGCCGACAGCATCATCTCCGACATCGCCGGCGAGATCAACGTTGAACTGCCTGCCGGTTCTCAGCTCAACGTGACCAGAAACGATGTTCTGGGCGATGTCAGAATCGACCGTGCCATCGAGGACGGTGCCGGTGCCGCTGCTCTTGAGATCATCGACGTGGTTGGCGAAGTCCACGTGGAGATCGATGGCTAAATATTCTGATTGCAACTGACCCCGTTATCCTGCCCGTGCGCTGCTTTCTGCGGCGCGCGGGCAGGTCATTTTTTTGCGTCGAAGCGTCACCAAAAGCTTGTGCAATTTTGAAATTCGACAGGTTTTTCATTCAATATATTGTGTTTTTTCGCATACTGTGGTAATATAACCATGTACATCCTTATGAAAGGGTAACACGAGCATGAAAATCTTCAAAATTATTCATACGGCCGACCTTCACCTCGGTTCGTATTTTTCATCCACACCGGAGATAGCCGCCAACCGCAAGCTTGAACAGGTGGATACCCTGCGTAAAATCGTCGCCATGTGCACCGAGACTTCTGCTTCGGCGCTGCTCATTTCCGGCGACCTTTTTGACAGCCTGCGCTGCGACAGTCAGCTGCTGGCTGATGTACAGGGCATTCTCGGCGACTGCCCCGTGCGTGTGTTCATCACCCCTGGAAATCACGATCCCGCCACTCCCGATTCAGCCTATCTTTCCGACGGCTGGCCGGAGAACGTACACATCTTCAAGGGCGGCATCGAATGTGTTGAGGTTCGCGACGGCGACGTGAGCGCCTGCATCTGGGGTCTCGGCTTCCGCCATTCCATTGAAGCTGAAAGCCTGCTTGCCGACTTCAAGCCTCGTGACAACATGATAAACATCCTGATGATGCACGCCGAGCTGGTTCCGGGAGAGACTGCCGAAAGCCGTTACAATCCCGTGACCTTTGAGCGGCTCGCTTCGCTGGGTGTTGATTACTGCGCTCTCGGACACATTCACAAGCCCGAGGTCAAATCCGCCGGCGAGTTCGTTGTGTGCAGTCCCGGCTGCCCCTCCGGACGCGGCTTTGACGAGACCGGAGAGCACGGCGTCTTTGCCGGATACGTGGGCCGCGGCTTTTCACACATGGAGTTTGTGTCCACCGGCAGCAGAAAATATCTGATTGAAAAGATCGACGTTTCCGGCTGCGAGACCACTGACAACTTTGCCGGTGCTGTGAAAAAATATCTGACAAAGACCGTTGGCGAAGGCTGGCAGGAAAACATATACGATATCACTCTCATCGGCGCGCTGAGCAAGGGTGTTCTGCCCGATTCACAGGCTGTGGCACGTCTGCTGATGGACGATCTGCACTACGCCCGTGTGACCGACATGACCACAACCGAGCTTGATCTGGACGCGCTGATGAAAGACACCAGCCTGCGCGGCGCTTTTGTGCGCACAATAGTCAGCCGGATGGAAAAAGACGAGGGCAACCGCCTGATGTATGAACGGGCTCTGCTCTACGGTCTGAGAGCCTTTGACGGGGAGGTGCGTATCAGTGAGGATTACTGAGATATACATAAAAAGTTTCGGTAAGCTGCGCGGTGTCAAGATCACTCCGGTGGACGGAGTGAACATTATCTACGGCGAAAACGAAGCGGGCAAATCCACCGTAATGGCTTTCGTGCTTGCCATGCTGTACGGCGTAGGCAAGGGCGAACAGCGTCATCGCTACGATCCATGGTCGGGCGGACGCATGAGCGGCGTGCTCGGTCTGGAATGTGACGACCGCGAGTATACCCTGACCCGCCAGTTCGGCGTGACCAAAGCCGCCGACAAAACCGAGCTGTGGTGCAAGACCTCAGGCGAAATGGTGGATCTTCCCCAGAACACCGAGCCGGGCACATACCTGCTGCACATCAACCGCGAAACCTTTATCAATACTGTTTTCATCGGACAGGCAGGCACGCCCATCCATGGCAGCAACAACGAGATACTCGCGCGGCTGACCAATCTTGCCACAGCAGGCGATGAAACCGCATCACGTACCGAAATCTCCGAGCGTCTGGCCGAAGCTTCCGCTGTTCTGCGTTCACGCCGTGCCAACGCCATCATTCCCTCCCTTGAAAAGCAGCGCCAGGAACTGCTTGAGGAGCGTGCGGTGATAAACCAGCGTGTTTCCGAGGCGGAGACTCTGCGCGACGATCTTTCCCGCCTTACCAGCAGACGGGCACATCTGGAGGACGAGCTGGAACAGATGATGCGCAGCGACAGTGTGCAGAACGAATACCGCCGTCTGGCCGAACTGCGCGATATCGCCTCCCGTCAGGAACAGCTGGAAATCGTAAAGGAAAAATACGACAAGCTGCACGAGGCCATGTTCTCCGAGGGCAGCATCAGTCAGGAGTTCATCGAGCAGGCACGCAGCGATCTTGACCAGTACAACAGCCAGTGCGCCGTGGTGCGCACAAAGCAGGAGCGCCTTGCCGAAATCGAAGAAAAGCTCCGTACCACCACACGCAACTCACCCGGAAAGATTCGTGTGATAAAGCGCAACGCTGACGAAATCAGCAATGCCATTGCCGACTATACTCCCCTTGCCAAGCGCAAGGCAGCTATCGAGAGAGAAATGGAAACCCAGTCTGCGGACACTGTACGCAGCCGGCTTTCTCTGCAGAGCGTGGTTATCGTTGCCGCTGCTGTGGCTGTGATCTTCTTTATGCTGGGTTTTATCAGTTCTGTGTTCTTCTGGCTGTTCGGACTGGTCGCGCTGCTGACCGGTGCGTACGTATATGTGCAGAAAAAGGGATTTTCTCTTGACGGCGCACCCAGAGAAAGCATCGAGCTACAGAACATCAACGATTCCATGCGTGCCATTAACCGCAGCATGCGACCTGTTCTGGACGAGCTTGCCATTGCCAGCGTTGACGAACTGGAAGGCGTACTGCAGCGCATAAGCGATCAGCGTGCCCGCATCAACGAAATCGAGCGGGAAAAGGAAGCCGTACTTAACGATATCGCCTCCGAACGAGAGCAGCTCGAGGAAGTCATGCAGCGGCTCAAGGATCGCATTTATCCATATATGTCCGTGGAGCGTGACGAGGACGTGCTGCGCGTTATCAATACTCTCAGCCGCGCTCAGATTGACCACGAGACTCTCCAGACCAGATATTTTTCCGAAAAGGAATCCTACGAAGCGCTTCTTGCCGGACGTGATCCTGAGGAGCTTATGCAGGAACTTGAAGAACTGACCGCACGCCTTGGTTCCGGCGAGCCTCCTCAGCTCGATTCCCGGCTTGCGGAAAACATCGAGGACTGCCGCAGTGAGCTTGAGTCGGTCAAGATGGAACTGGTATCCAAAGAAACCTCGCTCGGCATGCTCAACTCGGATCCTCAGGAACTTAACAAGATCAGCGACAACATAAAGACGCTGAGTGGACGAATTGATAAATATGAGTTCGAATATGCCGCGCTGCAGGAAGCCTCCAGCGCCCTTGACGCGGCGTTTGAATCCATGCAGAAGGACTTCGGTCCCATGATAAACTACCGCGCCGGAAAGATTGTCAGCGAACTCACCGGCGGAAAATATCCCTCTGTCGTGGTTTCCGAAAGCCTTGTGCCCTCGGTCGCCGAGCCCGGCGGCGGAAGCATCCGCAGCTGTTTCAACCTCAGCGCAGGCACTGTTGATCAGCTGTACCTGGCACTGCGTCTCGCTATCGCCGACATGCTGAACGAGGAAACCCTCCCCGTCATGCTGGATGACGCTTTCGCTCAGTTTGACGACAGGCGCATGACCGACGCCCTCGCCTATATCCGCAAGGAAAACGAAGCCGGCAGCATGGGACAGGTGATCCTGTTCACCTGCCATGATCGTCTGCTGCTTTCCGCAAAGGAAGTCGGTCTGACCGACGGCATTGTCCGTCTTCGCTGACCCGCACGCTGTCCCCCCGCACCCCGCACGCTTCGGCAGGCGGGGTGTGGTTCTTTTCCGGAGTGCATACCGAACCTTTTGCATCACTGCTGCATATTATACTTTTGCAGGCAGAAAAAACAGCAAACACGCCTTGTATTCCTCACACAAAACCGACGTTTACAGCCCGTACGGAAATAAAAATAAAAAAATTTCAAATCTTTGGATAAATTCTGCTTGACAACCACACCATGTTGTGATATTATAAGCAAGCGGTTTTCGACACGGGTCTTTCACACAGAGAGTGTTAATCGCTTTGTTAAGAGAAAAATCGTGTGTCGGGTGCTGATTTGGGAGCATAGCTCAGCTGGGAGAGCACCTGCCTTACAAGCAGGGGGTCACAGGTTCGAGCCCTGTTGTTCCCACCAAATATGGCCCAGTAGTTCAGTTGGTTAGAACGCCAGCCTGTCACGCTGGAGGTCGACGGTTCGAGCCCGTTCTGGGTCGCCATATTTGCCTCTGTAGCTCAGTTGGTAGAGCAACGGACTGAAAATCCGTGTGTCGTTGGTTCGACTCCGACCGGAGGCACCATTTGCGGAATTAGCTCATCTGGTAGAGCGCCACCTTGCCAAGGTGGAGGTAGCGAGTTCGAGCCTCGTATTCCGCTCCAAAAATGCAAAACGACGCTCCGGCGTCGTTTTGCAATAATACGGCGCCATAGCCAAGTGGTAAGGCACGGGTCTGCAAAACCCTGATTCACCAGTTCAAATCTGGTTGGCGCCTCCAAAAGAGACGGTTTCTTTGGAAATCGTCTCTTTCTTTTTTTCTCTGGCAATAACTAAACAAAGCGAAAAAACACCGGTATTTTCTGCTTTTCTCCCCCTCTGCGGTATATGTCCATCGGTTGACAGTATTTTCCACCCGTGATATCATATAATAATATTGCACCGATGCATTTCATCATCAGAATCGAGTCGCAATCCGGAAGGAAAGGGGAAGCAATATGACTTGTCAATACTGCGGATCGCCGCTTATGCCCGGCGTAACCGAGTGTCAGGTGTGCGGTGAACCGATACCATCTTACGGCAACAGTTCTGCGGTCAGTCAGCAGGACACCTCTCAGCAATACGCTTCTGCCCCGAACAGCAGTGCCGTCCAGAACACATATCCCTCCGCATCCGCGCAGCAATACTACACACAGTCAAACGGCTACAGCACTCAGAACGGATCATACCAGCAATACGGACAATATTACTCTCAGCAGCAACAATATGCCCAGCAGTACGCGCAGCAGCAGCAATACGCGCAACAGCAACAGCAATACGTGCAGCAACAGCAACAGCAATACGCCCAGCAGTATGGGCAGCAGTATGCGCAACAATATGCTCAGCAGTACGGTGGTCAGAACTACACGCAGACTGACATGTACGCCGCGCAAAACGCCGCATATTATCAGAACTCCCAGCAGTATGGACAGCAGACCGCGCAGAATTATGCGCAGGCAGCCGGTTACGGTGCTGTAGGCGGTTATTCCGCAGGATACCCTCAATACGCATTTCCAGCAGCCGGTATGTATCCCGCTCCGGAAATGCCCGAGCAGAAAGAGGCTCCCATTGATGCCGCCGGAAGAACTTTCCGTTCTCTGGTTGCTTCGCCGGTGTTTATCATCTGTCTGATTCTTACCAGCGTTTCAATGATCCTCGGTACATACCTGGCCTTTTCCGGCGACGCTCTCAACGCATATTATCAGGGCAGCGTTGATTATGACGCCATATACGACGAGTACATTGACGGCTCGGAATATCTGGAAGATCTTGACACCGACGAGTACCTGAGCAGCGGAGACGATCTTGAACAGATCGTAGGCGAATACACCGATCCCGGTTCACTTGACGCCATCGTCGGTATAGCCGGTGATCTGGGCAAATCTCCGTTATCAGCAGTTCCGCTGCTGTTCGCGAACATTTGTGCCGCGGGCGACAAGATCAATATCATCCCGCATATTCTCATCCTGATCGGATTGTGGGTGGCATTCGGCACTATTTCCTCCCGCTCCGGCATTCCTTTCAGCACCGGAGGTCTTACCTGCATCAAGGTCGGCCTGATTTTCCGGACGGTTCTGTCGTGTATTGTGGGCGGTCTGATCATTCTTGTACTGCTCATTACAGCCATAGCCGGAACCGCTCTGCTCAGCTTTATTGATGAGCTGGCGGCACTTGGAGGCTCGGTGCTTTTCATTATCCTGCTGGCATTCATTGCCTATTTTGTTCTGCGCTGCATCTATTACGCAAAGCAGACCAAAACCATCAACATGGTGCGCACCACCGCCGCGCAGGGCGTATTCAACCTTAATCTTTCTACATACGTAATTTTCTGGAATTTCTTCCTTGCCGCGCTTCATCTCGCCACGGGAATATTCTTCTATCGCTCTCCCCTCCTTATGGCGCGGCACGTTGCCAATTCGGCGGCTTTGGTTCTGTTTTCCGTTTCTATGATTCTCTACCGGAAGAAGACCTTTGAATTCCGCGATTCTTCAGTTCAGGTTTACATGTAAATCATCGCCGCTCCGCATTTTTCTATCCGCGCGCCGGATCACCGCTTGCAGACAGGTGATCCGGCGTGTTTTTTATCTTTGATAAATAACCGTGCAATTTATCGTTGATTTTCACAATAATTCTTCAAGCATCCGCGATATTATTATTGTAATAATCGACGAACTGTGATAAAATGCAATAAATACTACAAAGCAGTAACAGGAGCATATCACAATGCTTAACACAAACAACATCGACAACGCGGACGAATTCAGTCTGCGCAAATACCGGTCCGGAAACAGCGGGGACTACACTGTGCTGGAGTACAGTCTCAGTGACGGTATGCTTCTGCACTGTGAAGGCAAACTGCTCAGCAGTTTCGGCATCTGCCCTGCGGCTAATATCGACGGAATGGTGACCAGCGTCATTGAGTGGCCTGTCTCCCCCGAGCATCTGTCGTCTGTTGTCGGATATACGGCGGCACTTCAGAGAGACAGCGAATCCTCCTGCCCTGTTGACATTGAAACACTTCTCCGGCAGGGCGAACGTGAATGCTGGATCAGCATTTCCTCTCTTATTCTCAGCTATGAAGGCAAGCGCATCCTCGGCATCGTCTTTCAGAGTATCGACGACAGGAAGCGCCAGATGCTTGATCTGATAACTCAGGCTGAAACCGATTCCCTCACCGGAGCTCTTAACCGCTCGGCGCTTGAAAAAGCGGTGGATCAGATGTCCTCCGGCTGTGATGCCCACACCTTCATCATGCTGGACATCGACGGCTTCAAGCGGCTGAACGACACCTTCGGTCACATCATGGGCGACCGTATGCTGGTGGATATCGTGCATAAGCTTCGCCAGGGTCTGCGAAAAGAAGATGTTATCGGACGGCTGGGCGGAGATGAATTCATGATCTGCCTGAACAACGTATCTGACCCCGAGGTCATCGATCGCCTCGCCAAACATATCTGCGTCCTTACACGCCATTCACTGCCCAACGGAATGTACATTTCCGCAAGTCTCGGCATAGCTGTCAGCCCGCGGCACGGGATCGGATTCCGTGAAATCTACCGCAACACCGACATCGCCATGTACACCACAAAGCGAAACGGCGGCGACGGCTACACAGTATTCCAGCCCGAGATGATCGACTGCTCCCGTTCCGAGAAAGAGCATGAGACTCCTGATATCAACGGCGACAAAAGTTTTGACTTCAACGCCCTTATCCGTTTTGACATACTCAATACAAAATTTGAATACCCGTCCTCCCTTTGCGAAGTATTCGCGGCGAAATTTGACGAACGTCCGCTGTGGGATATTCTGACCGCGGAAGGCATCTCCTCTGCAGAAACATCCACACGCCTGAGAAAAACCATCGAAGAGGTCAGCCAGTCAAAGCTGCCCGAAGCGCGATTCTCACAGTACTTCCTCCGCGCCAGCGAAGGCATCTGGCGCTGGTATCGCATGGGCTTTGTGCGCGCTGCCAATGACCCGCATATTTCAATAACAATAACCGACATCAACGAGGAAATCATCTCCAACCGCCGGCTGAGACATATCGCGGAATATGACGAGCTAACCGGACTGCTTACCCGCAACGCTTTCAACCGTGCGGTAAGCATGACCATCCGCAAGGATCCGGAGGGCATTTCCAACGGCGAGTACGCAATCGTCTACTTTGACATTCTGCGCTTCAAGGCGGTAAACGACCTTTTCGGCATGGCGGAAGGCGACCGTCTGCTGATATACGTTGCCGACATTATTTCCGGTGCCGCAGAGGACGGAGGCGCTGCCAGCCGCATCGGTTCCGACAGGTTCGCACTGTTCCTCCACAAAAGCGGCGACGAACTGGAGGCTTTCATACGTTCCTACCTTGACGACATCGCCAACTACGAGCTGGCTTTCGAGATAGTGAGCAACGCGGGCATCTATGTCCCCAACAGCGACAAGCTGTCGGTGGAGGCAATGCTTGACCGCGCCATAATCGCTCAGTCATCAATCAAAGGCAGCTACGCTCACAAATACAACTACTACACCGAGGATCTGCGCAACGCCATGCTCAGCGAGCAGGAGATCGTGGGCATGATGACCACCGCGCTTGCTGAAAAGCAGTTCATCGTATACTTCCAGCCGCAGTACAACCACGCCAGCGGCAAACTCATCGGCGCGGAGGCACTGGTTCGCTGGAAGCATCCGGAGCGCGGCATGATCCTTCCGAGCGCTTTCATTCCCGTCTTTGAAAAGAACGGCTTTATTTCCAAAGTCGATCTGTACGTCTTTGAGAAGGTCTGCATCTTCCAGCGTAAGTGTCTGGACGAGGGAACTCCTACGGTTCCCATTTCCGTTAACCTTACCCGATACGATCTTTTCCAGAGCGATTTTGTTGATCAGATGGAAATCCTTCGCTGCAGGTACGATGTTCCATCCGATCTGATCCGCATAGAGATAACCGAAACCGCTATCGTCGGCAGCAACCAACACGCCGCCACTGTTATCGAAAAACTGCACAGCTGCGGATATATTGTCGAAATGGACGATTTCGGCAGCGGTTATTCTTCGCTGAACGTACTCAAGGATATCAAAATGGATATCCTCAAGCTGGACATGAAGTTCATGTCTGACGAAGAAACCAACAGCCGCGGAGGTATCGTTCTCAGCTCCATTGTGCGCATGGCAAAATGGCTCAATCTGCCGGTTATTGCCGAGGGCGTGGAGCGTTTACATCAGGCAGATTTCCTGCGCAGTATCGGCTGCGATTACATGCAGGGTTATCTCTATTCCAAGCCTGTACCCGGCGACGATTACAAAACCTTGCTCAAAAACAGCCAGATCAGTAAAACCAGACAGCAGCTTGAACTGATCGACAACTTCGACGCCAATAATTTCTGGAATCCGGAATCGCTTGAGACACTGATATTCAACAGCTACGTCGGTGCCGCAAAGATCTTCTGCTATCAGGAGGGCAGCATCGAAGTCACACGCGTAAACCAGAAATATCTCAAGGAACTGGGCGGCGGCGTGACCGAAATGGTCATTCTGACAACCGATCCGCTGACGCTGTTTGACGAAACCAACCGCAGCATATACACCGACGCGCTGCAGCGCGCCATATCCTCCGGCGAGGACGAGGACTGCGAATACTGGCGCCGCGTATCACGCGATAATGATGCTCTAATCTGCATGCGCAGTTCGGTGCGCATGATCGGACGCAGCCGCGACACGTATCTTTTCTACGAATCCATACGCAACATCACCTCGGAAAAGGATGCGCTCGCGGCAATTCTCCACCGCGAATCCATGTTCCGCACCGCTCAGGAGCAGATCAACATTTACTACTGGGAATACGATGTGCGCACAAAGGTTATGAAGCCCTGCTACCGCTGCATGCGCGACCTTGGACTGCCGCCAATCGTTGTCAACTACCCTGAGCCAGCCATCGAGATGGGCATCTTCCCGCCGGAAGTGGCAGATATGTACCGCGAGATGCACCGGAAGATCGAAAACGGAGCAGCGGAACTGTCCGCGGATATTCCGCTGACAGCCGAGCGTGTGCTGTTCCGCGTCCGGTATACTACTGAATTCGACGACGAGGGCAATCCCGTCAAGGCATACGGATCCGCGGCGCTGGTCTGATTTCAAAACTGTTAAAGAGCATTGCTGTTTCCGCGGCAATGCTCTTTTTTGCGCAAAAAGCACCGCCCGCTGATTCCGGCCACAGCCGGCCAACGGACGGTGTATCGTTATTTATGCCTGGTTAATTTACGCGGCGCTGGAAGATGAAACCGCGTTATCCTTCTCAGTATCAGCCTTTTCGCCGAAGATGCTGTCGAAGAATCTGTAAAGACCGTTATCGGAACCACAAAGCACCTTCTCACGGGTATCTGCGGTAAACAGGTGCTCAACGGGAGTATATCTGAGCGAAGCGTTATCCAGATACTCAAAGTAGCTGTCATCGGAGCTGTACTCATCCGCGGCGGCAAAATCGTAGATTGCGCCCTGTCTCATGCTGTTGCAGAAGGCAACGGCCTCCTCGGTGCTGTAATGATAGGTTTCCTCTCCGCGTCCGAGACGGGAGAGGTTGTAGAAAGTAAGTCTGGTCTTTCCGGTGGCGGCGAAATACGCCAGCGCGCTGTAGTCAAAATCTGCATTGGGATCAACCGCGAACTTGTATGTTTTTGCGCTGTAGATCGGGCGATCCTCGTTGACACCGATGGTAAGCTTCTGGATATCTCCGCCGACAAGATCAGCTTTGATGACCATGTTTCCGTTGCAAAGACGAACACCCTTTTCAAGATTGGCATCCTCAGGGATGGTCAGATCGCTGAAATCGGGATAAACAAAGGTCATGTCAAGGTCAGTACCGGAAGGAACCATTGCATTGATCGAGCCCTCCAGCAGTTCACGAAGCTCGTTATCAACAGCAATGGAATTGAACTCGCGGATAAAATCCTTTGCGGAATAGCCGGTGGTATTGAGCGGACAGTAGCACAGCAGCCATCCGATCAGCAGAAACACAAGGATAGAGCCCAGCACAGAGGCTCCGAGGGTGATGTAAAGCTTTTTGGGCTCTATACACTTTTCCTCATCGGGATTGACGAGATTGTCGCAGTATCTTTCCGCCAGCACGCGCGCCACTGGTCCGAATCCTTCCACGATACCGTCCTCGCCGGTCATCGCTTCATTATCATTGATATCCAGGGTCTCATTATCCCTGTAATTGTTCTCAGCCATAAAATCTTCCTCCTCAAATTCTGAACACACTTACCCACAGTGCGTAAGCCTGTATATTATTTCATATTTTGATCAGGATTGCAAGCAGTTTGAGCAAATCACACATAATACACAATAATTAACCGGTCAAAATCTTAACAATCTTGTGTTTGCGTACTTGCCTATTACAACATTTTTTGATATAATACCTGTTGGTGTATAATCCAAAATACCGCATCACAGCGAAAGGAGTACCCTATATGAACTATTCCCATGAAGTGGAAAAAATGTGCGCTGTTGCTAAAGGTCCTCATCACGGACCGGCTCCCATCCCCGAAGAGGGCAGATGGGTCAAGGCGTATGAAATCAAGGACATCAGCGGTCTGACTCACGGTGTTGGTTGGTGCGCTCCTCAGCAGGGCGCCTGCAAGCTCACCCTGAACATCAAGGACGGCATCATCGAGGAAGCCCTCGTTGAGACTCTCGGCTGCTCCGGCATGACCCATTCTGCAGCTATGGCTTCCGAGATTCTTCCCGGCAAGACCATTCTTGAGGCTCTGAACACCGACCTCGTCTGCGATGCAATCAACGTTGCAATGCGCGAACTGTTCCTCCAGATCGTTTACGGCCGCAGCCAGACTGCTTTCTCCGAGGACGGTCCTCCCATCGGCGCAGGTCGCGAGGACCTGGGTAAGGGCCTGCGTTCCCAGGTCGGTACCATGTACAGCACCAAGGTCAAGGGCGTTCGTTACATGGAAATGGCTGAAGGCTATGTCACCAAGCTGGCTCTGAACCAGAACGACGAAGTCACCGGCTACCAGTTCGTAAGACTGGGCAAGATGCTTGAAGACATCCGTCACGGTGTTGAGCCCAACGAGGCTTACAAGAAGAACATCGGCCAGTACGGCCAGTTCGACGGTGCTGCCAAGTACATCGACCCGCGTGAAGAATAATAAAGGAGGAGGCAGTATAATGGCAAACGCTGTTAAGTTTGAAGGTAAAGAAAGACGTATGGCCAAAATCGAGAAGTGCCTGGCCGAGTATGGCATCGCAAGTCTCGAGGAGGCTCGTGAGCTGTGCCTCTCCAAGGGTTTCGATCCCGACGCCATCGTCAAGGGCGTACAGCCCATCGCATTTGAGAACGCCAGCTGGGCTTACACTCTGGGCTGCGCTGTCGCTCTGAAGAAGAACTGCACCAACGCCGCCGATGCTTCCGAAGCTATCGGTATCGGCCTTGAGGCTTTCTGCATCCCCGGTTCCGTTGCCGAGCAGAGAAACGTTGGTCTGGGTCACGGTAACCTGGGCGCAATGCTGCTCCGCGAGGAGACCAAGTGCTTCGCATTCCTCGCCGGTCACGAATCCTTCGCTGCCGCTGAGGGTGCTATCGGTATCGCCCGCACCGCCAACAAGGCCCGTAAGGAGCCCCTGAAGGTCATCCTCAACGGTCTGGGCAAGGACGCTGCCTACATCATCTCCAGAATCAACGGTTTCACCTATGTTGAGACCGACTACGACTTCTTCTCCGGTGATCTCAAGATCGTCCGCGAAGTCGCTTTCTCCGACGGCGAGCGCTCCAAGGTTCGCTGCTACGGCGCCAACGACGTCCTCGAGGGCGTAGCTATCATGCGTCTTGAGGGCGTTGACGTTTCCATCACCGGTAACTCCACCAACCCCACCCGTTTCCAGCATCCCGTTGCCGGCTCCTACAAGAAGTGGGCTATCGAGAACGGCAAGAAGTACTTCTCCGTCGCTTCCGGCGGCGGCACCGGACGTACTCTCCATCCGGATAACATGGCTGCAGGTCCTGCTTCCTACGGCATGACCGATACCATGGGCCGTATGCACGGTGACGCTCAGTTCGCCGGCTCCTCCTCCGTTCCTGCACACGTTGAGATGATGGGTCTCATCGGCATGGGCAACAACCCCATGGTCGGTGCCACCGTCGCCTGCGCTGTCGCAGTTTCCGAGGCTCTGAAGTAAGCCGGATTCCGAATTGATCCGGTAAAGCACAAATAAACAGGCACATCGCTCCCGGTTACGGGTGATGTGCCTGTTTTTTATTTGATGTATTTAACATTAAGCCTTTTCAACCCAGAATTCTGACTTTGATCCTGTAAAGCCAGTCCCCCAGACGTTTGGGCAGCATGGATGCGATCTTTCTCTTCAGTTTTTTTGCGGTGCTGTATTTCGCTTCCAGAGCTTTGATGTCAAGCTTCTCCACGTCAACACGGCAGTCATAGACCGTTTCTTCCACACTGCCGTAATGAGTCTTGTACTCAAAATCCCCTCCGGCAAAAAAGAGCTGTGTATGCCCTTTCTCCACCATGCGGTTCAGGTGGTACATAAAAATGTATCTGCCGAGAGAATAGTCACTGAGTTCGGGATTGAAAGCAAAATTCTCTCCGTAGACGACCGGACACTGTTCGCAGGCAAAGCGAACGGCACCGACTGTTTCACCGACCGTCAGGACATAGCAGTGCGAAACATGGTAGCGGCTCAGATACTCTGCAGGGGTCATATTATACTCACGGCCGCGCGTTGCCAGCTTGAAACGGAAGAACTCCTCAACAACGCTGTCGGGAATGCCGCTGCCTTCGTACTCGGTGATTCTTGCCTCTCCGTACGCTTCCTCGGCAAAGCGCAGCTTCTTGCGGGCCTTGGAACGGGATTTTGCTGACACACGGCTCTCCATTTCTTCCACTGTTTCCGGAAAAACAATGCGAAAGTGGTTGTGAACCTTTGCTGTGGCGTAGGGTATCATACCGTTTGAGAAAGTTATCTGCCTGACAGAACTGTGGGTACGCACAATGTAAAGAATCAGCTGCTCCAGTTCATCGACAGTGATCTCCGTAAGCCACAGACCCAGTTCCGCGCGCTCGCCTGTCGCACGGTATTCAATTACCTTTCCCCTGCTTCCCCCGAGTCTAACGGCGTAGAAATCATCGCCGCCATGCAGATCAAAGCGATTATAGATAAAATCCGGACTTACCCGCCGGTAATCATTTACATTATCCGTGGGTGTGATCGACATTCTCACGTTGAAAAATCTCCCTGTGCAAGATATAATAATATTTATATCATAGAAAATATATAGTGTCAACGGAGGATCCCCCATGCTTTTCAGCCGCAAAACCTTCCTGTATTTTATTCCCCATCAGGACGACGAACTGCTCTCCATGGGTGCTGATATCTGCAACAACGTTCTGCATCACCACAACGTGCATGTCATTCTATGCACCGACGGTTCAAAGTCCAGCGTCAGGACTGCGCTTTCAAACGGAAAAAGCTGTACGCACCACAAAGGAACGCACTCATACGACATCTCCACCGAAGAATTCATCGAAGCAAGGGACAGCGAGTTCCTCGACAGCTGCCGGGCTATGGGACTGCCGAAAGCAAAAATCCACATTACCGGACGACGTGGTGTTGACGGCGAGCTGACTGTCGCTCAGGCGGAGAGCATTATAAAGTTCTATCTGATCCTGTACGGAAGAAGTGCAACTGTGTGTACATTCTCTCACACAAACGGTAAAAACCAGCATGCTGACCATCAGACACTGGGAAAGGCTGCCAACAATATGCTTCAGCGCGGTGTCATCAACGAGCTCCGTCTCTTTGTCGAACCATACCACTACGATGAGATCGCTGACAACGCACGCATGATTCCCGTTGCCCCAACCTTCGTCAGGGCTGTTAACCGCGCGCATAACCGCATCAGCGAAGCCGTGGCGTGCTATTCCCTCTGGGCTCCGGAAAAGAACCGTTTTGCGGTTGGATTTCATTCCGTGCATAAGGACTTCAGCTTACTTCTCGAGCGCATGACTTCTATCTGCTATTCAAAGAAGAAAGAGAGTTCCATGAACCTCTTTGAGCGCCTGAGCTACCGCAGAAAAAAATGGCTCAAGCTGCAGAATCAGAAACAGAACTACTATTCCATCGAAACCTGTGAACCGCCCGAACTGGACGGAGTCCGGCTGGTCTCCTTCAGTGCCGGTCAGATGGATGATTACCGTGCATTTTGCAAGGAACACAACGAACCGGTCAGAGAAAACGAGGTTCAGCGTCTTGCCGACGGTTCCTCGTTCTGGTGCCTTGTCAACAGCGAAGATGTTGTGGTGTCCACCGGCTGGCTTACCGGGAAGCAGCACTTCTACATCAGCGAGACCGACTTCGGCTTCGACACTCACAACTCCGGTACGGGGCTGCTGTATCATTTTGTGACGAAAGAAGGCTACCGCGGAAAGGGTTACTACGGCATACTGCTGCGTTCTATCGTTTCCGGAGCCGAAGGGTATGACCGGTTCATAATTTATACCTCTCCGGATAATTCCTCCAGCGCAAACGGCATACTCAAGGCCGGCTTCACCTTTGACGGCATTCTCTGCGCCGGTGACGATTCTCTGCGCAATTATCTTGAGCAGGCAGGCTTCACATCTGTGAGCCGTAAGTACCGGATGGGCGGTCTGCGATTTGTCGAGTAGCCTTGTACCTGTCATAAATTCGTATTGTACATTTTAGAATAATATGGTAAAATACAGTTGATTCAGGCACTACATTACGAAAGAGGTGTTTGCCCATGAAAAAAAGAGCGGTACGTATCATCGCCGTCATTCTCGCAGCATTTCTGATTATCCCCATGTGCGGATGCGAGGATATGCTTTATCTGCTGAGCGAGTACAGTATGGATCCTTCCCAGACTCTGGACTCTCTCTATGGCGATTCTATTGATGCCGGTTCACTTGAGTCATTCTACGATAGTTATGGATATGACTTTGGTGATTTCAGCTACATCACTCCTGATCAGGACTCTGATGATTCCATCAACAGCGACAACAACGGAAACGACGGCAGCAATGTCATCGTCATCTCCGATATCCCCGAAACCAATGTTCTGGACACCACTCTGCGCGATCCACTGACCACCATCAAGGGCAACGGCAACGATGTTGTCACCATCATGGTCTATATGTGCGCAAGCAATCTGGAATCCCAGAGCGGTCTTGCAACCATAGATATTGATGAAATGCTGGATGCGACCTCCAGCGGCAACATCAACATCGTTATCGAAACCGGCGGCTGCAAACAATGGAAAAACAGCCAGATATCCGGATCAACCAATCAGCGCCATATCATCCGGAACGGACAGCTGACCACTGTTGAAAAGCGTCTGGGTCAGAGAGATATGACCGACGGCGAGACTCTCACCGATTTCATCAAATACTGCGCCGAGGAGTATCCCGCCAACCGCAATATGCTTATCCTGTGGGACCACGGCGCTGGCTCGGTTGACGGCTGGGGCAGCGACGAGTACAACTTCTACGACACCCTGACCATCGACGAAATGGGCGAAGCTCTTTACAACGCCGGTGTCACCTTTGATTTTATCGGCTTTGATGCCTGTCTGATGAGCACCATGGAAGTTGCCTGCGTGCTTTACGACTTCGCCGACTACATGATCGCGTCCGAGGACTACGAGTCCGGCTACGGCTGGGAGTATGAATTCTGGCTCAGCAAGCTTGCGAAGAACACTTCCATTCCCACCCCGGAACTCGCAAGGTACATCTGCGACGATTTCATTACCGAGAGCGGCAAAGAGGACGCCATTCTCGCCGCCATTGATCTGGCTTACATGAAGCTGGTCTACTCCACCTGGAGAAGCTTTGCTTTTGCTGCAAAGGATCAGCTGCTCGATTCTAACTTCACCTGGACCATTGAGAACGAAGGCTCCCGCCGTTCTCTGGACGATCTCTTCGGCGCTTTCAGCCTTGAGGCAGATATCGCCGATATGATGGCTATTGCCAACTCCGTCGAAAACATTCCCGAAGCAGAAGCTCTGATATCTGCCCTTGCCAGCGCTACAGCATATTGCTCCGCCAATGACGGATGTGCCGAGATGACCGGCCTTGCAGTCACTCTCCCCTATGGCGATTCTACCAGCTATCGCGCCATCAAGAAGATTTTTACCAACGTCGGCTTCGACCAGGACTACATCAATCTTCTTGGCGAATTTACGGATGTTTCCCACGGTGCAGGCAGCTTTGACTGGTCCGACTGGTACGGAACCTTTGACGATTACGGAACATGGAGTGACTACTACACCGAAAACGGCGATTCCTACACCCAGTACGACTGGGATAGCTGGGGCGGCTGGGAGGACTTCTTTGCCGGATTCCTCGGTGGATCTGCCGGAAACTATTTCTCTGACTATTTCTCCGACTACTACGGTCACTATGACGAGTACAATTCCGAGGAGAACAGCAACAGCTACAGCTCCTACGACGATTACTACAGCAGCAACTATGGTAACTCGTCGATGGAGGATTATTACAACGACTACTACAACAACTACTACGACCATGGCTTTGGCTACAGCGATTACGGCTACGACACCTACAACGACTACTACGACTACTACGACTACTATTATGACGATTACTACAACGACTATTACTACGGAAACAGCGGTTCGAGCTGGGATGACTGGTTTAATAGCTGGTTCAACTGGTAAGTAATTGACAGCACTGACCCCCCACGGGCTGCCGCGTTCGCGGCAGCCCGTATCTTTAATCCGATACGGCAGGTGTGTTATGAAATATATCTTACGGATACTGAATCTGTTTGCTGTCACCGCTGCGGCAAACTGCTGGCTGCCTCTGCAGAAAACCGACACGTATTATCTGCTGGCTATTATCATTCCATGTTTTCTTCTTGCTAATATCAATCCGTCCATCGCCGACCGCCGGCCGTCAGGCTTCAGGCTGCGCGTGTGCGCCGACGGCTGCGAACTGCTGCGGATTTTCCTCTATTCATCTCTGCTGACAATTGGTTGGCACATCTACGCCGCAGTCAGATTCTTTTCTTCCGATCGCGGGACATGGATTATCAGCGCTGTGATTGCTCTGTGCGTTGAAGCTCTGGTGTTTTTCGGCGGCATAGCACGCATTTACTGTACCTCGGTGCAGCTTGGTATCCGCTGGCGTGTACTTGGAATCGCGCTGGGACTTATCCCGTTTGTTAATCTGTGGATACTGATAAAAATGATTCTCATTGCTGACGAGGAAGTCGCCTTTGAGTCGGATAAGCGCCGAATCAACGAAAATCGCCGCGAACAGCAGCTGTGCCGCACCCGGTACCCCATACTGCTGGTTCACGGAGTGTGCTTCCGCGACTTCAAGCTGTTTAACTACTGGGGACGTATCCCAGGTGAACTGAAAAAGAACGGCGCGATGGTCTTTTACGGGGAGCACCAGTCCGCGCGTGCCGTAGAGAACAGTGCCCGCGAAATCGCCGAACGGATCAAGTACATCGTCAATACCACAGGCTGCGAAAAGGTCAATATCATCGCACACTCCAAGGGCGGACTGGACAGCCGCTACGCCGTCAGCATTCTTGACGCCGCGCCTTATGTTGCGTCCATTACTACCGTCAGCACACCGCATAAGGGCTGCATCTACGCCGATCACCTGCTCAATGGAATTCCTGCAGATGTGCAGAACAAGGTAGCTGACAGGTACAACGCCATAGCACGCAGGCTGGGCGATATCGATCCGGACTTTCTTGCAGCGATGCGCGACCTGACCGCAAGCAGCTGTACAGAGCGAAACACGATCGTCGCTGATGTACCGGGAATCTATTATCAGAGTGCCGGTTCCATTCTCAATCGTGCTGCCGGAGGACGCTTCCCCAACAACATTTCCTTCCCTGTTGTCACACACTTTGAAGGCAGCAACGACGGGCTGGTTGCCGAACCTTCGTTTCCCTGGGGCGAACGGTACGAATGCGTCAGGACTGACGGAAAACGCGGTATTTCTCACACCGACATGACCGACCTCAACCGCGAAAACATCCCCGGATTTGATGTTCGCGAGTTTTACGTCGAGCTGGTGTCCGATCTGCGTGAACGCGGACTGTAACCGATGTCAGAGTATGTCCGCGGCGGCAAAAACTTGTCGACAGGTTATTGACACCCGCGTATTATGGTGATATAATGCGTACAAATCGAATAGTAAACCGTTGAGGCGGAGGTAAAGGCGATGATGCCCTCCCAGAGAGTCCGTGTTGCTGAGAGTCGGACAGGAAACAAGTCGTCAGAATGGGCCGCTGAGGGTGCAGTCAAACGCGAGTTTCCGCGGAGTATTCTGCAACGTGATGGCATACGTCAGTTGCCGGGGATATGTTGGTATCCCGCCAAGCGCACCGGTTTTTCAGTCCGGTGAATCAAGGTGGCACCGCGGATAATCAGATTTATTCGTCCTTGACAGAGTCGATAATTCTGTCAGGGACGTTTTTATTTCTCATTTGACAGAACAATTTACCGCACAAAACGGAGGCTGCCATGATACTTCTGACAAAACGATGGCGAAGCAGCAGAACTAATCGCCGGAAAAACATTGATACAACGACAAATACGATATAATACACGGAGGAAACACCATGATTTTCAACAACATTGATTTTGACACCTATTTCAAGAATTATCCCGACGAGAACGGCTATTACGGCAGATACGGCGGAGCATATGTTTCCGATGAGCTGAAAAAAGCCATGCAGGAAACCACTGAGGCTTACTTCACCATCTGCAAGTCCAGCAAATTCATCAGCGAACTGCGCCGCATCCGCAGAGAGTTCCAGGGCAGACCAACTCCCGTTTCCTACCTCGAGCGTCTTTCCGGCACTCTGGGCAACGTACAGCTGTACGTCAAACGTGAGGATCTGAACCACACCGGCGCCCACAAGCTCAACCACTGCATGGGCGAAGCTCTGCTTGCAAAGTACATGGGCAAGAAGAAGGTCATCGCAGAGACCGGTGCCGGTCAGCACGGCGTGGCGCTTGCCACCGCTGCCGCATACTTCGGCCTTGAGTGCGACATTCACATGGGTTCTGTTGACATCAAAAAACAGGCTCCCAACGTAGCACGCATGAAGATCCTCGGTGCTAACGTCGTGGAGGTCACCCACGGTCTTGCCACCCTGAAGGAGGCCGTTGACTCCGCGTTTGAAGCATACGCAAACGATTACCAGAACAGCATCTACTGCATCGGCTCCGTTGTCGGCCCTCACCCCTTCCCCATGATGGTTCGCGATTTCCAGAGCGTTGTGGGCATCGAAGCCCGCGAGCAGTTCGTGGAAATGACCGGCGAGCTGCCCGATGCCGTTGTCGCCTGCGTGGGCGGCGGCTCCAACTCCATGGGTATGTTCTCCGGATTCCTCAACTATCCCGTTGACATTTACGGCGTCGAGCCTCTGGGTCTGGGACCCAAGCTGGGCGACCACGCCGCCAGCCTGCAGTACGGCACCGAGGGCATCATGCACGGCTTCAACAGCGTTATGCTCAAGGACGAAAACGGTGAACCCGCTCCCGTTTACTCCGTTGCCAGCGGCCTTGACTATCCCTCCTCCGGTCCGGAGCACGCTTTCCTGCGTGACATCGGTCGAGTCAAGTACGACGTTGTCTCCGACGAAGAAGCTGTTGACGCGTTCTTCACCCTCTCCCGTCTGGAAGGCATCATCCCTGCCATCGAAAGCTCCCACGCCGTTGCCTACGGCATGAAGCTTGCCAAGGAAATGGGCAAAGGCTCCGTGCTCATCTGCCTGTCCGGCCGCGGTGACAAGGATATGGATTATATCATCGAGAAGTACGGCATCAGATAATTATCCGACAAAAAGCGAGGAACGCACTCTGAAAAGAACTGCGCGCCTCGCTTTTGACGTAATACATTACTTGTTGTGAATGGAGAGAAGCCACTGATGCAGATTCTGAACACAGCGTTTCCAGGCGTGAAGATTCTCTGCTTCGACACTAAATATGATTCCCGTGGCGCCATGGAGATTACTCTCGATACCGCCGGATTGTCTGCTCACGGTATATCCTTCAGCTGCGCAGAGCAACGAATCTATCATATTCCTCGCAAAGGATCTTTTTTCGGTATTCATTTTCAAATGGGCAGTCATCCTCAGGACAAATTGATTCGTCTGCTGTCCGGTCGTGGGATGGACTATGTAATCGACCTCCGGAGAAGCTCGGAAACATACAGAAAATGGATTTCCATAGAGCTTAGCGGCAAGAACAATATGGCGGTGTATATTCCACAAGGATACGGTCACGCGTTTATTTCTCTGGACGACAACACCACACAGCTGTTTTCTGCAAGCGAAGGATTCAGTCACGGAGAATCCAAAGCTATCCGCTTCGATGATCCGCAAATCGGGCTTTCACTGCCCATGGAAATCACAGCTATTTCAGAACGGGACAAAAACGCTCCGTTGCTTCGTGAGCTGGAAGCCGGTATATGAATACCGTAACGGAAAAAATATCAGTACCACCCGAGCTGCCAACACATCCCGGGTGGTACTTTTCAAAAGATCTAAAAATGAAATATCGGTAAAGCAATCACTTGGTAAACGCACACGTCCAGATACCGTAGACATTCATGGGCTGGTCGGCTTTCTTCTCTGCGACAAGGGAAGTAACGGTCAGACTGTAGCTGCCGCTTTCGATAACGCTGAGGTCGATGGTGATCACTGCCTCGCCGTCGACTATAGCAGAGGCATCTGCCGCGCCTTCCATTACCACATTGCCTTCGTCATCGGTTACGGTGTACTCAGCGATACCAAGCGAATCTGCAAGAAAAGGAGGCTTTTCTGCATCGACAAAGGCTGCGGTGACTACCAGCTGCTCCCCGCGCACTGCGGCACTCATATTAATTTCATCGTCGGCATTCTCATAGGCGATTCCGACCACCGCGCCTCTCCAATCGGTGATGTCTCTGAAAAAGCCCTGCAGGGTACCTGTAGCCGCCAGAGCGGTCACGGACAGAGTAAGGCAGATCGCCAGAACGGCAAAGACCGCAACAGGCTTTCTTATTGCTGAGATATTTCTGGTATTTTTCATTGTGTGTTCCTCCTTGTTTTCTGATATTCTGATTCTGCAGTTTTTTGCGATGCGCTGCTTTGCTTCCTCGGGCAGAGTGATTTTTCCGGCAGCACTTTTTAGTGTTTTGGGATCCATATTACAGATACTCCTTCCGGTATATTTCTTCCAGCATTCTCCTACCCTTCTGCAGCCGCATTTTGACCGCAGAGGGGGTTCGGCTGATGATTTTAGCTATGTCCTCTATCCTGTAGTCCTCGATGTAGTAGAGGGTGAGAACAAGCCTGAATTTTTCCGGCAGCGCGGCAAGCGCATCAATAATTCCGCTGTCGGCGATGTCGCAGACGGCATTTTCCGGATATTCAGCATCAACCTGCAGGTGCCGCGCCCTGAAGCGAAGCACATCACGGCATTGGTTTGTGGCGACTCTGATAAGCCATGCCTTTTCGTGCTCACTGTCCGCAAAACGCGGCGCTTTGCGATAGTAACTGATGATGGTTTCCTGAAGAGCATCTTCCGCGTCACTTTCGTTCTGCAGCATGATAAGGCACAACCTGTACAGCATGTCGCCGTATCTGTTCAGTACTCTTTCGATATCATCAGTTGGCCAAGCTGATGAATTATCCATTGGCTTACCCTCCTTTCACCAATAACACGTCCGGGGAACCGGTTTGGTCAATTTTCCGATCCGGTTTCTGCAAAAAAGGCACCCGCCACGGGTGCCTTTCGGATTGTTATTACGTTTTACCTGTGGATATACACCCGGCTCAAGCCGTCATCCTGACGAGCCATACAGAGAAATTCCCAGCCGTATCTTTCATAGAAGCCGACATGGTCGGTAACGAGATATACCGGCGAGATGCCTTTGGAGCGCATATCCTCCACCGCCATATCAAGGAGCTTTCCTGCAATACCTCTGCCGCGGTACGCCTCCCCGGTATAGACAGCACAGATGTTGGGCGCGAGATCCTTACGATCGTGAAAGTCGTTTTCTATGACGCCCAGTCCTCCGACAATGCTGTCGCCGTCGAGGCAGATGTACCAGCCGTATTCGGTACACCCGTCGAGATATTCGCTCATGCACTCAAGATACGCTTCCTCCGGCACGCCCCATTTGCTGTGAAACCACCGGGCGGCTGTGTTTTTCATTTCAGGACGCTCCCTCAGTGTTATGAATGTCAGATTATCCATACTTCTGTTGATTCCTTTTCCTATGCAGTCATTTGTCTATGAAAATTATCAGAATCGCCCGGACTGCCGACACAGCCCGGGCGATCCCCTTTAAGCGGACAACCTGTTGGCTGCCCGTTTATCACGATTATTCTTCGGTGAGGGCTTCCTTGTCGGTGAACACACGCAGGAAACCGAGCACCTGTACACCGCACCACTCAAGCTGCTGCTTTTTGCTGAGCTGCTCAGCATAGGTTGCAGCAGGAACGATGAATCCTGCCTCGTTGTGGACATCGTCGCGGACAATGCGCTCACAGGCACCGAATACCTTCTCCACGGAAGCGGCAAGCTCGTCCTCGGGCTGACCGCCCACACGCAGATACATATGCACGATCTGGTCGTTGATATTGCGCACCAGTTCAGGAGCGCCGTCTTCCCAGTAGAGATACTTGCGGGCGGCGAAGTGCTTGACGCAGTCGATAACGTCAGCCACAACAGCACTGGCGGTAGGCAGCTTGCCTGCGCCGCGGCCGTAGAACAGAACGTCACCGGTGGCGTTGCCCTGAGCCAGAACGCCGTTGAACACGTCATCCACGCGCCACAGCTGGTTGGTTCTGGGCACGAACATGGGAGCTACACACATCTCAAGAGTGCCGTCATCAAAGGGCTTAGCCATGGCAAGGAGCTTAACGCTGCCGCCCCATGCGTCGGCGTACTTGACGTCGTCGAGGGTGACGCTGCGGATGCCCTCGGTGGACACCTGCTCGGGATAGATGTGTCTGCCGTAGCAAAGAGAAGCAAGTATGCAGATCTTGCGGCAGGCATCAAAGCCGTCCACATCTGCAGAGGGATCGGCCTCGGCATATCCCAGACGCTGGGCAAGAGCCAGAGCGTCGTCAAAGGACATCTGCTCGTAGATCATCTTGGTGAGGATGAAGTTGGTGGTACCGTTGAGGATACCGCATATCTCCAGCACCTCGTTGGCAGCCATGCACTGGCTGAGAGGACGGATGATGGGGATACCGCCGCCGACGCTTGCCTCAAAGAGGAAGTTGAGGTTGCGTTCCTTTGCGATGGTCAGCAGCTCCTGACCCTTGGCGGCAACCAGTTCCTTGTTGGAGGTGACAACACTTTTGCCGGCAAGCAGACAGCGCTTGCAGTAGTCATAAGCATAGCGCAGACCGCCCATGCACTCAACAACGATTCGAATTTCCGGATCGTTTTCAATATCCTCGAAGGACTTGGTGAATTTATCGGCATAGGGAAGCTCGGGGAATTCGCGAATGTCGAGCACCCGTTTGACTTCGATATCTTCTTTGGCACGTTTGGAAATGCCTTCCTTATTTTTTCCCAGGACCTCCAGAACGCCGGCACCGACGGTTCCGTGACCCATAACCGCAATATATACCATATTTACGCTCCTTGTCGCAAATCAGTGAATATCTGAATATTTAGACTATTACTATATCATAAAGAAAAGCGCTTCGCAAGTACTATTATCCGACAAAATCCGGACACGCACAGCACATTATCTATATGAATGTGTATAAAAAGATTGCGCGTGTGGCAAATTTGTGGTAAAATTCTTTTGCAATCAGCCGGAGATTGTGCATGCATACAAATACGATTCCGGCAGAAAACGGAGGTTTAACCATGAGCAGAAAAACCGGTTCCGCCGCCCGTCAGCGCCCGCAGTATGCCACATCGGCATTTGAACGTTTTTCCTACGGCGGATTCTTCTTTGGTCAGAATATAATTTATATTCTGCAGCTGCAGTATTTTTCCGACTTTCTCATCAATACCGCAGGCTTCAGCGCCGGAACGGTAATGGCGCTGCTGGCTGTTTCCAGGGTATGGGACGCCGTCAACGACCCGATTATGGGAGCGGTCATCGACAAGGTGCAGTTCAAAAAGGGCAAATTCCTGCCCTGGGTGAGCATCTCCACGTTCCTTATTCCGTTTTTCCTGCTGATGATGTTCGTCAATCCCAACAGCGTTTTCGGCACTGCGGCACCGATGTGGCTGCGTCTGGGGTTCTCTTTCCTTGCGTTGCTGCTGTGGGATTTCTCCTACACTCTGTCCGATGCTCCGCTGTTCTCTCTTGCCACCGCCATGACCCCTCATATCTATGAGCGTGACAAGCTTATGTCCCACGGACGTCTGGCAGCCGCCATCGCTGCCATCTGCAGCGCCGGCTACGCGATGATGCTGGAGCCCTTCGGAGTATTCGGCACTGTTGCCATCTACTGCGGTATTTCGCTGCTGTTCATGCTTCCGGTCAATTTCGCGGCAAAGGAGCGCGTTTTCCACAAGCCCAACGATATTGGTTTCCTCGATATCTTCAAGTATCTGCTCAGCAACCGTCCGCTGCTGGTATATTACATCGGCTATTTTGCCATCAGCGCCACCAACACCCTGCAGAGCTTTGCGATTTATTTCGCCCGCGGAAATCTGGGCGACGAGGGACTGACCACTCCCATCATGGCGGTCAGCGTGGTGCCCGTGATATTCATCACACCCTTTATCCCCGCCCTTATCCGCCGCTTTGGCAAAAAGAATCTTACCATATTCTCCAGCATCGTCGCCATCGCGCTGTGCGTGGGGCAGTACTTCATCGGCTATCAGAACATGATCGTTTTCATGGCTGTGTGCGCGGTGCGCGTGGTGTTCATGATGATTCCGCTGATCGTGTACGGAATGTTCACCGCCGACTGCATCGAATACTGCGCCGCAAAGACCGGCAAGCGCACCGAAGGCATCAGCTTTTCTCTGCAGACCCTCGTCACCAAGCTCTCGGGCAGCGTGGTGACCGTTATCGGTCTTGCCGTACTCACTGCGTTCGGTTATGTGGAGCAGCTTGAGGGCTTCCAGCCCGAGCGCGCTCAGGAGGGCATCTGGATCGTCATGAGTATCCTGCCCGCCGCAGGTTATGTGGTGATGCTGATAATCATGCTGTTCTTCTACAAGCTGAAGGAATCGGATGTTCAGGCAATGATCGAAGCCAATCAGGCAAGTGAAGGCATCATCGGTGAAGCTGTAACCACCTGCTACCCTGGTGCTGACGGAACCCCCGCCGCCCCTGAGGTTATCGATGAGCCGCTCGTTGAGAGCGAACAATAAAGCCCGTTTCGCCGCTGTGCAGCCGCATTCTGCGCAGCGGCGTTTTCTTACGCCAAAAAATATTAATAATTTTTGAACAGACTTCCAACCTTTTGATGCTCCGGTTGGTTATATGGTTGTAAGGGCACAGATAAGCCCGTTTAATCCACAAGAAAATCAGGAGGTATTTGTTATGAAGAAAATATCTGTACGCAGCCTTGCAATGTCTCTGGCGGCAGTCATGCTGCTCACATGCACCGCCGGATGTTCCGCCAAGACGGAATCTGTAATGTGTGACGCAGAGGCTCCCGCGGTTATGGAATCCACCACTGAATTCGCCTATCAGGACAACTGGGCTATGCCCGATTACGAGATCGAACAGCCGGAGTTCAACACCGAGGAATACAACACCATCGTCGAAAACCGGTTCATTTCGGTCGCCTCCAGCCCGCTCTCCACTTTCTCTGCCGATGTTGACACCGCGTCCTATACCAACGTGCGCCGGTACATTGACGACAAGCAGCTGCCTCCCGCCGACGCGGTGCGCATCGAGGAACTGCTCAACTACTTTACCTACGATTATCCCGAACCCGACGGCGACGAGCCTTTCTCGGTGACCACTGAAATCAGCGACTGTCCCTGGAACGCCGACACCAAACTGATGCTTATCGGACTGCAGGCAGAAAAGCCGGACACCGAGCAGCTTCCTCCCTCCAATCTGGTGTTTCTCATTGACGTTTCCGGTTCCATGGATAATCCGGATAAACTGCCTCTTGTCAAGGAAGCCTTCCTGCTGCTGACCGAACAGCTTGGCAGCGATGACCGCGTGTCCATCGTCACCTACGCCAGCAGCGACAAGGTGGTGCTCAAAGGTGCCTCCGGTGACGAAAAGCAGACGATCATTGACGCCATCAATCTGCTTGAGGCGGGCGGTGCCACCGCAGGCTCAGACGGTATCAGAACAGCCTACAGAATCGCGGAGGAATATTTCATCGATGGCGGCAACAACCGCGTCATCCTTGCCACCGACGGCGATCTGAACGTAGGTGTCACCAGCGAAGGCGAACTGACACGACTGGTGGAGAAAAAGCGCGAAAGCGGCGTTTTCCTCTCTGTCATGGGCTTTGGCACCGGCAATATCAAAGACAACAAGATGGAAGCTCTCGCCGACAACGGCAATGGCAGCTATCATTACATCGACAGTGAAAACGAAGCGCGCAGAGTGCTTGTCGAGGAAATGGGCGGCACTCTCTTTACCGTGGCAAAGGACGTCAAGTTCCAGGTGGAATTCAATCCAGCTGTGGTCAAAGGCTATCGGCTGATCGGTTACGAAAACCGCGTGATGGAAGCCGAGGATTTTGACGACGATACCAAGGACGCAGGCGAAATCGGCGCGGGTCACCGCGTGACCGCTCTTTATGAGATTGTTGACGTTGATTCCCCCATGGACATTTCCGCCCCCGAGCTGACTTACCAGACATCCGGAGACACCGGCAGCGACGAGTATCTGCAGCTCAAGATCCGCTACAAGGAGCCGGACGGCGACACCAGCAAGCTGCTGACCTATCCCGTAGGTCAGAACGCTTACACCGCCGAGTCCTCTGATGACTTTGTCTTTGCCTCTGCTGTTGCCCAGTACGGTATGCTGCTGCGCGGCTCTGCCTACAGCGGAACCGCCACCTACGAAAGCGTTCTCGATCAGCTGGATTCCCGAGAGAGTCTGCTGAGCGACGACTGCCGCGCAGACTTCCGCCGCATTGTTTTCCACACCGCCATGCTCAATAAGATGAATGAAAACGAGGAATAACCGGCAACACCCGTCTTAATTCCGTCAGCGTAACTCCGCAGCCCGCCGTCTGCACGCAGCCGGCGGGCTGCTTGAATTTGCCGCGCAACATACCCGACCGGCTCTGCGCATATACATTACCAACAAGCACGTGGAGGTAACGAGGTATGTGTATATGCTGAAATCCACCGCCGACGAACGAACGATCATCTTTGCGGAATATATAATCAATACCGGCGCAACGGTACGTGCAACCGCTGCACGCTATAACGTTTCAAAAAGCACGGTTCACAAGTATATCACAGAACGGCTCAGAAAGCTCGATCCGGCTCTGCACGCCGGTGTGAAAGCGGTTCTGGAGCGCAACAAAGCCCAGCGGCACCTTCGCGGCGGAAACGCCACACGCCGCAAATACCTATTACTCAGGGAAACTGAAAAAAACACCTGATTGATATACAATAATGTGTAAAATAAGCGCGCAACTGCTTGAAATAGCGGTGCGCGCTATGTTATATTATAGTAAATATAATTCTGAAAGGTCTGCCGGTTATGAAAAGATTTCCGCGCCTGTTTTCGGCGATAATCGTTTGTCTTGTACTGATTATTCACGCGTGCCCCGCGGCGCTGGCTTCCACGCCCGCTGATCTGTCGCTGACAGTCACCGCTCCCAGTTCCACAATGATTCCGGGCAATTCAATCAAGCTGACCGTTACTGTGGAGAACAAGTCGTCATCCTATTCGCTGGACTACCTGAAGTTCACGCTGAAGTATGACCGCAGCATTCTCAGCTGCGCGCTGGACAGCATCATCAGCGACTCATCGCACACCGGCATTATGGCGGTGGACGATTCCCCCGGAGTTATCGTGCGGTACATAGCTGACGGAAGCACCACAAAAAAAGCGATTGCTCCAAACGAAAAGATGGAGATCAGCTTCACATTTACACCGTCCGCAACTTCCTCCGCTCCCGTTGAGGTTACCTTTGACGATGTGCAGACCTACGCCAGAAGTGACATCTCCAACTCATCCATAAACGAGGATAATCTCAGCCATACTTTCACCGTTGCCTCTCCCTATGACTCCCTTAAGATGACCTTCCGCACCCAGTCCGGAAACGCCAACCTCAGTTCTCTTTCGGTAAAGGTCGGTAACGAAGAAAAAACTCTCTCCCCCGTCTTCTCTGCCAATGTCACATCCTACACCTTCACCGCAGAGGAACCGGTGGGCGCGGTAACGATAACCTGCGCCTGTCAGGACGCAAACGCAAAATACACCCAAACGCAGAACGGTCAGACATTTACAGTAACTGTAACCGCCGAAGACGGCACCACAAAGATCTACACCCTCACGCTCAACACTGTACAGACCACAACTACCACTACAACTACCACCACGACCACCACAACTACAACTACCACCACAACCGTACCTGTCACTGTCCCATCTGAATCGACACAGCCTACCTACTCCGGTCCCGTTTCTGACAGTTCTGTTTCCGGCGGAAGTGACAATCAGAAGGGATTGCTCGCCAGCGTCAACATCAGCATTCTCGGACTAATCGGAATTGTTGCCGGCGAGATCGGGATGTTCATGCTTGCCTTCCTTTCCGGCTATCAGACCCACAAAAACGCTTCCAAACCGCCCAAGATTTCCCTTGAGGATCTTGTTGCCGCTCACGCTCAGGCAGAACAGGAAGCATATGAAAACGAAATGGAGATGAACGAACAGGGCATGATGCCCGATATGTCTGCGGAACCGTTCAATCCGCAATTTTCGGCTCAGGTCAACTTCCCCACAATGGACGGCATGAATATGCAGCCTGGATTTGACATGGGCGCGCCGATGATGGACGGCATGCCCCCGCAGCCCGGATTCGACATGGGCGCGCCGATGATGGACGGCATGCCCCCGCAGCCCGGATTCGACATGGGCGCACCGATGATGGACGGCATGCCCCCTCAGCCCGGATTCGACATGGGCGCACCGATGATGGACGGTATGCCCCCTCAGCCCGGATTCGACATGGGCGCTCCGATGATGGACGGCATGCCCCCTCAGCCCGGATTCGACATGGGCGCTCCGATGATGGACGGTATGCCCCCTCAGCCCGGATTTGACATGGGCGCTCCGGGAATGGACGGCATGGGGATGCCTCCTGGATACGGAATGTAAATATCCCTCATTGATAATCCGCAATACACAAAGCAAACTACCTGTTTGATTATGGGAGAAAACAAATGAACAAAAAAGGTCGTTTACTCAAAAAATGGATCATTGCCATACTCTGTCTGGCAGTGGCAGCCTTTGTCATTCCACTGGTAACCACGGTATTCCTCGCTGACGAGGAGGGTCCGGTGGTAATTGTGCTCGACCCCGGACACGGCGGTTCAGACGTGGGTGCCGTGAACTATCGTGACGGACTCAATGAAGCCGACGCAAACCTCGCCATTGCGCTTGCCTGCCGCGACGAGCTGCTCAAATACGACGGCATCGAGGTTTACATGACCCATACCGGACTGGACAAGAGCACAAGAATGGCTTTGGGTGACCGTGTTGCCTGCGTTGAGACGTACAACGCTGACATTCTCATCAGCCTGCACTGCAACGATTCTGCCAACGAAGCCGCCAACGGCTCGGAGGTATACGTTTCTCACAGTCACTACAAAGATTCCTACAACAACGATTCCACCGCACTGGCTGTTGAGTTTCTGCGAGAGTTCCGCGAACTCGGGCTGCGCATCCGCGGCGTCAAGACGCGACTTAGCAACGGCAGCCGAGTATATTACCACGACAATGGTTCGGTAGAACTCGGTGACTACTACGCTGTTATCGGCACCACAATCAAACGTTACGGTATCCCCGGAATTCTGGTGGAACACGGTTTTGTCACCGGAGACCACGGTTACTTTGATTCGCCAGAAGATCTTTATGCTCTCGGCATCGCTGATGCACAGGCAATAATCTCATATTACGGACTGCAGCTCAAAGGCGAAAGCAGTTCTGTAGAGTACGAGCCGGAAGCAATTCTCGTTACCGACAACGATATTGCTTCTGCTTCCGATGTCAACGCCGGTCTGTTCGCTATCCCCGACGAACCTACCGTCAACAACTACGAGCACATGCAGGAAGTTCGCGAGAAATACGAAAATCTCACTGTTGCCGGCAAGACGCTGGTTGACATTGAGCACCTTAACCGTCTTTATGCACTCCTGCCCGATCTGGATCGTCAGATGTATCCTGTGCGCATCGAAGCATTTGAAGAATCCGAGCTGTCGGTTGACCGCATCAAGCATACCGTTTCCGGTCTTGATCTGGCCTCGGAAGGACTTGCGGGCACCAATGTATCACAACTGCTCAGCATGGTATACACTCACATCGACACAGATTACGCAACCCAGATGGATTCTCAGCTGGGTGACGTAGATATCGTCGTAACCGACAGTGAAATTACAAACGAGCTGGATATCGGCACTCAGGTCGGCACCGGCTGCCGCGTATGTCTTATCCGCAACGGAGAAGTCATCGACAGCCTCTCCGTGGTCATTGTCTGTGACCTCAGCGGCGACGGCGCAGCTGATTCCCGCGATCAGCTGCTGCTTGAAAACTACCTTGACGGTGAGATCACTCTCACTGAGCCGCAGCGCTGTGCCGCCGATATCAATCGTGACGGTCTAATCAACAACATCGATCTTGATCAGCTGCTTCGCAAAGTAGTCAACGCTGACTGAGATCGCCATTCTGTTTTCCAATCGTACTTATCCGGAGGTCATTGTGACTAAGACATTATGCAGAATCAGCACCGCTCTGGTGACTTTCGTGCTGATTATTTTCATACTGACCGCCGCTGTCCCGCCGATGATGCAGGTCAGCGCGGCATCAGGAGATCAACCCGTATTTTCCATCACCACCGACCGCGACTCCGCAAGCACCGGATCGCAAATCATGGTATCGCTGGCGGTGGACAATGACACCACCAATGTCATCACCAGTTTTTCCGGCGACCTGCTTTTTGACACCCGTTTCTTCCGTTACGACGGATACGAGGATCAGATCAGCATGGACGGCAGCATCGGAATCGTTGCCGATGCCGCCTCTAACGGCAAACTGAGCTTTGTCTACACCGGCAAGGAGCTGACCAACTCCCGCATCAACACCGGCGAAAGCGTGGTATTCATCAAATTCCGCTTCACGGTTATTACCCCCTACGACACCACCGGAAAGTTCTTCATCGGCACTATCAATGACTGCTACTACGATACGGTCAACATCGGTGTGATCGACTGCAAGGCTCCGGAAGTTACGGTGCGATCCACTACCGCTCCCGTACAGACTCAGGCATCCACCGCTCCTTCGCAGCTTTCCGGCGATGCCCGTCTGTCGGCGCTGGTGGTTGAGGGCTGTCAGCTTTCGCCTGATTTCAACCCGGAATTTGTCGCTTACTCCGCTTCCGTTCCCTATGAGACCGCAAGCGTCCGGATCGACGCGGTGAGCAGTTCTTCCGGAGCTATCGTATCCGGCATGGGCGTAAAGGATCTCGCTGTGGGAATCAACAATTTCACCGTTACCGTTCTGGCTGAGAACGGCGTGATGAAGGACTACGGAATCATTATCATCCGTCAGGAGCAGATAATTCCGGAGGCTACCACCTCTGCCACCGAAAGTCCTGTGACCACCACGACCAGTCTTGAGGAAGCAACAACCACCACTTCCTATGTCGGTACCCTGCCTACCTCCGATCCCGGCAGCACCACCATCGGAAATGACGATCAGCGCTCTGACGATATCCTGCAGGTGGTCGGCATCGTGTTCGGTGAGATCGCATTGTTCTTCTTTGGTTTCCTGTCCGGTTTCTTCGTGGACAAGAACCTGCGCCGCAAGGGCGAACGCATGGATGATGACGACTACGATGATTACGACGATGATGACGATGATTATGATCGTCCCGAAAGCGTAATCTACGCCCCCGGCGAGCCTGTGTATGTGGACGGAACCTATGTCGAGCAAGGCTATCCGCAGCAGCAGTACGCTGAGCCTCCGCTGGTTGATCCTTCGCTGCTCCAGTACAATCAGTTCATGCAGCAGCCTATGGGCGGTGAGCAGACTATGCCCTTTGTTTCCGGCACTCAGATGCCTGCGCAGGGTATGCCTATGCCCCATCCTGCCGAGCAGCAGGCCGGGCAGTTCGGCGAACAGCCCATGTACCCTGCCGACGACAGCTATGACAACGGCTATACCGGTCCGTATTACGGATAACGCTCACTCCGCAATAGTTTTCTCCGCACTCCATGCTGTCTGCGTGGAGTGCGGAATGTTTTCTGCGGTAAATATTATGATTCTCTTTGCTGCCTGTGTCTTATATATTATGTATATTTCATGTGTTGTCCGCACAGGCCGTAATCCATCCGGAGGTTACTTATGTCCGACCATGCCATCGGTATTTACATACACATTCCATTCTGCAGCGGCAAATGCCCGTACTGCGATTTTTATTCAGTCTCTCCCGACGGGAAACTGAAGCAGGAATATTGCGCAGCTCTTGAACGTGAAATGACGCGCTACGCAGGACTGCCTGTGGACACCGTCTATTTCGGCGGCGGTACCCCCACGCTCATGGGCGGCGAACTGCTTACCCGTCTGCTGGGTTCCGTAAAGGACACCTTTGTCGTTGACCGTGACGCGGAAATCACCTTTGAAATGAACCCCCGCACCGCCGATCCGGAAATGCTGCGCATACTCAAGGCAGCCGGCTTCAACCGCGTTTCAATGGGGCTGCAGTCGGGCGTTGACAGCGAACTTGCCGCCCTCGGACGCAGACACACCCTCGCCGACGCTCAAAACGCGGCTGCTGACATTCGCGCGGCAGGCTTTGACAATCTCTCCCTTGACCTGATGCTGGGCATTCCCGGTCAGACCAGCGAAAGCCTCGCGCGCTCAATCGAGGCGGTATGCGCTCTTGAACCGGAACACATTTCTGCGTACATACTCAAAATAGAACCCGGCACACCGTTCGCTTCCATGAGTGACCGGCTTGAGCTTGCCGACGAGGACGGGCAGGCGGAGCTGTACACACTGACGGTGGAAGAACTGGCGCGCAGGAATTATAACAGGTATGAGATATCCAACTTCGCACGGAACGGCAGAATAAGCCTGCACAACACGCGCTACTGGGACTGCGGCGAGTATCTGGGATTCGGCCCGTCGGCACACAGCTTTTACGGCGGCAGACGGTTTTATTACCCCCGTGACCTTGCCGGATTTATCGGCGGCACTCCCGTCATAGACGACGGCGAGGGCGGCGACCGGAACGAATACCTGATGCTGCGCATGAGACTGGCCGAGGGCGTGACCCGTCAGGGCTGGCGCAAGCGTTTCGGCGAGGATATCCCGCAGCGGTATTATGACCGTGCCCGCCCGCTTGCTGCCGGTGGACTGCTGATTGCTGATGACAGCGGAATACGTCTGAGCGGAGAGGGCTTTCTTCTGTCCAACGCGGTGATCTCGCGGCTGATGGATGATTGAGAGTGAACGATAGACGCACGGTAATAATCCGGCAAAAACATCGAAAAAATGATTGACTTATGCAATACAGGCTGTTATAATATTTCAGGTTGCGGAAACGCAGCTGATTTGGTGACTCTTAATGTCGCCAGATACAATCTCTTTGCCTCCGTCACAGGAGGCCATAAGTCCATAAGGAGGTGCAAATCAATGGCAAACGAGATCCAGTCCTACGCTTATGAATCCATTCTGGTGGTTTCCTGCAAGCTGGGCGAGGAAGAGCAGAAGGCAGTCATCGAGAAGTTCAGAGCAATGATCGATGCTAACGCTACTCTCGAGAGCGTTGACGAGTGGGGTACCCGCAAGCTGGCCTATCTCATCAACAAAGAGAGCGAAGGCTACTATGTCCTGTTCAACTTCACCGCTCCCGCTGACTTCATCACCGAGCTTGACCGTGTTTACAACATCACGGACGGCGTTCTGCGTTCCATCATCGTCAGACGTAACGGCTAATTGGAGGATGACGAATGCTTAACAGTATTATTCTGATGGGTCGCCTTGTGGCTGATCCCGAGCTTCGCACAACTTCCAGCAACATTCCTGTGTGCTCTTTCACCGTCGCTGTTGACCGTGATTTTCAGCGCGCAGGCGAGGAAAAGCAGACCGATTTTATTGATGTCGTGGCATGGAGAAGTACCGCGGAATTTGTTTCCCGTTACTTCACCAAGGGCAGAATGATCGTTGTTCAGGGTTCTCTGCAGAGCCGTAAATGGCAGGACAGAGACGGAAACAAGCGCGTGTCCTGGGAGGTTCAGGCCGAGAAAGTATTCTTTGGCGACTCCAAGCGCGATGGCGATTCCGGTTCTGCGGGCAACGTCACTAACCGCTTCGACAGCTACACACCGCCTCCCGAAAGGGAGCAGCCGAGCGCATATTCCAGCGGCAGCGAGAGTGATTTCACTCCGCTTCCCGATGATGATCTGCCCTTCTAAGCAGAGGCGCTCACAATAATCTGATACAGGAGGATTCATATAATGGCTGACAGACCCGAAAGACCCAACCGTCCCCGCAAGAGCCGCAAGAAGGTTTGCAACTTCTGCGTTGACAAGGTTGAGTACATCGATTACAAGGATGTTTCCAAGCTCCGTCGTTTCCTTTCTGAGCGTGCAAAGATCCTTCCCCGTCGCGTTACCGGTACCTGCGCTCATCATCAGCGTGAGCTGACTACCGCTATCAAACGCGCCCGTCAGGTCGCTCTTCTCCCCTTCACCAGCGACTAATATTGACACAACCAGCCGTCTTTGGCGTCTTCGGATGCCAGAGACGGTTTTTGTTTTACCCGCAGGTGCATATAGCTCTTGACATCGCCGCGGCAAAATCGGATAATAATATAATAAGATTCTGCCGGCAGTCCGGTGTCTGAGAACCTACAGGAAGGAATGATCTCCATGCTGCTTTCCGGAGCGGATATAATCGTCAGAACTCTGATTGAGCAGAAGTGTGACGTTGTCTTCGGATTCCCCGGGGGACAGATTATTGACGTATACGATTCGCTGTACAAGTACCGCGATGAGATCAAGCACGTGCTCACCGCCCACGAACAGGGCGCGGCTCACGCTGCCGACGGCTATTCGCGCACCACCGGACGTGTTGGTGTTGCCATTGCCACTTCCGGTCCCGGCGCGACAAACCTTGTGACCGGTATCGCCACGGCGCATCTTGATTCCATCCCCATGGTAGCCATCACCGGCAACGTATCCACCGGTCAGATCGGCACCGACAGCTTTCAGGAGATCGACATCACCGGTATCACGCTGCCCATCACCAAGCACAATTACTTTGTAAGCGACGTGGAACAGCTTGCCGACACCATTCGCGAGGCATTCCGCCTTGCCATATCCGGTCGTCCCGGTCCGGTGCTGGTGGACGTACCCAAGGACGTACAGACGGCAATGTGCGAATACGAGCCGCAGCTGCCTGTCACTCCCGCGGACAAGTTCGCCGCAAAGGACGTGCGCATCACCCAGGCTGCCGAGTGTATCAACTCCTGCGACCGCCCTTACATTTTCTTCGGCGGCGGCGTCATCTCCAGCGAGGCACAGCAGGAAATGCTGGAGCTTGCGGAGTTGATCGACGCACCCATGGGCTGCTCCATGATGGGACTGTCCGCGGTACCCTCCGACCATCCACGTTTTCTCGGTATGCAGGGCATGCACGGGCATTACGCCTCATCCATGGCCATGCACAAGGCCGACTGCATCATCTCGCTGGGTGTGCGCTTCAACGACCGCGTAACCGGTGACCGCGCCAGATTCGCCAGCGGCACAAAGATCGTACATATCGACATAGACGGCTCGGAGCTTTCCAAGGCGGTCAGCGCCTCCCACGGACTTCGTGCCGACATAAAGCTTACTCTGCAGAAGCTGCTGCCCCTAATCAACAAAGTGGACCGTCCGCTGTGGCGGCAGGCGGTAGAACAGCTCAGAGCCACCGAAAACCGCACTCTTGACCGTCGGGATGGAATGACCCCAAAGAATGTCATTCTCAAGCTCAACGAACATCTGGGAGAAACCACGCCCATTGTCACCGACGTGGGACAGCATCAGGTGTGGACGGCGCAGAATGTTGTTTTCCGCAAAACCAGACGCTTTGTATCCAGCGGCGGTCTGGGCACCATGGGCTTCGGCATGGGCGCCGCCATCGGCTCTGCGTTCGGCGCAAAGGAGCGCGCGGTGCTGGTGACCGGTGACGGCAGCTTCGGCATGACCCTGAACGAGCTTGCCACTGCAGTGACCAACAGTGTGCCCATGGTCATTCTCATCCTGAACAATGGCGCGCTGGGCATGGTGCGCCAGTGGCAGACCCTCTTTTTTGAGAGGCACTATTCCCAAACCACTCTTGAGCGCAAGACCGACTTTATCGCCCTTGCCAAGGCATTCGGCGCGGAAGGCGAGCGTGTTGACGATCTTGAGGGACTTGACAAAGCACTGAAAAACGGGTTTAATTATCCCGGACCCTATGTCATCGACTGCGCGATTGACAAGGACGAATTCGTGCTGCCCATGCTGCCTCCCGGCGGTTCCATGGACGACATTATCGTAAAGGTAGGTCAGTAAGATGAACAGATACACCGTGGCTGTGCTTGTGCGCAACCAATTCGGCGTACTCAACCGCGTGACCAGTATGTTCCGCCGCCGTCAGTTCAACATCAGCGCGCTGACTGTGAGCGAGACCGAATCCAACGAATTTTCCCGTATCACGGTGATGTTCGAGGGCGAGGAGAACAATAAGCAGCAGCTTATCAATCAGCTCTACAAGCTGCCTGATGTGTGCTCCATCAAGGAACTGGACAGCGAAAATTCCGTCAGCTGCGAGTTGCTTCTGATAAAAATGCAGAACGAGCCTGCCACCCGTGACGATATCCGCGTTGCTGCCGACGCTTTCGGCGCAAAGACCGTGGATTACGCCCGGGAATCCATCGTTTTCCAGCTGACCGGCGACAGCCGCCGCATCGATGACTTTATCACGCTGATGAAGGATTACACTATCCTTGAGATATGCCGCACAGGCATCGTCTCGCTGGAAAAGGGCAGCTCCACCATCCGCAAGATCACCAATCTCTGATATGCAAACAGCCTGAATTCGCTTTGCGGCGGCTTCGGGCTGATTTTTTTGCGTTCAGAATTTGCCTGTGCTGAAATGAATTATCCACCTCATACGCGAAACAATAACTATATATCTCATCAGCGGAGGTGCAGCATGAGCGACGGAATCAATTCCACGCTGGGTCTTGACGACCTGCTGGAGAACGATGTTTCCAGCTACGAGCTTTTTCATTCTCTCCCCAAAGAGGTGCAGCGCAAAGTCAAACGCAGGGACGTACGCTCCTTTGGAGAGTTATGCAGCTATGTCAACTCGGTCAAACGGGGAGATATAGGGTAACACGTCAGCGGATGGGAATTATCCTGTCCGCTGATTTTATTTGCCGCTGCCCGGGCTTCGTTTATATACCAAGCCATTTCCGCAGTGATTCGTACCATTCCACGCAGCGGAAACGGATATCGTAACCATCGGCTTCAAGGAGGCTGACCTGCCCGTCGGTGAGCACTGCTTCCAGCTCCTGACGACTGTCTCTGCCGGTGACACACATGGCAGGAAACATGACGCACCACCAGTTGCGCCCCTTTGCCTCCCCTATCTCCACACGCAGTGCGGTGTATTCCCCTGCAGGCAGTGTGATGCCGTCGTAGGTGCGGGTGTTAAACATCGCAGGCTCAACGCTGATTTTCACAGGATAGCTGCAGCCGCCGGCGCGCAGGGTTTCTTCAGCGGTGCGGCGCAGGGTGTCGACGTTGCTTTCCGCTGCCAATATCGCCTGCTCAAGATTTTCACAGCCGCCAAACACCTCGTCTACCTGAGCCTGCAGAGCGTCGCGCACCTTCAGCTTCAGCTCCTGATCGTACAGACTGTCGGAATTGGCAAGGATATGCAGCCGCAGAACACTGTCCCGCACCTGATCGTATTCCCCATTGAGGGCAAGGAGCGACACCACCGCGCAAAAGATCAGCGCAAACAGCATGGATATCTCAAGTCTTTTCACCTTGTGACCGCCTTTCATCTTTTCGCTGGTGGGAGTATGGACGATTGGCAGCGGATTATTCATCGAACCCTGCATATGCCTGCCGACCGCGGAATATTTCTTACTTATGATTGCAAACGGAATACGGGAGGAGTATAATAATTCAGAATAAAACTGCTGTGGAGGATGGCATGAATATCTGCGATAAATTCACTTTCAGAACCTGCGGTCCGGAGGAGTTAGACACCATACTGACCATTCAGGAGGAAGCCTTTGCCCTGCTGGAGGACGATCAGTGGCTGCGGCGCAACAGCCGCGAGATGCTGGATTCCTGCCTGCGCGACCCGCATGTCACTATCGGCGTTTACTGCGGAGATGAGATGGCCGCATTCGGCGTACTGTACATTGCCGGGGAATCTGAGGAAAATCTCGGGCGCAAGATGGGACTGACAGGTGATGATATTCTCTCCACCGCCAACTTCAAGCTGGTCATTGTGCGTCCTGCCTATCGCGGCAACGGACTGCAGCGTGCGCTGACTGTTCGCCTTGAGCAGCTGGCACGAGATATGGGTTACAAGCACATCTGCTCCTCGGTGTCTCCCTACAACCGCTTCAGCGCCGATAATTTCGAAGCCATGGGATATAAGCTGGGCGGTCATGCCGTGCTGTACGGTGGACTTGAGCGCAACATCTATTACAAGGAACTGACCGATTAACCTACTTGCGAAAGGATATCCGACAATATGAACGAAGCAAAATGGAGCGCGCTGACCGCCGCGCTTGAGGATAAAGAAAGAATAATCATCTGGGGCTTCGGCCGCGAGGGACGCTCCACATTCAGGCTGCTGCGTCGCCTTTTCCCGGAGCGCACTTTGTGGGTGGCTGACGACAACGTCATCGATCTGAGCGAATTTGAGAACACAGAGTTCATTCACCTCGCTTCGCAGGATCCGCACTTTGACAGCTTTGATCTGATTATGAAAAGCCCTGGCATCGCTGTTTTCCGCGACGACGTACCCATGGATAAACTGTGCTCCCAGACCGAGCTGTTCCTGATGCTGCTGAGGAAGCAGGTGATCGGCGTGACCGGCACCAAGGGCAAGAGCACCACTTCCTCCCTGCTGTATCACATCATCTCCGGTGTGCACGAGAACACCATTTTCTGCGGCAACATCGGTATCCCCTGCCTTGATATGCTGGATAAAATCGATGACGAGACGGTCATCGTGTTTGAGATGAGCTGTCATCAGCTGGAGTTTGCTCATTATTCCCCATCCACCGCCGTGCTGCTCAACCTTCACGAGGATCACCTCGACCACTACATCACCTACGAAAAGTACATCGAGGCAAAATCCCATATCCTCACCTATCAGCAGCCGGAGGATTTCGCCGTACTTAACCTCATCGACATCGACACCCTCAACGCTTTCGGAGGCGAAGGACAGCGCCTCTACAACGGCAGAGAAATCACTATTGACGGACGCTCAATACACTGTCCCTACGGTGACATTACTGTTGCAGAGGATGCCACTCAGCTGGTCGGTCCCCACAATCTCTATAACATTTCGGTGGTATATTACATCTGCCGCCGCCTCTTTGACATTGGCAACGGGCGATTCCTTGAGCTGCTTGCCACCTTCTCGCCGCTGCCCCATCGTCTGCAGAAGGTGGGCACCTTTGACGGCGTGACCTATTACGACGATTCCATTTCCACCATCTGCGAATCGGCGGTCAATGCCATTCGTTCGCTGGGCAATGTTGGCACCGTGCTGCTGGGCAGCATGGACCGCGGCATCGACTACACCGAGCTGATGGACTGCCTGTTTGACGTTCACATCGACAATCTGGTGCTCATCGGCGAGGCGGCTCCCCGTCTGAATGCTCTCATCAACGAACGCAGCCTGCAGACCGGAATCAAGCAGAACGTGTATATGTCAAAGAATTTCACCGACGCGGTACACGCCGGTATGCGCCTGACCGCAAAGGGCAAGGTGTGCCTGCTCTCCCCTGCCGCCGCCAGTTATGATATGTTCAAGAACTTCGAGGTGCGCGGCGATGAATTCGCCCGACTGGTACGGGAAGGTTTATAATCGCCGCTCCACTGTATCGCTTTAACGCGGTAACAACTTTTGTGTGGAAACCAAAAATCTGTTGACAAAATCTGCCAACAGGTCTATCATAGCAATTGCAGCGCGGATTTCACCACGCTGACATCAACAAAGGAGGCAAACGTCATGACCAAGAATCGCATCAATTCCTACGCTGATTTCATCCTGTCTGCAGACAAGAGCCACGGCGTTCTGCCTTGTTTACCGGGTTATTGTGCATAAGTGAAATTGTATTTCTTTGCGCGCAGCCCGAATATTCCTGTAAGCAAGCCGCAGTCCGCTGAGTGACTGCGGCTTTTTTGCTGTCTTTCTGTGTCGGACGGCAAAGAAGCCCGAACACAAGCGACCGGCTTTGCTCTCCATCGAAGCCATCACCGTAACGCGCCTGTGCATCGTTCCGAAGGCGATTCGCCGGCGCATAGATCGGAGGTAATTATGAAAAAGAAAACTGAAACCACCGCGCCTTCTCCCCGCCCGGAACAGATGTTCTCGGGCAAAAAAAACAATATTAAGCGCCTGCTGGGGTACATGAAGAAATACTGGTTCATGTACGTGTGCGTGGGTGTGCTGATGCTCACCGCCACCTCCCTCAACGCGGCCATTCCCATGAAGCTGGGTGAAATCGTCAACACGGTTATACAGAGCGACGCGGACAACGCCGAGCGTTACAGCATGCTCATCCGCATCTGCATTATGCTTGCCGCCATCGGCATCGGTCATGCCGTCACCAACTACTTCAAGGAGTTCATGGCTGATATTCTGGGCAGCCGCATTGGTCACGATATGCGCAGGGATCTGTTCCGCCACATTCAGCGGCTGGACGTCGGGTTCTTTGATCGCAACAACACCGGTGAGCTTATGGCCCGCATCAAGGACGATATCGACAAGATCTGGTTCATTCTGGGCTTTGCCGGTATGCTCATCTTTGAAGCCATTATCCACACCTTTATCACCCTTGGCTGCATGCTTTCCATCAGCCCGATACTCACCATTCTGCCGCTGATCGTCATGGTCATCGTGGCGGTCATCGCGCTGAAGATGGAAAAGCAGCTGGATAAGTGCTACGACGCTCTCAGCGAGCAGAACGCCAAGCTGACCACCATCGCTCAGGAGAATCTCTCCGGCGTGCGCACGGTCAAGGCGTTTGCCCGTGAGGATTATGAAATCGACAAGTTCAACCGCAACAACGAGGAATACTATCAGCTCAACATCAATCTGAGCAAGGTGCTCATCAGGCATCAGCCCTACATCAGCCTTGCCACCCGTATGCTGGTACTGGCGGTGGTCATCGGCGGCGGCGCACTGATTATCCTCGACAAGCTGGATTACGGCGGACTGGTCGCCTTTGTCGAGTACGCAAACGGAATCATCTGGCCCATGGAGTGCATCGCGTGGCTGAGCAACGAGCTTGCTTCCGCTGTTGCCTCCGACCGCAAGGTGCGAAGGATACTCCGTGAGCAGCCGGTTATCGTTGATCCGGAAAATCCCGTTGCCATTGAAAACCCTACCGGTCACGTCACCTTCGACCACGTCAGCTTCTCCGTGGAGGACAAGACCATTCTCGACGACGTGAGCTTTGACCTGCAGCCCGGAAAAACTCTGGGCGTGATGGGCATGACGGGCACCGGCAAGACCACCATCATCAACCTGTTGGAGCGATTCTACGACGTCACCGGCGGCACTGTGCGTCTGGACGGCGTGGACGTGCGGGAGCTTTCCCTCTCCCAGCTGCGCAGCAGCGTGTCTGTGGTCATGCAGGACGTGTTCCTGTTTTCGGACAGCATCTCCGAAAACATACGCATGGGTATGCGCGATTCCATCACCGAAGACGACATGAAGCAGGCCTCTGCCGACGCAAGCGCCGCGGAGTTCATCGACAAGCTTGCCGACGGCTACGAAACCATCATCGGCGAGCGCGGCGTAGGTCTTTCCGGCGGTCAGAAGCAGCGCATCAGCATCGCACGCGCTCTTGTGCGCAAGTCCCCCGTACTCATTCTGGACGACGCCACCTCGGCGCTTGACATGGAGACCGAATATGAGATCCAGCGTACGCTGGAAGCTCTGTCCGACACCACCAAGATCATCGTCGCCCACCGCATCTCCGCGGTCAAGGACGCCGACGAGATCATCGTGCTGGAGGACGGACGCATCGCCGAGCGCGGCACACACTCCCAGCTGATGGCACTGCGCGGACGCTACTTTGACACCTACGTTGCCCAGTACAACACTGAGGAGGACATGGTCACCGTGGCGTAATTCCCACACTGACCGCGTATCAACAAAACAAGAAAGGAGCTGCGCAGGGAAAAGTCACCCCTCGCAACGTGAATTATCATGTCTGTTAATTCCTTCCGCGAAGACGAAGAACAAAAGCAGTCGATAAAGCTCGCTGTTATTGCCCGGCTGCTCAAATATCTTCTGGAATACAAAAAGACCATTCTGGCGGTGCTGTGCGTTATGGCTGTGACCATCGCCGTCACCCTCATCAATCCCCTGCTGGTGGAGCGCGCCATGGACGTTGAGGTCCTCAATGGTGACATGACCGGTCTGCTCATCATCGGCGGCATCGCGCTGGTCATCAACATCATCTATCTAATCGGCGTGCGCATTCGCATGAAGCTGATGGCCGTCATGTCCAACAAAGTGCTGATGGTCATCCGCGAACAGCTTTACCGCCACATTCAGAAGCTGGGCTTCAAATTCTTTGACAGCCGCCCCACCGGCAAGATTCTTGCCCGCGTCATCGGCGACGTCAACTCTCTCAAGCAGGTGCTCGCCGACGGCGTCACCACACTCATACCTGAGTTCGTCACTCTTGTAGCCGTGGCGGTCATTATGCTGGTGAAGAACGTGAAGCTCGCCCTTGCCGCCCTCATCACCCTGCCGGTGCTCATGGCAGGCATGTGGCTGATCCAGATTGTATCTCACAAGCGCTGGCAGACCTACCGCAAAAAGAGCAGCAACCTCAACGCATTTACTCACGAGGACTTCTCCGGCATGCGCGTTGTGCAGAGCTTCTCGGCAGAAGACGAAACCACCGAGGATTTTGATTATCTGAGCAACGAATACGTTGTCGCCTTCAAAGGAGCTGTGCGCTGGTCGGACGCTTTCGGCCCGCTGATTGATGTGATGTGGGTCATCGGTAGCATCGTGCTCTACTGGGTGGCGGTTGCTGTGCTGGATATCCGCATCGACAATCTCGGCACCATCATCGCCTTCTCCACCTACATGGGAATGTTCTGGAGCCCTATCCGCAACCTCGGCAACTTCTACAACACCCTCATCAGCAATCTCTCTGCCGCTGAGCGTATCTTTGACATTCTGGACACCGAACCGGAGATCGTTGATCGCGAGGACGTAAAAGAGCTGCCCGACATCGAGGGCCGCGTGGAGTTCCGCAACGTATCCTTCAGCTACGAGGACGAAAATTACGTGCGCGTGCTCAACGACGTGAGCTTTACCGCTCAGCCCGGCGAGACCATCGCTCTGGTGGGTCCCACCGGTGCCGGCAAGACCACCATCGTCAACCTCATCAGCCGCTTCTACGACGTGCAGGAGGGTGACATCCTCATCGACGGATACAATCTCAAGGACGTTTCCACCAACAGCCTTCGTCAGCAGATGGGTGTTATGACTCAGGATAACTTCATCTTCTCCGGCACTATCCGCGACAACATCCGCTACGGACGTCTGGGTGCCACCGACGAGGAGATCGAAGCCGCGGCAAAAGCCACAGGCGCTCACGAATTCATCAGCAAGATGGAAAAGGGCTACGACACCGAGCTTTCCGAGCACGGAACCACCCTTTCCGTGGGACAGCGTCAGCTTATCGCCTTTGCCCGCACCATGGTCTCCATGCCTCGAATCCTCATTCTGGACGAAGCGACCAGCAGCATCGACACCCACACCGAGATGATGGTGCAGGCAGGCATCGCCGCTATTCTCAAGGGACGCACCTCATTTGTCATTGCCCACCGTCTTTCCACCATCAAGAACGCCGACCGCATCTTTGTCATCAACCACGGCAAAATCGTCGAGCAGGGCAGCCACGATCAGCTCATGGAGCTGAAGGGCGAGTACTACGACCTGTTCAACGCTCAGTTCAAGAGCCTGAGGAAGGTTGGATAATTACAAAAAGAACCGAAATCGAAGCAATTTGCTGCTTTGATTTCGGTTCTTTTGTTTTTGGCTTGTTATTCTGCCTCAAAAAGCTTCATGAAAGCTTCTCGTTGTTCGTTGTTCAGGTTCAGGTAGTTTGCAGTGCTCTTAACTCTGGATGTGCCGGTTCTAACGATCGGGACGCCATCCCACAGCTCGAGGACGTTCTCTATACCGACAATGCCTCTGTCAACGTTTGTATTTTCATTGTTATGGAAGCATTTGTAATTAAACATATACTTTTCGCCTGCTATATACGCTTCTATACCGAAATAAGCATGCCAGCCATGTTTACCGTGTTTGCTGGACCTTATGTATAGTTCGGCGCTATCGATTTCCTCCACCGTATAACTCCGGGTCTCCTGCCCTAAGAAATTGAAACGATGCACACTGCCGTCGTCGTAAATACAGTCTCTTCCTTTTACACCGAAGCAGGCCATGCCTCCGATAAGCACCGCCAGTATCAGCAGCCATATCACGACAGAAGTGAGCGATTTCTTCACAGAGAATACCGGATAAGCTCCCTTAGAACGATAGTTCTCACCCATAACGATCAAAGAAACAAACTCAAACGCCAGCATCGCAAAACAAATTATAATGACAATCTGCCATGATAGATTGGCGAAGCTTGTACGGAACGCAATCACACGTTCATCGTCAAGTGCGATCTCTCGCTGCGTAACATTTACCAAATACCATGCAGCATATGCGCCAGCCAAAGCAGCAACAACACCGACAACCATAATGATTCTGTACATCAGACGCTGA
>JAZUPE010000017.1:0-79533 GCA_045605025.1 Acutalibacteraceae bacterium
GAGTTCGAGATCCTGCGGCTGCTGATGGAAAACCCAGGGCAGGTTTTCTCGCCCCGGGAGATTTACAGGCGGGTATGGAAGGATGCGCCCTACGGCAGCGAGAACACTGTGGCGGTGCATATCCGCCATCTTCGTGAGAAAATCGAGATTGACCCAGCCAATCCCCGTTATATAAAGGTTGTTTGGGGGCAGGGCTATAAAATGGAGAAAGGAGCAGGGAGATGAATGAAAACCTTAACGCAGCCGAAAAGAAAAGGCTGCCTCTCAGCCACTCCGGCATTTTGAAGGCTTTGGCCTTCGTTCTGGCGGTGGCGCTGATTTTCGTCATTGCCGCCAGCGTGCTTGGCGCTGTGCTGATGATAGGATATGAAGTTTACAGCACCCCCAAGGAGGAGTTTCTTGAGGAGCTGAACCGGGGAGAGGTTTGGAACGACACCGACTCTCTTGCCTGGCATGTGGGCCGAGGCGAATATCAGGAGGCTGTGGATGCTGTGATGGCGGGCAGCAACATAATCGCTGCCGAGATAGTCTGCTCCGGAGGGCAGAACTGGACCTGGAGCCACGGTGATATGGCGGGAGCGGGACACATATATGAATATACATGGCATTATTCCGTTACCGAAGGCGGGCTGGCCATACCCGGCTACAACTCCGGCGCCGAAAACATTATGCTGGTTCGGCTGCTTATCGCAGAAAAGCCGGAGGCTTTGGATATGTACTGGCTTGCCTATTGGATAAGCGAGCTTGCCTACGGAATGATGTATGCCGTGTACCCCGTGGCGGCGATAAGTCTGCTTTTTGAAATTCTCTGCCTTGTCTATCTTATGAGAGCCGCCGGACGCAGACCAAAAAAACCCGGCATCACCCCCTCCTGGGCAAGCGCAATACCCGCCGACCTGCTGACGGCTGCCGTTGTTGGGCTTGAGGTGCTGCTGATGGCGCTATTGGTGCAGCTGAGCTATGAAGAAGAGTTTTTGCTGGTTTTTGCCCCGCCTGTGGCGGCGGCTATGGCCGCGCTGCTTGTGGCGTGGCTGATGAGCCTCGCCCTGCGCATAAAGCTGGGCACGCTCTGGCGCAACACCCTTGTTTTCCGGCTGCTGAAGCTTTGCTGGCGGGCTGTAAAAGCCATCTGGCGGGGCGTGAAAAAGCTTTTCGGATACTTTATGAATTTGCGATTTTTCTGGCAGGCGGGACTTGTCTTCGGCGGTATAGCAATTTTGGAGCTGTTTTTCATCCTTGTAACGGGCTACAGTCCCGGTGCGGAAGTGCTGCTGTGGCTTTTGGAAATGATCGTATTGCTGGCGGGACTTATATATTTCTGCCTTATGCTCCGTGAACTGCGCCGCTGCGGCAAGGCGGTTGCGGAGGGGGATATGCGCTTTGAGCCGGATACCCGTCTAATGCCCCGGGCTTTCCGTGAGCACGCGGAGGATCTCAAGGGCATTTCCCAAACCGTGAACAAGGCGGTGGAACAGAGAATGGTTTCCGAGAGGATGAAAACGGAGCTTATAACCAATGTAAGCCACGATTTGAAGACGCCTTTGACCAGCCTGATAAATTATTCCGACCTTATCTGCCGCGAAGGCTGCGAGAATCCAAACCACAGGGAATATGCCGATGTCCTCCACCGCCAGAGCGAGAAAATGAAGCGGCTTATTGATGACCTTGTGGAGGCCAGCAAGGCCAGCAGCGGGAATATGGATATAAATTTGGCTCCCTGCGAAATGGGAGTGCTGCTTGTCCAGGCTGCGGGAGAATATGAGCAGCGATTTGCGGAATTGGGGCTGAAGCCTGTAATAAGCCTGGGTGAGGGACAGGTGAAGGTGATGGCGGACGGACGCCGTCTCTGGCGGGTGATGGATAACCTTTTGGGCAACATCTGCAAGTATGCCCTCCCCGGCACCCGGGTATATCTGGGGCTGGAAAAGCGCGGCGGCGAAGCGCTTATCAGCTTCAAAAACACCTCCAGAGACCAGCTGAACCTGAGCCCGGAGGAGCTTGTGGAGCGCTTTGTAAGAGGAGACAGCTCCCGCGGAGGCGAGGGCAGCGGACTTGGGCTGAGCATAGCCCGCAGCCTTACCGAGCTTCAAGGCGGTAAAATGGAAATTATCTGTGACGGGGGCCTTTTTAAGGTGCAGCTTAAGTTTCCCTGCATTGAGTGAACGATTAACCCCTCCCAGCATTTATGAACAGGTCCAGTAAAAACGGACAATAGACAAAACACCCCCTGATGTAGGAAAATGAAATTACTACATCAGGGGGTATCATCATGTCAAAGGGAAATTATACGCATATTAAATTTTTGGAGCCAGAAATTTTGGCGTTGAAAGCGTCGGGAAAAAGCAAACGAGAGATCGCAGAACATTACGGACTAAAAACGGAGCAAGTCAAAGAACTTCTGAAACGCTATCGCCGCAGGGAACGCAAGGTTGCGGCAGGAATTGTGCCACGTCCCAAAGGTCGCCCTCGCAAAGATGCCCTGCAAAGAGATGTAGTTGCAGAGCAAGCATATGAGATTAATCGTCTGAAGATGGAAAATAAGCTGTTGCGGGATTTTCTGCAATTGACAGGAAGGAAGTGAGGCCACGCGTAAAATACCAAGTCATTTATATGAATCGCAATCGTTATCCTGTGTCTGTTATGTGCCGTTTCTTTGGAGTATCGCGCAGCGGCTACTACGGCTATGTCAAACGTATGAACCAACCGGCACATGATGCAGCCTTGGCGGACGCTATTCGTAAACAGCAGGAGAAATGTGACAAAACCTATGGCTATCGTCGTATGTGGAAGTGGTTAAGGGAAGCCAAGAAAATATACCGAAATCCCAAAACAATTCTGCGTATTATGAAGAAATATGAACTTTTATCTGAAATTAGACGCCGCAGGAAGTGGAGGCAGATGGGACAACAGCTTCACAAATACGAAAATTTACTGAACAGAGAATTTCAAGCTGACATACCAAACCATAAATGGGTCACAGACATTTCCTACATACATACTGGTCAAGGTGTTCTTTATCTATCTGTAATTCGGGATCTGTTTGACAGCAGCATCGTTGCCTACAAAACAGGAACAAACCAAAGTGTCAATCTCGTACTGGACACCATCCGTCTTGCCATGCAGAAGGAAAAGAAACTCGCTGCGGAGTTGCAGCCCCACAGCGACCAAGGGAGTCAGTACACATCGCAAGCATACTTTGACCTAACTAAAGAATATGGGATAACTCCGTCTATGTCAAGACGCGGAAATTGCTATGACAATGCAATGGCTGAAAATTTTTTCTCCATTATTAAGACGGAATGTATCTACAGACATCATCCGGCCACCTTTAATGAAGCCAGAGTGCTCATCGACAATTACATTTATTTCTACAATCACCAGCGCATCCAGTTAAAAACCGGAGTGGCGCCGATCACTCTGCGCCACTCCGCTTAAACATCCTATATTTCCTTCATTAAGGGGCTTTTTTGTGCTGTCCGCACAATCTGGGGCAATCCAAAATAACGGAGGGGGCTGATGTATGTTGTGGAGGGTTAAGCCTCAATGGCAACAAGCGCATCGCTGTGAGAAGGATTGAGCAGCGATGCCGGATTGATGCTTTCTTCGCCGCTCTGAGCGTCAACCAGCATGAGGTGATTGATCCACTCGTCGATAAATATGTCGCTTTCTTCAAAAACAATGAGGGGCATCTCCACGATAAACAGATGGTCAAAACTGCTGTCGCTGACGCATACTGCCTGAATGACGCAGCCGGGTGCTTCCTGACTGCTGAACTGAATGCGGTCGGCGCTGTAGCCGGAGATGTCATTGGCTTCTGAATACTGCTGTACGTCGGTAACGTCCGGATAGAACTGGAAAAGATGAGTATTCATCCAGTTTTCTGAAGCAGGCAAACGGGCAAATCGCAGAACGGTCTGCTGACTTGCAGAACAATCCTTGCGCCATTTTCCGTCGGCGAGTGCGCTTTCTTCGGTAATGATCATGTCTGCGGGCGGAACGCTGCACTGAATTATGGTGCCGGTTACAGAGTCCAGTACTTCTTCTTCCTCATGTTCAGCACCGGGATCGAAAACCTGCTCCGGTTCGGAAAAATCAATGCTGCCCAGCAGCGGCGGAACAAGATACAGACCGGCGACAAGTAACGAACAGACAACGACCAGCGAAAGCAGAAGCGACCATGTGCTGAAGACTTTTTCGCCGATGGCAACAGGCGCGGTCAGTGTTTCTTTAAGCGGCGCACGGCGCACTTTCTTAGGGCGGCGCAGCTGAGTGCCGCAGCCCTTACAGCAGGTGGATTTATCGGGCATCTCACGCCCGCAGCGGTAACATATCATGGAAAACCTCCGTGTGACTGCAATGATAAACCATTGGAAAACCACTATATTTTAGCATACAGCCGCCATATATGCAACCTTAATCAGACGGATATTTCCCTGCGGAGAGTTTAGCGGTCCGGGGTTTCAAGGGCATTCTTCACCGCAAACACAAGGAACATATAGTTTGAGGAACCGCCGCCCAGAACGTATTCGGCCTGCTGCCACAGGAACGGGAATTCCAGCAGTTCAGGGAAGTCCGGGCGTATGAGTGCTGTGCCGGAGACAACGCCGCCGGGAATGTAAGACCAGTCGGCGCGGTTGGCTCCGTATGCGGTGAGCATGGATTTTGTTCCTACGCCGGAGGCAAAGGAAGCGTTGTTGCTGCCGGGATGGGTTCCGAGGATAAAATCGAGAGAGCGGAAAAGCAGTTCGCTGTCGAATATTTCAGGAAAGTACCTGTGCAGATAATAGTATCTGACGGCCGAAGCCTGAACTCCCCAACCGGCGCCCCAGATATAGGGCCTGTATGGAATGCCGTAGGGGGTCTGGCTGCCCATGTCGGCGATTTGCCAGCGCAGTGCGGTCAGTGCTTCGTGGAAACCGGAACGGAACTCAGCGTCGTCGATAGCTTCCCAAACCTTCGCGACCATGTGGGCGCAGGCGGTCATATCGGAAAGAATCAGTTCCTTTTCGCCGGTGATGTGAGCAAGATATGACCTGTCGGAGGTGGAGAGGTAAAGCTCTGCCGCTGCGTGCACACGCGCCTTTCGGATGTCGGTGCGTATGCGCTCAAGCACTTCAGGATTACGGCTGCGACAAAGAATATCAGCAAAGGCCGCAACGCTGCTATCGTTTCCGTCTGCAGAGGCGAATAACTCCTTTGCCGCATCGACGGCTTCGCGGGCAAGGCTGTTGTTGTGTTCCGCAAGCACACGCCCGCAGCAGGCGAGATGGGCTGCGGTATACAGCTCACGGACGGGGTTGCACTCGGTGAACACCCGGCGGTCATCGCCGTTGCCGGGGATACCGTCGGTCATCACGGACGCGTCGCCCATCAGTACATACTGACGCAGGTCACGGCAGATAATGCCGCGGTACAGCCGTCCCAGCGCCCTGTAACCGCCCAGCACCGACAGCAGTCCGTGTTCGATCTGCTGCAGAAAATCGTTGACACCGTCAGGCTGATGGATCTCAACAAGATGATTGCGCTGGTCGATGGTTGTGGCGTCATAGTCGGCTCCAAATTCCTCACAGATCTGGGCAAGAATGTACGCCTCGCCCGACTGTGATTCTATTCGCAGGTCAAAATCTCCTGCGTCGTGCCAGCCGCCCGCGTTCAGACCGGGGACGACCTCGCCAGGTTGATATCCGGAGAGGGTGTCAGATCCTTGAATATATCCGTCAAAGTGATTGAGGGAGACGGGAGCCATGCAGGCATCGTCCATGTGACACAGACCGTGCCACACGCGGTATTTTTCGCTGACTCGCATGTGGCACATCTGCACCGGCAGGAAGTATTCCATGACCGGCTGCCAGACACCCCTCTCGTAGACATTTTCGTCAATACGGAAAACAGGGGAGAGGCTGTCGCCATATACTATTATATAGGAGCCGCTTTCGCGCACATCGCTGAAATCGGCTGTAAGGTAGTTGTAGCGCAGAAAGCCGCCCCATTCCTTGAAGGCAATGGTGCGCACGGGAGTTTTTCCCGCGGCGGTCAGGCGATAAAGCTCAACGTCGGAGCGGGAGCTGTCGTTCCGGTCCAGCTCGATGACCGCTGTCTTGGGCTGCGCGGGATGATATCCAACGTTGGAGACCTGAATCACGGGCTTGTAAACGTAATCAGCAACCGCGTTGGGGGTAATCCTCCAGCAAAGGGCGTTGGCGGTTTTATTTCCGGGCAGCTCACTGCTCAGCACGAACCAGCCGTTGTTGTGGTTGAAGCGTCCGTCATACAGCTTCAGCAGGCAGTCCGATTCCACGGTAAAGCGCAGATAGTCATCCTCAGGACAGAGGGTGAAATAGTGTCCCTCGGCGTAAGGCGCAGCTATAATATCATCTGCGACCATGGGATTGTATCCACCGCTGCCGCAGAGTGCATCAATATCAGCGCAAATGCCCTCGGGATGAGTGCTCAGAGTGTGAAGCCGGTTCGATTTACAGAAGATTGCAGGTCCGTTTGGCTGACGGGGAAACACTCCGGTGGCATCGTCCATGATATACGACCGGCCGAACAGCTCTCCGGGGAACAGTTCAAGATTGAAGCACAGTTTGCCGATGAATTCTTCGGGAATCTCACGGTCGAGATGAACGGTTACAATAATACTGTCCCCGTCGCAGACAACATCGGTGGTGTAACTGAAACGGAAATCAGGGTAAACCCGCGGGTTGAAACCCTTGAGATGGGTGCTTTCGTCCGGATAATGAAGAACGGTGCTGATTCTGTTTTCCTCTGCAAACACCTCTCTGCTGCCGGATTTCGGTACAGGCTGCCACTGTCCCGGTGTGGGTTCAAAGCGAACGTCGCCGTTGGTGGCAATACGTTTTCCGTGCATGATGACGCACACGCCCGACTGATGTCCTTCGGGATAGGTGTCGCTGTAAGCCATCACATCCACACCGCGATTGATGAAATATTCTCTTTCCTTATCAAGAGTGAATCCCATGATGATCCTCCTGCAATATGCGCTTCGGTATGCTGAAATTATATCCCGCGGGCGGAGTTTATTCAATACGGACGGCTAATGATGTACGTTTTCAAGCACTAGAAAATGTTTTCTGGGCAAACCAACGGGCCGGAGTTCCTGCTGAAACTCCGGCCCGTTGGTAAGAAAAGAATAATGAGGTGGATTGCAGATTATCAACCGACCTGCTCAACGCGGACGTTCCTGAGATAAACGTCTGCGGTGGAGCCGCTCAGACCCATGTTGAACTCAAGGCGGCCGGCGGGATCATCGCGCTCGGTCATGGTGAATTCGTATGTGAAGGTCTGCCAGTCGGGGGTGATGGTGACCTTGGTGTCCTGAAGATAACGCGCGTAGCCGTTGTTGGGGGCGGAAACGCACACGATCAGGTCACGGGTGTAGTTGGAAGCGGCGTCAAAGGATACGCGGTAGGTTTTGCCGTTGAGCATGGGCAGTTCGGGATGCACGAGCTGTACAGCGTAATCGACGGTGCCTTCGTTCTCGGTGGTGATGACCAGAGTGTTATCCTTGATTTCGGCAGCAGCCTTGCCGCCGTTGAAGAGCATGAAGCTCCAGTCAGTGCTGTCGGAAAGATCTTCTGCCACGGAAAAGTCACCGTTGTTGATGTAATTTCCGTCTTCGTTAGGATCGCGGTATTCCTTTTCGGGTCTGGTCACGTCGGTGTCGTATTCGGGCTTCTGGTAAACGCGCACATAGTCTATGAGGAACCTGGCGTTTTCAAAGTCGGTGGTCTCGTCGGGATTGCCGGGCCATGTGCCGCCGACAGCCAGATTGAGCTGCAGGTAGAAGTCCTGATCGAAGGGGGCAGGGTATGGCTTTTCCTCGCCGCTGTCAATGGCGGTGAACCAGTCGTTGCAGGTGATGGTGTGGTTGCCGTCGACGTAGAAACGGATCTCGCCGGGCTCCCACTCAAGGCAGTATTCATGGAATCCGTCGGCAAAAGAGCCTTCTTCCAGCTTGATGGTGCCCTGCTGCTGAGCGTGGGGCTCGCCGTAGTGAATGGTGGTGTGGGCGGTGTCGGTCTGATGACCGAGGATTTCCATGATGTCGATCTCGCCGCACTTGGGCCATGTGCCGTAGAGGTTTTCCTTGGTGGGCATCATCCAGATGGCGGGCCACAGACCCTGTCCCTCGGGAACTTTGGCGCTCACGACAACTTTGCCGTAGGTAAAGTCGCAGCGGCCGCGGGTGTTGACCTTGCCGGAGGTGTAGTAATCCTTGCCGAAACGGTCGGTCTTGAGGGCGCGAAGAACAAGAACGCCGTCCTCAACGTATATGTTGTTGGGAGAATTGGTGTATTCCTGAAGCTCCTGATTGGTGTAGCCGGGATTGCGCTTCTCGGGATTCCACTTGTCACGATCCAGTTCGGTGCCGGAGAATTCGTCGTTCCAGATGAGAGAATATCCCTCATACTCGGTGATGTTCTTCTCGGTTCCGGTGGGAAGTACAAGAGTATCCGCCGGTTCCTCAGCAACAGGAACGTCGGCGGGAGTAACAACTGGAGTTTCCACGGCGGGTTCACCGCAGCCGGCGACAGCGCCGAGGGAAAGAGCAAGTGCGCATCCAAGGGCAAGCATCCTGATCTTTTTCATACTGACTCTCCTTTGTGTTGTCTTATCATTTGCCGACAGTGCTCACACTGTCAGAAGTACGTAAAATAATGATATTTTATTGACCGGCAACATTATATCGTAATTTGGCAAAAAGTATAAAAATACCGGACTGGATCCACCTCAAACGCGGGTAGAGTCAGTCCGGTATATTCTGTGAAATCACGGAACCAGTTTGTCGCGGCTCCAGACAAGACTCTGCCCGCGCTGATAGAATCGTTCGCGGTACTTGCGCGGAGTCACGCCGATTCTCTTGTGAAATACGTGCACAAAGTAGCTCTGCGAAGCAAAGGCGAGATAATTGGCGATCTCGACTATGGGCATGTCTGAGTATTTCAGCAGCTTCTGTGCCTCGTCAAGTCTCAGTTCAATGATATATTCGCTGACGTTGATGCCCATCTCCTTCCTGAACAGCTTGGAGAGATAGCCCGCAGAGACGGCGGTATTAGCCGCAAGCTCATCGAGGGTAATCTTCTCATGCAGGTGCAGATAAATATAGTCGATGGCACTCTTGACCGGTTTGGATATTTCCGGCAGCTGACGAATGGCATTCATTCGCCCGGTGAAATCAAGAACCATCACGTGATGCAGCTGGACTATATCCTCGCTGGTCATCAGCTTGTCCATGCGGGTGATGTAGAAATCGCTCAGCCCGTATGCCTGTTCCAGTACCATGCCACCCTCAACGCAGAACCGGCTGACCAGCGCGGCGGTGATAATGAAATGGTAGCGCATATTCTGCAGTGCGCTTTCGGAAAGAATACCCATGCCCGCCGCCTTGGCGAAGTCGTTGTTTTCGCAGTTCCGGCGGACAAAATCAAGGTCACCGTTGCGCACAGCTTCATAAAAGGAGAATTCCGATTCCAGTGCCCGGTGGGAGCGGGTGATCTCACGCTGACGGAAGCTTTCCGCCAGCCATTCTTTTTCCATTGCCATCCGGTCAGCCCCTTTACGCAGGTTATATGTCGATTATAGCCCATGATTTGCAGGATATCAAGCGGAAAAAGCGCATAATAATGCCGCAGCCCGGAGGTGGTCTGCGGCATTGTACAGGTAGTCGGGTTTACAGCGAAAATCAGAGGTAACGGACAAGTTCCTCGCGCACGCCGTCAAGACGGCTGTCGGAAATGCCGAAATCCATCTCCTTGTAACTCCATGCGGCGCGGGCAATGCCGTGTCGTTCGAGAACCGCGTTGATGGCTTTGTACCATTTGACGGTATCCTCCGGAGTTGCGCGGTCAATGACTCCGTATTCACCGCAGTAGAGAACGGTGTTGTTTCTGCGGGCGGTCTCGATGGCCTCGGCAAACAGGTTTTCAAAATACTCCTCGGTGGTGGCGCTGTCCTCAAAAGCCATACGCTCCTCGGGGACGATCTTGTCGGTCCATGTGGCGCCCTGATGGGTGAACTTGAGGGGCTCGTAGCAGTGGAAGTTGTAGACAATTCTGTCGTCACAGGGAGGAGCCAGATCCTTGACCGCTTCGGCGCTGTTGTTATAGTAGCTGCCGATGAGAATGAGTGTCTCGGGAGCGCACACTCTGATTCGCCGTACGCAGGCGACGCTCAGGCGGTTCCATGTGTCAATGTATTCCTTTGCGGTGACCTCGTTGAGCAGCTCAAAGGCAACTTCGTTGGGAAGATTACCGAAGTGACGGGAAATCTCCTCCCACAGCAGACAGAAGCGTTCCTGCAGTGAATCGCTCTCAAAAAAGCCGCGCTCGCCATAATGAACGTCAAAGGAGAAGCCTGCGGTCTTGTGCAGGTCGAGAATGACCTTGAGACCGTTCTTTCTGCACCAGCCGATAGCCTTTTCGATGCGGGCAAAGCCTTCTGCCTTATAAGTGCCGTCATCGTTTTCCAGCACGTTGTAGTCGATGGGGATACGTACATGATCCAGCCCCCATGAAGCAATCCGGGCGATATCGCTCTCGGTGATGAAGTTGTTGAGGCGGTCTTCGCTGTAGTCGCACTGGGAAAGCCAGCCGCCGAGATTTATTCCGCGATGAAATCCTTTGCTTCTGAGCATGATGTTATCCACCTTTCAGTACATTTTTACGATTAAGCCTAAACACAATATATCACAGGAGCGCCGGCGATAATATCAAAATTATGCTTATTTTGTAAGAAATTGGCTGCGCATGTTCAGTTCGGCAGTTTCTGGAAGAAATACAGGCAGAAATTGTCTGTGCCAGAGCATAAAGCAAGCATACTTGACAGCGAAAAAGACAGATCAGCACAGCAAAAGCCCGCGGAAACCGCAAAGCGGAGTATCCATGGGTTTTGATGATATCTGCAATCAGCAGCTTTCGTCGTTTTCCAGCAGACCGGGGAACACGGCTTTGATGATCCGCTCACTGACCGGCAGGAAAAGCTGTACCATGGGACCGATAATGAACGCCGCGGCGATGGTGCCGATACCGAACACTCCGCCAAGCAGGATGCCGGTGACGGTGAAGATAACGTCGCAGGCGATGCGCACCCACTGGAACCGGATATTGAAGCGGGTGTTGAGTTTATCGGTGAGAATAACGGCGATGAGGTCGTTGGGTCCGGTGCCGGAATTGCTGCGGATGACCATGGACATGCCCAGACTGAGGATAACGCAGCCTGCAAGCATAGACACAACGCGCAGGATCATGTTGGCTTCGGCATTGATGAAGCCGCCGAGCAGCCAGGAGAACAGGTCGATAATCCATCCGCCGCAGAAAGCACATATAAAGGTTCCCGGCTTGACATAGCCTTTTGTTGTGATGAGCATCACAACCATCAGCAGAATGAGCGCAATGACGTGGCAGGTGCCTACCGTCAGTCCGCATTTGTTGGAAATACCCTGAATCAGCAGCGTGAAGGTGTCGGTTCCCAGACTGGAAACAAGGAACAAAGCCACACCGAGGTGAGCGATTGTCAGTCCGGCGAACAGCGCGATGAGTCCCTGAGTCCATTGTTTTATCGAGCGTTTTGAAGTGTCGGCGGCAAACTCTTTCTGAGCCATATCATTACCTCACATATACTAAAGTCTTAAAGGTACCGGAAAATTCTGTCTGGCACATTATAGCACATATGAACCGATATGTCAGTATGTTTTGAGTAATTCGGTTTTTGCTGAGAAATGTAATAATATGAATACTTGAGAACAAAAAACAGGTTTAATTAGGATTTTTAAATAATTGCTCAAAATTTTCACGAATTGTGTATTCTTCTACATTTCGCTAATCCTGCTTGAAAAAAATTGACCGATTGATGAAAATAGATATTGACAAACTGTGAATGGGCAAATATAATAAACGCGAAAGGGGAGATGACCCCAAAACGATTGAATCTGACGAAAAGCGTGATTCTGCTATATTACATATATATAAAAGTATATAAAAGCCGCTTTTTGCCACACGGATTTCTGTTGGATTCATCAGCGTTCGGGAATAGTTTCCGCCCTGTGTGGAAATGAAATATCCAAACATTCTCAAAAAAGGAAAGGAAGAAAAACAATGAAGAAAATCCTCGCAATCGTACTCGCAATGCTCATGCTGTTCTCTTGCGTAGCATGTGCCGGCGCAAAGGTCGATCCCGACAAGCTGGTCGGCGTTTCCATGCCCACCAAGGATCTGCAGCGCTGGATCCAGGACGGCGCCAACATGAAGGATCAGCTCGAAAAAGCTGGTTATTCCGTTGACCTCCAGTATGCAGGCAACGACATCGCTACTCAGGTTTCTCAGCTCGAAAACATGATCGCCAACGGCTGTAAGGTTCTGGTTATCTCCGCTATCGACGGCGAATCTCTCGGCACCGTTCTGGCCAAGGCCAAGGAAGCCAAGATTCCCGTTATCGCTTATGACCGTCTGATCATGAACTCTGACGCTGTTTCCTACTATGCCACTTTCGACAACTGGCTGGTTGGCGTCAAGCAGGGCGAGTATCTCCGCGACAAGCTGGATCTCGACAATGCTGCCGGTCCCTTCAACATTGAGTTCATCACCGGTGACCCCGGCGACAACAACATCAACTTCTTCTTCGACGGTGCTATGAGCATCCTGCAGCCCTATCTGGATAGCGGCAAGCTGGTTTGCCCCTCCGGCCAGACTGAGAAGTCCGTCGTTGCTACTGCTAACTGGGCTTCCGATGCTGCTCAGGCTCGTTTCGAGAACATCCTCGGCACCTACTATGCTGATGGCACCAAGCTGGATGCTGTTATGGCTTCCAACGACTCCACCGCTCTGGGCGTTGCCAACGCTCTCGAGTCCTCCTACAGCGGCGGCAACACCGTCCTCCTCACCGGTCAGGACTGCGACATCGCTTCCGTTAAGAACATGATCGCCGGCAAGCAGAGCATGTCCATCTTCAAGGACACCCGTACTCTGGCTGCCAAGACCGTCGAGATGGTCGACGCTCTGATGAAGGGCACCGAGCCTCCCGTAAATGACACCGAGACTTACGACAACGGCACTGGTATCATCCCCAGCTTCCTTTGCGAGCCGGTCTTCGCTGACATCAACAATTACGAAGAGCTCCTCATCAAGTCCGGTTACTACACTGCTGATCAGCTCAAGTAATCTTACCCAAGGCAACCTAACTATACAATTTCAGTATAGCTTAACTTAAAGGGGATGCAGGCGGTTCATCCGCCTGCATCTTTCTTCTTATAACGACAACGGAGGAAGTAACATGGCAAAAGTACTTCTTGAAATGAGAAATATCGTCAAAGAATTCTCCGGCGTCAGAGCGCTGAATGACGTTAACTTCAAGGTAGAAGAGGGCGAGATTCACGCGCTGATCGGCGAAAACGGCGCGGGTAAATCCACGCTGATGAACGTCCTGTCCGGCGTTTTCCCCCATGGTAACTACCAGGGCGAAATCATCTTTGACGGAAATGTATGCCGCTTCAACACCATTAAAGACAGTGAGAAAAAAGGCATCGTAATCATTCATCAGGAACTGGCACTTATCCCTTACATGAGCATTGGTGAAAATATGTTCCTCGGCAACGAGCAGGGAGCAAGATTCGCCATTGACTGGAATAAAACACATACAGAAGCTGAAAAGCATCTGAGAACAGTTGGTCTTTCCGAATCTTCCCATACGCTGATCAAAGATATCGGCGTTGGTAAGCAGCAGCTGGTTGAAATCGCAAAGGCACTTGCGAAAAACGCCCGTCTGCTGATTCTGGATGAGCCTACATCCTCGCTCAACGAATCCGACTCCAAGGCGCTTCTCGATCTGCTGCTCAGACTCAAGCAGGAAGGCTTAACTTCGATTATTATCTCTCATAAACTAAATGAGGTATCATACGTAGCCGATTCCATTACTATTCTGCGCGACGGCGCGACCATTGAAACCCTTGACAATCGCAACAGAGGAGATATTTCCGAGGCCCGCATCATTCAGGGCATGGTTGGTCGAGAGATTTCCGACCGATTCCCCAAGCGTCCCGATGTGCAGGTCGGCGATGTTCAGCTTGAAGTCAAGAACTGGAACGTATACCATCCCCTTTATACCGAGCGCAAAGTGGTTGACGATGTCAGCATCAATGTGCGCAAGGGCGAGGTTATCGGCATCTACGGTCTGATGGGCGCGGGACGTACCGAGCTGGCGATGAGTATCTTTGGCAGAAGTTACGGCACCGCCATTTCCGGCGATCTGCTGCTGGACGGCAAGCCTGTCCATCTCAGGAACGCACTGGACGCCATCAATCACAAGATCGCGTACGTTACCGAGGACAGAAAGGGCAACGGTCTGATCCTCAGCAACTCCATCAAGACAAACACTTCTCTGGCAAACCTTAAGGGCGTGTCAAAGCGCGGCGTCATTGACGGTGACCTCGAGCAGGCAGCTGCCATTGAGTACCGCGAAAAGCTCAAGACCAAGTGTACCTCGGTTGAACAGCTCGTCGGCAGCCTCTCCGGCGGTAACCAGCAGAAGGTTCTGCTGGCCAAATGGATGTTTGCCGGTCCCGATGTACTTATTCTCGATGAGCCGACCAGAGGTATCGACGTCGGCGCGAAGTACGAGATCTACTGCATCATCAACCAGCTTGCCGCCGAAGGCAAGTCGGTTATCATGATCTCTTCCGAGCTGCCCGAGGTTCTGGGCATGAGCGACCGCATCTACGTTATGAACGAAGGCCGCATGGTCGCAGAGCTGCCCGCGGAGGAAGCCACTCAGGAGATCATTATGGAGCACATCATGCGTTCCACCAGAGATGTCACCGCAAATGTTGCTAAAGATGAAGTCAAAGGAGCGTAAAATACTATGACCAACAAGAAATCTGTTTCCGCATGGGTACAGAAATATACCATGCTTATCGTTCTGGCTCTGGTTACGCTGTTCTTTACACTCGGAACCGGCGGAGCAATTCTCAGACCCATGAACATCACCAACCTCATCGCCCAGAACGCCTACGTTTTCGTTCTGGCAACCGGTATGCTTCTGTGCATACTCACCGGCGGGAACATTGACCTGTCCGTCGGTTCTGTAGTCTGCTTCGTCGGTGCCGTCGGCGCCGAAATGATGACCAAGGGCATCAATATGTGGATCTGCGTGGCTGCTATGCTGCTCATCGGTCTGCTCATCGGTGCATGGCAGGCATTCTGGATCGCCTATGTGCGTGTCCCGCCGTTTATCGTCACCCTCGCCGGCATGCTTATTTTCCGCGGTCTTTCCAACGTCGTTCTCGAAGGTATGACCGTTTCCGTTGAAGACGAGACCTTTGTCAAGATCTTCGGCGGCGGCGCAAACTGCTATCTGCCCGATTTCCTGGGCGGCGGAAGCGTTAACCTGCTGACTATCGTTGTCGGTGTTGTTGTCTGCGCCATGTTTGTTTTCATGCAGATCAACAGCCGCAAGAACAGACTCAGCAAGGGCTTTGAGGTTGAAAGCCTCACTTCCATGATCACCAAGACTGTTCTGATCGTTGCTGTTATCGCTTTCTTTACCTTCCAGCTCAGCCAGTACAAGGGTATCCCCACCGCTCTGGTATGGGTCGTAGTAATCATTGCCATCTACGCCTACATCACCTCCAAGACCACCACCGGTCGTTATCTGTACGCTGTCGGCGGCAACGAAAAAGCCACCAAGCTGTCCGGTATCGACACCAACAAGGTCTACTTCTTCGCTTACACCAACATGGGTCTGCTGGCTGCCTTCGCAGGTATGCTCACCATTGCCCGTATGACTTCCGCTCAGCCCACCTACGGCCAGAACTATGAGATGGATGCCATCGGCTCCTGCTTCATCGGCGGCGCTTCCGCTTACGGCGGAATCGGTACCGTTCCCGGCGTTATCGTCGGTGCTATCCTGATGGGTGTTATCAACCTCGGCATGAGCATCATGGGCGTTGACGCCAACTGGCAGAAGGTCGTCAAGGGTCTGGTTCTGCTTGCGGCTGTCATCTTCGACATCGTTTCCAAGCGTTCCAAGAACAACTGATAACCTTTCAGCATGAGCGAAAGAATCAATCAGTTGGAGAGGCTGTATTCGGAGTACCTGCGTGATATCGAGCGCATTACTCAGGAGCATTTCAATCTGCGCGGCGCGTTCAGCCGTCTGTTTGGCGGCTCTGCTGCCGGCCCCGGTTCGGACAGCTGCAACGACCGTTTTTCCGACGGCATCAGACAGTTTGTTGACCGGACAGTCGCGGAGTCTCCTTCTTCCGCAGAAGCCGCACAGATTATCGCGTACGTGACCGATGTCCGGCGTGAGAGTGACTGCTCACAGGGGGCACGGCTCATGATGCAGGCGGTGCACGGATATCTTCTGCCGCTGGTGAAATTCCTTTCACCGGAGGACGCGAAGATCCTCTACGGGAAATACCGGGATTATCTTTCGGATAATCCTCCGCTTCCGGTTCAGAAACAGCTTGCCGATGCCATGAGCAGTCGTGCAGGAATTTCCGGCTGATTACAAAAACAAACAGAAACCGCCCGGCGTGATCGTCCTGATCGCGTCGGGCGGCTTTTTATGTTTGGAGGGGAATTATTCGATTGGTCTTCCGGTAAAAGGTGCTGCTGCCGAAATGCGGGTGATGCGGATTTCCTTGATATCCAGACCGCCGACAGCAAAGAAGAACTTGACATAGAAACTGCGCTGTATTCTGATCTCCAGTGTTTCGACGGAGAAGGTCTGCCATTCTTTTTCCGCGCCGGTGAACACATGAGAGCCCAGCAGGAAGGATTCGATAAACGTGGAGACGGGCAGCTGAGCGGTGTCGGGCATATCGGCGGAAGCTCTGCAGGTGATGGAAATGCGGTACTTTCCGTACTGATCAAGATTCATACGGTATAGGAGCTTCTTGCCGCCGATGAGTTCGATGTCTTTTCCGTCCACCACGACTTCATCACCCACCTCCAGCTCGGGAACATGGAGGATAACGTCGCCCTCGTCGTCACGGAGCTGCTGGAGCTGCCGGTCGGTTTCGCTTATCTCGCCGATAAACCGGCGGAAGGCGGGAGTTTCTGCGACAAACCGGCAGATGTTCATGGCGCACCGCTGGTACTCTGCGCGGGTTACGGTTCCCATCGCGAGGCTCTCGGCCGAATCGTCGTTTCCGGTGTTTTCGGAGGGATTGCTGGTTACCATGAACAGATCGTTCTGGGCGCGGATCATGGAAGCTACGTTGGAGAAGGAAGGCTCTTTGCCCTCCTCGGACCCCATTGCCCACCAGTCGGTCATGACTATGCCGTCAAAGCCCCATTCCTTGCGCAGGATTGTGGTGACAAGATCGTAGTGGCTTGCGGTCCAGCATCCGTTCAGGGGATTGTATGTGGTCATTACCGAACGTGCGCCGCCCTCGCGGACAGCGATCTCAAAGCCTTTGAGATAAATCTCACGCAGGGCGCGCTCGGAAACAATGGCGTTCACCTGACGGCGGTAGTATTCCTGATTGTTGCTGGCGTAGTGCTTGATGGTGCCGGTGACACCGCTCTGACGCAGTCCCTTCAGCTGAGCGCATGCCAAGCGTCCGGTTACGAGGGGATCTTCGGAGAAATATTCAAAGTTTCTGCCGTTGAGCGGGTGGCGGTGGATGTTCATGCCCGGACCGAGCAGGTTGTCCACCTGATACTTGCGCATCTCAAGGCCTTCCATTATGTACAGCTCAGCCACAAGCTCCTCGTTCCACGAGCATGCCTGACAGGTGCCGTTGGGCATGGAGAATGCTGTGTTGCCGCAGTCCATGCGGATGCCGCTGGGGCCGTCAGCGCAGCAGGCGGTGGGAATACCGAACTGATCCTTAAGGCGGTCGGTAACGCCTCCGAAGGCTCCGGCAGTGCCGGGGGTGACGCGGGGAGAACTCATGCCTTCGCCGCGCACAACGCAGCAGAGGTCATCGTCGGTGAACTGGGCAATGAATTCCTCATAGGTACATTTCCCGGATACGGCATCAGCCAGCTTGAGTCCGTTGTATCCTGTTTGATCTATTCCGGAAGGCAGCCGTTCCGCACGCTTTGCGGTATGGGGAATCAGCTGCAGGGGAGTGGGCTCGTATTCCTCGCGTCCGTCCACCGGATGCAGACGACGGAACTGCTCTGTGGGAGCGCAAGCCTGCTCGTGCTGTGAAATTACCAGCGTGTTTTCAAGCTCGAAGGAACCCGCTTCGGTAAGTGAACGAACGCTGTGACCGGCGAGGATTGTGTATGTACCTTCCTCAAGCACAAAACAGCAGCGGCTGCCGGTGATGCCGCTATCGTCGTAGGAGGCCAGACGGTCAGACGGGATGGTGAGTTCCAGTTCGGTGGTCTGACCGGGCTGCAGGATTTCCGTCTTTGCAAATCCGCAGAGGGTGAGAGCGGGCTTTCCAAGCCTTCCCTGAGGCAGACGGGCATACACCTGAACGACTTCCTTGCCGGGAACCTCGCCGGTGTTTGTCACGGCATGGCGCAGCTTTGCGCAGGTTCCGTTCCAGGAGAAACCCACGGACGTATGGGAGAATTCCGTATAGGAAAGACCATCACCGAAGTGGTAGAGAACCCTTTCGGGAGCCAGTGTCTCAAAGTATCTGTATCCGACGTAAATATCTTCGGCGTAGACGACCTTTTCCTTGTCGCCGAAATTGGCGGCAGATGGATAATCGGATACGCTGCGGGCGATGGTGTCGGTCAGGCGTCCGCTGGGATTGACTTTTCCGCACAGTACGTGGGCGACACCGGTGCCGCCCTCCTGACCGCCCTGCCAGACATACATGACCGCGGCGGGCTGATATTTTTCCACCCACGTCATATCGATGATATTGCCTGTGTTGAGCAGAACAACGGTGCGGCTGAAGTGGCGGCAGACGACGTCAAGCATCTGTTCCTCGCCTTCGGTGAGCTTCCAGCTGCCGGGTTCGTCCATGTTGTCGCGATCTTCGCCGGCGGTGCGTCCGATGATGACAAAGGCGGCATCGTTGCAGAGCGCTGCGGCGCGTACAAGATCTTCTTCAAGGGGCATTTCCTGCTGGAACCAGGGATGGCGCGCCCAGCCGTCACCTATCTCAAAGGGATGATCCTCGACCCACTGCTCATAAGCGGCGCGCACGCTGCTGTCGAGAGCGTAATCGCCGCTGTTGTTCAGCGCTTCATAGATTCCGGTGACATAGCGGGTGTTGACAAGGCCGCCGGAGCCAAGACCGCTCTTGAAATAGTTCATCTGAGTGCGTCCGAACAGAGCGACACGGCTTCCGGGAAGAACCGGCAGAGCGTGGTTTTCGTTGCGGAGAAGAACGCAGCCCTCGGCGATTACCTGCCTCGCGAGAGCAGCGAACCGGTCATAAGAAAAAATATTTCGGCTCATTTTCAGATACCTCCGAAAAGTATTGAGTCTGCATTTGTAAACGATTTCGCTGCTGAGTAATATAGCACATACCTGCAGCTTTCTCAAGGGGGGGGAAGGTTTTTTGAAATTCCGTAAAAATGTGCGTTCCGGATGTGCATTAATTGCTCACGCGGCACGCTGACGGATTAAAAAATCCGCCCGATCCGGTCTGCGGAAACCGGTTCGGGCGGTGAAAGTGCTATAAAAGAATACCGCGAAGATCCGCTACGCTTCCGGCAATAACATCGGCACCCGCGTTTTCCAGTTCGGATCTGTCTCCGTATCCGTAAAGAACACCCAGAGAGGCAAGACCGGTTTTTGAGGCACCGATGACATCGTGCTCGCGGTCACCGATCATAACACACTGAGAGCGATCGCTGATGCCGGCAAGCGTCAAGGCGTATTCAATGACCTCGTCCTTTTTTGAGCGGGTTCCGTCCAGCTCGCAGCCGGAAAGATAATCAAAATACTGGCTGAGCGAAAAATGCTCAAGTATTATCTCTGCGAAAACGGAAGGTTTGGAAGTGGCGAGAATGACCGTGCGTCCGGCAGCTTTCAGATCGCTCAACAGCTCCGGAATTCCCGGGTACACTTCGTTTTCAAAAATGCCTCTGTCGCGGTAGTACTCGCGATAAAACGCCACGGCACGCACAGCGTCCTTGCCGGAAAAACCGTACTGCTGCATAAAAGTATCGTGCAGGGGCGGCCCCACAAAAAAAGTGAGAGAAGCAGGGTCGTCGATATGAATGCCGAAGCGCTCAAGGGCATACGCGGCGGAACGGGTGATTCCCGGCTGTGAATCAGTCACCGTGCCGTCAAGATCAAAAAGCAGATATTGTTTATCGCGCAAGATTATCAGACCTCGCTGTCGGTGTCGTTGACATAGCTGCCGTTGCGGGGGAGTCCGAGCTTGACCATTACGGATTCCTCCTTTTCGCGCATATGTACCGACTCAAGACCGCCTGCCTCGTGGTCGTAACCCAGCAGATGCAGCATGGAATGAGCGGTCAGATAGGCGATTTCCCTGCGGAAGGAATGACCGAAACGCTCGGCCTGCTCCACTGCGCGTGAAACGCAGATGAGGATATCGCCCAGCATCTTGGCTCCGGTTTCGGGATTTGTATCGTACTGTCCGTTTTCACCGAGAGGGAAGGAGAGTACGTCGGTTACCGAATCGACATTGCGGTGTCTGTTGTTCTCCTCGCGGATTCTGTCGCTGTCAACAAAATAGATATTGACTTCAGCGCGGTCGGTAAAGTTTTCCATCTCCAGTACAGCGTTGCAGCAGCGGCGCATAAGCAGACGTGTGCCGGTGGGAATCTTGACTTCCTTCTGCTCGTCAGAGATGATTACCTTAGTTTTATCCATGAAATTCAACCTCCAAATTTTTCCGCGAAAAGCGGATAAAACTCATATCGTAAGCACCGGAACCAGACGTCAGTCGCGGCGGCTGTTCTGCGCAGCGGCACGCTGTTCCTCTGCTTTTGCGTAAGCACGAATAATATCCTGCACCAGTCTGTGACGGACAACGTCACGTTCATCAAATGTGACAATGGCGATGTCTTCGATATTGCGGAGCAGCTTTGTCAGTTCCATCAGACCGGAACGCCGTCCGTCTGGCAGGTCGATCTGCGTGGCGTCGCCGTTGACTACCATCTTTGAGTTGAAGCCAAGGCGGGTAAGGAACATTTTCATCTGCTCGCGGGATGTGTTCTGCGCCTCGTCGAGAATGATGAAGCTGTCGTCGAGTGTACGTCCGCGCATATACGCCAGCGGCGCGACCTCGATGGCTCCCCGTTCCTGATACTTCTGAAAGGTTTCCGCGCCGAGCATATCAAACAGAGCGTCGTATAGAGGGCGCAGATAGGGGTCGACCTTTGACTGCAGGTCGCCGGGCAGGAAACCGAGCTTTTCTCCGGCTTCCACGGCAGGGCGGGTGAGAATAATACGGTTGACCGTACCCGCGCGGAAAGCCGCGACGGCCATTGCCACGGCAAGGTAGGTCTTGCCGGTACCGGCAGGGCCTATGCCAACGGTTATGGTGTTTTTCTCGATGGCCTCACAGTAACGGCTCTGACCGAGAGTCTTGGGCTTAACCGGCTTGCCGCGGGAGGTGATGCACACGCATTCCCGCAGAAGGGTTTCCATTTTATCGGATGTGCCGTCCCTGACCATCGACACGCAGTAGCGCACGTTCTGGTCGTTGAGCGGCTCTCCTTTGTTGAGCATTGTGAGCATGGTGTTCAGCGCACGGACGGCGTTGGCAACATCTTCAGCGTTGCCGGTGACCTTGATGTCCGAGCCGCGACTGATTACATCCACGTTGAACTCCGACTGAATCAGTCTGATGTTTTCGTCGAAGTTTCCGAACAGGGCGACGGCATGCTCCATACGGTCGAACCTGACGGTTTGTTCATACATTCCAGGACTTCCTTTTGTTCAGAATATGGCGGGCGAAAACGCGCCTCGCCGCTTTTATACAGATGGATTATAGCACATTCCAACTCAAATGTCACTACAAAATTATGATTTTTTTACATAAATTCTTTGTAAACAAACGAGAATTATATATATGAATTACTGAAATCGGACAGACCGGTCAGGAAATACCGATTTTTGCAGGCACGGCAATGTCCTCCCTGACGGTGAGCGTCATGCTGACGGTAACGCCGTGTTCGCTTTCCGATACCTGATATTTCCGGTCGATTATTCCGGTGCAGTCAAGGGCGGCGACGCGCTGTTCCAGTTCTTTCAGCGCAAGTTCCTCTGCCTGTTCCGCGGTGTACACAACAGGAATTTCCTCCAGTTCATAGCATCGTTCGGTGCGCACCTCGAAGGGCAGATCCATCCTGCCTGCGGTGAGGCGTTTTTCGGAATATTCCCGTTCGTACAGCCCGTCGGTGTCGATGGCTGCAAGCAGCGGAAGCTCAAGTCCGAACAAGCGCACGCGATGACGGGTGATCGCTCTGCCGGTGCGACGGGTGACGGTCTGCCGGAATGGCATGGAGCAGCTCATTTCTCGCGTTGTGCGGGCCCACACCGCGCAGGAGGCTTCAGTGATCTGCAGACTGCCGTCCAGATGCTCCACCACTCCGCTGACCAGCAGATCACCTTTTACCACCGGCTGACCGGGCTGCACTTCAACTTCGCCCCGCAGATAATCGATGTCAAGAATGACACCGTCACGGGAGGCGACCAGATTGCAGGGTTCGCCTGCGACAGGCGCGGCGGCAACCGGTTCATATTCCTTTGCTTCGACGGTTACACTGCTGCCGTAGGTGCTGATGCCGGCCCATGTCAGTTCGGGTACACGCAGCTGCAGCTCAATGGACATACGGTTTCCGTCTACCTCCGAGCGCAGTGACCCCACGCTTACGCCCATGTCATCCAGAGCCGCCGCCACCTTTGCGCCGGTGTCATCAGAGAGCGCGGGCAGCTTTACAGACCAGATAAACAGCGAGAGAAAATACAGAGTACCGCAGAACATAAGAAAACCGAGGGGCATGCCCGGACGCTTCCGGTATGGTGTCAGCCGGAAGGGCAGACCGTATCGCCTCATAACCCGCAGCCGCACGCCGCACCGCCTCGCGCAGGGCAGCAGGCGGCGGTATCTGCCGGCGATTACCCGCGCAGTTATTCCGCCTTCGTCTCTCGTGATATCCCACAGCCCCATATCCGAACGCGCGCACAGGTTGAGAAAACGCTCGGGAAAATCGCCTGTTGCGCGGAATCGGCAGCTGCCTCTGAGAAATACCGGTATATCTGAAAGCATTCCCGTTCCTCCTTATACAAATTCAACCGATTTGATGAATCCGGCAATAGTGAGCGTGCCTCCGAACATGATTCGTATGCGCAGATCACTGCCGACGAGAAGCAGGGTGCGGCTGCCCAGCCCGATGCGCATGGCAGTGTCGCTGTAGTATATTACACCGGTGGAGCCTTCGATCAGTATTTCGCGTGAACCCTTGAGCTCTATCCGTGGCTCGGTACCGGCGAATACAGACAATGCGGACGGCTGGTCCGGCACAGGTGTTTTTCTGTTGTCCTTTCGCATATATCCCTCCGGAGCGACATAGTTTTTTGTGCGGCAGGGACAGGCGGACGCGTGGCGGACTGTCCCCTGCAGAACAGTTTTATGCCGCGCGGGCTGTCATGATTACCGGACGGGAAGGGTTTGCGATGAACAAGTGGAATAATTGCGTGAGAAAAGCCGGAAATATTGCTGCGGCGCTGTTTCTGGCGGGGATTGCGGCGGCGGTCATGCTTTTTCCGGCGGATACAGGGCGTGGGATAAGCAGCGGAATTACATTGTGTCTGGAAAAAATCGTACCGTCGGTCTTTCCGGCGATGGTCGTCTGCGTGATGACCGTGGAGTGCGGTTTTGCGGCAAAGGCTGGCAGGCTGCTTGCTCCCCTGTCCCGAAAACTGTTCGGTCTGCCGGGGGAGGCGGCTGCAGCAGTTATGCTTTCGCTGATAGGCGGATATCCCGCAGGCGCGAAAACTGTGGTGGAACTGCAAGACTGCGGGGCGATAACCACAGGACAGGCGGCGCGTATGGCTCTGTTCTGCTTCTGTTCCGGACCTGCTTTCCTGACCGGCGTGGTGGGTGGGCTGACTGGTTCCGCTGCTGCGGGCTGGCTGCTTCTGGGGGTGCAGGCAGTGGTTGTAGTGGTTCTCGGGGTACTGTTCTGCAGAATACCCGCGTCGGATATGCCGGACTCCGGAAAGCAGGCTGCGGTCGCGCTGAATCCGGAAAAATCCAGACCGCTCAGTGAATCGATAGTGGTCTCTGTCAGCAAATCCGCATCGGCAGTGATGCAGGTGTGCGTGTATGTTGTTGTTTTTTCGGCGGTCAGCGCGATACTTGAAAGAACCGGAGCGAGTGCAGCGGTGGAGGAGATTCTTGTCCGGACAGGATTCAGCGAGAGGCTGGCAGGTTCCGTCGTGCCGTCACTTCTGGAGGTGACCGGAGGCTGCGTTCGCTCCGCGGAATCGGGATTGCCGATGATCGCCTTTGCGGTGGGCTTCGGGGGATTGTCGGTTCATCTGCAGGTGCTTGCAATAACGGAAAAACTGGGAGTGAACAAGCCGCTTTTTTTCGCCGCGAGAATGGCTCAGGGACTGTTGAGCGCCGCACTTACGGCTGCGGTGGTGGAAGTGCTGCCGCAGGGCGTGGCGGTGACCGCTTCCGCGGAACTGACCGGCAGCAGGCTCAGCGGCTCGACGCAGGGGGCGGTCATGCTGGTTGTCATGTGCGCGGTGTGTGTCGTGTGTCTGCCGCTTAACGTCAACAGGGACGGAATTGCAACTCCGGAAAGAAAGCTGCCGTAAGTCCTGCTTCTTGACACTGTACGCAGCCGAAGATATAATTTTTGTCATAAGATCACAGAACAGGGAGAGGTCGATTATGGCAGAGGTTTATCTTATCTGCGGCATGATTTGCAGCGGCAAAAGCCGGTACGCTCAGAAACTCCGGGCGGAGCGCGACGCTCTGATTCTTTCCACCGATGAGATAACCCTCTCGCTTCCGCAGGACGCCATACGGGATTGCTTTGACCGGGTGTCTGACGGCGTCAACACGTATCTGATGAACAAATCGCTGGAAGTACTCGCGGCGGGCGTCGATGTGATACTGGACTGGGGGTTCTGGACGAAGGAAAAGCGCGATGAGATAAGAGAATTCTATCGTTCGCGCGGTGTGAAATTCCGGTTCTGCTATATTGATGTGAATAGCGAAACACTTGCGCTGAATGTCAGCGACCGCAACCGGAAGGTGGAGGCAGGGGAGACCGCGGCGTTTTATGTGGACGAGGGTCTTGCAAAGAAATGCAGTGACCTGTTCGAGGTGCCTTCGCCGGAGGAGATTGATGTCCGGATTGACAACCGGAGAGTCCGGTGAAGTATCCGGTCAGGCATACAAAATCCGCTTTTCGTATATTGTTTTCCGTGCAGAATATTCTATAATTACTATCGGCTGTTTGCATAACTAACAAACTATGACAGGAGAAAAGATTATGAGCAAAAAGGTATTGATTGCCAGCGACAGCACCACCGATCTCAGTCCTGAACTTATTGAAAAGTACCAGATCAAAATCCTTCCTCTGGGCGTAAATCTCGGCGGAAAGAGCTATATTGACGGTGTGGATATTGACCCTGATTTCATCTACAAATATTATGAGGAACACGGAGAGTTGCCCAAGACTTCCGCGGCGAACGTTGCCGATTTCGACGAGTTCTTCAGAAAATATACCGACGAGGGCTATGCTGTGGTAATGTTTACCATCAGCCAGACCATGTCCTCCACCTATAACAACGGCCGCATTGCCGCCGAGGCTTATGAGGACGTCTACGTTGTGGACACAAAAAATCTCTCCACCGGCGGAGGTCTGGTGCTTCTTGCGGCTGCGGATATGGCTGCTCAGGGCGATTCTGCCGACGTTATCGCGGCAAAGTGCGCCGAGCTTGCCGATCGTGTTGACGCTTCCTTCGTGCTGGACGATCTTGAGTTTCTGCACAAGGGCGGACGTTGCTCCGCTCTGGCTGCCTTTGGCGCCAATCTGCTTCAGCTCAAGCCCTGCATCATGGTGCGCAACGGATCTATGGGCGTTGGCAAGAAGTATCGCGGCAAGTTTGCTGCCACTCTTGAAAAGTACATCGCTGACCAGATCGGTGATGCTTCTGATATAGAGCTTGATCGCATTTTCGTGACCCACGCCGGCTGCGACAAGGCAGTGTATGAAGCCTGTGTCAGACAGGTCAAGACTCTGGCTCCCTTCAAGGAGGTTCTGCTCACCCGCGCCGGCTGCACCGTTTCCTCACACTGCGGACGCAATACTCTTGGCGTACTGTTTATCCGCAAGAACAAGCTGGTCTGATAACCGCTGACCGGTCTGCTTTTCATCTCGGCTGACAGCGGGTATTGAAATGCAAAAAAGCCTGATCGTTCCCGCTTGGGATTCGATCAGGCTTTACTGCGGGATTATTCAGCTGTCATTGCGCACGTACTTCATCATGAACGCAATCTGGTCGGAATTGGCTTCGCCTGCGAGGGCGCTGCGGACGTTGATGTGGAAAACGTGTCCGATTTCCTTTGTGCCGTACAGCTTGTATTCGCAGGGAACTCCTCGTGATGAGAGCAGTTCCGCCATGGGCCGGCATTTGTCTGCGAGAAAGTCACCCGGAGCGCTGATGAGATACGCGGGCGGAAAACTTCCGGTGATATACTTGAGCACGTTCAGCTTTTCACCGAACTGAGCGGGGTTGTTTGTGAAATAATCGCGGACCATGGGCGGAAGGCGCCTGCCGGAGCCGGTGTGTGCCATGAGATCATACATACCGCAGTTGAGCCCCACCGCGGCAAGCCGGAAATCCGGAGGAGTTATGCCCATGATCGCGGAATATTTGGGGCTTGACCATATGGTTGCGTACTGGCTGACCAGCTGCGCGCCTGCGGAGTCGCCCACCATGAATACGTTTCCGGTGTCAATCGGATACTCTGCCGCATGGTCAACAGCCCACTGCATGACCATGTTGATATCCTCGAGCGGGGAAGGAAATTTGTGCTTAGGAGCCAGACGGTAATTGAGGCTGATGACGGTGAAGCCGCGGGCGGCAAGGTCGCAGCAGTAGAATTTGTAGGGCTTTGTGCTGCCGTATACATAACCTCCGCCGTGGACGTTGATTACCGTTGCCGATGATGCTTTGCTGCGAGGATAGCAGATGTCCAGCGTGTGCCATTTGCTGTCGGGCCCGTAGGGGATGCGCTCAACCAGAGTAACTTCTTCCGGGACGGTGAGCCCTTCGTCGCGTCGGGCATCGCTTCTGGTGCACATTTTTCGGAACATATAGCTTGCAATGGACATAAATTATCTCCTTCCGGTTAAAATTTTCAAGACTGAAAATAATATATCAGTTACCTGAAATTCCGTCAAGAGCCGGAGAGGAGACGCAACGATTCCGCTTTTTATTTGCTGTGTGATTTTTGTGTTATTACGGCTGGAATAATGTTGACAACGGAAAATTAACTGCTATAATTTTATCCAAACGGATTTTTTCTGACAGTATTCGCAGGTTGCCGATCGTTGATATTATGTCAACTGACAGTTTTGAGCTGGAATAGAGGTGAGCAATTGCCGATGAGCAATAATCAAAAAACGCATATTTTTACCATACCTAACATTCTTACGGTATTCCGCATTGTCGGTTCATTGTGTCTTCTGTTCTTCAGACCTCCCGATATAGCTTTCTATGTTCTTTACTCCCTTTGCGGATTCAGTGATGTGCTGGATGGATTCATCGCAAGGTCGACCGGAACGACCAGTGAGCTGGGAGCCAAGCTGGACAGCATAGCGGATCTGCTTTTCTATGCGGCAATGGTTATCTGCATCATGCCCAGACTGATTGAACTGCTGCCCATGTGGCTGTGGATAGCAACCGGTGTGGTGATCCTGCTCAGACTGGGGTCTTACCTGACCGCGGCAATCAAATACGGCCGCTTCGCCTCCATGCACACCTATATGAATAAGTTCACCGGTGCCGCCATGTTTACCATGCCTTACTGCCTGCTGGCTCCCTGCGCGGTGACACTGTGCGCGATCATCTGCGCCATAGCCGGTCTGTCCTCCATTGAGGAGCTGATTATTCATCTTGTCCGCAGGGAATACAATTCCAAAGTCAAAACGATATTTGATGTACGCAAATAGTTAGGTAACGCAAAACGGAACTCTCATCTGGGTTCCGTTTTTTGTTTATGTTAGTTTCAATTTGCTTGCGATAACTTATTTTATGCAGATTCTTGATCTATCATGATAATATTGACATCGTTGGTTGTTATGCTATAATTTATTATTATGCTTTTATTATGCAAAAATATTTGTATGTCTCAAATTAACTCATGATAGTATATCACATTATGTTAGTATTTGTGCTATTGCGGAAATATAATCTGCTCAGAACAGCAGAGGAACAGTTCTGTGTGCAAATTACTACTCATTGAGGCAAAAAGATATCGTTAGGCACATATATCATTTCGTCCGGTACAAGGCTGAGTCAGCTTATATTCACGGACTATGTTGTGTGCCTGCTCCCGAAAACAGATCCTAACGATTATTAATTTGGATACATTCGGGACACTGTTGTCAAATTTTGGGATATATAGGAACTAAGTTGAAAGGGATGGGAATAATCATGAAAAAAGCATTGTTGATACTTGCAGCAGGTCTGGGATCCAGATATGGCGGAGGCAAACAGACCGACGGCTTCGGAGCCAACAACGAGATGCTCATGGAGTACGCTATCCGCGATGCGAAACAGTTTGGTTTTACCAAGGTGGTAATCGTAATATCGGACAGCATGCAGGGGTGGTTTGCCGAGGAGATATGTTCAAGAGTCAGCGGTATTGAACTTGTATTTGCAGTCCAGAACTATTCATCACTTCCCGCTGAATTCACTCCGCCTGCCGACCGGGTAAAGCCCTATGGCACCATTCATGCTCTTGTATGCGCGCAGCCGTGGCTGGACACTCCCTTCGCGGTGATCAATGCTGACGATTACTATGGCACCACGGCGTACAGAGAGATGGCAGAGGAGCTGGAGAATGTCAGCGGCGAAGATCAGTGCATGGTTGCGTATCCCATCGGCAGCACCATGTCCGCGTTCGGTGAAGTTACCCGCGGTCTGTGCAGCGTCAGCAGGGAGGGATATCTTGAATCGGTCGCGGAAACATACCGCATCTGTAAGTGTGAGGACGGGATCATACGCTCATTTACCGAAGAGGGAAGCAAAGAGATAGACCCCACAGCCATTGCTTCGATGAATCTGTTTGGTTTTTCTCCGGAGTTTGCCTCACGCTGCAGAGTGATATTAAAAGAATTCCTCGATTCGCTGGGCGCGAACGATCTGCGTGCGGAACTGCCGCTGTCCGTTGTGGTTGATAAGCTGGTCAGAGCGGGAGATATTCGCATGAAAGTGCGCGTAACCGATTCCGAATGGATGGGCGTTACGTATAGAGAGGATAAAGAGCTGGTCAGACAGAAGCTTAGAATGATATACGGAGAATAACGTACAGAAAAGTCCTCTGTGTGCTTTAATTCTGTCGGTGATAGTACACAGATGAGGTGATTGTAATGAAAATGGTTTTCAGATGGTTTCCGGGCGGTGACGACAGCGTCACGCTGGAACAGATACGACAGATTCCCGGAGTATCCGGCGTGGCGGCGTGTATGCCGCAGGTGCCCGTGGGGGAAATCTGGCAGCCGGAGGATATCCGGTTCATGCGCCGCCAGATAAATGACCACGGACTTGAGATGGAAGTGATCGAGAGCGTTAATATCCACGAGGATATCAAGAAAGGTCTTCCCTCACGCAATCGGCTTATCGAAAACTACATAACCACAGTAAAGAATCTCCACGATGAGGGAGTAAAGTGCATCTGCTATAATTTCATGCCGGTCATGGACTGGGCGCGCAGCGATCTGGCGCTTCCACTTGAGGACGGAAGCACGGTGATGGCTTATTGCCACGCAGAACTTACCGGCATGGATCCTGTATCCATCGGCAGCAGCATGCACGGTGAATCGGAAGGCTTTTCGCTGCCAGGCTGGGAGCCGGAGCGTATGCCGCTTATGACGGCTGATATTGGTTTCTACAGGCAGATGCCCGTTGATCAGTACTGGGAGAATATCAGGTATTTCCTTGACGCGCTTATGCCTTATGCGGAAATGTATGACATGAATTTTGCCATTCATCCCGATGATCCGCCATGGCAGCTTTTCGGACTGCCGAAGGTTATCACAGGTGCGGATACCATCAGGAAATTCCTCGCTCTGAATGACAGCAGACGTAACGGATTGACGCTGTGTACCGGCAGTCTGGGGGTGAATCCGGATAATGATATTCCCGCCATGCTGAGGGAGTTTACGTCACAGGGCAGAGTACACTTTGCCCATCTGCGCAACATCAGAAGAACCTCTGGTCGTGATTTCCACGAAACCGCTCATCTGAGCGGCTGCGGCGATCTTGATATGTTTGAGATCGTGCGCGCGCTGCATGACAGCGGCTTTGACGGATACATCCGTCCGGACCACGGCAGAATGATATGGGGGGAGAGAGCACGTCCGGGATACGGCATTTACGACCGTGCGCTGGGTGTGCAGTATCTCCTCGGTTTGTGGGAGGCCTGCGAAAAGCATTCCGGCTGAAGATGATTCGTTGTCAGCTTTGAAAATACGGGAGACTTTACGCTGCCGGTAAAGGAGGAAAATATGGAACGCAAACGCTGGTACAAGGACATGGTGTTCTACCAGATTTGGCCGCGCAGCTTCAAGGACGGCGACGGCGACGGTATGGGCGATCTGTGGGGCGTGCTGGAAAAGCTGGACTACATAAAATCGCTGGGCTGTGACGGTATCTGGTTTTCTCCGATATATCCCTCGCCCGGTGCCGACTGCGGCTACGATATCGCGGATTATATGGATATCGCACCGGAATTCGGCGGCATGGAGGCGTTCAGAAAGATTCTGGATGGCGTTCATGCACGGGGAATGAAGCTGCTGATGGATCTTGTGGTCAACCACACAAGTGACGAGCATGAGTGGTTTCAGAAGAGCCGTCAGAGAATAGAACCGTATACGGACTATTATATCTGGCGTCCGGCAAAGCCTGACGGGAAGCTGCCCAATAACTGGGACAGCAACTTTGAGGGAAAGGCGTGGACGTGGGATGAGGTGCGCGGCGAGTATTATCTGCATCTCTTTGCCGTCAAGCAGCCTGATCTCAACATGGACAACCCCCTCGTACGTGAGGAGGTAAAAAAGATTCTCCGGTTCTGGCTGGATATGGGAGTGGACGGCTTTCGCGAGGATGTCATCACCTATATCTCCAAAGCCGAAGGGCTGCCGGATGATCACCTTTTTCCGATATACAAGGGAATGCCAAAATACAATCACGGACCGCACATCCACGAATATCTGGCCGAGTTCAAGCGTGATGTGTTCGATCATTACGACTGCTTCACGCTGGCGGAAGCACCGCTGGTGTGGCCAAAGCGCGCGCTGAGGTATATCGATGAGCACAGTGGACAGATCGACATGATGATCCAGTTCCAGTGCCAGACTGCCGATTGCCTGTTCACCGATTATCTGCCCACAAAGTTCCATCTGCGCAAGATGAAGAAGGCATTTTCCGACTGGCAGTACCGGCTGGAGGGCAGGGCGTGGAATATGCTTTATCTTGAGAATCACGATCACCCGCGGATTATTTCCCGCTACGGCAGCGAGGAATACAGGGAAGAAAGCGGCAAATCGCTGGCGGTCTCCTATCTTTTCCAGAAAGGCACACCCTTCCTCTATCAGGGGCAGGAGATCGGCATGATCAACTGGCGTCCGGAATCAGCGGATATGTACGAGGACGTGCAGACCAGGTATAACTACGAGCACAGCAATCTCAATAAACCGCCGGAGGTCAGGCTGAAGAAGATGTGGCGATCATCGCGCGACTCGGCGCGCACTCCGGTTCAGTGGGACAACAGCGAAAACGCCGGCTTCACAACCGGAACGCCCTGGTTCTATGTCAACGATAACTACAGGAAGATCAACGTCGCCGCTCAGGAGCGTGATCCCGATTCGCTGCTCAACTTCTACCGCAAGGCAATCGCGTTGAGAAAATCGCTTGACGTTGTGCGTCACGGAACCTATCGTGAGCATTTCCATTCAAGCTCGAAGCTGTATGTCTACAGCCGCAGAATGAAGGGGCAGAAGTTGCTGGTGATATGCTCTTTTGCTGGTCGCAATGTAAAAATGAAAGTGCCTGCGGGCTTTGATTTGAAGAAGGCGAAGCTGGTGCTGCAGAGCCGTAAAGACGCTGATTCAGCGGTGCTTACACCCTATGAAACAAGGGTTTACCTCTGGGAGCAGCCCTGAAAAATATGCAATATACCGAAAAAATCCGCAATTCAATGCTTTCAATGACTGAATTGGAGAAAATTAAAAAATCACTTGTAAATGCCCGCCCATTATAGTAAAATAAACGGGAATTTATTCTATTTTTTTCTTGAGGAGGAAAAATCACATGAAAAGACTTCTTGCTATCCTGCTTGCTCTGACCATGCTGGTCGGACTGTGCGCCTGTGCAGGTGCCGGCACCACTCTGACCATGGGCACCGGCGGTACTTCCGGTACCTACTACGGTTACGGCGGAGTTCTCGGCCAGTACATCAAGAACAACGCAGGCATCAACGTAGTCGTCGTTTCCACCGACGGTTCCAAGGCAAACATCCAGGGTATCGCTGCCGGTAACTCCCAGCTCGGTACTGTTCAGTCCGACGTTATGTCCTACGCATGGGACGGCACCCGTTCCTTCGAAGCTGAGGGCAAGGTTGACTCTTTCCGCACCGTTGCCGGTCTCTATGCTGAGTCCGTACAGCTGGTCACCATGGATCCCGAAATCAAGTCTGTTGCCGATCTGGCTGGCAAGACTGTTTCCATTGGTGCTCCCGGTTCCGGCGTTTACTTCAACGCTATCGATGTTCTGACCGCCGGTGGTCTGACCGAGAACGACATCAACGCTCAGTATCAGTCCTTTGCTGACAGCGCTGACGCTCTGAAGGACGGCAAGATCGACGCTGCTTTCATCGTTGCCGGTGCTCCCACTCCCGCTATCACTGAGCTGTGCACCACCAACAGCGCTTACCTCGTTCCCATCGACGGTGAGGTTGCAGACAAGCTGATGGCTGACTGCCCCTTCTACACTGTTTACACCGTTCCCGCCGGCACCTATCCCGGTCAGGAAGCTGATGTCAACACTGTTACCGTTAAGGCTACTCTGATCGTCAGCGCTTCCGCTTCCGAGGAAGATGTTTACAAGCTGACTTCCGCTATCTTCGAGAACATCGACGCCATCACCAAGGAGAATGCCAAGGGCGCCGAGCTCAGCCTCGAGAATGCTACCGAGGGTCTGACTGTTCCTTTCCATGCAGGTGCTGCCAAGTACTTCAAGGAGAAGGGCATCGAGGTTGCGGTTGACTAAGCTGCATCAGTCATAACTACAATGGCTGCGGCGTTCTCCGTCGCAGCCATTCAAATTATTCGGAGGAGGAATTACATTGTTGTTTTTCAAGAAAAAACCTGCAGAGCCTCAGGCTCCAATGGATCTTGATGCAGTAATGAAGAAATTCGACAGAGAATCCAACACCCGTATATGGGAAGGCAAGGCCAGGATTGTTGTCTCTGCTATTCTGGCTGTCTTTTCTCTGTTCTGTCTGTATGTTACCCTCTTTGCCACATGGCTTGAGGAGTATCGTCTGACTTCGTTCGTCGCCTTTATCATTCTGCTGGGATACCTTGTTTTCCCCGTAAAAAAAGGTGTTCAGAGGGTCAATCACATTCCCTGGTATGACATCGTCGCTATGGTCGGCGGTGTTGGCGCTTTCCTTTATTACACCATCAACGCCAAGTCCATCATCCAGCAGGGTGCTGTTTTTGAATGGTACCAGATCGTCATCGGCATCATTGGTATTCTCTCTATCGTTGAGGTTTGCCGCCGCAGCGTCGGTCTGCCCATCATCATTGTTGCCGGCTGCTTTGTTGCATACGCTCTGATCTGGGGTCTGTCCAATCCCAGTCTGTGGGGCAGAACCAACTACGTTGTCCAGTATCTGTTCTACAGCAAGGAAGGCATCATGTCCACTCCCATCAACGTGTGCTCCAAGTTTATCGTAGTGTTCATCATCTTCGGCGCGTTCCTTGAGCGTTCCGGTATCGGTGATTTCTTCATCAATATTTCCAATTCCATTGTCGGCGGCTTCTCCGGCGGTCCTGCAAAGGTTGCCGTTATCGCCAGCGCCCTCGAGGGCATGGCTTCCGGCTCCTCCGTTGCCAACACTGTCGGCTCCGGTTCGGTTACCATTCCTCTGATGAAGAAGACCGGCTACAAGCCCGAGTTTGCCGCTGCCGCTGAGGCCTCCGCCTCCACCGGCGGACAGATCATGCCCCCGATCATGGGTGCTGCCGCGTTCCTTATGGCAGACTTTGTCGGCGTTCCCTACAGCAATATCGTTGTGCGCGCCATTCTGCCCGCAGTGCTCTACTTCCTGGGCATCTTCATCACCGTTCACCTCGAGGCCAAAAAGGAAGGTCTGCGCGGTCTGACCAGAGAAGAGCTTCCCCGTGTGATTCCTCTGCTGAAGAAGACCTATCTGCTTCTGCCTCTGTTCATTCTCATCTATCTGGTCGCTACAAGCACCCGTTCCATCGCTTATGCTGCGGCTATCGCCATCGTAGCGGTTATCGTTGTCAGCATGCTCAGCAAAGAACACCGCATGACTCCCAAGCGCATCTTTGAGGCTCTTGCTTCCGGCGCTCAGGGCATGATTTCCGTTGCTGCCGCCTGCGGCGTCGCCGGTATCATCGCCGGTACCATCACCATGACCGGCCTTGCCAACCTGCTCTTCAACGGCATCGTTGCTCTGGCTGGCGATCAGGTTATCATCGCTCTGTTCCTGACCATGCTGTGCTGCATTGTTCTGGGCATGGGCGTTCCCACCACCGCAAACTACTGCATCATGGCAGCGACCTGCGCACCCATTCTTGTGCGTATGGGTGTTCCTGACATCGCCGCCCACTTCTTCGTATTCTACTTCGGCATCGTTGCCGACCTGACTCCTCCTGTTGCTCTGGCTGCCTATGCCGGCGCGGCAATTGCTCAGGCGAATCCGATGAAGACGGCGCTTACGTCTACCAAGCTTGCCATCGGCGCGTTCATCGTTCCTTACATCTTTGCGCTTAATCCCGCAATGCTGTTTGTCGACACTACTGTTCCCGAGGTTATCCTCATCGTTATTACTTCCGTCGTAGGTATGTTCGCGATTTCCGCTGCTCTCGAGGGATACATATTCGGTCACATGAAGTGGTTTGAGCGCATCCTGAGCATCATCGGCGGTCTGCTGCTTATCTACCCCGGTATCGTTACCGATCTGATTGGCGTGGCTCTGGTCGGCGTAGTGCTCACTTACCACTGGATCACCAACAGAAAGAACAAGAATTTCCCCGAGTCCAAGCTTCCTGTAACTGAATAACAGCGAAGTTAATTGAAAGTCCCGTCGCATCCCGAAGAGGCGTGAAAAATTCGCCTTTTCGGGATGTTTTTTATTTTCTCAATAAAAGATAGCCGCAATTCCGTTGACAAAGCAACAGCAGGATTCTTATAATATATAGACAGGCTGATTACAGCGTGTGAATCATTTTCTGAATAAGCAAGGGATATTGTTCTATGAAGTTCTCTGAAAAGGCTGCAGGAGACCGTTCTGTTTTGCGGATTCTGGCGACGATATTCATACTTGTTGTGACCATTGCGCTTTCGGTTGCTGCATATGTTTCCATCTGGGAAAGCGAGAAGGAGCACTGCGGGCATACGCTCGCGTCATCATCACAGAGCATAAGCAAGGAGATTGTAACCCGGCTGAAGGATAACGGGAACATTCTTCAGCTGGCGGCCGGCGCACTGCTGGAAGGTGACAGCTACAGTTCTCCGGAAGATATCATCAATCACGTCAACAAGTATCTCGATCTGACAATCTTCAGCAGGATTGACATTCTGTTCCCGGATAATATGATTCTGCTGCACGACGGAAGAACAATCGACGGCAGCGGACTGGTGTCGTCTTTTGATGATATTTTCAATCAGGGATATCATATTTCCGCAAGGTCTGAGGATTTCATCACCGGCAGACCGGTTGTTTATTGCGACGTGCCTGTTGAGAATAAAGGCGTGCCTGTGGCGGTTATGGTAGGCGTAATTGACTGCGGAAAGCTTCCTGAATATTTCAGCACCACCGTTTATGGCGGAGAGGCAGACTGCATGCTGGTGGACAGACGCGACGGCTGCATTATCATGGACACCATGCAGCAGGAGTTAAGCAACTTCTATGATTACACGGAAATCGAAACTCAGGCAGGCTATCAGAACGTGGATCTTATTGAGAGCGTCCGTGAAGCCGAAACCGGATTCTTTGCCTACAAATCTCCAAGAAACGGGAATAATTCCTTTATGTTCTATGCGCCGGTGGAGGGCTACAACTGGCAGATTCTGGTGCTGGTCAGCGAAGAACTTGCTTTTGCCGGTCTGGGCCTGCTGCGCAATTCGCTTTCATGGGTCGCGGTGATTGAGTGCGTGCTCATCCTTCTCTTCGTTCTGCTTAATTTCCATTCCAACAGTCAGGCGTACAAAAACAAGGCCGAAGCAGAGTATCAGCTGCATAAGTCAAACGTGCTTATTGAATGCGTCACCGAACTGTCGTCCAACGACAATATCGACAGCGCCATAAACAATCTGCTGGCAACGGTTAACCGCTATTTCGATGGTGACAGAACCTATCTTTTTGACATCAATTATGAGGAGCAGACAACCAACAATCTCTATGAATTTGCGGCTGAGGGAGTTACAGCGGAGATAGATAATCTGCAGAATGTTCCCATCAGCTCGATTGAGAACTGGATTGAGGAATTCAAACATTCAGGCATATTCTACATATCCGACATCGACCGTGATGTCGTACGCAATACCAACACCTACGAGATTCTCGCGGCGCAGAACATCAGCAGCCTGATAGCGGTTCCCCTCAAGCGAAGCGATCTGATTATCGGATTCATGGGTGTGGATAACCCTAAAGCCAATTACGGCGATCTTACTCTTCTGTCGTCGGTGCAGTTCTTCATTACCGAGGCCATGGAGCGCAAAAACGCAAGAGAAGCTCTTACTCACATGAGCTATACTGACACCCTCACACGGCTGCACAACCGCAACAAATTCAATCATGTCTGCGATGAGTACTACAGATATCCACCGTACAGAGTTGGAGTGGCCTTCTTTGATCTTGACGGGCTCAAACATGTCAACGACACTCAGGGACACGATGCGGGCGACGTGCTGATAACCAGCACAGCGGACAATATCCGCAGCGTGTTCAGCGGCAATTCCTACCGCATCGGCGGCGACGAGTTCGCGGTCATTCTGCCAGAGGTGGATAAGGGCGAGTTCGAGCGGCAGGTCAGCGAAGTGCGCGCGCTTATGGAAAAGAACGGCATAAGCGTGGCTATCGGTACTTCGTGGAGAGAGGTCGGAATCAATCTCAAGGTTCAGCTCAAGGAGGCTGACCAGATGATGTATGTGGAAAAGGCCGAGCACCGCCGCATTCTTGCTGAGAAAAACAAGAAATAACGCACCATGGACTGCCGCGGTTTTCGTCTGCGGCAGTCCGTTTTACATTGCGTTGATTGCCGGACGGTATAGACCGTTTGCCCTGTGACAGCGCGGTTTTTGTGGTATGATATTCAGTTTTTGCGGTATGGTTGACAAGGTTTTATGCCGGTGATATGATGGTCGCAGAGCATAATTGAAAGGACGAAGATATAATGAGCAACAAAACTCCTCAGCTGGGATTCGGACTCATGCGTCTGCCTGAGATTGACGGCGTTATTGACATCGAAACCGTTCGTTCCATGGTGGACAGCTTCATGTCCAGCGGATTTACATATTTTGACACCGCCTACGTCTATCACGGCGGCAGATCGGAATCGGTTGTGAAGGACGCTCTTGTGGGCAGATATCCCCGTGAGGCTTACACCGTCGCCACCAAGCTGCCAGCGTGGGCAATCAAGTGCGAGGAGGACCGCGACCGTATCCTCAACGAGCAGCTGGAACGCGCCGGAGTGGAATACTTCGATTATTATCTGCTGCACAGCCTAGAGGACGGCGGCAACTACAACGCCTATGAGCAGTACGACTGCTTCAACTGGGGGCTTGCAAAAAAAGCGGAGGGAAAGATCAGACGATTTGGCTTTTCATACCACGGAACTCCCGAATTGCTTGTAAAGGTGCTCGACTTGCATCCCGAAATTGAGTTTGTTCAGATTCAGCTCAACTATGCCGACTGGGACAACGCCATCGTACATTCCGGCAAACTTTATGAGATTCTGCGCGAGCGCAATATTCCAATCATCGTCATGGAGCCGGTCAAGGGCGGTACTCTTGCCAATGTGGACGATGACGTAATGGAGCTGTTCAATCAGGCACGCCCGGGAAAATCCGCCGCGTCATGGGCGATGCGCTATGTGGCAAGCCTTGAGGGAATTGATGTGATCCTCAGCGGCATGTCAAATCCGAAACAGATGACTGACAACCTCGATACCTTTACAAACTTTGAGCCGCTGACCGACGGCGACCGTGCCGTTCTGGAGCAGGTCAAGCAGAAGATGCTGGCTGTGCCTCTGATTCAGTGCACCTCCTGCCGCTACTGCACCGACGGATGCCCTGCCGGAATCAGAATTCCCGATGTGTTCAGCGCGGTCAATACCCTGCGCAAATTTCCCACTGATAACCGTCCCCACTTCTTCTACGGCGGACTTACCGCGGAGAGCGGAAAGGCTTCCGATTGCGTGGGCTGCGGACAGTGCGAGTCGGTGTGCCCCCAGCATCTGCCCATCGTTGAACTGCTGAAGGAAGCCGCCGAAAAGCTGGACAACCGCGACTGAGCCGGCTGAAGTTCCTCAATGAGAAAAAATGATTCCGGAGCCTCTCCTGTGTATCGGGGGAGGCTTTTTTCTGTCACCTGTTCGTAGTCTGTGCGTAAAATGATAGCAAGGCGCTCCTGTGTTAAAGGGCGTCAGACAGACGACGGAGGTGCAATGCCGGTGATGCGGACCGGTATAGACATATTATGAATAATCAACTTACACTCTGCGAGCTTGTTCCGGGGCAGCGGGCGGTTATTTCCGGCATCGTGTCAGAAAACGAGGGCAGACGCAGGCTTCGTGAACTGGGAATGACCGATGGTGAGACTGTGGAATGCGTGCTTTTTCGCGGCGGTATCAGCGCCTATCTCGTCAAGGGATCGCTGATTGCCCTGAGAAGGGAAGACGCGGAGGCGGTACGTACCGGCGTTCCGGTCAACGTGGAAACTGCCATGAGCAAAGGAGGGAGAAAGGTATGGCTATGACTACTCATGGCGCTCCGGAGAACAGGAGCGGAGAGCTGCTGGTTGCTCTTGCAGGGCACCCGAATGTGGGCAAAAGCACGGTGTTCAACGCGCTGACCGGCATGCGTCAGCACACCGGCAACTGGGCGGGCAAAACAGTGGTGAACGCCTTTGGCAGATATGAGAAGAACGGTCACCGGTGGCTGGTTGCTGATCTGCCCGGCTGCTGTTCCTTTGCCGCAAGCACTGCGGAAGAACGCGCCGCGCGGGATTTTGTCTGCCTTGAGCATCCGGACGTGATTGTTGTTGTGTGTTCGGCGGTAAATCTCGAGCGCGGCATGGCTCTTGTGCTGCAGACCCTTGAACTGTGCGGACGGGTTGTGGTGTGCGTAAATCTGCTGGATGAGGCGGCAAAAAAAGAAATCAGACCGGATTTATCGCTGCTGGAGGAACGCCTTGGAGTTCCCGTTGTGGGAACAAGCGCCCGGTCGGGCAGAGGGCTTGATGAACTGGTGCGAAAGATCGCTGGAATTGCCGCAAAGCAGGACCTGCCCCCGCGGCATCTGGTTGCCTATCCTCCTGCGGTTGAGTCTGCTGTGGCGCGGCTTATGCCCGACGCCGTGCGGGTGTGTGACGATGAAAGCCGTGCCCGCTGGTTTTCACTCAGAACACTTGACGGCGACGGTGACGTCGATTCGTCCGGTCAGCTTCTCCGTGGCAGTACCATCGAAAAAGAAACCTTTCGCAGGCGGGCAGACGAGTGCCTGCAGACCCTTGAACTGCAGGGCATCGACAGTCAGCAGCTTGGAGATATCGTCTCACGGTCGGTGGGAGAGGCGGCGAGAATGGTGTGCCTTGGCGTAGTGCCGCCGGCTGAAGCAGGGTACAGCGCTGGTGATCGCCGCTGGGACCGCCTTCTGACCGGACGTTTCACAGGCTGGCTGGTGATGCTGGCGCTGCTTGCGGCGGTGCTGTGGATAACCCTTGAGGGAGCCAACTGCCTGTCGGCGGTATTCTCCACCGGCTTTAACAAGATTGAATACTGGCTGCACAGCGCGGCGATATGGGCAGGATTGCCGGAATTCTGGCGCGGACTGCTGATATCAGGCGCGTTCAGGGTAACGGGCTGGGTGGTGGCGGTGATGCTTCCGCCCATGGCGATATTCTTTCCGATGTTCACGCTTCTGGAGGACGCGGGATATCTCCCTCGTGTGGCGTTCAATCTAGACGGAGGGCTGAGAAGATGCGGCGCCTGCGGAAAACAGGCACTGACCATGTGCATGGGGCTTGGCTGCAACGCCGCCGGAGTGGTGGGGTGCAGGATAATCGCTTCTCCCCGTGAGCGCCTGATTGCGATACTTACGAACAGTTTTATGCCCTGCAACGGGCGCTTTCCCACGCTGTTGGCGGTCATTGCGCTGTTCCTGACCGGAACGCACGGTGCGTTTGGTTCGGCGGTGGTTCTGACGGCGTGCGTCGCGCTGGGCGTGGTGATGACCATGCTGGTGTCGCGGCTGCTGACGGTGACGGTTCTGCGCGGTCAGCGTTCATCGTTTGTGCTGGAACTGCCGCCCTTCCGCAGACCGCAGATTGCCAAAACGCTTGCCCGTTCTCTTGCCGACCGCACGATGAGAGTGCTGGGACGGGCGGTGGTTGTGGCGCTGCCTGCCGGCGCGGTGATATGGCTGCTTGCCAATATGGAAGCGGGAGAAAACACTCTGCTGGAACACGTTACCGGCTTTCTTGAACCCGTCGGGCGGCTGATGGGGCTGGACGGCGTGACGCTGACGGCTTTTGTGCTGGGGTTTCCGGCAAACGAACTGGTGCTTCCCGTGGCGATGATGGCTTATTCAGCGCAGGGTGAGCTGCTGGAAATCGGCAGCACGCAATCATTCGGAGCGATACTGACAGCCAACGGCTGGGACTGGACTACGGCTGTGAGCATGCTTCTGTTCACGCTTATGCACTGGCCCTGCTCCACCACCTGCATAACCATCTACAGGGAAACCCGCAGCGCGAAGTGGACGCTGCTCGGTTTCCTGCTGCCGGCGGTGTGCGGGTTCGTGTGCTGCGCGGGGTTTACTCTGGTGGTCAGGCTGTTTGGCTGTTGACGGCAGCCGCCCGGTGTGGTATAAAATACTCAACCGGCAGTTCTGCCGGAAAAATAAGTTCAAGGAGAGCGCTTTTTGAAGAAGAACCGTACACTGGAGACCGTGCGCTGACCGGGAGGTTTGCGTAAATACGATCTTCGCAAAATCTCCCGCGTTGGATGTCAACAGCTTTCAGGAGGAAAAATAATGAATAAAATTGACTGTGTTATCCGCAGGGAAACCGAAAACGATTACCGCGCTGTGGAAAATATCATCCGTGAAGCATTCTGGAATTTTCATGCACCCGGCTGCAGCGAGCATTATTTCGCGCACATGATGCGTGACCATCGTGATTTTGTGCCGGAGCTTGATTTTGTCGCGGAGGTGGACGGCAGAGTTGCCGGCAGTATTCTTTACACGACCAGCCGGCTGGTTGACGATGAGGGAGAGGAGAAAACCATTCTCACCTTCGGTCCCATCGCCGTCGCGAAAGAATATCAGCGCATGGGCATAGGTAAAAGACTCATGGATCATTCCTTTGCCGAAGCGGTTAAGCTGGGGTTCGATACCATAGTCATCTTCGGGAACATCGGTAATTACGCTTCCAGCGGATTTGTCAGCTGCAAAAAGCACAATGTGTGTCTGGGAGACTGTTATCCCGCCGCGCTGCTGGTAAGGGAACTGGTATCAGGTGCCCTTGACGGCAGAAGATGGCGTTACGTCGAAAGTGACGCGGCACAGTGCTGCGAGGATTCCGAAGCGGTGGAGGCTTTCGATGCCCTTTTTCCACCCATGGAGAAAAAGTGGCAGCCCAGTCAGGAGGAGTTCTATGTCAGCAGTCGTTCGGTAATCGTGCGCTGACCTGAAAAAACACATAAAGAAGCCGGTGAGCGTTGTGCCCACCGGCTTTTTGTATCAGTCTGACTGTATTTGCCGTGTTATCGCTTCGGCATCACGACGGTTGCGCATTATCAGCAGGAAAACCACCACGGCGTATATCGCCAGCACGATGAGGACGTATACGACGATACCGGAGAGGGTTAAGTCGATCCAGCCGCGCCACAGTGCAGCTGCTGTGCATACCAGCGTGATGAGGATACATTCCGTGATAATGGCGGCAGGCCAGCTGCGGACAAAACGGAACACAAGCCAGTCAATCATCTCGCAAAGAATAACCAGCACCAGCATCTCGACGAAGAAGGAGCAGTAGATGGCAGCGCCGCTGCCGCGGTCGATCATATTGCGCGCGCACACGCTCAGCACGGAGAGCATATATACCAGCGCGGTGCTGCACACGCGCTCATAGCCCGGGAGAATTTCTCTGAGTTTTTTCATAATCCGAACGCCTCCTTGAAGGATCTGAGATAATGACGGCTGACGATGAGCTGTTCGCCGTTGCGGAGGGTGAGCCGCATTCGGGAAAAGTCAATGCCCTTTACGCTTTTCAGCGCCCGCAGGCAGACGATGGTGTTCTTGCTTATGCGCACAAAGGAGAGGTTCCGCAGCCGTGATTCCAGTTCGTTCAGGCTTTCATCCACCTCGTAGCAGCTGTCGTCGCAGTAGGCAAAGCTCCGGCTGTCCACCGAATCAAAATAGCAGATGCGGTCCGCGGGTATGACGTGTATTTCGCCGTCCAGCCGTCCTTTGACCGAGCAGTCCATCAGCCGCAGGCGGTCGATGATTGTCTGCAGTTCCGCGGTGACCTGACGGCAGTTGATGGTTATCTCAGTGTCGGTAAAATCCGGAGATTGATTTACTGTGAGTTTCAATCGGCTCACTCCTCTCATGCCGTGATTATAACAGACGGCAGAAGACGGGGCAAGTATCTGCCGGCAAGATGCAAACCTGAGCGCTGAGCTGCAGTTTATCGCCTGCGCGGATTGCATGCGTGCAGAAAATATGTTAGTATATTGACTATAAGAAGCGCATCGATACTCCGCTTCAACAGGAGGTCAATATGACAGAAATGGAAAAAATGCTTGCCGGAGAGCTTTATCGTCCGGCGGATCCGGAGATTGCCGCTCTGCATATGTGGGCAGTGGGGCTGCTCTACGATTACAATCACACCCGCCCGGAGGATCTTGCCGGGCGCGACCGTATTCTGCGGGAGCTGTTCGGTACGGTAGAGGGGAAAATTCATGTTGAGCAGGATTTTCATTGCGATTACGGCAAGAACATCCATGTTGGCGACAATTTCTATGCCAACTTCGGCTGCGTGATTCTGGATGTGTGTCCGGTGCGCATCGGCAAAAACTGCTTTCTGGCACCTCATGTGGGCATCTACACCGCAACCCATCCGATCCGCGCCGAGGAACGCTATCTGGGACTTGAGTACGGCAGTCCCGTCACCATCGGCGACAATTGCTGGATAGGCGGCAATTCGGTCATAAACCCCGGCGTGACGCTGGGCAGCAACGTGGTGGTTGGTTCCGGTTCGGTGGTTACGAAATCCTTCGGGGATAACGTGGTCATCGCCGGCAATCCGGCTCGTGTCATCAGAGAACTCTGACGCAAAGCGCAAAAAAGACAGGTCATTTCCTGCCGGCTCAACGGAGGGAACGACCTGTCTTTTGTATTCTTGGAATAGAATTCAGTTTGCGTAGGGTTCGGGGATCATCTGGTCTCCGCCCTCGATGACGTTGCTGTAGACCACCTCGGCGGTTTCAAGGCAGCTGTTGCGGATGCCCATGGAATTGCTTTTGGCGTATGAACCGGTGGTGAAAACAACAACACCGGATTTGTCAGTAACATCGTAAATCGCGAGGGAGAAGATACCGTATGCCGCGCCGGTGTGGTAATAAACGGTGCGGTCGCTGAGAACTTTGTCGGATTTGCGTATGCCGATGCACTGAAGGAAATCTTCGCATTCAAACTGGGGCTCATGCATGGCTGCAATAGTTTCAGGAGAAAGATAGCTGACACCTTTATAGGTACCGTCATTAGTGAAAAGAGTAATCACTTTTGCGTAATCGACGGCACTGATGATTAGACCGCCAGCTGCCACAGTGTGGTTCTTCCCCGGCTCTTTGTCTGCATGAGGCTGAGCAAGCCGCTCGGCACTTCTTTCGACCTCTGTGCCGTAAATGCAGTCGGCAATATTATCTTTATCTTTAAGCATAGCGCCGTTGTAAGCGGCGTCTATTTCCATTCCATTGAAAAATGCCTGATTGGAGTATTCAGTAAGCTGGAGACCGGAAGCGGCTTCGATCAGCGCGCCGGCGATACCCATGGCGAGATTGGAGTAGAGAAAACCGGTGCCGGGAGCGAGATAAGAATAGGAATCTCTGTCCTGAATATCATACCGAATATCTCCGGAGAATGTGTACTTGGTACGGTCACGAATAGAGGATGTGTGAGTAAAAAGCATGCGCGGCGTAATTGGAGTATCCTTGTGATAGGGATTACGCACACGATATCCGAAAACATCTCCTATATCACCGTCAAGTTCAAGCTTGCCGTCTTCAACCAGCTTCATTCCCAGTGTGCTGGTGTATACTTTGCTGAGGGAAGCGATGCGGAACTTGGTATCCCGGTTGAGTTCGCGTTTCTTTTTCTTGTCGGCAAAACCGGTTTCGTAATGGTAGGCAACTTCTCCGTCCTTGATAACTGCCACAGTCAGGCCGGTGCAGTGGTAGTTCGATGCGATGTCGTCAATACAGGCGGATGTATTTGTTCCGGCAAGAGATGTAAGTACAATCTCCGGTTTTTCGGGGACTTCAGCGATGGACACAACCGGAAGATCAGAACCGGAGGAAACATCAGTGTCGGATACTTCTGCCTGTGCGGGAGGTTCCGAGGGTGAACCTGTATCATGCTGAACAGAAAAACGCGCGGGGAGATACATATAAGCCAGAGCCGCAAGGTTTATCACGAACAGGACAGAGGTCAGAATAATCAGTTTTCTGACTGACATTTTTTTCATAGATACTCGTCTCTCAATCGTTTTCTATAATGATTATTCTTCAGAAAAGAAACCCTGAGGGTAATCGGCGGGAGTTGTAACCGCGGGAAGATCATTGCCAACAACGGAGGTGATATGATCCCATGCGGACTTACAGGACTTCATGCCTTTTTCACTCTTGAAAACTTCAGAGTAATCTTCGAATTTGATATCATCGGAGAGTGCAAACTGTCCGGGGTAGCAGATGCGCATGAAGTTGTCGCCCTTGTCTCCGCGAACATAGCAGTAGGTTGGCAGATAAAACGCATCGGTGACACGAACCGTTCCGTCTTCTCCGCGCTCAGCCTTGACTGAGACGATCATACCGTACTGGGTTTTGGGCTTATCCAACGCGGTCTGATTGCAGAAGAAGTTTCCCAGAGAGTAGACTACAAGAGATTTTGATTCCACACCGTTGCGATCAACGGTCATCCATTCCGCCGGCTGAACACAGTGGGAGTGGCCGCCAAGGAGAACGTCGACTCCTGCTTCGCAAAGGCCTTCAGCAGCCTTGCGGAGATCATTGGAGGGAGTGTCTGTGTATTCCGTGCCCCAGTGGATAATCATTACGATCAGCTCTGCGCCGTTTTCCTTGAGCGCGTTGATCTGGGGAATGGCGTGCTCAATGATAGATTTACTCTTGTTTTCGCAGTGGTTGACAGCAAATGCGTTTTCTCCGCGATAGGGAATGTTGGCGACCGATGTGGTGCAGATTATGCCGACCTTTATGTTATTTATCTCCATGATAAACGGAACTTCAGATTCTTCTTTGGTAGAATATGTTCCGACGTTGATAAGGCCTGCGGCTTTAACGTTTTCAATGGTGCGGAAAAGACCACTGTATCCCTGATCGATACTGTGGTTGGTGGCCGTGGAGACCATGTTGACGTTGATACTCTTGAGAGCGTCAAGTGTCTCGATCGGCACGTTGAAGCAGGGATAGTTTTCGATTTTTTTGTTTCCGCCGTGAACATCGACAGGTGTTTCCAGATTGGCGATGCGCAGATCTGCCACAAACGCGTCCTTAATCATGGAGACGTAAGGCAGCAGGCTGTAAGTGTCATCTCCGTTGGAGGAGGCTCTTGTTACAGTGCCATGCAGGAGGACGTCTCCTGCCATCTGGATAGTGACCGAATCGGGAACCGTATTTTCTTCGATATCGGTGACACTTACCGAACCGGAGGAAACTACAATGTCAGTATGGCTGAGGGTATTGAAAGAGGGAGGAAAATAGCTGCCCGGATCGTCGGCAGGTGTGTTTCCGGGTATTAGGGAATTAGCGTTCAGGACAAAAAAGATATTGATAGCGACAAGCACGAAAGATGCGATCCATAAAGATAGTCTGGATCCTGAAGATTTATTATTCAAGGCAAACTCTCCATCTGTGTGAAATGATGATAGACAATCAGACTACAAAACGCCCATCATACATATTTTAGCCGCAAACAGGGTGCTTGTCAATATCACAGGCGTTGTGTGAACAATTGTCGGAACGTGGGAGAGATCACGGTCAGCTCAGAATTATGACTCTGCCGGCAGCGTCCGGATCGTCCATAATGATCTCGACCGAGGAGGGAAGCGTGATGGTTCCGGAACGGGGATTTTTGATGCTGATTACCGGCGTGGTGACGGTCGCCTCCACATCGGATTTTTCAAAGCACAGGTCGGCGTTCTCCATCCGGCAGTCAATCAGCTTCAGACCTTCGCAGTAACACAGCGGCTGTGTGCCAATTATATCACAGTTGATCAGGGTGAGATTTTTCGAATACCAGGCAAGATATTCGCCTGAGACGACGCTGTCCCTGACCGTGACGTTCTCCGCGTGCCAGAATGCGTCCTTGGTGGAAAGACGGCAGTTTTCAAACACCGCGTTTCTGACGTACTGGAAGGAATACTTGCCGGTGAACTCAACATTGCGGAAGGTGATGTTTTCCGCGCGCAGCATAAAGTATTCGCTTTGAGCAGTGGTGTTCTCCACAACCACGTCCTTTGCCGACCAGCCGAATTCCGGCGAGATGATATCACAGCCGGAAATGGTTATACCGGTGCATTCGCGCAGTGCCTTTATACCGTGGAGCCGGCTGCCGGAGATGGTTATGCCGGTGCTGTACCACAGCGCGGCGCGGCACAGTTCGGTCAGCTCACAGTTCTGGACGGCAAGACCGTCCACGTGCCAGAAAGGGTAACGCAGGTTGAAAAAGCAGTTTTCTGCTTCGATTGAGGCGCATTCCTTGAATGCGCTCTCACCGTCGGCAGGACCGTCAAAGCGGCAGTTTATCACACGGGTATCGCTTATGCCGTACAGTGCCCGTTCCTCGTCAAAGGTCTTGTTTTCGATAATGTTCATGGTTGTTCTCCAGATTTCAGTTGTTGCTGATAATTATAGCACAGACAAACAAAGCCGTCCATACCACGGCGCGGTGCGGACGGCTTGCTTTTTGCTGTGTTACGGTCATATTATGCTCTGCGTGGACGGAATGCTCCGCGGTTACAGAACGAACACATCGCTCCGTTCAGCGTGATGACCGGCGGCGAGCAGGCGGGCGGTGGATACTGTGTTGTCCGCGAGACGATCCGGATTGGGCGCGACGCAGATGGCGCTGGCTCCGGAGGCGGCGCACAGCCGGTAGGCGGTGGTGGAAACCACAGCAAGAGGGCGGCTGCCGTTTTTCTTCAGAAAATCCGAAAGATCATCCCAGCCGCGGCAGAAGAAAACATCGCTGCCGCATTCGGAGGAGATATATTCCCGCAGTGATTCGCACTGCGGATCGCAGGTCACCACGCAGAAATCAAAGCCAAATTCACTTTGCGCGCGGCGCATAACCTGAGAGTAGTCGATGTTTACGCGGCAGGTAAGCGGGTGGAGGGAATATCCGTTCAGTTCGACGACCGGAACGGAGTTGTGCTGAACCGTCTTGCGGAGCGGCTCGCCGGCAGCGTCAATATAAATGATCGCGTCGGCTTTACAGGATTTTTCACATTGTCCGGCAGATAGCACAAGGGAGGAAAAACCGTTGCGTTCAATGTGGCGCACGAGAAAAGGAAGCAGCAGTCCGTGGTCGGCCTGCAGCAGAGTACCGTTTTCCGCTCCGGAGCAGATGGCGATGAGCCCGGTTCGCTGCGCGGTGTGCTTTGGTACGCGTGGACCGGTGTAGCCCATGTCGCTGACGATCTGCAGGACGCGGGCTTTGGTGGCGTTGCTTATCTTCTGGTCCTGACGGTTGTTGAGGACGTAGGATACGGTAGCCACCGACACACCTGCAGCTCTGGCGATGTCTTTGATCGTTACCCGTTTTTCCATAATGAAGAGCCGTCCTTTTACTTGGTAGTGACGTCGCGGACGGTCAGTCTCTTTTCGCTGACCGAAAAGCGTACATCAAAGCCGGCGTAATCAAAGCCGTAAACACGCTCCGGGTCGCGCTGATAAGCAGGACGCGGGTCGTGGGCAAGAGCGCCGGTGAGACCGTCGCGTTTATCGGCAGGAATCCGTTCCAGCAGCTCCCCGGGGAAATCTACTTCAAGCAGATAGTCCTGATTCTGCTGAGTGAAGCCCTCGGATGCGTCGGGGTGACAGTCGGCGTAGGGGATATAGGGTTTGATGTCGTAGATTGGTGTGCCGTCCATCATATCCACTCCCGCCACACGCAGTACGGTGCCGTTGACGCCGTCCTGCTCAACGCCTGTGAGACGGACGCAGGACAGCCCCAGCGGATTGGGGCGGAAAGGGGAGCGGGTGGCAAAAACGCCCATGCGGGTGTTGCCGCCCAGCCGCGGCGGACGGACTGTAGGTGACCAGTCGTTGTGGCGGTTGCCGGAAAAGCCCCACACAAGCCAGAGGTGGGTGAAATCCTCAATGCCGCGCAGAGCTTCAGGAAAGCGGTAATCCGGCTCGAAAACGATGGTCGCCTCGATGCCTTCCACCAGTCCGCTCTGGCGGGGCAGACCGAATTTGGTAGGGAAGGCGCTGTGCAGCCGGGCGATTACTTTCAGTTCAAGGTTGTCAGAGTGTTCCATAGTGTCTCCTTTGGAAGATGCTGCCTTCAGCCGCGCTCAAAGCGCACCTGCCGGAAAGCTCGCAGGTCATTGACCTCGCCTGTGTCGTAAAAGTGCAGGAAGATATCCGAGCACTCCTGAGCGGAGCACAGCTTTTCCACCAGCCGGACGTACTTCTTTTTTTCGATGGCGAGCTGAACGTCTACGATGCCGTGACATTCACACGCCTGCACATATCGGATACCATGGGTGGCGACCGGCAGTGTCAGTATCACATAAAAGTCGGGATCCTCTGTTATCCTGCGGATACAGTCGAGGATATCCTCCTGACCGAAGCTGTCGGACACGCCCACCGGTGTCTCAAGGGTGATCCATTGCCCCGGCGGGTCTTTTTCGAATTTTACGGTTCCGGTTTTTCTGAATAATCCGTCAAAAATGCCCATTGTACGTTCCCCCGTTAAAATATTACACCCGCATAATGAGTACGGAATGGCTGACTGTCTATTTCGGGATCTCCACGGCAACATAAAGCCGTCCCTTTTTTGTTTCCCTGCGTGCGCCGAGATAGGTGAAGCGTCCGCACCGGCGCACCGAGACCACGTCTCCCTCGCTGAGCGGGCGGGAGGAATGTTCGGTTATGCGGGAGTTGACATACACCCGCTGGGCATCAAAGAGCTGCTGACACTGGGTGCGGGACAGTTTGTATACCGCGCATATCACCGCGTCGATGCGCTCTGAGGGCACGTTGAACTCGTGCTGTTCGGTCTCGACGGTCAGTGTCTGCGGCGCGTCTTCCGCCATACGGCACACCACAGTGGTGTGCTTTACCCTCTCAAGCGAATCAATGATATACTGAGCGATGGAATCAAGGCAGAAGAGATACGCGCCCTCCTCGCGCACGAAGATATCGCCCAGCACCTCTCGGCGTATGCCGAGATTGAGCAGCGCGCCGAGAAAATCACGGTGTTCCAGCTTGTCGGCGAATTTCGCGTTTTTGGGGGAGATACATACGCAGCAGACAGGCGGTTGAGCCTGATAGCCGCAGAAGTCTTCCGAACCGAACATGGCTATTCTGCGCTCGCAGGAAGGATGTCCGCCCTCAAGAGAGAAAGGAGAGGGGATATCGTGGGCACAGGCCATCAGAACGCTCTGCTCCGCCATGGAAAGAAACTCGGTGCTGCTCCATATGCCGTTGTACGCCCGCTGACCCAGTTCGGAAAAACGTCTGCGCAACAGTTCGTCTGAACCGTTCACTTTGCTGCCTCCTTTCCCGAAATAATCCACTTTGCTTAAATACTGTTTTCGTTAAGTATATCATCCCGTGGTGTTTTTTTCAACCTTGCCGGAGGATTTATTGGGATTTTATGTTGACTATAATGGACGATTGTGGTATGATATGTCCACAAATTCAGTGATTTGTGAGGTGAGCTTGTGAATAATGATATGAAGCGAAGCGGCGAACCGAAGATCAGACCCAACAGCAACGGGTATGTTCCGGCTCCGCTGGATACCTCTGAGATTATACTTGGTGACAAGATAATGCTGCTTGGCGAGCGGCTTGCAGCCAATTTCCATGATGTCTGGGGAAAGAAACGTGTTGAGGAGGGCTGGGCGTACGGTCCGGTTCGTGACGACGAAAAAAAGACCAACCCCTGCATGGTGTATTATGACGAGCTGACAGAGGAAGAAAAGCAGGACGACCGGTCTTCTGCTTTCGAAGCGCTCAAGTTCATCAAAGCTCAGGGTTACAGAATTGAAGAACGAAAAAAGCCGAGCATGAAGGAGATTTTACGCACAGCGTGGATCGATCGTGGCCGCAGTATGGATGAAATCTGCTTTGACGCTCCGGTGTTTGTAGGTGTTTTCGGCACGGTAGATCTGCCGGATAAATCCACTCTGACCAAGGCGCTGCATTCTTTCTGCAAGTCGCTGTATGAGCTTTTTGAACAGAAGAAGGCCCTTGGCAGAGAGAACGGCAGCGCTCTTCTCAACAGCAGCCGCTACAAAAAGCACGCGCACACACGCTTTGCGTTCCTGTCCGCGCTTGAAACGGAAACCGAATGCCTTGCGGCCCGTGTGGCAGCCGGTTACGGTATAGAGACCTACCGCGTGACGGGCGATTCCGCTCTGGCGGAAAAGGGTGATCTTGTTGCGCCGGACGGAGACGTTACAGGCTTTATCTGTGATTACAGCCTGATGGCTCTCGCGATGTGGAACGGCGTTGACGCTGTCTCTTCCGGATATGACGAGCGTATGGCTCTCGCCGTAAAGCGCGCTCTCAGAGGCAGCACCGAGCGGCTCATGGAGCTGGATATGCCGGACAATATCACTGTATATCACATGCTCATGCCGCTGGACAACAGAGACAAGGGTGTGGAAGGACACGCAGCATATGGTATCCGCACGCTGCATCCCTATCCACTGGAAACCGGTAAATCCTGGTATTTCCGTGGTGGAAAGAGTAAGGTAGGCGTGACCGATAAATATAATCAGAACCGATTTGAGCGCAATGTGGGCAAGATCGCCCACTTCAATTACAAGGTGAAGATTCGCCATGATGAAGTGATGGCGAGCGAGAAGGTTTATGACCTGATGCCAGGTCTGCATGGTCACGCGGATGCTGATCGCGATCTGCTGCGTTATCTGTATACAGACAACATATCTTTCGCGGCGCAGAAAAGGCGTGACATACAGACACGCAGAATGATCACTGCGGCGGCAATCGGTCTGATTACCTACAGCTTTGTTTCTGACGCTCCGGAGAAGTTGTTCGGCATAGACATGGGCGCACTTGCACCTTTCCTGAGCATATTTACTCTTGTTTTCCTGACTGCGGCGATGGTTATTTTTCTGCTTCAGCGCAGGGCGGGAAGTCACGATGAGTATGTCGGTTTCCGTCTGATCGCGGAGTGCCTGCGCGTGCAGACCTACTGGAGGGCTGCCGGTGTTGAAGGCAGTGTGGAAGATGAATTCGGCGCAAAGTCCAAGCTTGACTTTGAATGGGCCCGTTACATTCTCCGTTCATGGGAACTGCAGAACAGAATATACAACACTGAAAATACGAAATTTCCTTCCGGAGTTATCAATGAAGTCGGCAGAATCTGGCACGGAACCGAGGAGATCTGGCAGGAAAACACTGAAAACGCTGAGCAGAGCGGATATAACTACATCAACAGTGACGGTGTCGACCAGTACGGCTACACCCGCCAGAAGGCAGAGAGCTGCTCGAGAGATGCCCGCCGCGAAGGTCTTGTCAACGTGATATCCATCGCTGCGGCATACGGTCTGACCATCGTTGTGGCAGTGCTGATTATCATCAACGCCTTTGGCAACGGCAAACTGGAAATCACAGATCACCTGATGTTGCTGGCAAGTCTTGTACAGATCGGTGTTGCTGGCTACAGTCTCTTTGCGGCAAGCAAGGATTACGAGCGTGTGGCGAATAATAATACCTGGTTGTGCATAGAGTATCAGAAGGCTATCATTGCCTGCAAATACACAGCGAATGAGAAGAAGAAACGCGAGCTGTTCAGACGCACCGGCTGTGAAGCAATCAGAGAGGTTTGCGGCTGGGCGCTGGAATTCAGCCGTAACGAGCCGGGATCACCCATAAGTTAAAAAAGTATAGATAGTTAATTGAGGAGGAACTGAAATGAGCGAGTTTGTCATCTATAATCCTGCTCCGGAAGATACCAGCAGGATCGAGCTGTCTCCGGAGATTCTCGCACTGTGCGAGGAAATGGCGAAGAACACCCATGAGGTCTGGGCAAAGAACCGCATGGATCAGGGATGGACTTACGGCCCTACCCGCAACGACGAAAAGAAGGAGCATCCATGTCTGGTGCCCTATGAGGCGCTTCCCGAGAAGGAGAAGCAGTATGACCGAGATACTGCAATGGAAACCCTTAGACTTATCATTAAGCTTGGGTACGAAATCAAAAAGTAACAAACATTACGCATCATCACAACGCCGCCCCGACCGTTTTTCGGTCGGGGCGGCGTACTAAGCGAAATGATTACGTGGATGCAGCTCTTGTGCAGGCAAGGAGAAAGAAAATGGGAGATTTCTTTATCGAAGCGTACGGTATTAAGGTTCGCGTGGAACGCAGAAAAGTAAAGTGCATCCGACTGTACATAAAGCCGCCCGACGGCAGTGCGTTTATAAGCATGCCGCAGCGGTGCAGTATTGATTCGGTACGGAAATTTATTGAAAGCAAGCGCGGATGGATCGAAGAAAAACAGGCACAGTGCCGTGCAAGAAGCGCACAGACCCTGTCGACGCAGCAGGCGTGCAGTACTGTTTTGTTGTGGGGAAATCAGATGACGCTTGAAGTGGATGAAACTGCGGGCAAAGATTTAGCCGAACCGGCGGGGGAAAGAATTGTCATACGGACAAAGAACTCGGCAGATGAGCATACCAGAATGGCTCTGCTGGATGAAATGTATCGACGGCTGTTGTGCGCTGAGCTTCCATCTGTCACTGAAAAATGGCAGAGCCGTATGGGTGTGAAGGCTTTGGAGTGGCGCATAAAAAAGATGAAAACCAGATGGGGGACCTGCAATGTTGAAAAGAAACGCATCTGGATCAATCTGCGGCTTGCCATGCTTCCGCCGGAGTGTCTTGAGTATGTGGTGGTACACGAACTGTGCCATTTGTATGAACCTGGTCACAATCAGCAGTTTTGGGCACTGATGAGCATGTATATGCCGGAGTGGAAGGAGATCCGCGTAAGAATGAAAGACTTCTGCGGTGTGCTATATTGATGTCAGTTCAGTGCTGTCGCATCAATGTATATTGCTCCTTTGGGCAATCGTATCGTCATAAGCAGCAGCAAAACCGCAAAGCAGTACAGAACTGCAAAAATCTTGAAACATGGGCGGATGTGATCTGCGGTGCAGATCAGAAATGCGCCAATAGGAGGAAGAAGAAGGAGCAGCAGAAGATACTGCGGTAAAGTCAGCTTACGGTTCAATCGTAATAACCTCCTGTTTGTGCTTTTGATAGTAAATGTATCTTATCACATGAATGGTGCAATTTCAGAAATCGTGAAAGATTATCACTTGAACAGAAAATGCCCCGGGTAACTCGGAGTGAGCTGCCCGGGGCATAATCTATCAGAATATTATCAACCTTTTGCGAAGAAGGCGGCAATGGCCTTCTTGGTCATGAATACGTCCAGCTTGGACACGACCTCGAGAGGTGCGTGCATGGACAGAACGGGAACGCCGATATCCACAACGTCTACGTCATAGTGGGCGATGTACAGGGCAACGGTTCCGCCGCCGCCGGCATCGACACGACCCAGCTCGCCGGTCTGCCACAGAACGTCTTCGCTGTCGAGAATGCCGCGAACGTGAGCCATGAACTCGGCGGAAGCATCGGAGGAACCGCTCTTGCCGCGGGAACCAGTGTACTTGGTGACAACCACGCCGCCGTTGATGACGGAGGAATTGCGCTTTTCGTAAACATCGGCAAAGTTGGGATCATATGCCGCGTTGACATCAGCAGAAAGACAACGGGAGGCGGAGAGAGCCGCGCGGCCGCTGACACCCTGAGATTCTGCGATGTCGGTGATGAAGTTGGTCAGATATACGGAATTGAGACCGGTGTTGCCCTCGCTGCCGATTTCTTCCTTGTCGGCGAGGCAGACCACGCAGGTCTTTTCCGGTGTGCCGGCTTCAAACAGCGCGATGAGGGAAGGATAGGCGCACACGCGGTCGTCGTGACCGTAGGCGCCGATCATGGAGCGGTCAAGACCGATGTCTCTTGCCTTGAAGGCGGGAACGGCCTCCAGCTCGGCGGAAAGGAAGTCGGCTTCCACAATGCCGTACTTCTCGTTGAGCAGTTTGAGAACGTTGAGTTTGACACTGTCTGAACCGTCGTCACCGGCGAGGGGACGGCTGCCGATGAGCAGGTTGAGGTTTTCACCCTTGATGACTTCCATGGCCTTGCGCTGGAGCTGCTCGGCGGAAAGGTGAATGAGCAGGTCGGTCACGCAGATCTGGGGATCGTTTTCGTCCTCACCGATGTTGATTTCCACCTTGCTGCCGTCGGCAAGGCACACAACGCCGTGGAGAGCCATGGGAATTGTGGTCCACTGATACTTCTTGACGCCGCCGTAGTAGTGGGTCTTGAAGTAGGCAAGGTCATCGCTCTCGTACATGGGGTTGGGCTTGAGGTCGAGGCGGGGAGAGTCAATGTGTGCGGCGGAGATGAGCATACCCTCGGCAGCGGACTGTCTGCCGATGACCGCCAGCACGATGGCTTTTTCGCGATTGACCTTGTAGACACGGTCGCCGGCATTATATTTTTTGCCGCTCTCAAAGGGGACAAAACCGTTCTTTTCTGCCATGGCGAGAGTGCATGCCACTGCCTCGCGCTCGGTCTTGCTGCTGTCAAGGAATACCTTGTAGCCGTCGCAGAAAGCATCGGCTTGCGCAAGCACTTCGGCGCTTACCTTACCGGCACCGTTCTTTTTTGTGTAGAATAATCTTTCGCGCAGCTCCTTGGCTGCATCTTTCTTTTCGGACATTTTGGTTTCCTCCGTTCTTTTGCCCTAAGGGCAGGTGATTTTTGGATTATCCTGTGTTTATTCAGTTGTACAGTTTTTCATAAATCGCGCGGGCGTTCTGCACTTTGCGCACGTAGTGACCTGTTGCCGAGGACGGGATATCGTCCGCGGTGCAGTTTTCCAGCGGAATCCGGCTGTCAGCCAGCCACTGGGTCACACGGTTCTGTCCCGCGTGATACGCGGCGACCGCCAGCACGTCGCTGCCGAATTTCTCCCTGAGCATGGAAAGATAAAAGACACCGTAGCGGATATTGGTATCGGGGTCGTTCAGTTCCCCGGTGGCAAGTCCGGCATCGGGCTCAAGCTTTCCCTGCAGCCAGTGGAAGGTGTCGGGCATGATCTGCATCAGACCGAGGGCGCCGACCTCCGATTCGGCGTTGGGGTCAAAGCCGCTTTCGGTGCGAATCACGGCATAGACAAGATCACTGTCGACGCCGAATCTTTCGCTGTACCGCTCGACTGCAGAGGAGTATTCAAGAGGGTAGAGGAAATGTGTGAGCGCCCGGGCGGATACTATTCCGGCAGCAAGCAGCAGGGAACAGGCTATCAGCACAGATATCAGTTTTCCTCTGCGGGGGGTGTGGTTCAAAGCAGTTCTCCTTTGCGGATGATTTGGTCGAGGAGACAGCGGGCACTGCTGAGCAGCGCGTCAACCGTACTGTCGTTGACCAGAGTATGTCCGGCGCGTCCGGAATAGAATGAGCAGTCGTGCTGGGCGGACATACGCAGCCTTGCGGCTTCTTCGCTCAGTCCGTCCCGCGCCATGATGCGTCTGAGACGGTCGTCATCGGGAGCCACAACGGCGATGACCGTGTCGCAGCGCCGGTCCAGCTCCGATTCAAACAGCAGCGGCGCGTCGATAACCACACCCGCGGCGTTTTCGCTCTCTGCTTCGCTGATGATATTCTCAAGCAGACCGATTACAGCAGGGTGCACAATGCCGTTGAGTGTATCCCTGCCCTCCGGAGTGGGGAAGGCGCGCTGTGCCAGCAGTGCACGGTCAAGGAAACCGTCGGTGCGGAGAATATCTTTGCCGAAGGCGTCTGCAAGCTTTTCCAGAGCCGGAGCCCCCGGCTCCACCGCCACACGGGCAAGATGGTCGCAGTCGGCAAACCGGCAGCCGTATTCTTCAAACACAGGGCGCAGGACGGATTTGCCCGCGCCGGTGGGACCGGTCAGTCCGATGACAACCGTTTTGCTCATTACACACATCGCTCCTTTGCGTCGGGCATCAATTATACCACACATTGTACACAAATGCCACACTTTTTTGGCGTGACGGCTGTCAGGCGTTGGAAAGAATAACGTACCTGCAATATTGCGCCTGCGCATATTGCCAATTGCGCGGGAGAATGATATAATATTAACGAATATAGTTAATGTATTCATATGCCACTACATTCAGAAAGGTAATAATATGCTGGAGCTTAAAAACTGCTCCTTCCGCGTGGACAACGCCGAAGGACGCGCAGATATTATCAAAGATGTCAGCCTTACAATTGACGAAGGCAAGTTCATAGTCATCACCGGTCAGAACGGCGGCGGCAAATCCACCATCGCCCGTCTGATCATGGGTATAGAAAAGCCCACCTCGGGCAGCATTATCTTTGACGGACAGGACATCACCGACCTGTCCATCACCGAGCGTGCCCGTCTGGGTATAGGCTACGCTTTCCAGCAGCCTCCCAGATTCAAGGGACTGACCGTACGCAGACTTCTCAGTCTTGCCCACGGCAGCGATCTTCCCGAGGACGAATGCTGTTCTTATCTTACGTCCGTGGGACTTTGCTCCAAGGACTATCTCAACCGCGAGGTGGATTCCTCTCTTTCCGGTGGCGAGCTCAAGCGAATTGAGATCGCCACGCTGATGGCGCGCCAGCTGCGCCTTGCCATCTACGACGAGCCGGAGGCGGGCATTGACCTGTGGAGCTTTGCCATGCTGGTCAACAGCTTCAAAGCAATGAGCAAAAACCGACACAACAGTGTCATTATAATTTCCCATCAGGAGCGTATTATGTCGCTGGCGGACGAGATCATCGTCCTCAACGGCGGCGAGGTTGCCCGCAGAGGTCCCCGTGACGAAGTGTTCGGCGAAATCATCGGTCAGCTCAACGACGGCTGCGAGTTTGGAGGTGCAAAGGCATGAGTGATCTCAATTCCATAGAACGTACCATGCTGGAGGCGGTTGCCGACCTGCACGAAATCCCCGAAGGAGCGTACAATATCCGCAAGAACGGTGAGGGCTTCTCTCGCCGTTCTACTGAGGACATCGAGATTATCCCCAAGACCGACAAGCCGGGAATTGACATCATCATCAAGCCGGGCGTAAAGAACAAGAGCGTCCATATTCCCGTCATCATCACCGAGGCGGGCATAGACGACTGCGTGTACAATGACTTCCATATCGGCGAGGACGCTGACGTACTCATCGTCGCCGGCTGCGGCATTCACAACTGCGGCGATCAGGACAGCACCCACAACGGTATCCATACCTTCCACATCGGCAAGGGCGCACGTATCCGCTATGTCGAGAAGCACTACGGCGAGGGCGACGGCGCCGGTGCCCGTATCCTCAATCCCGTCACCGAGATCTATCAGGACGAGAATTCCGTCTGCGAGATGGAAATGGTGCAGATCAAGGGCGTTGATTCCACCGTCCGCACAACCACCGCCCATCTTGCCGCCAACGCTAAGATGCAGATCATCGAGCGGCTTATGACCCACGGTCAGCAGCTTGCCAAATCCGATATGCGCGCCGAACTGGACGGCGAGGGCGCTTCCATGCAGATTATCTCCCGTTCGGTCGCCCGTGACGATTCGGTGCAGGTGTTCCATCCCATCGCTGTGGGCAACGCCGCCTGCCACGCGCATATCCAGTGCGATTCCATCATCATGGACAAGGCGAAGATCAGCTCCATACCCGAGATCGTGGCCACCCATGCCGATGCCGAGATAATCCATGAGGCTGCCATCGGACGCATCAACAACGACCAGCTCATCAAGCTGCAGACCTTCGGCATGACCGAGCTGGAAGCCGAGTCGGTCATCATCGAGGGCTTCCTCAAGTAAATTCCGTCAGATTCCGTGCCATCCGAAACACAACGGAGGAATGATTCAATGAAACGTGTTTTTCTTATCGTTCTTGACAGCCTTGGAGCCGGTGCGCTTCCCGATGCCGCCGAATACGGCGACGAAGGCTGCGGCACCATCAGAACCATCTCAAAATCATATAAATTCAATATCCCGAATCTGCTCCGGCTGGGACTGGGCAACGTGGAGGGGCTGGACTTCCTTGGGAAGAATATACGCCCCGCCGCGGCTTGCGCCCGTCTTGCCGAGCTGTCCAAGGGCAAGGATACCACCATCGGCCACTGGGAGATTTCCGGTGTGGTTTCCGGCCATCCGCTGCCCACCTATCCCGAGGGCTTCCCTCAGGAGATTCTTGACGAGCTGGTCAGACAGACCGGCCGCGGCTGGCTGTGCAACAAGCCCTATTCCGGCACCGAGGTCATCAAAGACTACGGCGAAGAGCATATAAAGACCGGCAAGCTTATCGTCTACACATCTGCCGACAGCGTGCTTCAGATCGCCGCGCACAACGACGTTGTGCCGCTGGAGGAGCTGTACGACATCTGCGCAAAGGCGCGCGCCATAATGCAGGGCGTACACGGTGTGGGCAGAATTATCGCCCGTCCGTTTGTTGGCAGGTATCCTGAATTTACACGCACCGGTGACCGCCGCGACTATTCCATCGAGGCTCCGGACCGTACAGTGCTTGACGTACTGAGCGAATCCGGACTTGATGTTATCTCCGTGGGCAAGATCAAGGACGTTTTTGTCGGCAGGGGAATAACCGAAGCTGTTGAAGCCCACAACAACAACGAGAGCATGGCGGCTGTCGACGCTCTTGTGGAAAAGGATTTCCACGGTCTGTGCTTCATTAATCTTGTGGACTTCGATATGCTGTACGGTCACCGAAATGATATCCACGGCTATGCGAACGCCCTGACCGAGTTTGACCACTGGCTGGGAGGATTCCTTCCGAAGCTGCGTGATGACGACGTGCTGATGATCACCGCCGACCACGGCTGCGACCCCGGCGATGTCAGCACCGATCACACCCGTGAGTATGTGCCGCTTTTGGTGTACGGAAAGGAGATCGCTCCTGTACGGCTGTCCACCCGCGGCAGCTTTGCCGACATCGCGGCAACCATCGCGGAGTGGTTTGACGTTCCGAAGGAAACAGAGGGCAGGAGTTTTGCACGGCTGCTGAAGCGTGGACGCAGGTCGGGCGGACTGAAAAAAGATGAGCGTCAGCAGCTGGTGGAAAAAGCCAGGGAGGCAATGGAGTATTCTTATTCTCCTTACTCCGGCTGTACTGTTGGCGCGGCTCTGCTTGCGGCAAACGGTGAGATCTACACCGGCTGCAACATCGAAAACGCCGCCTTTTCGCCCACCAACTGCGCCGAGCGCACCGCAGTGTTCAAAGCGGTCAGCGAGGGTGTGACCGAATTCCGCGCCATCGCCGTCGCGGGCGGAAAAAACGGCGTGGTTGAGGGAGAGTTCCCTCCCTGCGGCGTGTGCCGTCAGGTGCTCATGGAATTCTGCGAGCCGAAGAAGTTCAAAGTCCTGCTGGTCAGCAGGGACGGATATCGCGAGGTTACGCTTGCCGATCTGCTGCCCATGGGCTTCGGCAGGAGCGACGTTAACTGAGAAAAATAATACCGGAGCGGCTGTCTCAGCGGGACGGCCGCTTCTTTTTTACTGCCGCTAAATAAATGGCATGGGAATTGCCTGATTCCGGCGATAAATCCACACAATTAATTGACTTTCCTGCATGTATATGGTAAAGTTACTGTATGCTACTATAGGTATATTATGTGTAGCTGTACCCGTTTTTCTATACTAAATTTATATACACATCAGTCAATTACAGTCAGGAGGAATGACTTGTGAAGATCAGAAGTGAACTGAAAAGGATCAGGGAATGGATAACAAAAGAGGGCAGAGGAAGAAAAGCGCTGCTTGTGGCGCTGTCTGTACTGCTGTCGCTCAATGTCATGCTGTCTGCCATGCCGCGTTCCGCGCTCGCATTTGACGGCGCGGTAAGTAATATGAACGAACTGCTTGACGCGGCTATGTATGGCTACGACGAGATAATCATCGATTCCAGTTTTGAAATAAACGAGACAGTCAGGATTAATAACAGTGCTATTCTTCGTCCTGCTTTTGAGGATGTGACTCTCACGCGTGCTGCAGGCTTCAAGGGCGCGCTTTTTGAGGTTTACGGCAGAATTCTTTCGGACGACGAATTTGCACCTTATGTTTCGCTCTCTATCGGTGATGGAATAACCATTGACGGCAACAGCACTGCTGTTACAGCCGAAGCTCCGCTGGTGGAACTCAGCGGCGGTGAGCTTATTGTCTGCGGCGAACTTGTCAACAACAAAAACGGCGCGGCGGGTTCCGAGGGCGGCGCGGTAAAGGTTTGGCGCGGAAGACTCATCGTTGACGGCGGTCGCATTGCCGGAAACAGCGCGTATATCGGCGGTGGTATCTATGTCGAGGCTGGCGCTGTGCGGATTACCGACGGTGTTATTGAGAAAAACACCGCTTCCTACACCGGCGGCGGTGCCTGTATCAAAGATTGCGTCTCAGTGGCGATTTCCGGTGTGAACGCAAATAATGCATATCAGAACTCCACGGTAATTACCGGCAACAAGGCTCCCATAGGTGCCGGTGTCTATCTGAGCAATGTCCGTACCGACGGCGTAACCTATACCGTAAAGGGCGGCGTATATATCGACGACAATTTCATCGACAGTTCTTCCGCTGCTGCCATGCCCGGTACCGAGTGTAATCTCCTTGTTGAGAGCAGGTATGCGGTTCCTTCCTTCTCCGGACTTACCGGAAAGGCTGCCGTCGGATTCTATCCTATGCAAAACATGCAGATTCCCTGCGAGCTGGACTACTTCAAGCAGGGAAGACTGTTCTATGATAATGATGTTCTGGACATCAACGGCAAGGAAATCCTTATCAACAATACCACCTACGCTTCCGGTATTGCCAATCTGAACGTAACCTCCACGAAGAATGCTCTGGGAGAATATGACGGCGGTACTGTTCTTTCCGACATGGGTCAGGAGGTTAACTCGGTAAATAATCCGTCCGTTACGCTGGGATTCCCCGTGCATCTGATTGTGAACACCGAAGATAAATACACTCTTAAAGAGGGTTCCTTCAAAGTTACTACCGGAAGCGGAGATCTGCTGGCTCAGGGTTCTCCGAGCAACGGCGTATGGTACACATTTAACGGCGGTTCGGAGACCGTCAAGGCTGAGTTTGTAAAGGATGCCGTTCCGGTCGCTAAGGTCAACGGGGTCAATTACGCTACTCTTGCCGAAGCCTTTAAGGCATGTGAAGGAAAGCCGCAGGCACAGGTCGACCTGATAAAGGATCTGAAGATTGATTCCACCAGCAATCTGAATTACTGCCTGAGAGAATGTGTCGCGGTTCCGGAGGGCACAGTGATAACCCTCAGCGCGAAGGGCGACGGCAATGAGATCAGACGCGACAACAACTGGACTGGTTCACTCTTTGAAGTTCCGGCTCGCGCCAAACTCATTCTCGAGAATATTATTGTCGACGGAAACAAGAACGTAACGGGTGCGGAACCAGTTGCCGATGTATCCGGCGAACTGGTGCTGAATAATTCGAGCATCAAAGATGCGAACGGTATTGACGGCGGCGCGGTATACCTTGATAACGGCGCGCTTACCTTCAAAAACAAAGGCGTTATCGAATACAACACCGCAGTCAACGGTGCCGGCGTTTATATGACCGGTAGTGAAGCTGTGATTACCGGAAATATTTGCGAGGACTACAGTTCCGCCAACTATGGAAATCCCGATCGCACCAACTGGGAGTTCAGATACAACACTTTCTCCGGCTGCGGCGGTGCTGTTTATATGGAGAACGGTACCGTAAAGGATTGTGAGATCGTAGCCAACAGCCCTGCTGCCGGCGCTGCCGACACTATGGGCGGCGGCATTTATGTCGAAAGCGGCAAGGTTATCAATACCGTTGTCGGTGCCGTTGAGGGTGAAGGTACCAGCTTCAGCAACAGCGCCCACACCGGCGGCGGTATCTACGCCGAAAGGCTGGCGATGAAGAACGTTTCCGTCACCAACAACTCTGCGACGGATATGGCGGGCGGCGTTTTCTGCGAGGACGAGCTGGTTGTTGCCGGCAGAATTGTTGTCGACAAGAACCAGGTTTCGAGTGCAGCCAGCAACCTCTATCTGGATGTTGAACAGCTCACTCCGATCCGCGTAAACGGACAGCTTGACAGCAGTTCCGTGATCAAGCTCAATCTTTCCGAGACAGGCAACTCCGTTAACGGAACGGTTGTTGCCCACAGCGATTCTGTGCCGTTAAACGCTTCCAACGCGCAGAAGTTTGTGATCGAGAACGCTCCCCAGAGAGTGATCCGCGCCAACGACCGAAACGTGATTATCGATTCTGCCGCTGATTGCGTCAGTGTAACCATCAAAGCAAAGGATAATTCCGGTACGGTTACCGCTTCTCCGGAATTTGACAGCGTCGTCAGCATTCCGCTGGATGGCGGAAGGGCGCTGCTGGAGATCAGTAATCCTGATAGACTTGATGTGAAGGTTTCTCCTTCGGACGCAAACGCGATTTCTGTTCAGGAGACCTCTGATTATAATGGCGGATACGGTGTAAGCTATTACTATATTGATGTTCTGAAAGGCGCGTCCTCTGGCGGAAAGTATACCGTGGAGGTCAGCGCGAGCTATGATTATCTGCGGCGTTCGCTCATGGAGTATGTCAATATTGACGAAGCCGGTAAGTTGATGATGGCTACAAATGAATACGCCGGAAGTAATTATCCTTCTGCCGAAATTATTTATTCCACTGAAAAAGTAAACCCCTACGCGTCTCTCAATGCAAAGTATTATGTATGGGGTTCCGCGGAAAGTGATGATTCGGTAAAGAATCAGCTTAACAGCGTGAAGGAAGACCGAGTGAATGATTCTTACGCAGGTTATTTCCGCGCTGAACCTGTAATTACAATACCTTCCGTGGACAATGCTCCCGCGCTCGGTCCGATCGATGAGTCTCCGATTGTCACTATTACTCTGGATGTTACCGACTTCGCCGAAAACGGAGATTACATTGATGTAGCGTCCTACAACGCCATGATGAACGGAAACACTCCTGCGGGTGCCAGACTTCACAAGGATCTGCTTGTCAGAAACGGCTACGTGAGCTTTGATGTTGCCAGAGGCACCGGAGCCAATCCGGACGTGGTCTACGCTGCCGTCGTGCGGCACAATGATTACGCCGCGTCCATCGGAACCGACAAGTATCATACCCTCGCCGACGCGTTCGCCGCCGCGACTACCGGTGCAGAGATCAAGGTGCTCAGAGATGTAATCACCCGCTCCGCGCTTGTGGTTCCCTCCGGCAAGGCGATCACCGTCAGCGCTGAAAACGGCGCACGTATTACCCGTTCGGAATTCTACAATGGCGCGATCTTCTTTGTCAGCTCCGGCGGTGAGCTTACGCTCAAGAATATCGTGGTCGATGGCGGAGCGGAGATCGGTTCCGGCTCCTCGCTGACCAATACAGGCAATGATGCTTATGCGGCTATTGTCGCAAATCACGGCAAACTTTCCGTCAGCGGCAGTAGCGGATTTGAAAACGGCTTTATCGCTGACGATTACGGAAACAGCAGCGCGGACCGCAGCGGCGGTGCGCTGTATAACGGAGTGTCCGGTAACGCCACAATCAAAGACGCGTACTTTGACGGTAACTATGCCTATTTCGGCGGCGCGATCAACAACTCAGGCGATCTCAAGCTGGAAGGCTGCGAGATCACCGGCAATTACGCCGGTTCCGAGGGCGGCGCGATTTATTCCACCGGTAATCTCGGTCTTACCAATACCTCGGTCGCGTATAACAAATGCTCCTCCAAGGAAGCGGGCGGTATCTACAGCGCCGGCAAGCTGCTTATTGCGGGAGATGTGAACGCGGCATCCAACACCAACGGTCTGGGCGCTCTGAGCAATGTCCATAATTACAGCGATTCCCCGATCATTATCGCTGACGCGCTGTCCGACAGCTCCCGCATCGGTATCAGCAAGCCGGACAAGAGCGGCGATGTCATCGCCAAGGGTGACGGCACCAAGATCACCGATGCTACGACCTATAAGAACAGATTCTTCCCTGATGCCGGTTCGCTGGCGGTTACCGCTGACACCACCAACAAGACTGTTGTGTTCGGTAGCACCAATGCCACCTACGTGACCGTGTCGCTCTCTTCGGGAAGCAACGGCACCATTTCTCCCGTGGGTGACGTAAAGGTCGCTTCGGGCGAGAGCCTCAAGATCACCGTTACTCCCACCGGGTCCTACGCGGTTGCGGATATCACCGTGGACGGCACAAGCGTTCTGTCGAGCGCGACGGTTGACGCAACATCCGGTGTTGCTACCTACACGCTGAGCAACATCACCGCCAACAAGAAGGTTGACGCTTCCTTCAAACGCACTCCCGGATCTGTCCTCACTTCCACCGCATCTGCCAACGGTACCATCAGTCCTTCCGGAAAGGTCAACGTCAACAGCGAGGATACGGTCAAGTACACCATCACTCCCAGCGAGGGATACTATCTTGACTCTCTCAAGCTGACCGGCAAGGATGTGCTTGACGACGCTGTTCGCAACAAGGACGGTTCCTACACCTACGTTGCTTCCGGAATTACCGATGCCGACGCTACTCTCAACGCGGATTTCAAACCTATCTATGCGCCGAGAACACTCGTTGACACCGCTTCCGGCGTCGAGGTCACCGGCTCCCTGCACTACAAGGCAAAGCTCAGTGTTGAAAATCTTGCCAAGGCTTCCGAAAGCCTGTACAACCAGATGAAGGAAGCACTCGACACCACCAGCGCAGACTTTACTCAGTACATTGCTCAGGCTTATGAGATCAAGCTGATCTTCGACAACGAGCAGGATATGGAAGGCTGGAGCAAGATCAAGCCCAACACCGAAGCTATGCTGACTTTCAATCTGGGTGATTCCTATGAGGGCAAGACGGTTCGTATCTTCCATCATAACGGATCAACCATCGAGAAGGACGCGGCCATAGAGGTTATCAAGGACGACGGAAAGATTTCCGTGTCGGTCAAGTCCCTGTCTCCCTTTGCTGTGGTTGTCCAGGATAAGAAGGTTACCAGCGGTGGCTCCGGTGGCAATACCAACAATAACAATAACAACAACGGCAACAGCAACAATAACGTTGACGGCAAGGGCCCGGTCAGCGGCGATTTCTATGAGCCCAAGACTGTGCCTCCCGTCGTGATTGTTCTGCTTGTGCTGTCCACTGCTACAGTCGCTTTTATCGTTGGAAAAATCTATCTGCCTAAGTTCAGAGCTTATTTCAGAAACAGATATTCCTCCAGATGACAGGTAATAAACCTTCCGACTGATTGCTGCGAAAAAACAGTTCACAACCGTCCCGTTCGCGTCACGCGTTCGGGGCGGTTTTTCGTTGCGGAGACACATTATTGCGAATGCATCTTCACAAACGAACAAAAGTTTGGTATAATACATTAACAACTCTTTCGGGAGGAATCATTGTGAATAAAGAAGCATCATTCGGATCGATTCCACAAAGCGCCGGCGCACTTCTGGAAGATCTGCGCAGCAACGCGCTTGATGATGAAACCGTCGAACGCATGCTTGCCGAAGAGGCACTGAGCGTGTCTGATCCCGGCGCGGAAACCGGATCCGGTTCAAGAGATATCTACACAAAATCCATTGACCGGAGTTTTACGGTCGGCGCAGCCTCTGCAGATGAAAGTGTTTCACTCACCGCTGCTGAGGGAAACCTGCACAGAAACCACAGGGCAAAGGTCAGAAAACGCTTTCTGGACGAAGGACTTGCCAATTTCCAGAAGCACAACGTTCTGGAACTGCTGCTTTTTTATGCCATTCCACGGGTGGATACCAACGAGATCGCTCACCGTCTGCTCAACGCGTTCCACGGCAACCTTTCCGAGGTGCTGGGCGCGGATTACCGGACGCTGATGAAGATCGAAGGAGTGGGCGAAAGCGCGGCGGTGCTGCTATCCATGATTCCGCAGGTTTTCCGAATGTATCGCGAGGAGCTGATAACCCGCGAGGGCATCTTCGGTCGATCTATGGTTGAGCAGTATATCGCGAACCGCTTTACTGGTGAGCCGGTGGAAAAGGTGCTCATCGCCTGCCTTGACAACCGGTGGAATCTGCTTGGAGACGAGTTTGTTTCTACCGGATCGGTGAACTTTTCTACGGTGGACCGGCGGGGAATAATCGAAGTGTGCCTGCGTCACAACGCCACCGCGGCTATCATTGCACACAATCATCCCCGTGGCAACGCGTTGCCCTCCAAGGAGGATCTGAACACGACTGTCGAGGTTCGGCACGCTCTGGATGTTATCGGCGTGCGGCTCATCGACCATCTGATTGTTGCGCGCGAGGATTATATTTCCCTTGCCTGCAGCAGAACATATAATTCACTGTTCTGAATTGATTCCTGTCAGAAAGGATAGCAAATGGATTTCAAGCTTCATTCTGAATACAATATGACCGGAGATCAGCCCGAGGCGGTCCGACGGCTTGTGGACGGTCTCCGGCGCGGCGACCGCGCACAGTCACTGCTGGGTGTCACCGGCAGCGGCAAGACATTCACCATGGCGAACGTCATCGCGCAGGTTAATCGCCCCACGCTGGTGCTTTCGCACAACAAGGTGCTGGCGGCACAGCTGTGCAACGAGTTCCGCGAGTTCTTTCCGGAGAACGCCGTGGAGTTTTTCGTCAGCTACTACGATTATTATCAGCCGGAATCCTACATTCCCACCACTGATACCTATATTGAAAAGGACAGCTCGGTCAACGACGAGATAGACAAGCTGCGCCATTCGGCAACGGCATCTTTGTCCGAGCGCGACGATGTCATCATCGTATCCAGCGTATCCTGTATTTACACGCTGGGCGATCCCATCGACTACCGCGAGATGATTCTTTCCTTGCGTCAGGGCATGATAAAACCCAGGGACGAGGTGCTGCAGAAACTGATCCAGCTGCGCTACGAGCGCAACGATGTCAGCTTTGTGCGCAATAAGTTCCGTGTGCGCGGTGATGTTGTGGAGATATTCCCGGCATACTCCAGCGACACAGCGTTCCGGGTGGAATTCTTCGGTGACGAGATCGACCGCATTACCGAGATCAACGTGCTAACAGGCGAACTCAAGGCGGTCATCAGCCATGTTGCCATATACCCTGCTTCGCATTACATCGTTCCGCCGGACAAGATGCAGCTGGCGCTTAAGAACATCGAGGACGAGATGCGGGAGCGCGTAAAGTGGTTCAAGGAGAACGACAAGCTCATCGAAGCCCAGCGCATCGAGCAGCGCACCATGTATGACATTGAGATGATGCAGGAGATAGGTTTCTGCCCCGGCATCGAGAACTATTCAAGGGTGATCTCCGGAAGACCGGCGGGCAGCATGCCCTTTACGCTGCTGGATTATTTCCCTGAGGACTTCCTGCTCATCATTGACGAATCCCATGTCACCATTCCCCAGGTGAGAGCTATGCAGGCAGGCGACAGGGCGCGCAAGAAGAATCTGGTGGATTTCGGATTCCGTCTGCCCTCGGCGTACGACAACCGCCCGCTGACCTTTGACGAATTCGACGGCAAGATCAATCAGGTGGTCTATGTCAGCGCGACGCCCGCGCAGTATGAGCGCGACCAGAGCAGCCAGATCGTGGAACAGGTTATCCGTCCTACCGGACTGCTGGATCCGGAGATCTCAGTCCGACCAGTTGAGGGACAGATCGACGACCTTGTCTCTGAGATCAACAAGACCACTGATGCCGGCGGCAGAACGCTCATTACCACCCTGACCAAGAAGATGGCGGAGGATCTTTCCGCCTACCTTGAGTCGCTGGGCATAAAGGTGCGCTATATCCACCACGCCATCGACACCGTGGAGCGTATGGAGATCGTGCGCGATATCCGCATGGGTGTCTATGACGTGCTGGTGGGCATCAATCTGCTGCGCGAGGGTCTTGATATGCCGGAGGTATCTCTTGTCGCCATTCTTGACGCCGACAAGCAGGGCTTCCTGCGCAACACCACTTCGCTCATTCAGACCATCGGACGCGCGGCGCGCAACGTGAATGGTCGGGTAATCATGTATGCCGATCAGGTCACCGAGGCCATGGAGACGGCAATTACAGAGACCGAGCGCCGTCGTGCAGTGCAGAAGGAATATAACGAAAAGCACGGCATCACCCCGAGAACCGTCGTCAAAAAGATGCCTCAGGTGCTGGAGATTACCGCCAAGGAGAGTGTCACCGGCAAGCAGCGCAAGCTGACCCGTGCCGAGCGCGAAAAGCTCATCAGCGACCTGACCAAGCAGATGAAGGATGCCGCGAAGCTGCTGGATTTCGAGCAGGCGGCGTATCTGCGTGACCGCATCCGTGAACTGCAGGAGGCCAATTCCGGAGGCAGTCCCGTGATGCCGAAAAAGAACACAGCAAGAAATAAGCAAGAGGAATAAATATATGTCATCCAAAAGCATTTTCATAAAAGGCGCACGAGTGAACAATCTGCAGAACGTGGACGTGGAGCTGCCCAGGGACAAGCTGACGGTGTTCAGCGGTCTTTCCGGCTCGGGCAAGTCCTCTCTTGCCTTCGACACCCTCTACGCTGAGGGTCAGCGCAGGTACGTTGAGTCCCTTTCATCCTACGCCAGAATGTTCCTCGGTCAGATGGAAAAGCCCGATGTTGATTACATCGAAGGGCTTTCTCCTGCCATCTCCATCGACCAGAAAACCACCTCAAAGAATCCCCGTTCCACGGTGGGCACGGTCACCGAGATATACGACTATCTCCGACTGCTGTACGCCCGCGTGGGTGTGCCCCACTGTCCGGTGTGCGGACAGAAGATCGAGCAGCAGAGCATCGACCAGATTGTCGATCAGGTCATGGAGCTGCCTGAAGGCACCCGGTTTCTGGTGCTTGCGCCTGTGGTGCGCGGCAAAAAGGGTACCCAGCAGAAGGAATTCGAGGCGGCGCGCAAGTCCGGCTTTGCCCGAGTGAGGGTGGACGGCAATGTCTACGACCTTTCCGAGGAGATCAAGCTGGACAAGAACATCAAGCACACGGTGGAGATCGTGGTTGACCGCCTTGTTGCCCGCGAGGAGATGCGCACCCGCCTGACCGATTCCATCGAGACTGCCTCAGGTATCGCCGCCGGACTGACGGTCATCAGCGTGGTGAACGGCGAGGATATCACCTTCTCCCAGAATTACGCCTGCCCCGAGCATGGTGTCAGTCTGGAGGAACTGGCTCCCAGAATGTTCTCCTTCAACAACCCCTTCGGAGCCTGCCCCAAGTGCTCCGGTCTGGGTATCTTCATGCGCCTTGACCCCGATCTGCTCATTCCCGATATGAGCCTGTCCATCAACAGCGGCGCGATAAAGGCTCCCGGCTGGACCAACAGCGATGATAATTCCATCGCCAGAATGTACCTGCGTGCCGTTGCTGAGCATTACGGATTTACCCTTGATACACCGATGAGCGAGCTTTCTGATGAAGCGTTTGACGTGCTTCTCTACGGTTCCAAGGGGGTCAAACTCAGCTGCACACGCTCCGACAGTTACGGCAAGCGATCCTTCAGCAGTGAGTTCGAAGGAATAATCAAAAATCTCGACCGCCGCTACCGCGAAACAACAAGCTCGTGGATGAAAGGCGAGATAGAGGCATACATGAGCGGTGTTCCCTGCGAGGAGTGCCACGGTCAGCGTCTGAGAAAAGAAGCGCTGGCGGTCACGGTGGGGGAGAAGAGCATCGCCGCTCTCACTGACCTTTCGGTCAACGACACCCTTGACTTTATTGACGGGCTGGAACTGTCCGGTCGTGACAACCTCATTGCCAGACCCATATTGAAAGAAATCTGCAGCCGTCTGGGGTTCCTGCGCAGCGTGGGACTGGATTACCTCACGCTTTCCCGTGCATCGGGTACTCTTTCCGGCGGCGAAAGCCAGCGTATCCGTCTCGCCACCCAGATCGGTTCCTGCCTTATGGGTGTGCTGTATATCCTCGACGAGCCCAGCATCGGTCTGCATCAGCGGGACAACGACAAGCTGCTGGATACCCTGCGTCATCTGCGTGATCTTGGAAACACGCTGGTGGTCGTTGAGCACGACGAGGATACCATCCGTGCCGCTGACCATGTGGTCGAGGTGGGACCCGGTGCCGGTATCCACGGCGGACAGATCGTCTATTCCGGTGATGTGGAAGGACTGATGAAGTGCGAAAATTCAGTCACCGGTCAGTTCCTTTCCGGCAAGCGCGTTATCCCTGTGCCTGCCGAGCGCCGCAAGGGTACGGGCAAGGTGCTTACAATCCGCGGCGCCCGTGAGAACAACCTGAAGAATATCGACGTATCCATTCCTCTGGGGACGCTGACCTGCATCACCGGCGTATCCGGTTCAGGCAAATCGTCGCTCATTAACGAGATCCTGTACAAGAGCCTTGCCTCAAAGCTCAACCGCGCCAAGTGTCACTCCGGTGACCATGACGGCATCGACGGCGTTGAGTTCCTTGATAAGATCGTGGATATCGATCAGACTCCCATCGGACGCACTCCGCGCTCCAATCCCGCCACCTATACCGGCATGTTCACCGACATCCGTCAGCTTTACGCCCAGACCCCCGACGCGAAAATGCGCGGCTACGATCAGGGAAGATTCACCTTCAACAAGAAGGGCGGACGCTGCGAGGCGTGCGAAGGCGACGGTATTGTCAAGATCGAAATGCACTTCCTGCCGGATATCTACGTCCCCTGCGAAGTGTGCAAGGGCAGGCGCTACAACCGCGAAACACTGGAGGTCAAGTACAAGGGCAAGGATATCAACGATGTCCTTGAGATGACGGTGGAGGAAGCTCTGGGGTTCTTTGCCAATCATCCTAAGATCGCAAAGAAGATACAGACTCTCTACGACGCGGGACTTGGCTATGTCAAGCTGGGACAGCCGGCGACCACTCTCTCCGGCGGTGAGGCGCAGCGCGTCAAGCTGGCTACAGAGCTTGCCAAACGCGCCACGGGACGCACCATCTTCGTGCTGGACGAGCCGACCACCGGCCTGCACACAGCAGACGTTCAGCGGCTCATCGAAATGCTGCAGCGTCTGGTGGGTGACGGCAACACCGTTGTGGTCATCGAGCACAACCTTGAGCTCATCAAGACTGCCGACCATATCATCGACCTCGGTCCCGAGGGCGGTGACAGGGGCGGCACCGTTGTGGTCAGCGGCACGCCTGAGGAGGTTGCCGCCTGCGAGGAATCCTATACCGGACAATATCTCAGAAAACTGCTGTAAGTGACTGCGAAAAGGGTAATACTTCCCGTTTTGGCACCTAATGTTTACAGAAAGTTCATAAATTTACCGGCGGGATATTCTATAATATTATCTTGAGTAATAAGATGCGCGGGGGTAGCACAATGTTTGGATATGTTCGCATTTTCAAGCCCCAGATGCGTATCTGTGAGTATGAGCAGTACAAGGCTGTCTACTGCACGCTGTGCAAGGAGCTGGGCAGAGAATATGGTCTGCTGTCCCGTATGCTGCTCAACTACGATTTTACTTTTGTGGCGCTACTTTACATGGCGCTGCACAAGCAGCCGCCCTGCGTGGAGCGGAAGTGCTGCGTGTTCAATCCGCTGAAAAAATGCAGCTACTGCACAGCGGAGGACAGGGAAGGCTTCAAGCTGACCTGCGCCATGACCGCGGAGATGTTCTACCACAAACTCAGCGATAATGTTGCCGACAGCGGCTGGTTTGCCTCACTTGGCTGGAGACTGCTGCGGCTGACCGCTGCGCCGCTGCGCCGCAAGGCGAAAAAGCGTTATCCCGAAATGGACGCGCTGGTGGCGAAATGCATGACCGATCAGGCTGCCGCGGAAAAGGCAGAGGACTGTTCCATCGATTCTGCCGCCGAACCCAGCGCAAGGCTGATATCTGAGCTTGCCCAGATGGTGGCCGCCAGCGAAACCGACCGGCGGGTGCTTAAGGATTTCGGGTATTTCTTCGGTCGGTGGATCTATCTCATCGATGCCTTTGACGACATGGCGGATGACGTAAAGAAAAAGAATTTCAATCCCTTTGCCGCGCGCTTCGGGCTGAGCAGGGAGGATATTGAAAACAACACCCCGCTGTGGGCCGAGGCAAGGCTCTACGCCAACGAGTGTCTCAACATGACCGTGGCGCGGGCGCTGACAGCGTTTGAACTGCTGGACACCGGCGTGTACGCGCCGATATTTGAAAATATTCTGTGGCTTGGGCTGGGCGAGTCCCAGCGCAGGGCATTAAACGAGAAGGAGCTGCAGCTTAATGAACAATCCATATGATGTTCTGGGCGTTCCCCGCACCGCGTCTGACGCGGATGTAAAGAGTGCGTATCGCGCGCTGGCAAAGAAGTATCATCCCGACAACTACAGCAACGCACCCGACATCGCTGACGTTGCCGCGGACAAAATGCGCGAAGTCAACGAAGCATACAACACCATAATGAAAGAGCGCAAGAACGGCGGCAGTTCCTCTGCCGGTGCCGGTTCTTCCTCTGCAAATACCGGATCCTCTGCAGGTGCTTCACAGAGCGGTTCCAAGCCCGGCTGGGGCTGGAACGGCTGGGGCGCGGGCAAGCAGCAGACCGGAAACGCCGGCGCGGGCACCAGTGCAAACGCCGGAGCAGGCGCTGCGTATTCTTCCGCCAACGCCGGAAGATACAGCACAACCTCTGACTTCACCAACGTGCGCGGACTTATCATGGCCGGCAGATACGATGACGCTGACGAGGTCCTCAACATGGTTTCCGCCGAGCGCCGCAGCGCCGAGTGGTATTTCCTCAAGGGTACTGTTCTGTACAGCAGAGGCTGGCTGGAGCAGTCTTTCACCTATCTGCAGACCGCAGTGAATATGGATCCCAACAACAATGAATACCGTGCCGCATATAATCAGGCTTCCAATATGCGCGGCGGCGGTGCCGGCGGATACAAGGTCAGCGGTAAGGAAGGCGTAGGCTGCAATATCTGCTCTTCCTGCTGCAGCTTCATGTGTGCCGACCAGTGCTGCGAGTGCTGCGGCGGCGACCTTATCACCTGCTGCTAAATGAGAAAACAGACAATCCGCGTGGCGCTGTGCGGTGTTCTCAGCGGCCTTTCGGTCGTTATTATGGCAGCGTCCATAGTGGATCCCGCGCTCAGCTACTGTATTCCAATGGTTGCCGGAGCTTTGCTGCTGGTGCCGTCCATTGAGTTCGGAACCGGAGCGGCGATGATGGCTTACGCGGCGGTCAGCTTTATTTCCATGATGCTGCTGCCGTCCAAGGAATCACCGCTGATGTATGTGTTTCTGTTCGGACTTTATCCGGTAATCAAGAAGTATTTTGAGCGCATTCAAAGGCGTTTGCCGGAATATCTGGCAAAATTTGCCTACTTCAACATAGCTGCCGCGGCGGCTGTGTCCATTGCCACCTTTGTGCTTGGAATCCCGCTGGATGACGGCACTCTGGGAAAATGGGCGGTTCCTCTGATGCTGCTGTTCGGAAACGCTGCCTTCGCGCTGTATGACTATACGCTGACCCTGGCGGTCACATTATACGTGCGCAGGCTGCAGCCACAGCTGCGTAAAGCGCTCCACATAAAATAAGCCAAAAAAACCGGCGTCACTGCCGGTTTTTTCTCTTGAGCCTGAGTGCAGGCGGTATTGAAATGACGACCGTAATCAACTATGATATACTGTGATATCTGTCAGAAAGTGAAATAGTATATGGATATAATCATAATCGGCGCGGGCCCTGCCGGCATGATGGCGGCGATAAGCGCTGCTTCAGCCGGAGCGAAGGTTACTCTGCTTGAAAAGAACCGTCGTCAGGGACGCAAGCTGATGATAACCGGTAAGGGCCGGTGCAATATCACAAATAATTGTGACACTGCCAAGCTGATCGAGAATACCGCGGTCAATCCCCGGTTTCTTTACAGTGCTTTTTCAAAGTTCGGCACTCAGGATACCATGGATTTCTTTGAAAAGCAGGGTGTCCCGCTCAAGACCGAGCGGGGGGGCAGGGTCTTTCCCGTGTCCGACAAGGCTATGGACATAAATGACGCGCTGGTTGGCTGCTGCCGTAAAAAAGGTGTTCGCTACGTTGGCGAATGTACCGTTGAAAGTCTGATTGTTGAGGATGACAGGGTGACCGGTGTTGTGGCTGACGGAAAGGAATGGCGGTGCGACGCGTGCGTTATTGCCACCGGCGGCTGCTCCTATCCGCTGACCGGCTCTACCGGTGATGGTTACCGTCTTGCTCAGCAGGCGGGGCACACCATAATAGAGCCCAAACCCTCCCTCGTGCCGCTGGTAACGGTGGAGAGCGACTGCGGTAGAATGCAGGGGCTCGCACTCAAAAACGTAGCCATAACCGTACATAATCCGAAGGGAAAAAAGGTTTACACCGACTTCGGAGAACTGCTGTTTACCCACTTCGGTTTATCCGGACCGGTGATACTAAGCGCAAGTTCCCACATGAAGTCAGCTGCGGGGCACACGGTCACCATCGACCTCAAGCCGGCGCTGACACCGGAGCAGCTGGACGCGCGCATACTGCGTGATTTCTCGCAGAATCTTAACCGCGATCTGCACAATGCCATGGGCGGACTGCTGCCGTCGAGTATGGTTCCGGTAATCATTGAGCGCACGGGTATATCCGGTGATACCAAGGTGAATTCCATTTCCCGCGAACAAAGGGCAATGCTGGTGTCTCTGCTGAAAGGGTACAGGCTGACCGTCAAGGAGTTCCGACCGGTGGAGGAGGCTATCGTTACTTCCGGAGGTGTGAAGGTGTCTGAAATCGATCCGGGAACCATGGCTTCAAAAAAGGTGAGCGGACTGTACTTTGCCGGAGAGGTCATCGACGTGGACGCGCACACCGGAGGTTTCAATCTGCAGATTGCCCTTTCCACCGGACACTGTGCCGGCTGCTCGGCGGCAAACAGAGAATAAGGAGTACGGAGAATTAGAAAATGAGAGAAAACAATATGCCTGTTCTTACCGAACAGGAGAAGAGAAGAAGAAATCTGCTGGCTGTCGGGGTAATCGTCTGCAGCGTTGTGGCAATCGTGCTGGTGATTCTCAAGTTTGCAAAGGTTATCAGTATTGATGCGTATATGCCGGTAATGGCGCTCACTCTTGCGCTTCAGGCAGGAATGTTCTGGAATATTCGCCGCGGATTATCCGTGTTTTTGCTGTGTGCGTCAGTGTTCAGTCTGTTGGTTTTCTGCTTTACAGCATACATTCATTTTATGAAATGATTCTTACTCGGAGGTAGTTTATGCCTATCAATATAGCGATTGACGGACCTGCAGGAGCAGGAAAAAGCACACTTGCCCGTGCGGTTGCAAAGCGACTGGGATATATCTACGTGGATACCGGTGCGCTCTATCGCGCTGCCGCTCTGTTTGTGCTGGAACGCGGCATGGATATCTATGACGCTCCGACGGTCACCACGCTGGTGCCCATGATGGACATCGAGCTCAAATATGTGAACGGTGAACAGCGGGTCTATCTTTGCGGAGAGAACGTAAGCGGTGTTATCCGCTCTCCCGAGGTGTCCAAGGCGGCATCGGTTGTTTCCGCGGTTGTGGCAGTGCGGCAGTTCCTTTTTGATCTGCAGCAGGATATCGCCGAAACCGACAATGTTGTCATGGACGGCAGAGATATCGGCACGGTCGTTCTGCCGGATGCTCAGGTGAAGATCTTCCTCACCGCTTCTGCCGAGGAGCGCGCTCAGCGCCGCTACAGAGAGCTGCGCGACAAGGGCATGGACATCGACTACAAGACGGTTCTTGAAGATGTCAACAACCGTGACTACAACGACTCCCACCGTGAAGTCGCTCCCCTCAGACCGGCAGAGGACTCGGTTATCGTTGATACCACCGGACTTTCTCTTGCCGAATCGGAGGAGCTGCTTTATAATACCATTATCCAGCGACTGTCTGTCAGCTGAAATCAGTGATCGGAAAGGTTATTTTTCATGGGCAGAGATAAAAAAGCAAAAAAGGACAAGCGCACGTGGCTCTATAATCTGACCACGCCCATTGCCGGTCCACTTGTGTATACGCTCTTCGGACTGAAGATCATCAAGGGAAAGAATAATATCCCCGCTGAAGGCGCTGCCATCGCCGCGGGAAACCATATCCATCTTGCCGATCCGGTGTTTCTGTATTTTGCTCAGAAGCGTCAGATACGCTACATGGCAAAAGCTGAGCTGTTCAGAAACAAATTCCTCGGCTGGGTCGTGGGCAACTACGGCGGATTTCCCGTGGAGCGCGGCACAGGAGACACCGAATCACTCAACACCGCAGAACAGCTTCTGCTGGACGGCAAGGTGCTGGGCATCTTCCCCGAAGGAACCCGCTCAAAGGACGGCAAGGTCGGACGCGGCAAGGCGGGCGTAATGCATATCGCCTATCAGTCCGGTGCGCCTATTTATCCCTTTGCTGTGTTTTCAAAAAAGAGCGCGCTGAGAATCGGCAGCAAATACACCGTTGCCTTTGGTGAGCCGGTGACCGCCGCTGAGCTTGGCGTTGTAACCGGTGCCCCCCGTGAGTATCGCGAGGCGACCCGCAAGCTGATGAGCATCATTACCGAACTGCAGAACGACTGCCGCGAATACCGCGGACTGCCGCGCATCGAAACGGCTGTGTCCTCCGGAGATGCCTCAGCGGAAACGAAAGCGGAAAAAAACGAGGCGGTTGAGGTATGAGTATTTACCTTGCCAGAACCGCAGGCTTCTGCTTCGGTGTTGACCGTGCGGTAAAGACGGTCGAAAAGCTGGTGGAGGAGGGAAGAAGGGTATGCACCCTCGGCCCCATCATTCACAATCCGCAGGTAATCGGCGATTTTGAGCGCCGCGGCGTCAGAATCGTCAACTCGCCCTCGGAGGCTGAAACAGACAGGGTTCTCGTGATCCGTTCCCATGGAGTGGCGTCCTCAGTGTACAGAGAGCTGGAAGAAAGAGGCATCGAGTACGTGGACGCGACCTGCCCTTTTGTGGCGAAGATCCACTCGATTGTGAGTGCCGCGTCGGCGGAGGGCCGCGTGATCCTGATCGCCGGAGATGCCAGTCACCCCGAGGTTCTGGGAATCAGCGGACACTGCTCTGGAGAGTATTATGTTTTCGGTTCGGCACAGGAACTGGAGGATCTCGTCAAAAGTAACAGATTTTCAGAGGAAACGCCCCTCACTGTTGTAGCGCAAACAACCTTTGACACAAATAGCTGGGAAATTTGCTCTGAAATCATAAAAAAAGTGTTTACTAACGCAATTATTTTTGCTACAATATGTAATGCGACTCAGAATCGTCAGAGCGAAGCAAGAAAACTGGCGGCGCAATGCGACCTCATGCTGGTGATTGGCGGCAGGAACAGCTCCAACACACAGAAGCTGCTGTCGATATGCTCGGAGCACGGCCGAGCCTGTCTGATAGAAACCGCCGCGGAACTCCCGGCTGAAGAGGTTCGGGGATCGCGTGACATTGGCATTACTGCAGGGGCATCCACTCCTGCGGGTATAATTAAGGAGGTATTGGAATCCATGTCTGAAATCTATTCCAATGATGAAAACTTTGCTGCGTTGCTTGAAGAATCATTCAAGAACTCAAATACAAACGGAAAGGTAGTCGAAGGTACCGTTGTAGGCATCGCTCCCGGCGAGATCTATGTTGACGTGGGCCGCAAGCAGTCCGGTGTCGTCACTCTTGATGAGCTGACCGATAACCCCAACCTGAGCCCCGAAGACATTGTCAAGGTCGGCGATACCCTTGAGCTTATGATACTTCGCACCAACGACCAGGAAGGTTACATATACCTCTCCAAGCGTATCCTCGACTCCAGCCGTTCCTGGGAGGAGATCAAGGCCGCTGCTCCCAAGATTGTCAACCGTGCACGCAGAAACAGAGATGACAGCGACGAGGACGTTTTCCGTGCTGACGACGAGCAGGTCGAAGAGGCCGCTCCCGTAGACGAGGTCATCGAGAGAGAGCCCGAAGGCGAGCCCACCGTATTCTCCGGTGTTGTCACCGAGGTTGTCAAGGGCGGCGTCATCGCTTCCTACAAGGGAGTCAAGGTGTTCATTCCTGCCGGTCAGGCTACCCTGACCCGCGGCGAGCCTCTTGAGGGTCTGCTCAAGAAGGAAGTCAAGTTCATCATCCTGGAAGTCAATCCCGGCCGTCGTCGTGCTGTCGGTTCCATCCGTGCGGTCCTCAACAAGGAGCGCAAGGCTCAGGAGAAGGCATTCTGGGAGACCATCGAAGTCGGTCAGGTATTCACCGGCAGCGTCAAGTCTCTGACCACTTACGGTGCTTTTGTTGATCTGGGCGCAGTTGACGGTATGATTCACATTTCCGAGCTGTCCTGGAACCGCATCAAGCATC